>NZ_VWXK01000016.1 GCF_011752565.1 Pantoea sp. Ap-967
TCGCCGGCCGCGGAAAAGCACGCCAGCGAAGCGGAAACCACGGTGCGGGTCGACACCGCCCGCCTGGACGAGATCATGAACATGGTCGGCGAGCTGGTGCTGGTGCGTAACCGCCTGGTGCGCCTGGGCCTGAACAGCGGCGACGAGGCCATGTCCAAGGCCGTGTCCAACCTCGACGTGGTGACCGCCGACCTGCAGACCGCGGTGATGAAAACCCGCATGCAGCCGATCAAGAAAGTCTTTGGTCGCTTCCCACGCCTGGTCCGCGACCTGGCGCGCCAGTTGAAGAAAGAAATCAACCTGGAGCTGGTGGGCGAAGAAACCGACCTGGACAAAAACCTGGTCGAGGCCCTGGCCGACCCGCTGGTGCACTTGGTGCGCAACGCCGTCGACCACGGCGTGGAAATGCCCGATGAGCGCGAAGCCTCTGGCAAGGCGCGTACCGGCCGCGTGGTGCTCTCGGCCGAGCAGGAAGGCGACCACATCCTGCTGTCGATTTCCGATGATGGCAAGGGCATGGACCCGAACATCCTGCGCGCCAAGGCCGTGGAAAAGGGCCTGATGGACAAGGACGCTGCCGAGCGCCTGAGCGAGTCGGACTGCTACAACCTGATCTTCGCCCCAGGCTTCTCGACCAAGACCGAGATTTCCGACGTGTCTGGCCGTGGCGTGGGCATGGACGTGGTGAAAACCAAGATTTCCCAGCTCAACGGCTCGATCAACATCTTCTCGGCCAAGGGCCAGGGTTCGAAGATCGTCATCAAGGTGCCGCTGACCCTGGCGATCATGCCAACCCTGATGGTGATGCTGGGCAACCAGGCGTTCGCCTTCCCGCTGGTCAACGTCAACGAAATCTTCCACCTCGACCTGTCGCGCACCAACGTGGTGGACGGCCAGGAAGTGGTGATCGTGCGCGACAAGGCGCTGCCGTTGTTCTACCTCAAGCGCTGGCTGGTACAGGGCCAGGTGCACGAGGAGCAGCACGAGGGCCATGTGGTGATTCTTTCGGTTGGCACCCAGCGCATCGGCTTCGTGGTCGACCAGTTGGTGGGCCAGGAAGAGGTGGTGATCAAGCCGCTGGGCAAGATGCTGCAGGGCACCCCGGGCATGTCTGGCGCCACCATCACCGGTGACGGGCGCATCGCGCTGATCCTCGACGTGCCGAGCATGCTCAAGCGCTACGCGGCGCGGCGTATCTGATTTTCGGCGGCGCACCCTGGCCGGGGGCGCCGCCTAATGGAGTGTTTATGGCAGTCAAGGTCCTGGTGGTGGATGATTCCGGTTTCTTCCGCCGCCGCGTTTCGGAAATCCTCTCGGCGGATCCGACGATCCAGGTCGTGGGCACCGCAACCAACGGCAGGGAAGCGATCGACCAGGCACTGGCGCTCAAACCCGATGTCATCACCATGGACTACGAAATGCCCATGATGGACGGCATCACCGCAGTGCGCCACATCATGCAGCGCTGCCCGACGCCGGTGTTGATGTTCTCCTCGCTGACCCATGAAGGCGCCCGGGTGACCCTCGATGCGCTGGATGCCGGGGCAGTGGACTACCTGCCGAAGAACTTCGAAGACATCTCGCGCAACCCGGAGAAGGTCAAGCAGTTGCTGTGCGAGAAGGTCCACACCATTTCCCGCAGCAACCGCCGCTTCGGCAGCTATGCCAGCCCCGCGCCGGTGCCTGCGCCAGCGCCCACTGCTGCCCCTGCCAGCCATGCCCCGGCCAGCAGCCTGGCCAGTGCTGCGCCAGCGCGCACTGCCGTGCCTGCCCGGGCACCCGCGCCTGCCGCCGCCCACGCCCCGGCACCCAAGCGCAAGCCCTACAAGCTGGTGGCCATCGGCACTTCCACCGGCGGCCCGGTAGCCCTGCAGCGGGTGCTGACCCAGCTGCCGGCCAGCTTCCCGGCGCCGATCGTGCTGATTCAGCACATGCCGGCGGCGTTCACCAATGCCTTCGCCGAACGCCTCGACAAACTGTGCAAGATCAACGTCAAGGAAGCCGAGGACGGCGATGTGCTGCGCCCTGGCCTGGCCCTGCTGGCCCCAGGTGGCAAGCAGATGATGATCGACGGCCGTGGCACGGTGAAAATCCTGCCCGGCGACGAGCGCCTGAACTACAAGCCGTGCGTGGACATCACCTTCGGCTCGGCGGCCAAGTCGTATGGCGACAAGGTGTTGTCGGTGGTGCTCACCGGCATGGGCGCCGATGGCCGTGAAGGCGCGCGCCTGCTCAAGCAGGGCGGCAGTACCGTGTGGGCCCAGGATGAGGCCAGCTGTGTGATCTACGGCATGCCCATGGCCATCGTCAAAGCCAACCTGGCCGATGCGGTGTACAGCCTGGATGAAATCGGCAAACACCTGGTCGAGGCGTGTGTCTGATGGACGTGCTTAGCCTGATAGGCCTGATTCTGGCCTTCGTCGCCATCGTCGGCGGCAATTTCCTGGAGGGCGGCCACGTTGGCGCCCTGCTCAATGGCCCGGCTGGCCTGATCGTGCTCGGCGGCACCCTGGCGGCGGCGCTGCTGCAGTCGCCGCTGTCGGCGTTCAAGCGTGCGCTGCAGATTCTGCGCTGGATCATCTTCCCGCCGCGGGTGGACCTGGCCGGCGGTATCGACCGGGTGGTCAACTGGAGCCTGGTGGCGCGCAAGGAAGGCCTGCTGGGGCTGGAAGGGGTGGCCGATGCCGAACCCGACCCCTATGCGCGCAAGGGCCTGCAGCTGCTGGTGGACGGTGCTGAGCCGGAGGCGATCCGCAGCATCCTCGAAGTGGACTTCCTGACCCAGGAAAGCCGCGATATCCAGGCTGCCAAGGTGTTCGAGAGCATGGGCGGCTACGCGCCGACCATCGGTATCATCGGCGCGGTGATGGGCCTGATCCACGTGATGGGCAACCTCGCCGACCCGTCGCAGCTGGGCAACGGCATTGCCGTGGCCTTCGTCGCCACCATCTACGGCGTGGCCAGCGCCAACCTGGTGCTGCTGCCCATCGCCAACAAGCTCAAGGCCATTGTCATGCGCCAGTCGCGCTACCGGGAAATGCTGCTCGAAGGCCTGTTGTCGATTGCCGAGGGGGAAAACCCGCGCTCGATCGAACTGAAGCTGCAAGGCTTCATGGAGTAAGCCATGCGCCGCCGTCGTCATGTCGAAGAGCACGAGAATCACGAACGCTGGCTGGTGTCGTACGCCGACTTCATCACCTTGCTGTTCGCGTTTTTCGTGGTCATGTATTCGATTTCCTCGATCAACGAGGGCAAGTACAAGGTGGTTTCGCAGGCGCTGCTGGGGGTGTTCAACGACCCCGAGCGCAGCATGCGGGCGATCCCCATTGGTGATGAGCAGCCGCTGTCGGTCAAGCCGGCCGAGCCGTTGATCAAGGACAGCGAGCAGACCGACGCAGGCCTTGCGCAAACCAATGTCGACCCGCTCAAGACCATCAGCGACGACGTGCGCGATGCCTTTGGCGACCTGATCAACTCCAACCAGATGACCGTGCGCGGCAACGAGTTGTGGGTGGAGATCGAACTCAATTCCTCGTTGCTGTTCGGCAGTGGCGATGCCATGCCCAGTGACAAGGCGTTCAACATCATCGACAAGGTGGGGGAAATCCTCAAGCCGTTCGCCAACCCGGTACATGTCGAAGGCTTCACCGATAACCAGCCGATCCGTACCGCCCAGTACCCGACCAACTGGGAGCTGTCGGCGGCGCGGGCGGCGAGCATCGTGCGCTTGCTGGCGATGGAAGGGGTGAACCCGGCGCGCATGGCCTCGGTGGGCTACGGCGAGTACCAGCCGGTGGCCAGCAACGACACGGCCGATGGCCGTGCGCGCAACAGGCGCGTAGTGCTGGTGATTTCCCGCAACCTTGAGGTGCGCCGCAGCCTGACCGGCTCTGGCACTGCCAATGCCACGCCGGATGCGGCCTTGCGCCGTGCTGGCACACAAAGTGCACCGGCAGCGGGAAGCAGCCCATAAGTCAATTCTCCGTCACTGCGTGTCGCCTGTGCAGGCGCGGGCTTGCCCCGTGAACGGGGCGATGCGGTGGAGGGCACGGGCCACGCCCGTGTTCGCGGGACAAGCCCGCTCCTACAAGGGAGGGGTTAACATTCAATGAGTCATGAGTTGTCCTATGAGAGTCTGGGCAGTAGCCAATCAAAAAGGTGGAGTCGGCAAGACCACCAGCACCATCGCCCTGGCCGGGCTGCTGGCCGAGGCAGGCAAGCGCGTGGTCGTGGTTGACCTCGACCCGCATGGCTCGATGACCAGCTATTTCGGGCACAACCCGGACGTTCTGGAACACAGCTGCTACGACCTGTTCCTGCACAAGGGCAGCGTGCCTGAAGGCCTGCCGGGGCAGCTGCTGCTGCCCACCAGCGACGAGCGTATTTCGCTGCTGCCCTCCAGCACCGCGCTGGCGGTGCTGGAGCGCCAGTCACCGGGGCAGAACGGCCTGGGCCTGGTGATCGCCAAGAGCCTGGCGCAGCTGTGGCAGGATTTCGACTTTGCCTTGATCGACAGCCCGCCGCTGCTGGGTGTGCTGATGGTCAACGCCCTGGCTGCCAGCCAGCAACTGGTGATTCCGGTGCAAACCGAGTTCCTGGCGGTCAAGGGCCTGGAGCGCATGATCGGCACCTTGGGCATGGTCAACCGCTCGCGCCGCCAGGCGTTGCCGTACCAGATCGTGCCGACCCTGTTCGACCGCCGCACCCAGGCCTCGCTGGGCACCCTCAAGGCGTTGCGCGATACCTATGAACACCAGGTGTGGCAAGGCTACATCCCGGTGGATACGCGCCTGCGCGATGCCAGCCGCAACGGTGTCACGCCGTCGCAATTCGATGGCAAGAGCCGCGGCGTGATCGCCTACCGGGCGCTGCTCAAGCACTTGCTCACCTACAAGCCCGCCGCGCAGGTGGTCTCATGAATCAGCCCGTCGGCACCCGGCCGCAACTGGCCCTGCAGTCCTACCTCGATGGTTTGCTGCAGGAAGCCACCGAAGCCGAAGAAAGCCTGCCGCCACCGGCCGCGCCGGCACCCAGCGACGAATTCGCCGCTGCGGTGCGCGAAGAGCAGGCACGCGATGCGCGCCAGGCGGTGCCTGCAGCGGTCGCCCGGCCATTTGCCGAGCCCCAGCGCAAGGTGCTGCCAACCCTGCTGCCGGTAGAAAAGCCGGTGGTGACGGTGGTCGAGGAGGCGGTGGTGGCCGAGGCCAGCATCCCGGTACTGACCGAGGTGGAACCGGTTGCGCCGCTGGTCGATGTGCACCTGCCCGCCGCCAGCGCTGCGCTGCCGCCCACCCCACCGCGCACCATCGATGGCCGCCCGCAGTGGGCGGCCGAGCCGTTCGAATGCCTGCTGTTCGACGTCGCCGGGCTGACCCTGGCGGTGCCGTTGGTGTGCCTGGGCTCGATCTACAGCCTGGAAGGCCAGGAACTGACACCGCTGTTCGGCCAACCCGACTGGTTCCTTGGCATCCTGACCTGCCAGGCCGGCAACCTCAAGGTGCTGGACACGGCGCGCTGGGTGATGCCCGACCGCTACCGCGACGACTTCCGCCAGGGCCTGCATTATGTGATTTCCGTGCAGGGCTACGAGTGGGGGCTGGCGGTGCACCAGGTCAGCCGCTCGCTGCGCCTGGACCCTTCCGAGATCAAGTGGCGCAGCCAGCGGGGCCAACGCCCGTGGCTGGCCGGCACGGTCATTGAACACATGTGTGCGCTGCTGGATGTTGCCGAACTGGCCGAGCTGATTGCCAGCGGTGCGGTCAAGCAGCTGCACGCGAAACAGAAATAACACCGAACACAACCGCCAACGAGCGGATTTAGAGGGCTAGGGGAATGAAAAAGTCGTCTGCGCAAGGTTCTGAAGATCCGATCCTGCAGTGGGTAACCTTCCGTTTGGACAACGAGTCCTACGGCATCAACGTCATGCAGGTGCAGGAAGTGCTGCGCTACACCGAGATCGCCCCGGTGCCGGGAGCGCCGAGCTATGTGCTGGGCATCATCAACCTGCGCGGCAATGTGGTGACGGTGATCGACACCCGTCAGCGCTTTGGCCTGATGCCATCGGATGTGACCGACAACACCCGTATCGTCATCATCGAGGCCGACAAGCAAGTGGTCGGCATCCTGGTCGACAGCGTTGCCGAGGTGGTGTACCTGCGCCAGTCGGAAATCGAAACGGCGCCGAACGTGGGCAACGAAGAGTCGGCCAAGTTCATCCAGGGCGTGTGCAACAAGAACGGCGAGCTGCTGATTCTGGTTGAGCTGGACAAGATGATGACCGAGGAAGAATGGTCCGAGCTGGAGAACATCTGAGTTGATCTTCGAGGCGGCGGTAATTTTCCTGGCCTTGCTGTGGGCCCTCAGCCTGTGGTTCTTCCTCAACTACAGCAAGCGCCAGCGTGAGCTGGCCGCGCAGCAGGCGCTGGGCGATGCCTTGCGCGACCAGCGCATCAAGGATTTGGCCAAGCGCCTGGACGACTACCAGAACGGCAGCGTGCGCATGGGTGAGGCCATCCATGAGCTGCGCACCACCCTGGCGCCGCTGCCGGAGAAGGTCCAGCAGCTGGAGCAGCGCGACCCCAACAGCGTGACCTTCACCCAGGCCGCCAAGCTGGTGGGCATGGGCGCCAGCGTGGCAGAGCTTACCGAAACCTGCGGCCTGACCCAGGCCGAGGCGGAGTTGATGAGCAAGCTGCACCGCAGCGGCTAACCAGGTATACCGAGCGTTTGGCCGGGGCTGCTTTGCAGCCCATCGCGAGCTGCGCTCGCTCCTACCAGGTATACCGCCAATGGGTGAAAACGCACCTCAGGTGTTGGCCCAGGCCGAGGCGGAGTTGATGAGCAAGCTGCATCGCAGCGAATAGCTCGGTATACCAAACGTTTGGTAGGAGCGAGCGTAGCTCGCGATGGGGCGCGCAGCGGCCCCAGGTTTTCAGCTTCGCGGCACAGGATGCCGGGGCGGCTTTGCAGCCCATCGCGAGCTGCGCTCGCTCCTACCAGGTTTACCGCCAATGGGTGAAAACGCACCTCAGGTGTTGGCCCAGGCCGAGGCGGAGTTGATGAGCAAGCTGCGTCGCAGCGACTAGCCGGGTATACCGAGCGGTTGGTAGGAGCGAGCGTAGCTCGCGATGGCGCGCGCAGCGGCCCCAGGTTTTCAGCTTCGCGGCACAGGACGCCGGGGCTGCTTTGCAGCCCATCGCGAGCTGCGCTCGCTCCTACCAGGTTTACCGCCAATGGGTGAAAACGCACCTCAGGTGTTGGCCCAGGCCGAGGCGGAGTTGATGAGCAAGCTGCATCGCAGCGACTAGCCGGGTATACCGAGCGGTTGGTAGGAGCGAGCGTAGCTCGCGATGGGGCGCGCAGCGGCCCCAGGTTTTCAGCTTCGTGGCACAGGACGCCGGGGCTGCTTTGCAGCCCATCGCGAGCTGCGCTCGCTCCTACCAGGTATACCGCGAATGGGTGAAAACGCACCTCAGGTGTTGGCCCAGGCCGAGGCGGAGTTTATGAGCAAGCTGCATCGCAGCGACTAGCCGGGTATACCGAGCGGTTGGTAGGAGCGAGCGTAGCTCGCGATGGGGCGCGCAGCGGCCCCAGGTTTTCAGCTTCGCGGCACAGGATGCCGGGGCTGCTTTGCAGCCCATCGCGAGCTGCGCTCGCTCCTACCAGGTTTACCGCCAATGGGTGAAAACGCACCTCAGGTGTTGGCCCAGGCCGAGGCGGAGTTGATGAGCAAGCTGCATCGCAGCGACTAGCCGGGTATACCGAGCGGTTGGTAGGAGCGAGCGTAGCTCGCGATGGGGCGCGCAGCGGCCCTGGTTTTTCAGCTTCGCGGCACAGGACGCCGGGGCTGCTTTGCAGCCCATCGCGAGCTGCGCTCGCTCCTACCAGGTTTACCGCCAATGGGTGAAAACGCACCTCAGGTGTTGGCCCAGGCCGAGGCGGAGTTGATGAGCAAGCTGCATCGCAGCGACTAGCCGGGTATACCGAGCGGTTGGTAGGAGCGAGCGTAGCTCGCGATGGGGCGCGCAGCGGCCCCAGGTTTTCAGCTTCGCGGCACAGGACGCCGGGGCTGCTTTGCAGCCCATCGCGAGCTGCGCTCGCTCCTACCAGGTTTATCGCCAATGACTGAAAACACGCCTCAGGTCCTGGCCCACGACAGGTTGCCGCCAACCCTGGCAAACCGGTTCAGGGGCGTGAGCGCACGCCAGGCCTGCTCGACCAGGTCGGGGTCGACGAACAGCCAGCTGTTCACCTTCGGCAACAGCCCCAGGTTGAACGCCTGGCGCAGCCGGTACAGATGCCCCAGGCGCTGGTCGACGATGTCGGTCAGCAGCCTTGGCCCGGTCAGCCTGCTCAGTTCGTTGGCATAGCGATAGAACCCGGCCGGGTCGCTGGCAAAGCTGGGCCTGCTGTCGTAGAAGTCCAGCCTGCCTTGGTACCGTGCGTGCATCTCTTCGAGCAGGGCCTTGAGGGTCGGGTTGTTGGCATGGCTGCCGATCAGGCTGTTGTTGAACAGGCAGTTCATCCCCAGTTTTTCATTGGACACCGGCGGCGGTAGCAACAGGCCGTCGGCGGGCGCCAGCAGCGCAACGTCATCGATCGGCTCGCCAGGCCGGCCCAAGGGAACGCCATTGACCACCTGAGGGTACTGGCCAGGCGCCAGGATGCTGTCGTCGACATCCATGTACAGCCCGCCATCATGGTCGAGCATGAAATAGCGCAGGTTGTCGCACGCCGAGGCGAAATTGCTGGCCACCCCCCCGTTGCCATCCACCGCCGCCTGGTACTGGGCATGGTAGCGGCTGGCGCTGAAGGCTTGATAGAACGGCTGGTCTTCCAACGTCAGCACCTGCAAGCCCGGCGCGTGTTCGGCCAGCAGTCGCAGGTTCTGCTCGTAGGCCGGCAAGGTGGCCCGCGACAGGAACAGCCGGTAGGCATATTGGCTGGACTGCAGCCGGGCGGCATTGGTTGCCATGTTGCGAATCAGTGCCGAGCTGATGGCCTTGTCGCCAACCCACAAGCACGAGATGGTCTTGGGGATCGCTTGGCTATCGGCAGCCGTGACCGGGGCCAGTTCGAACGGCAGTTGCAGGTCGACGCCCAGGGCGCGCAGGGTGGCGCTGCGCATTGGGTGAGTGACGGGGCGGTCACGCGCCACCGGGCGCAAGTCCCGGGAGCCTGCGCGGGCGACATACAGGGTTGGGGAAACCTCGTTGGCGTCCCGTGCGATCATGAACGCATCCTGTTGCATGTCGTACACCACCGCCTCGTTGTAGGTATCGATGCTGCTCTCCAGGCGATCTGGCCGGCCATCGTAGCGGGGCGTGCGGATCACCGCGCCGGCGGTAGCTTCGTCGGCGCCGGGCAGGGGCGCGATGTCGTCGGGAATGTGGAAGTAGCGCGCAACCTCCAGGTCCGGTAACCGAGGTGCGCCCACCGGGCTCAGCGGGTAGCCCCATTGGTCGTTGATCCGGCCGGGCAGGATGAAGCCTTCGCTCTTGACCCGGAACAGCTGGCCGACTTGCTCGGCGGCAGTGGGCAGCACCACGGCATTGAGCAGGCCGGCGCTCAGCGTTTCGACGCCTTCGGCCTGCTGCCGGGCATCCTTGCCTTCGATGGCCTGGTCCAGGCCCAGGCCGAACTGGGCGATGCCACCGGCGGCAACGATCACCAGCAGCTCCGGCACGACGATCGCCAGCGGTGCCAGCAGGGTCATGGCCGAATTCAGGTAGCCGCGCCAGCGGGCCTGGGTCACCTCGCTGTCGCGGGTGATGAGGAAATCGGCGTCGGCATAGCTGCGGGCCTTTTGCCGCAGGGCAAGGGCCTGGAACAGGTCGCCGGTGATGGGCGCGCTGTAGTGCGCGGGCCGGTAGTGCACGTATTGGCGCGGTGCCCACGGGCCATCGGTGGTGAACCCGGAGCGCCGGGGCGAACGGTGGTGAATGGCCGGGTAGCTGCCAAGGCCGATCAGGGCCTCGTCCAGGCCGCTGAAGTCCAGCCCATCCGGCCCGTCGGCCTGGGCGAAATAGCCCTTCAGGGCGGCGCGCTTGAGCGGGTCCTGGCATTGCACGGCTACCCAGTCGCGCAGCGCGTCCAGGTGTGCGAACTCGTGCAGGGGCGCGCTGTTGCCAGGCAGGTAGAGCACGACCAGCGGGCTTTCGCCGCTGCTGAGCAGCAGCGCGTCGGTGCTGGCGTAGCCGTAGATGTTCAGGCTGCAGGCCGTGAACCCGCGCACCGTGGTGCCCAGCCCTGCCGCCTGCCAGGCGAGCTGGCGCGCCGCATCGCTCAGGCTGCCTTGCTGCACCTGTTGGTTGCAGGCGGTGATGAAGGCGAGCTTGGCCGACAGGCGATGGCTGCCCAGGTACGCAGCCCAGTAGTCGTCGAGCATCGCCAGGTAACGGTCGTGCAGGTCCAGGTTGCAGATGAAAGCCTGGAAGGCCTCGGCTGGGAGTAGCACGTGGGTACTGGCATCGAGGTTGCCTGCTGGGGTGATGTGGAACAGGCCGTTGTAGACCTGGTGATGGATGCCCGGTTGCCATTGGCTGAACGCGGGCAGGGTGTCCACCAGGGTCACCTTGCCCACGGGGAACGTGCCGGCCCAGGGGCCGGCGAACAGCGCACCGAGCAGGTTGCGGTTGCTTTCGCCCTGCCAGTTGGCCAGCACCGCCTGGGTCAGGGTCATGCGCTCGGTGATGACGGCCAGGTAGCCCTGGGGGCCGTCTGGCTGGTAATGAAGCGTCACCACCTCGACCCGGTCCGGGTCCAGCGGCTGGCCGCGCTCGGCGCTCCAGGCACGGATGGCATTGGCCGCCTCCCGGTCGGGGCGGGGGAAGCCCTTGAGGTGATTGCGAACGTACTGCACGCCGGTGGCGTTGATGTTGAGTGTGCTCATGGTGCGGGCCCGATGGTGAATGAGGCCTGCATGGTTGGCGCAAAGGCACTGGCGCTTGCGGTACTTAACGCAGCGCCTTGGCGTCATTGGTACTGCCAGCTGTGGGCCTGCCCCATCTCCACGAAGCGGTCCAGCGGTGCATGCTCGCGCATCAGCCGGGTCAATTCGCGCAGGTTGATGGCGCTGTGCAGGTCATGCACCGGCGACACCAGCAGGCTGCACAGCTCACGCAGCTGCCTGAGCCAGGGCAGGCGCGTGTCGATCACATCATTGAGCACGCCAGGGCCGGTCAGGCGGTTCAGGCGCTTGGCGTAGGCGTTGAAACCCACCGGGTTGAACACGGCGTCGGGCCGCCCGGTGTAGAACAGTGGGTCTTGCTGGAAGCGCCGCAGGATCTCGTCGGAAATGGCGTCCAGCGTCGGGTTGTTCGGGTGGCTGCCAATCATGCTGCTGTTGTACTTGATGTACAGCCCCAGCTGGTCGCTGGACACCGGCGGTGACAGCAGCAGGCCGTCAGCGGTGGTTTGCAGGGTATGGTTGGCCAGCGGCAGCCGCCCTGGCCCGGCGCCGATGCTGAACAGGCGATCGTCGGCATCCAGGTAGAGCCCGCCGAAATGCTTGAGTACCCGGTAGCGCAGGATATCGCTGGCAGAACTGAAGTTGGTGGCGTGGCTGCCGCTGTCGCCCAGGGCGGCCTGGTACTGGCGAAAATAGGGGGAGCGGGCGAAGTCCTGGTAGAACGCCTCGTCTTCGAGCGGATGCACGCTCAACTGGGGCGCCCGGGCCTGCAGTTGCCGGAGGTTGGCTTGGTACACCCTGGGGTTCTGCCGCGACAGGAACAGCTGGTACTGGTAGTCGGTGCCCTGCACCGCTGCGGCATTGTGCGCCAGGGCATCGAGGAACAGGCCCGAGATCCGCTGGTCGCCTACCCACAGGCTGGAGATGATCCGCGGTATCGGGGTGCGCTCCAGGTTGTCCAGGAAGGCGTAGTCGATGGGCAGGTCCAGCCGGATGCCCAGTTGCTGCAAGGTGGCGATGCGTTGGGCGTCGCTGACGGTACGCTGCAGGTCGGCCAGGTGCACCAGGGCCTGGGAGGCGCCGCTGCCGAACACCCAGCGCTGCGGCGCTGGCAGTTGGTGTTCACTGGCTTTGATGAAACAGTCGCCTTGCAGGTCATACACCACAGGCTCGGTGCGCGTATCGCCTGCCGTTTCGAAGCGGCCTTCGAAGTAGTGGTTCAGCGCTTCATCCACGCGCGTTACCACCGAGGCTGCTTGCACGTTCTGCGGCGCCGGTGCTCGGAAAGCGTACTCCGCTGGCAGCAATTCGAAGGTTTCCACCGGTGTGGCGGAGCCGGCCAGAGGGCCCAGCAGCTCGGCCAGGCGCGGGGCGCGGAGAAAACCTGGCCTGAGGTAACTGAACAGTTGGCTGGCACGGGCGACGCCGGCTGCCAGCGGCGCGGCGTTGAGCAGGCCGAAGGCCTGGTTCTCCAGCCCTTCGACCTGTTCGTCGAGCGTGTGGCCATTGATCGCCTGGTCCAGCCCCAACCCGAACTGGGCCAGGCCGCCGAGCACCAGCACCGGGATCAGTTCAGGCAGTACCAGGGCGAACGGGCCCAGCATGCCCACTGAAATACTCAGGTAGCTTCCCCAGCGGCGTTTGTCGACCTGGTGGTTGGTGACAACGCGGTAGTCCATGTCGTCGTAGCTGCGTTGTTTCTGCTGCTGGGCCAGGTAGTCGAACAGGTCGCCGGTGATCGGTGGGCTGTGGGTCGCAGCGGCATAGTTGACGGTGTCGTCGGGGTTCCACACGCCGCTGCTGGCGAAACCTGGGTGGTCGATGGGCAGGCGGTGGGGGCGCGGGTACAGGCCAAGCCCCTGCAGGGCGGTGCCCAGGCCGCTGTACTGCAGGCCGTCGGGCCAGGTGCTGGGGGAGAAATACTGCTGCAGCCATTGCTGGCGATCGCTGTCCTGGCACTGGCTGGCGAACCAGTGCTTGAGTGCCAGCTCATTGTCGAATTGGTGCAGTGGCGATGAGTTGCCGGGCACGTACAGCAGCACGGCGTTGCTGTCCGGGCCCTGGATGTACAGCAGCGAAGTGCTGACGTAGCCATACACGTTGAGCAGCCGGCACTGCACCTGGGGCGCACCGGGCAGCAGGCCGGCTGCCTGCCAGGCCAGGCGCCGGGCCGGCTCACTGAGGCTGCCCTCGCTCACCTGCTTGTTGCAGGCGCTGATGAAGGCGATCTTCAATGCCCGTGCGTAGCGCTGCAGGCCGTTTCCCCAATAGTTATTCAGCGCTTGCTTGAGACGCCCATGCAGCGCCAGCCCCCACACGTAGCTCTGGAAATCCTCGGCGCGAATGGCCAGGCGTGTGGCGGGGCCGTAGGCCTGGCTTGCGCTACGCCGGTACAGGCCATTGAAGACCATGTAGGGGGCGGAATTGGACCAGGCCGACAGCGGCTCCAGGCGCTCGACCACGGTCACCGCCTGGGGCGGCGCGATGCCGGCCCAGTCGCCGTAGTGAAAGCCGTTGTAGCCGCCGGCAGGTTCCCCTTGCCAGTTGCCCAGCAAGGCTTCCACCAGGTTTACCCGCTGCCTGATTTGCGCATTCAAGCGGTACTGCGCGGGGTCTTCATCCAGGCGGGTGTATTGGTAGTGCAGGGTGACGACGTCGATTTCCAGGGGGGAGAGGGTGATTCCCCGGCTGCCAAGCCAGTCACGCAACAGTGTTTCGGCCAGGGTATCGGGGCGTGGGAAGTCGACCAGGGCGTTGCGCAGCAGCGGCTGGTGCAGGGGGGCAGGGGTGGTCATCGGAGGCGGTCCTGAGCGGTTGGGCCGACCAGCCTATGCCCCTGCCTGGGCCAGGACGTGTTAGTTAAATGCTGCCTGGCAGCGGCAGCACGGTTGGGGTGATGTCGCGTTCAGCCTCGGGTTCGTCGGCGAAGCCGACCGGCACCTTGCCGCGCAGTTGCCAGGCGAAGGCGATGATCTCGGCGATGGTCAGGTACAGCGCTTCGGGAATCTGCTCGCCCAGCTCCAGGCGTGCCAGCAGGCGCACCAGCTCGGCGTTTTCATAAATCGGCACTTCGTGCTCGCGGGCCAGGGCCAGGATGGCCTCGGCCAGCTCGTCGTCGCCCTTGGCGGTGAGGGTAGGGGCCTGCTGGCCATCGTAGCTCAGGGCGATGGCCTGGCGCGGTTGCTTGTCGATCATGCGGTTTCATCCACCCAACGTTGTTCCACCCGCGTGCGCGGGCCCTGTGGCGGAAGGCCGGGGTGGCATTCCAGGTCGCCGACATCCAGGCCGCGGGCCAGCAGGCGCTCGCGCAGGGTGCCGAGCTGGCTGTCGATCAGCCGTGCGGTTTGTTCGCGTTCTGCCCACAACTGGCCAGACAAGCGGCCGTCAAGCAGCTGCGCCTCGACCTGCAGCGGCCCCAGCGGCGCCAGGTCGAAGGCCAGGTCGATGCGCCATAGCGCCTGCAACGGGTCTTGTGCCTCACGCTGGCGTTGCTGGTGTTGCTCGGGGGTTTCCTCGCGCTGCAGCTTCACCTGCAAGGGGATGAAATCCTGGCCGTGGCGGATCGGCACCTCGGTTTGCCAGGTGGTCTGCTGGTTGCCGTTTTCCAGGCTGCCGGATTGTTGCAGGCTGCTCAGGGCGTGGCTCTGCAGGCGCGAAATGGCGGCAGCAGCCAGGCGCAGCAACTGTTGCAGGTCGCCTTCGTGCTCCATTGCCTGGAGCAGCCGCGAGGGCAGCGGGAAGGCCCCAGGCGGGGTGCGCGGGGTGACGCGGTCGAGCATGCCCAGGGCACTGCGGGCCATGGCCGGCAGCGCCTGGGCCAGGGCGGCAGAGGCGACCGCCGGGTTGTTCGGCGCGCTTGCCGAGGCCTGCGCCACCAGCCGTACCAGTTGCGCCTTGAGGTCGGTGACCACGCTGGCGCCCAGCCCGCCCAGCAGCTTTGCCTCCAGGAAAGCGCCGCTGTTGTTCAGCGCCTGGGCCACCGCCTTGCCATCGCTGAGCTGGCGCGCATCGGGCAGGCTGGCCAGCAGATCGCTGGCCGCACTGCGCAGTTCGCCGTTGCCGCCTGGGCTGCTGGCCAGCTGCTGCAGGGCATTGAGCAGGCCGGGCAGGGACGCTTGGCGGCCTTGCTGGGTGAGCAACTGCTGGGCGATGTTCAACTGCTCCTGGCGGCCACTCAGGGGTACGAAGCGCAGCGACTGGTCGCCTTGTACCAGGGCGCTGAGCAAGCTGCCGACCGGCAGTGGGCGCGGGCTGTCGATGGTCAGGGTGGCGCCGGCCTGGGCGCTGTTGAGCAGGTTGACCAGCGAGCGGAAGCTGGCCGCCTGGCCCGGGTTTGGCGCCAGCGCCTGGCTGGTCAGCACCTTGCCCTGCAACAGGGTGCCGACTGGCACTTTGCTGGTGTCCAGTTGAGTCAGGGTGGCGACATTGCTGGCACTGGCCTGCTGCAGCGTGACCGCCAGGCGGTCGGCCTGCGGCTGGCTGAGCGTGAGCTGGCTGCCTTGGGGAAATGGCTGGTTGGCCGTGACCTGAACCTGGGCCTGGCTGCCGTTGGCCTGCAGCACCTGCAGCACCAGTTGGAAGGTGCTGCCGCTCTGGCGCAGGCTCAGCACATCGGCCTGGGCGGTTTCGCCGGGCTTGATCAGGCCGGGCTGCGCCTGGGTCAGGTTCAGCAGTTCACCGGTCAGTTGCGCCTTGATCGCCTGCGGGTTGAGCGCGGTTTGTGCGCCGAGACTATTGATTTCAGTCATGATTGTATACAACCTGTCGAACCCGTCATCTTGCTTGGCGGGGCAGGCATGTATAATGCCGACCGCTCGTCACTGGCCAGTATAACGGCAGCGTGAAGGGCGACTTGAGACACAGGGTTGAGGATTGGCGGCGCCTGCTTCGCGGGGCAAGCACGCTCCTACAGAAAAAATGCCACCTGTAGGAGCGGGCTTGCCCCGCGAAGCAGGCGCCGCCAATCCCAAACCCGACAAAGATAAGGCGAAACCGTGACCCTCCACCTCCAAGCGGCAGGCCTGGCCTGCGAGCGCGACTGGCGCCTGCTGTTCGAGCACCTGGACTTCGAACTGCACCCCGGCGACATGCTGCAGATCAGCGGCCCCAACGGCAGCGGCAAAACCAGCCTGCTGCGCCTGTTGGCCGGGCTGATGCAGCCGACCGCCGGGCAGATCCTGCTGGGCGGCCAGCCGCTGGCCGAGCAGCGCCATGCCCTGGCCAGCATCTTGCTGTGGATCGGTCATGCCGCCGGCATCAAGGACCTGCTCAGCGCCGAGGAAAACCTCGCCTGGCTGTGCGCCTTGCACCGCCCGGCCAGCCGCGAGGCAATCTGGGCGGCCCTGGCGGCGGTGGGCCTGCGCGGTTTCGAGGACGTACCCTGCCATACCTTGTCGGCCGGGCAGCAGCGCCGCGTGGCGCTGGCCAGGCTGTACCTGGACAGCCCGCCGCTGTGGATTCTCGACGAGCCTTTCACCGCCCTCGACAAACAAGGCGTCGCCCAGCTTGAGGCGCACCTGGCGGCCCATTGCGAGCAGGGCGGCACGGTGGTGCTGACCACCCACCACAGCCTGGCGCACCTGCCGTCGGGGTACCGTGAACTGAACCTGGGGCAGTGGGCGGCATGAGCGTGTTCATCCTGTTGCTGCGCCGCGAAGCGCGCCTGCTGTTCCGTCGCCCGGCAGAGCTGGCCAACCCGCTGGTGTTCTTCGCCATCGTGGTGGCGCTGTTCCCGCTGGCGGTCGGCCCGGAAAGCCAATTGTTGCAAACCTTGTCGCCGGGGCTGGTCTGGGTGGCGGCGTTGCTGGCGGTATTGCTGTCGCTCGATGGCCTGTTTCGCAGCGATTTCGAGGACGGCTCGCTGGAGCAGTGGGTGCTTTCGCCCCACCCGCTGGCGCTGCTGGTGCTGGCCAAGGTGCTGGCGCACTGGATTTTTTCCGGCCTTGCCCTGGTATTGTTGGCGCCCTTGCTAGCCTTGATGCTGGGCCTGCCCGGCCATTGCCTGCCGGTGCTGCTCGGTTCGCTGCTGCTCGGCACCCCGGTACTGAGCCTGCTGGGGGCGGTGGGCGCGGCGCTGACGGTCGGTTTGAAACGCGGTGGGTTGCTGCTGGCGTTGCTGATTCTGCCGTTGTATATCCCTGTATTGATCCTGGGCAGTGGTGCGTTGCAGGCGGCGTTGCAGAATATGCCGGCCACCGGCCACTTGCTCTGGCTTGCCAGCCTGACTGCCCTGGCGGTAACCCTGGCACCTTTTGCGATAGCGGCCGGCCTGAAGATCAGCGTCGGCGAATAACGAGTCCTGGGCTTCCAAGCCCGGCCAACACCCTGGATGTACCTGATGAAAATAAGCTGGACGTGGTTCCACAAACTGGGCTCGCCGAAATGGTTCTACGCCATCAGCGGCCGCATGCTGCCCTGGCTGGCCGTTTCCGCCATCGTGCTACTGGCCACCGGCGTGGTCTGGGGCCTGGCCTTCGCCCCGGAGGATTACCAGCAGGGCAATAGCTTCCGCATCATCTATATCCACGTGCCGGCGGCCATGCTGGCGCAGTCCTGCTACGTGCTGCTGGCGGTGGCCGGGGTAGTGGGGCTGGTGTGGAAGATGAAACTGGCCGACGTGGCCCTGCAGTGCGCGGCGCCCATCGGCGCCTGGATGACCGCCGTGGCGCTGGTCACCGGGGCGATCTGGGGCAAGCCGACCTGGGGCAGCTGGTGGGTGTGGGATGCCCGGCTGACGTCGATGCTGATTCTGCTGTTCCTGTATTTCGGCATCATCGCCCTGGGCCAGGCCATCAGCAACCGCGACAGCGCCGCCAAGGCCTGCGCGGTGCTGGCCATCGTCGGCGTGATCAACATCCCGATCATCAAGTATTCGGTGGAGTGGTGGAACACCCTGCACCAGGGCGCCACCTTCACCCTCACCGAGAAACCGGCGATGCCGGCCCAGATGTGGTTGCCGCTGCTGTGCACGGCGCTTGGGTTCTACTGCTTTTTCGGCGCGGTGCTGCTGCTGCGCATGCGCCTTGAAGTGCTAAAGCGCGAAGCCCGCGCCAGCTGGGTGAGGGAAGAAGTGCTGAACAGCCTGGGGCGGAGGGCCGCACCATGAGTTTCGCATCCTTCGGCGACTTCCTCGCCATGGGCCACCATGGCCTGTACGTCTGGTCGGCCTACGGCATCTGCCTGGCGGTGCTGGCGCTGAATGTCGCCGCCCCGTTGCTGGCCCGCCGTCGTTACCTGCAAGAAGAGGCGCGCCGTTTGCGCCGGGAGAACAACCAGTGAATCCGCAGCGCAAGAAACGCCTGTTCCTGATCCTCGGCCTGCTGGCCGGGGTTGCGGTGGCCGTCGGCTTTGCCTTGAGCGCCCTGCAGCAGAACATCAACCTGTTCTACACCCCCACCCAGATCGCCAACGGCGAGGCCCCGCTGGACACGCGCATCCGCGCCGGCGGCATGGTGGAAAAGGGCTCGGTGCAGCGCTCCTCGGACTCGCTCGACGTGCGCTTCGTGGTCACCGACTTCAACAAGTCGGTGCCGATCACCTACCGCGGCATCCTGCCTGACCTGTTCCGTGAAGGGCAGGGCATCGTCGCCCTGGGCAAGCTCAACGCCGACGGCGTGGTGGTGGCCGACGAGGTGCTGGCCAAGCACGACGAGAAGTACATGCCGCCGGAAGTCACCAAGGCCCTGAAGGAAAGCGGCCAGGCGGCAGCCGGTGCGGAGGCCAAGCCATGAACGCCGCCCTGGTCATTCCCGAACTCGGCCAGTTGGCGATGATTCTGGCGATCTGCTTTGCCGCCGTGCAGGCCACGCTGCCGCTGCTCGGCGCCTGGCGTGGCGACAGCCTGTGGATGAGCCTGGCGCGCCCGGCGGCCTGGGGGCAGTTCACCTTCCTGGCGTTCGCCTTCGCCTGCCTGACCCACGCCTTCATGACCGACAACTTCTCGGTGGCCTATGTCGCCAGCAACTCCAACAGCGCCTTGCCCTGGTACTACAAGTTCAGCGCCGTGTGGGGCGCCCACGAAGGCTCGCTGCTGCTGTGGGCGCTGATCCTCGGCGGCTGGACCTTCGCCGTGTCGATCTTCTCGCGCCAACTGCCACAGGTGATGCTGGCCCGCGTGCTGGCGGTAATGGGCATGATCAGCGTGGGCTTCCTGAGTTTTCTGATCATCACCTCCAACCCGTTCCAGCGCCTGTTGCCGCAAGTGCCGGCCGATGGCCGTGACCTCAACCCATTGCTGCAGGACTTCGGCCTGATCGTCCACCCGCCCATGCTGTACATGGGCTACGTGGGCTTCTCGGTGGCCTTCGCCTTTGCCATTGCGGCATTGCTCGGCGGGCGCCTGGATGCCGCCTGGGCTCGCTGGTCGCGGCCCTGGACCATGGTCGCCTGGGCCTTCCTCGGGGTGGGCATCACCCTCGGCTCGTGGTGGGCCTACTACGAGCTGGGCTGGGGCGGCTGGTGGTTCTGGGACCCGGTGGAAAACGCCTCGTTCATGCCATGGTTGGTGGGCACGGCGCTGATTCACTCGCTGGCGGTGACTGAAAAACGCGGCGTGTTCAAAAGCTGGACCGTGCTGCTGGCGATTGCCGCGTTCTCCTTGAGCCTGCTCGGCACCTTCCTGGTTCGCTCCGGCGTACTGACCTCGGTGCATGCCTTTGCCGCCGACCCGGCGCGCGGTGTGTTCATCCTGATCTTCCTGCTGTGCGTGGTCGGCGGCTCGCTGACCCTGTTCGCCCTGCGCGCCCCGGTGGTCAAGAGCCAGGTGGGCTTTGGCCTGTGGTCGCGTGAAACGCTGCTGCTGGCCAACAACCTGATCCTGGTGGTGGCCGCCTCGATGATTCTGCTGGGCACGTTGTACCCGCTGGTGCTCGATGCCCTGACCGGGGCCAAGCTGTCGGTTGGCCCACCGTACTTCGATGCCCTGTTCCTGCCGCTGATGGCGCTGCTGATGGTGGTGCTGGGCGTGGGCGTGGTGGTGCGCTGGAAGGACACCCCCGGCAAGTGGCTGGCAAGCATGATGACCCCAGTGCTGGTTGGCGCTGCGGTGCTGGCGCCGGTGGCCGGGCTGATCGTCGACGATTTCGACTGGCCTATCTTGAGCGTGTTTGCCCTGGCTGCCTGGGTGGTACTCGGCGGGCTGCGCGATATTGTCGACAAAACCCGCCACAAGGGCCTGGCCAAGGGCGTGCGCGGCCTTACCCGCAGCTACTGGGGCATGCAGCTGGCGCACCTGGGCCTGGTGGTGTGCGCCCTGGGCGTGGTGCTGTCGAGCAACAACAGCGCCGAGCGCGACCTGCGCATGGCGCCGGGTGAGAGCATGGAGCTGGGCGGTTACCACTTCCTGTTCGAGGGTGCCAAGCACTTCGAGGGCCCGAACTTCGTGTCCGACAAGGGCACCATCGTGGTCAGCCGCGAGGGCCGTGAAGTCACCACCCTGCACCCGGAAAAGCGCCTGTACACCGTGCAGCAGTCGATGATGACCGAGGCCGGCATCGACGCAGGCTTCACCCGCGACCTCTACGTTGCCCTCGGCGAGCCGCTGGAAAACGGCGCCTGGGCGGTGCGCGTGCACATCAAGCCTTACGTTCGCTGGATCTGGCTGGGCGGTCTGCTGACCGGCCTGGGCGGCTTGCTGGCGGCCTTCGACCGGCGCTACCGCGTCAAGGTCAAGACCCGGGTGCGTGAAGCCCTGGGCGTGTCTGGAGCAACTGCATGAAGCGTTGGATCTTGGTAGTGCCACTGGCGGTGTTCCTGCTGATGGCGGTGTTTCTCTACAAGGGGTTGTTCCTCAAGCCCGAGGAATTGCCCTCGGCAATGATCGGCAAGCCGTTCCCGGCGTTCGCCCTGGCTTCGACCCAGGGTGAGCGCAACCTGACCCAGGCCGACCTGCAAGGGCGCCCGGCGCTGGTCAACGTGTGGGCCACCTGGTGCCCGTCGTGCAAGGTCGAGCACCCGTATCTGAACCAACTGGCCGAGCAAGGCGTGGTGATTCACGGCATCAACTACAAGGACGACAACGCCGCCGCGCGCAAATGGCTGGCCGAGTTCCACAACCCGTACCAGCTGGACATCCGCGACGAACAAGGCAGCCTGGGCCTGGACCTGGGCGTGTACGGTGCGCCGGAAACCTTCCTGATCGACGCCAAGGGCATCATCCGTTACAAGCACGTGGGCATCATCGATGCCAGCGTATGGCGCGAGCAGCTGGCGCCGCTGTACCAGGGCCTGGTCGACGAGGCCAAGCCATGAGGCGCTGGCTGGCTGCCGCCGTGCTGGTGATGGGGGTGATGGGGGTGGCCAGGGCGGCCATCGACACCTACCAGTTTCGTGACGACGCCGAGCGCGAGCGTTACCAGCAACTGACCAAGGAACTGCGCTGCCCCAAGTGCCAGAACCAGGACATCGCCGACTCCAACGCGCCGATTGCTGCCGACCTGCGCCGGGAAATCTTCCGCATGCTTGGCGAAGGCAAGAGCAACCAGCAGGTTATCGACTTCATGGTCGACCGCTATGGCGACTTCGTGCGCTACAAACCGGCACTCAGTGGCCGCACCTGGCTGCTGTGGTTCGGCCCGGGCATCCTGCTGGCGGGTGGCTTCGTGGTGTTGGCGGTGATCGTGCGCCGCCGCCGCGGGGCGGCGGCGCAAGGGGGCCAGGCATTGTCTGACGAAGAACGCGAGCGTCTCGCCCAATTGCTGGAAAAAGAACAGACCCATGATTGAATTCTGGCTTAGCGCGGGCCTGCTGCTGCTCGCCGCCCTCAGCTTCTTGCTGATCCCGATCCTGCGTGGCCGTCGCCAGCAGCAGGAAGAAGACCGCACCGCCCTGAACGTGGCGTTGTACCAGGAGCGTATCGCGGAACTGGCTGCCCAGCAGGCAGCCGGGGTGCTCGACGATGGGCAGATGGCCAAGGGCCGGGACGAAGCCGCCCGCGAGCTGCTGGCCGACACCGAGGGTGCAGAATCTGCGCGCCAGGCCCGCCTGGGCAAGGCCGTGCCGTTGCTGGCCGCACTGCTGGTGCCGTTGGTGGCACTGGGGCTGTACCTGCATTTTGGCGCGGCAGGCAAGGTCGAGCTGACCCAGGAGTTCGCTGCGGCGCCAAAGAGCCTGGAGGAAATGACCACGCGCCTGGAACGTGCCGTCGAGGCCCAGCCGGACTCAGCCGAAGGCCTGTATTTCCTTGGCCGCGCCTACATGGCCGAACAGCGCCCGGCGGATGCTGCGCGCACCTATGAGCGCGCCGTGGCCCTGGCCGGTCGCCAACCCGAATTGCTCGGGCAATGGGCCCAGGCGTTGTACTTTGCGGCGAACAAGCAGTGGAGTGCACAGGTGCAGGCGCTGACTGACGAGGCGCTGAAGGCCGACCCGAACGAGGTCACCAGCCTTGGCCTGCGGGGCATTGCCGCGTTCGAGGGCGAGCGCTATCAGGAGGCGATCGACTACTGGAAGCGCCTGCTGGCGCAACTGCCTGAAGGCGATGCCTCGCGGGCTGCGCTGCAGGGCGGCATCGACCGCGCCGGCGAACGCCTGGGCAGCAGTGCGGCGCAGCCGGCACCGGCCTCTGCGACGCGCCTGAAGGTGCGGGTGGAACTGGCGGCGGCGCTGAAGGACAAGGTCAGCCCGCAAGATACTGTGTTCATCTTCGCCCGTGCCAGCAACGGCCCGCCGATGCCGCTGGCGGCCAAGCGGGTCACGGTGGCGCAGTTGCCGCTGGAGGTCGAGCTTTCCGATGCCGACGCGATGATGCCGCAGATGAAACTGTCGGATTTTGCCGAAGTCCAACTGGTTGCACGTGTCTCGCGCGCCGGCCAACCGACCCGTGGCGAGTGGGTTGGCAAGGGCGCGCCGCTGGCCAGCAGCACCCAGGCGACCCAGCACCTGACCATCGACAGCCCCGACTTGTAAGAGAGCCCCACCATGCACAGCACCGTTCGCCTGACCCTGATTACCCTGGCACTGGGTTTGTCCGCGTGTACGGTACAGCGGCCGTATGAGCAGCCCTCGCCGCCGATCGAGCGCCTGCCGCCGCAGCAGGGGCCGGTGGTGAAGCCGTTGCCAGGTGGGCAGCCGAGCAAGCCAGCGGCGATTCCAAAGCCGATGCCGCGCACCTCGGCAAGCTTTGCGCCGCCACCGGGTGGGGCTAGCCATTGGGACCCGAAGCTTGGGGTGTATGTGCTGGAGAAAAAGCCCAATACTTTCTATCGCCAGCGTACCTATTACCGGTATGACAACGGCTGGAGCTGGTCGCTGAGCCCGGATGGCCCGTGGCAGGACACCGACAGTAGCGGCGTGCCGGGTGGCTTGGGCCGGGCGTTTGCGCAGTAGACCGAGCGCGAATCTCCCAGGAATAATTGGCCCGAAACAAACGTAGGAGCGAGCGCAGCTCGCGATGCGCCGCGCGGGCGGCGCTCGATCTCCCAGGCGACACACCGCGACCGTCAAACACCCCAACCCATACAGTACAGTTCCCCGCTGTTTTTCCGATTGACTGTACCGCCCGCTAACTCCGCATAATGCCCCTTCGAACAACCCCCGGAGGTGGCATGAGCAAGACAGTCCTGGTACTGGTGGAAACCGTCGACGATTACCTGCCGCTGCTTGAGCAGGCCGGTTACCGCCTGATCCGTGCCCCGTCCCCCCACCTGCGCGCCGAGGCCATCCAGCGCCATGCCGGCGAGATCGACGCGGTGCTCACCCGCGGCCCCTTGGGCCTGACCGCCACCGAAATCGATACCTTGACGCAGTTGCAGATCATCTGCGTGATCGGCGCCGGTTACGAGCAGGTAGACCTGGCCGCCGCCCGCGCCCGTGGCATCACCGTCACCAACGGCGCCGGTGCCAACGCCGCGACCGTTGCCGACCACACCCTGGCCCTGCTGCTGGCGCTGCTGCGCGACATCCCTCGTGGCGATGCCAGCACCCGCCGGGGCGAGTGGAACCGGGTCATCAGCCCATCGGTGAGCGGCAAGCGCCTGGGTATCCTCGGGCTTGGTGCGGTGGGCCTGGCCATCGCCAAGCGGGCGAACCTGGGCTTTGACATGAACATCAGCTACCACAGCCGCACCCCACGCCAGGACGTGCCCTACACCTGGTACGACAGCCCGTTGCACCTGGCCGATGCCGTCGACATCCTGGTGGTCGCCACCCCCGGTGGGGCCGGTACCCAGCACCTGGTCGATGCCCAGGTGCTCGATGCACTGGGCGCCGAGGGTTACCTGGTGAATATCGCCCGCGCCAGCGTGGTCGACACCCAGGCATTGGTCAGCGCCTTGCAGCATGGCCAACTGGCAGGCGCGGCACTGGACGTGTTCGATGACGAGCCGAACGTGCCCGATGCCCTCAAGGCCCTGGGCAACACCGTGCTTACCCCCCATGTGGCCGGCCAGTCGCCGGAAGCTGCCCGCGATACCGTAACCCTGGTGCTGCGCAACCTGCAGGCCTTCTTCGCCGGCGAACCGGTGCTCACCCCCGTCCAGCCCTGACCCATTCGAACAATCGCCCGGTATTGGCCGGGCTACAAGGAGCGTGTGCATGCAACTCGAAATCTTCCAGGTCGATGCGTTCTCTGCCGAGCCGTTCGGCGGCAACCCGGCAGCGGTGATCCCGCTGCAAAGCTGGCTGCCGGACGATGTGCTGCAGCGCATCGCCGAGGAAAACAACCTCTCGGAAACCGCCTACTTCGTGCGCAACGGCGAACGCTTCGACCTGCGCTGGTTCACCCCGACGGTGGAAGTGGACCTGTGCGGCCATGCCACCCTGGCCTCGGCCTATGTGTTGTTCGAGCAGCTGGGCGAGCAGGCCGAGGTGCTGCGCTTCAACACCCGTAGTGGTGAACTGCGCGTCAGCCGTGGTAACGACGGCTTGCTGGCGATGGACTTCCCGGCCAAGCAGCCGCAGCCGGTGGAGGCGCCAGCCGGGTTGCTGCAGGCGTTGGGCCTGGGCAGTGCCAAGGCGGTGTACCGTTCCGACGACTACGTGGTGGTGGTCGATGATGCAAGCGTGATCGCCCCGTTGCAGCCTGATTTTGCCGCCCTGTCGGCAATCGACACCCGCGGCATCGCCGTAACGGCCGCCGGGCGCGGCTTCGATTTCGTCACCCGCTGGTTCGGCCCGCGCGTGGGCGTCAACGAAGACCCGGTAACCGGCTCGGCGCACACCTCGCTGGCGCCGCTGTGGGCTGCCATGCTCGGCAAGGCCGAGCTGAGCTGCGAGCAGGGCGGTGCCCGCAAGGGCCAGCTGCACTGCCAGGTACCGGGCAATGGCCGGGTCATCATCAGTGGGCGCGCGGCGTTGTACCTGCGCGGCACCGTGTTCATCTGAAACTTGCCAAACCCGCGCATTCCTGAGAAAACGGCGCCCCGAACCACAGCTTGGAGCCTGCCCATGAGCAGCGAACTGCAGATCACCGACCTCGTCGAAGGCGACGGCAAGGCCGCCGTCAAAGGCGCCCTGATCACCACCCAGTACACCGGGTGGCTGGCCGATGGCAGCGAGTTCGACTCGTCCTGGTCACGCGGCAAGCCGTTTCAATGCGTGATTGGCACAGGCCGCGTGATCAAGGGCTGGGACCAGGGCCTGATGGGCATGCGCGTGGGCGGCAAGCGCCGGCTGCAGGTGCCAGCGCAGCTCGGGTATGGCGAGCGCAGCGTGGGCAAGATACCACCCGGGTCGGACCTGACCTTCGAGATCGAATTGCTGGAAGTGTTGACGCGGGAGGATTGAGTAGTCCTATTCCGGCTTAAAGCGGAAAAGGACTACACGCCCTGTCGGCCGGCGTCTGATTGAGATGCGTGATAGGGATGGATACCCTTGGAACTCTGATGGAGTGAAAGAGGGAAAATACCCATGAAATCGCACTTTTCGTCGCGTGTGGTGCGTGAAGCGAACGCAATGCTGATCGCATCCGGTGCCCGCATGGAGATCCAACTGCCTAGGGAGCTGGCCGGGGTGCTGAGCAGCACCCGGAAAACCCGGTCGGAACTCAATGCTGCATTTGAAACTGCGCTCAACCGCCTGCGCAAGGCGTAACAGCCATGGCCGGTGGCTGTTACAACCACATCTTTTCGGTTCTGGTCGAGCACGAGCAGGATACGCTGGGGATCATTGCTTATTCGCTCTATAAGCGGCAAAAAATCGAGTTCATCCAGGCCTTCAAGGCCAAGCATGGCAGAGAGCCTAAAGATGAAGAGCTGACACCTTTTCACGATGTGAGCAATAGCCCCTCGCAATTGGAGAGCTATCGGGGCCAGGCAAGCCAGCTTGTTCACGGTTTTCTTGACGCCTCAATCGTCGCGCAGGCTGCGGAGCTTGATCGCTACTACTCCGAGAAGGCGAGTAACGAAATTCGCAGTACCAAGCCTGGGTTTTGGTTGGGGGTCACACAGAGCCTTGTCGGCTCGGTCCTATTCGTTTTCTTGCTTGGTTTTCTGGTGTTCTTCACCTGGAGTTTGAACCAAGGTCCAAAACAGGTCATAGAGCAGGTCTTTGATGTGACCATCACCGACGTGCCAACCCCTGAACCGGCCCCCCTTCCTTGATAGCAACATGGAGGGTGGTCGCGCTCTGCTGGACATAATTGTGCAACACAGCTGCTCTAACGTAGGCCTTGCCTAGGGAACGGCATCCACACCCAGGGAGGAACCAAACGGGTATCGGGCACTCTGACCCCTACTCGTTGCCAAGGACGGCATTCACTACAGGGACGCCCCGCGGCTTCGGCCGCGGGGCAATGTGGCGGGTGAATCCGATTCCTTGCGTCCCAAGAGCCTGCCTCGATGAAGTTGCCCTCATTCTTCCGGCGTCCTCGCCACCTGTTGCCAACGCTGGCACTCATTACCGCTGCCGTGCCGCTGGCCCTGGATATCGTCGAGAGCCGGGCACAACCGGTTGACGGTACCCAGACGCTGGTCTTCCTGCGCCATGCCGAAAAGCCCGGAGAGGGCCTTGGGCAGCTCAATTGCCAGGGGCTCAACCGGGCGATCGACCTGGCGACGTTACTGCCCGAGCGCTTCGGCAAGGCCGACTACGTGTTCGCCGCCAACCCCTCCCGGCATGTCGAGGAAGGCAGCCAGGACCTCAGCTACAGCTATATCCGTCCCTTGATGACCATCACCCCCAGCGCCATCCGCCTGGGCTTGCCGGTGAACATTGACTATGACGCCAATGACACCGACGACCTGGCCGACGAGCTGCTGAGCGAGAAGTACCGCAATGCCACGGTGTACACCGCCTGGTCCCACGGCTACCTGCCCGAGCTGATCAACACGGTTGCCGGCAAGGCCCTGGGTGACAAGCGGATCATCACCCAGGACTGGAGCGGCGATGATTTCGACACCCTCTACGTGCTGACCCTGACCTGGCACAACGGCAAGGCCAGCCTGCTGAGCCGCAACGTGCGCCAGGGCCTCGATGGCGGCGCCCATAGCTGCCCGACCTGATTCGCTGCTACTGTGCCGGTATATGGACCGGGGCAGGGATGAACCATGGGACAACGGGTGACGGTGATCGGTGGCGGGGTGATTGGCCTGGCCACAGCCTATGCGCTGGTGCGCGCGGGGCTGTCGGTGGTGCTGGTCGAGGCGCGCGACAGTTTGGCGCTGGCGACCAGTTACGCCAATGGTGGGCAACTGTCCTACCGCTATGTGGCCCCCCTGGCCGATGCCGGTGTGCCGTGGCAGGCGTTGGGCTGGCTGCTGCAAGGGGATTCACCACTGCGCTTGCGCCTGCGCATGGACCCCACCCAATGGCGCTGGCTGTTGGCCTTCCTGATGGCCTGCCGCAGCAGCGTCAACCGGCGCAGCGGCGCACAGTTGCTGGAGCTGGCGCGGCACAGCCAGGCCACCTTGGCGCGTTGGCGTGATGAAGATGGGCTGAGCGACTTCGCCTGGCGTTGTAACGGCAAGCTGGTGGCATTTCGCAGTGAGCGTGCATTCAGCAAAGGGCGCGCCCACTTGCTTGACCCCGCCCGTCAGCGGGTAGTCGATGGCGCCGAGCTCCGGGCGCTGGAGCCAGCTGTAGCCGAGGCGCCGTTCATCGGTGGCGTGCTGACGCCCGATGAAGAGGTTGCCGATTGCCACCGGTTTTGCGAGCGCCTGGCCGAGCGCCTGCGCGCCTCCGGGCAATGCAGGTTTCTGCTGGGCAAGACCGTGACACGGATGATAACCCGCAAGGACCGCGTGGTTGCCTTGCAGGTGGGCCACAAGCACGTCGAGGTCGAGCGCCTGGTGTTATGTGCCGGGCACCGCAGCGCAGGGTTGGGGTTGCCGGGGATGCGCCTGCCGGTCTACCCACTCAAGGGTTACAGCCTGACCGCCCCTGTCGCGTCGCAACCGCCACAGCTGAGCATCACCGACTATGAGCGCAAGATCGTCTATGCGCGGTTGGACCAGCAGCTGCGCGTGGCGGCGATGGTGGATATCGTCGGCTACGACGATTCAGTGGATGCCGGCAGGCTGCAAAGCATGCGCCAGCTGGCACTGGAGGCGTTGCCACTGGCTGCAGATTACGGCCAGGCGGTGGAATGGGCAGGCATGCGCCCGGCAACGCCTACCGGTGTGCCGATCATCGGGGCTTCTGCCTACCGGAACCTCTGGTTGAACGTGGGGCATGGGGCCCTGGGGTTTACCTTGGCCTGTGGCAGCGGTGAGCGCCTGGCCAGGATGCTGTGTTGATTGTGCGGGCCTCTTCGCGGGGCAAGCCCGCTCCTGTAGGAGCGGGCTTGCCCCGCGAAAGGGCCCGCACAGGCTAAGCCGGCCTAGCGCCCGATTCGCATCGGCCAACCCAGCACTTTCTTCGCCCGGGGCGTGGCATAGGTGCGTACCTTCGAGGTGCTGAGCCCCATGCGCACCAGCGACTCGGCAATGGTCACCGCTGCGCTCACACCATCGACCACCGGCACGCCGGTGCGCTGGCGAATCTGCTCATCCAGCCCGGCCATGCCGCCGCACCCCAGGCAGATCACCTCGGCCTTGTCATCGCGCACGGCGCGCTCGGCCTGCTCGACGATGGCCTCCACCGCGCGCAGCGGGTCTTCTTCGAGCTCCAGTACCGCCAGGCCGCTGGCGCGCACCGAGGCGCAGCGGTCATGGAGGCCTGAGAGTTTCAGGCGGTCTTCGATCAAGGGCACGGTGCGGTCCAGGGTGGTCACCACCGAGTAGGCGTGGCCCAAGTACATCGCGGTGCTGGCGGCGGCATCGGTGATGTCCACCACCGGCACGTTCAGCAGCTCCTGCAGGCCCTCGCGGCCATGCTCACCGTAGCCCGCCTGGATCACCGCGTCATACGGCTGGTCGTAGGCCAGCACGCGGTCCATTACCGCAATGGCAGCCAGGTAGCTTTCGAAATTGCCCTCCACCGACTCGGCACCAAACCATGGGGTCAGGCCGATGATCTCGGTGCCCGGGGCGGCGACGCTGCGGGCTTGTTCGGCAATGGCTTCGGTAATGGCTTCGGTGGTGTTGACGTTAACGATCAGAATACGCATGAACGGTCCTCGCTGATCAGTGGCTGCTGTGGTCGACGGCGATGCATTCGCCGCTGACGTCGTGGTAGTGGCGCTTGCGTGGGGCGATCAGCAGGTACAGCGCAGCGGCGATACCGGCACCGATCAGCCAGGAGAAGGGCGCAATGCCATGGAAGTTCGGCACCAGGGCCAGGACGATGGCCAGCAGCGCAGCTGGCACGAACGCGGCCACGGCGCGCAGGTTGATGCCTTTGCTGTAGTGGTAGGCCCCGGCCGGGTGCTCGGTGTACAGCTCTGGCACGTTGATGCAGCCTTTGCGCAGCAACCAGTAGTCGGCCATGATCACGCCGTACAGCGGGCCGAGCAGGGCGCCAAGGCCCGACAGGAAATACACGATCACCAGCGGGCTGTTGTAGAGGTTCCACGGCAGGATCAGCACCGCCAGGGTGGCGCTGATCAGCCCGGCGCGCTTGAAGTTCAGGTGGCGTGGCGCCAGGTTGCTGAGCACGAAGGCCGGGGCGACGAAGTTGGCCATGATGTTCACCGCCACGGTGACGATCAGGAAGGCCAGGCAGCCGAGCACCAGGAACGCGGTGCTGGGAATGGCGGCGACGATTTGCGTGGGGCTGTCGATGACCTGGCCGTTGATCTGGAACTGCGCGCCGCACAGCACCACGGTGATGACCGCGAACACCAGGATGTTCACCGGCAGGCCCCAGAAGTTACCCACGCGGATGGTCCGGCGGCACGGCGAGGAACGGGCGAAGTCGCAGAAGTTCAGCACCAGGGTGCCGTAGATCGCCAGCCACAGCGCGCCACCGGCAAAGATGTTGCGCCACATCTCATAGCCGGTCAGCGGTTCGGCCACCGACCAGGCGATGCGGGCATCGGCCTTGAAGTACATGAACACCGCCAGGCTCGCCACGGTCAGCAGGATCACGGGGCCTGCGAAGCCTTCGTAGCGGCGCACCATCTCCATGCCGTAGGCCAGGATCACCAGCTGGACCAGCCAGATCGCCACGAAGCACACCCAGCCCAGGCTCGACAGGCCAAGAATGCTGTCGTGGTCGTAGGCGGCCATGTGCGGCCACACGGCGGTCAGCAGCACGCGCAGCACCACCGAGGCCAGGTAGGTCTGGATGCCGAACCAGGCGATGGCGATGACGGCACGGATCAGTGCCGGAATCTGTGCGCCATGGATGCCGAAGGCGATGCGGCTGATGACCGGGAACGGCACGCCGGTTTTCTGCCCCATGTAGCCAGACAGGTTCATGAAGAAGTACACCAGCGCGGCGCCGATGGCCAGGGACATGAGGATTTGCCAGCCACCCAGGCCCAGGGCGAACAAGCCCATGGCGAACGAATAGTTGGCGATATTGTGCACATCGTTTGTCCACAACGCGAAGATGCTGTAGCCGCCCCAACGGCGGCCTTCGGCGCGGGTGGGGGCAAGGTCACGGTTATGCAGGCGTGGGCTCAGGCCAAGCTGCGGCATATCGCCGGCTTGGGCCGTTGTGGGGTTGGTGCTGGCGACGGATTGTTCAGGGGCAAGGTTGAGGCTGGTACTCATTCCGGCAGGCTCCTGATGCGCGCGGACTGCGATGAGCGGGCATGCGCACGGGCTCGCCATCTCGTCGGTGCAGCTTGGCATCACTGGGTTCTGGGCGTGGCGGTCGGCCTGGGGCCGACGTCACGGGTTCTTGTGTATTTATGTTTTGTTTGGTTTGTATACAAAACATGTGCACACGAAAGCGAGTTCCATGCCAGCCGAAAGTCGGTTGCTAGATGGGTATTTTTTGAAAGATCAGTTGTTTGAAGATAAGTGAATGAAATATTGGAAATATAAATTGACTAGATGAACAGGTTTTATTTTTTAGTGGGTCACTTAGTTGATCGAATGGTCAGAATTTAATAAACAAAGTGTGTAACGTATTGGGGCGCTATTGGGGTAAGTGCACACAAAAATGGCACTTAAGGTGACATTCTTGTGTACATAAATTAGTCAGGTTTTTTGCGGCCCTATCGCGAGCTGCGCTCGCTCCTACCACGCGGGGGGCTGGGTCACGCCATCGGGGGTAACCGCCGTTTTACCGGGCTTTTCTTGATGATCGCGGTGTTGGTTTCGGCCAGCACATTGATGCGGTCGAGCAGGGTGTCCAGCTGCTCCATCGACCGCACATGCAGGCGGGCGATGAAGCAATCCTCACCGGTTACCTTGTCGCACTCGGTGAATTCCGTGATGGCGATGATCTGCCGTTCCACTTCCTGCAACTGCCCCGGCAATGGGCGGATGCGCACGATGGCCTGCAGCTGGTAACCGAAACTGCGCGGGTCGACATTGACTGTGTAACCCTGCAACACACCACGTTCTTCCAGGCGTCGCAGGCGTTCGCCAACGCTGGGGGCGGAAAGGCCGCTGAGCTGCGCCAGCGCTTTGAGCGAACGGCGCGAGTCGTCCATCAGGGCGTTGATCAACAGTTGGTCGATGGCATCGGTCATAGGCATCTCGTAAGGCAGTTTTGGGAATTTGCCTTGATAGTAAAGGTGAGCCGAGCAGTTGGCCTTGTTTATCCGCTGGAAGGTGCCCTGCGGCCCGCCGCATACTGAGCCATCGTCAACGGGAGGTACGCGATGGACAGTTCACTGCGCCGCGGCACGCTGGAAATGATCGCCGCCATGCTGATTTCCGGCACCATCGGCTGGTTCGTACTGGTGTCCGGGCAACCGGTGCTGGAGGTGGTGTTCTGGCGCTGCGTGTTCGGCGCCGGCACCTTGCTGGTGATTTGCGCGGCGTTGGGCTTGCTCAGGCCTGGCGTCATCGGCCGCACGGGTTTGCTGTTGGCGGTCGCCAGTGGGGTGGCCATCGTCGGCAACTGGGTACTGCTGTTCGCCTCTTATTCACGGGCGTCGATTGCCATCGGCACCGCGGTGTACAACGTTCAGCCGTTCCTGCTGGTGGGGCTCGCGGCGCTGTTTCTTGGCGAGAAAATCACCGCCGCCAAGCTCACTTGGCTGAGCGTGGCCTTTCTCGGCATGCTGGCCATCGTCAGCGCCCACGGCGCGGGGCAGGGCAGTGGCGACGGCTACCTGGCGGGAATTGCCCTGGCGCTGGGGGCGGCCCTGTTGTATGCCATTGCCGCCTTGATCATCAAGCGCCTCAACGGCACGCCACCGCACCTGATTGCCCTGATTCAGGTGGCCACCGGCGTGCTGTTGCTGGCGCCCTGGGCCAAGCTGGGCGGCTTGCCAGGCGCGCCCACGGCGTTGGCCAGCCTGCTGACCCTGGGCGTGGTGCATACCGGCGTGATGTACGTGTTGCTGTACAGCGCCATCCAGCGCCTGCCCACGGCGCTGACCGGCGCGCTGTCGTTCATCTACCCGATTGCCGCGATCCTGGTCGACTGGGTGGCCTTCGGGCACCGGCTGGCGCCACTGCAGTGGCTGGGGGTTGGCCTGATTCTGCTGGCTGCGGCCGGCATGCAGCAAGGCTGGTGGTTTCGCTCGGCGCGGGTGACGGTCAAGGGGTAGAATGCCGGCTTTTACCCGCCAGTGACCCCGCCATGACTTCGCCAATCCACACCCTGGAGCAGCATCTGCTCACCGCCCTTGACCCTGCCCCGGCAGAAACCCGCCGCCTGTTCCATGGCCGTGGCCGGTGCTGGGAAGGCCTGGAGCAGGTCACGGTGGACTGGCTGCAAGGCGTGCTGTCGGTGGCCCTGTTCCGTGAACCCCCGCAGGGCCAGCTGGCCGAGCTGCAGGCGATGTTGCAGCGCCTGGCCGAGCGCCCGCAATGGGCGGGCCAGGCGATACTCATTCAGCACCGCTACCTGCCCGAAAGCCCCGGCCAGTGGCTGCTGGGCGAGCCGTGCCAGCAGCGCGAGGTGGTCGAGGACGGCCTGACCTACCTGCTGGACCTGGGCGTGCGGCAGAACAACGGCCTGTTCCTCGACATGCGCTATGGCCGCCGCTGGGTGCGCGAGCAGGCTGCAGGCAAGCGCGTGCTCAACCTGTTCGCCTACACCTGCGGGTTTTCGGTGGCGGCGATCGCCGGGGGCGCCGAGCAGGTGGTCAACCTGGACATGGCCAAGTCGGCGCTGTCGCGCGGGCGCGACAACCATCGCCTCAATGGCCACGATGCATCGCGAGTGGCTTACCTTGGCCATGAACTGTTCAAGTCGTGGGGCAAGGTGCGCAAGTACGGGCCGTATGACCTGATTATCATCGACCCACCGACCTTCCAGCGTGGCAGTTTCGTGCTGACCCAGGACTACGCCAAGATCCTGCGGCGCTTGCCTGAGTTGTTGAGTGAGGGCGGGACGGTGCTGGCGTGCGTCAATGACCCGGGGATCGGGCCTGAATTCTTGGTCGAAGGGATGGCCGAGCAGGCGCCTGGGCTGGCCTTTGTCGAGCGGCTGGAGAATCCGCCGGAGTTTCCTGACGTGGACCCGGCGGGCGGGTTGAAGGCTTTGGTATTCCGGCAAGGGTGATGTTGCCTGGGCCAGCCCTTTCGCGTGTAGGAGCGGGCTTGCCCCGCGAAAGGGCCGGTACAGGCCGGCATCAGGCCGAAACCCCGCGCACCGGCATGGGATACACCTGGGCAAAACTCACCTTGTCGGTTTGGTCCACGCGCTTCTTCAGCCGCTCGTTGAACGCCCGGCTCACCGCATACTGGCCCCCGGAAATGGTGCGGAACTGCGCCGTCAGTACGAACCCGTTCAAATCCATGCGGTCCACCCCGAACACCTGCAGCGGCCCTTGCAGGTTGATGCGCAGCAGCGGGTCGTCGCTGATCGACTGCCCCACCTCATGAATCAACCCCAGCGATTCGTCCACGTCGCTGTCATAGGTGAACTGCACCGAGAAAAACGCATAGGCGAACTGCCGCGACTGGTTGGTAACGGCCTTGATCTGCCCGAACGGCACCGAGTGCACGAAGCCCTTGCCGTCGCGCAGGCGCAGGGTGCGGATGGTCAGGCTCTCGACGGTGCCGGCGTGGCCAGAGTCGAGCACCACCCAGTCGCCGATGGAGATGGTGTCCTCGATCAGGATGAACAGGCCGGTGATCACATCCTGCACCAGTTGCTGCGAGCCAAAGCCGATGGCCAGGCCGATCACCCCGGCGCCGGCCAGCAGGGGCGCGACGTTGATGCCCAGGTTGGCCATGGTGGTGATGGTGCAGATCACGATCAGGATGACTTTCACCGCGTTGCGCAGCATCGGCAGGATGGTGCGCACCCGGGTGCTGGGCTGGCGCGAGGCGCGCCGGCCTACCGCGGGCTTGAGGGCTTCCTGGATGGCGGTGTCGAGCACCACCCAGAGCAGCCAGGTCACCAGCAGGATCAGGCCGATGCTCGACAGCGAATTGCTGATGGCCTGGCCGAGGCTGTTGCTCAGGGCAAAGTCGATCACCGAGAAACCCCAGATACGCCCCAGCAGCTCGATGAAGGCCACCGCCATGAGGATGCGCAGCAGCGCGTGGGCCAGGCTGCGCAGCAGTTCCTTGTAGGGCCGCACGCGCTGCGCCGGGTCGTTTCCACGGGGCGCCAGCAGGTGTTGCAGCAAGGTGCTGAGAAACACCGTCGACACCAGCAGCACGGTGGTCAGCAGGGCTTTTTGCAGGGCTTTCTGGCTCTCTTCGCCTGCCCCAAGCAGGTGGATGGCCGATACCAGGATCATCAGCAGAATCGGCAGGTACCACAGGGCAGAAAAGATCCGCAGGGTTTCCTGCACCGCGCGGTGTTGCACGCGGTCCTGGTAGGCGCGGTTGCGGATCAGGTGGGCGACCGGGCGGCGCAGGCGGATCACCAGGCTTGCGAAAATGAAGGTGGCGGTGAGGCCGGTGATCACCGCGATGCTGGCGGTGATGTTGCCGCCCAGCTGGCGCGCGATCTGTGGGCTGGTCAGGGCGTCGCTCCAGGCGGCGAGAAAGCCGATCAAAAACAGCGGGCGCGGGGCCATGCGCTTGATCACCGCCACCGCGGCGCGCTTGTGGCCGGCGTCGAACAGGGTGATCAGGCAGAGGATGATCGAGGTCGAGAACAGGCCACTGCTGGTGGCGTAGGCCAGGCTCAGGCCCAGGGCGCGGGCCACCGACGGGTCGAGAAAACGGCTGACGTAGAGCGTCAGTGGCAGGCTGGCCAGGGCCGGCAGGGTGTAGGGCAGCAGGTAGCCGAGCAGGCTGCTGGCGCGTTTGCGTGAACGCAGCCAGGCCATGCCAGCCAAGCGCTTGGCAAGCCAGCGGCCCAGGGTGGTGAGCACGGCGAAGCTGGCGGCCCAGGCGAGGGTCAGCAGCACGAAGTTGCCGGCCAGCTGCAGCGAGTCGCTGGCCGAGTGGCGGTCGACCAGGCGCTCGACTTCCTGGGCGGCGCGGTCGGTGCGCAGGCGCCAGGCGTCGACCAGGTGGGCGTCGAGGTCAAGCTCCTGGGCGGCGCTGTCCAAGCCATCGGCCAGGGCACCGAGCAGGCCGCCTTGCAGCACTGCTTCCGGTTCGGCTGGGGGCGCATCGGCCGGGGCGGGGTCTGCGGCCAGCAGGTGGGTGCTCAGCAGGCAGCCGAGCAGCAGGGTGGAGAGAAAGCGCAGCACTGGAGTACTCCTTGGGCAGGGTTACTCAAGGAACTGATTGTGCTTGGGGCGGGAAAGTTCGAAGTGGTGTGCTGTCAGGGCCGGCCCTTTCGCGGGGCAAGCCCGCTCCTACAGGGTCCGTACGGTCCTTGTAGGAGCGGGCTTGCCCCGCGAAGAGGCCGGCCCTGCGTACATCTTCTACTGCTGGTTGGTGTAGATCTGGTCAAACACCCCACCATCATTGAAGTGGGTCTTCTGCACGGTCCGCCAGTCACCAAAGGTCTTCTCCACCGACAGGAAATCCACTTTCGGGAAGCGGTCGGTGTACTTGGCCAGCACCGTTGCATCGCGTGGGCGCAGGTAGTTCTGCGCGGCGATTTCCTGGGCTGCCGGCGACCACAGGTACTTCAGGTATTCCTCGGCCACGGCCTGGGTGCCTTTCTTGGCCACCACCTTGTCGACCACGCTCACCGGCGGCTCGGCTTCGGCCGATACGCTTGGATAGATCACTTCGAACTGATCGCGGCCGAATTCGCGGGCGATCATCTCGGCTTCGTTCTCGAAGGTGACCAGCACGTCGCCGATCTGGTTGGTCATGAAGGTGGTGGTGGCGGCGCGGCCACCGGTGTCGAGCACGGGTGCCTGCTTGAACAGCTTGCCGACGAAGGCGCGGGCCTTGGTTTCGTCGCCGCCCTGTTTCAGCACATAGCCCCAAGCCGACAGGTAGGTGTAGCGGCCGTTACCCGAGGTCTTGGGGTTGGGCACGATCACCTGCACACCGTCCTTGAGCAGGTCGGGCCAGTCTTTCAGGGCCTTGGGGTTGCCCTTGCGCACGATGAACACGGTGGCGGAGGTGAACGGGGCGCTGTTGTTGGGCAGGCGGCTTACCCAGTTGTCTGGCACCAGCTTGCCGTTGTCGGCCAGGGCGTTGATGTCGGTGGCCATGTTCATGGTGATGACATCGGCCTGCAGGCCATCGATCACCGCCCGCGCCTGCTTGCTCGAACCGCCGAAGGACATCTGCACATTGAGCTTTTCGTTGTGCTCGGCTTCCCAGTGCTTCTGGAAGGCTGGGTTGTAGTCCTTGTAGAAGTCGCGCATCACATCGTAGGAAACGTTCAGCAGGGAAGGGGCTGCCTGGGCCAGGTTGCCCAGGGCAAGGCCTGCGGCGAGCAGTGAGGCGGTGAAGAGTTTTTTCACGTTGCGTCCTTGTTCTTGGTGGATGTTGGCAGTTTGATGGCGACTATAGCGGGTGTGATTGTGCGGGCTAAAGAACTAAAAAGACTTTGGTTATAGCGCTGCCTGTACCGGCCCTTTCGCGGGGCAGGTGGCATCAGTGCTTGGGAAATAGCGCATTCCCGCAGCGGGAACAGAATGCCGCGCCATGCTCATGGCTCTTTTTGCTGCACGTCGGGCAGTCATGCTGCAGCTGCTCGCCGCGCATGGCATTGGCAAGCTCGGCGGTAAAGATGCCGGTCGGCACGGCGATGATCGAGTAACCGGTAATCATCACCAGCGACGACAGCACCTGCCCCAGCGGCGTCTTCGGCACGATATCGCCAAAGCCCACGGTGGTGAGTGTGACGATGGCCCAATAGATGCCCTTGGGAATGCTGGTAAAGCCATGCTCCGGCCCTTCGATCACGTACATCAAGGTGCCGAACACCGTCACCAGGGTCGACACGCTGACCAGGAACACGATGATCTTCTGCTTGCTGCCGCGTAGCGCGTCCAGCAGGTAGTGGGCCTGTTTGAGGTACGGGCTGAGCTTGAGCACGCGAAAGATCCGCAGCATGCGGATGACCCGGATAATCAGCAGGTACTGGGCATCGCTGTAGTACAGCGCGATGATCCCCGGCACGATCGCCAGCAAGTCGACCAGCCCGTAGAAGCTGAAGGCATAGCGCAGGGGCTTGGGCGAGCAGTACAAACGGGTGAGGTATTCGGCCAGGAAGATCGCGGTGAACCCCCATTCGATACCCGCCAGCAGGCCGGCATAGCCCTGGTGCACCTCGTCGATGCTGTCGAGGATGACCGTGATCAGGCTGGCGAGGATGATCAGCAGGAGGATCTTGTCGAAGCGTCGGCCGGCGACGGTGTCGGTCTGGAAGACGATGACGTAAAGCCGCTCGCGCAGGCTCGCAAGGTTGTTCATTGGCTCGTTCCACTGTTGCGATGGGCTGAGCCTAGGGACTGCGATTCAGCTGTGCAAGCGGCGGGTGCGGCCGTGCCGAAGCTGGGCCAGGTGATTGCCCAGGTGCATCAGCCAGCAGGCGGCGACGAAGGGGGCGGTCAGGCCAGGCACCGGCAGCAGCTTGAGCAGCGGTTGCAGCAACAGGGCCAGTGCTATGGCCAGCAACGTCACCCAGGGTTTCTCGCCCTGGCGGCTGAACGCCAGCGCGGCCAGCGCGGCGTTGAAGCCATACAGCCCCAGCCACGCCGCCTGGGCCTGGTCGGCGAGCAGCGCCACGCCGCCGCCAATGGCCGAACCGAGCACGGCCCACATCGCCGCATAGGGGTTGGCGATGAACATCCCGATGATGATCAACAACCCGGCCAGGGGCTGGTCGAGCAGGAAGATCTGCCCCACGCCCCGCGCCAGCGCATACGCAGGTTCCGCCTCGACGAAGCCGCTGGGCGCAGGGCTGGCGAACAGCAGGGCCACCCAGCCCAGTAGCACGAACGGTGCGGTGTAGGCGACCAGCAGTTTGCCGCCGCGCTTGCGCCATTGGTGGGTGATGATGCTCGACAGGCCGCCGGCGGCAATGATCAGTGGCGGCAGGATAGCCGACCAGGGCAGCACGGTGCTGATCAAGATGCCGATCAGCACGCCGTTGTAGCAATACAGCCCAGCCTGGCGGTCGGCGCGGTCGTAGCCGCGGCGCTGCGCGGTGAGCAGGCCGGCGAGGGCGCCGAGCAGGGCGCCGCCGACCAGGTCGGGGGCGGTCAGCAGGATGGCCAGCAGGCAGCACAGGCCGCACAGGGGGTTGCGCAGCAGCAGCACCTGGCTGAAACCGTTGAGCAGCGCCGTGGCCCAGTCGGGGCACGGGTTGACGAAATTTTTGGTGTACATGGGCAGTCAGCAAGGTTGATGGGCGAGCGGTGGGCCTCTTTGGGCCTCGGTTTTCCGCAGTTATGTGAAGCGTCGCCGCCCCTGTGGGAGCGGGCTTGCCCGCGAAGCGGTCAGCAGGTGTAGCCGTGTTGCCTGGGCTGACGCATTCGCGGGCAAGCCCGCTCCCACAGGGGAGGTGCGGGGCTTTAGGCCAGCGTCTCGATGCGCAAGGTATTAGTCGAACCCGGCTTGCCGAAAGGCACACCGGCGGTGATCAGCAGCGTGTCGCCACGGCTGGCCATGCCTTGTGCCTGGGCAATTTCCAGGGCGGTGGTCACCACCTCGTCCACTTGGCGCAGGCGGTCGTTGACCACCGAGTGCACGCCCCAGGCCACGCTCAGGCGCCGCGCGGTCTTGAGGTTCGGCGTAAGGTTCAGGATCGGCGCCCGTGGCCGTTCGCGTGCCGCACGCAACGTCGAGGTGCCCGACTCGCTGTAGTTGACCAGCACCGCCACCGGCAAGATGCCGCTGATGCGGCGGATCGCGCAGCTGATGGCGTCCGACACGGTTGCCTCGGCCTTGGGCCGGCCCACGTCCAGCTGGGCCTGGTAGTCCGGGCCATTCTCCACCTGGCGGATGATCTTGCTCATCATCTGCACCGCTTCGAGCGGGTAGTCACCCGAAGCCGTTTCGGCCGACAGCATCACCGCATCGGCGCCTTCGGCCACGGCATTGGCCACGTCGGTGACCTCGGCACGGGTCGGGGCTGGCGAGAAACGCATGGATTCGAGCATTTGGGTGGCCACCACCACCGGTTTGCCCAGCTGGCGGCAGATGCCGATGATGCGCTTCTGGATTTGCGGCACGCTCTCGGCGGGCACTTCCACACCCAGGTCGCCGCGGGCGACCATGATCGCGTCGGACAACTCGGCAATCGCCTGCAACTGCTCCACCGCCGAAGGCTTCTCGATCTTGGCCATCAGGTAGGCGCGGTCACCAATCAGCTGGCGTGCTTCCTGGATGTCTTCGGGGCGCTGCACGAACGACAGGGCCACCCAGTCCACGCCCAGCTCCAGGCCGAAGTTCAAGTCGCGGCGGTCTTTTTCGGTGAGCGGGGAGAGGTCGAGCACCGCTTGCGGCACGTTGACGCCCTTGCGGTCAGACAGCTCGCCACCGGCCAGTACTTCGGTGTCGATGGCGTCGCTGTGCTTGGCGGTGACCCGCAGGCGCAGCTTGCCGTCGTCCAGCAGCAGGTCCATGCCAGGCTGCAGGGCCGCGATGATTTCCGGGTGCGGCAGGTTGACCCGACGGCTGTCGCCTGGGGTGGTGTCCAGGTCCAGGCGCAGGGCCTGGCCGCGTTGCAGCTGCACCTTGCCTTCGGCGAAGCGGCCCACGCGCAGCTTTGGCCCTTGCAGGTCCATGAGGATGCCCAGCGGGCGGTTCAGCTGCTGCTCGACTTCACGAATCCACTGGTAGCGCAGGGCGTGGTCGGCGTGCTCGCCGTGGCTGAAGTTCAGGCGGAAGATGTTCACGCCCGCTTCGACCAGCTGGCGGATGTCGTTGATGCCTTTGATCGCCGGGCCGAGGGTGGCGAGGATCTTCACTTTTTTATCAGGCGTCATGATTGGGCAGTCTCAAGGATCAGGATGGCGCGGAAGTCGTTGACGTTGGTGCGGGTCGGCTCGGTGACGATCAGCGCGTCGAGGGCGGCGAAGTAGCCATAGCCGTTGTTGTTGTCCAGCTCGTCGCTGGCCGACAGGCCCAGGGCCTCGGCACGGGCGTAGCTGGCCGGGGTCATCACGGCGCCGGCGTTTTCTTCCGAGCCGTCGATGCCGTCGGTGTCACCGGCCAGGGCGTACACGCCCGGCAGGCCCTTGAGGCTTTCGGTCAGGCTGAGCAGGAACTCGGCATTGCGCCCGCCACGGCCATTGCCGCGCACGGTGACGGTGGTTTCGCCTCCCGACAGGATCACGCAAGGCGCCTTCAGCGGCTGGCCGTGCTGGACGATCTGCCGGGCGATGCCAGCGTGCACCTTGGCCACTTCGCGCGATTCACCTTCCAGGTCGCCAAGAATCAGCGGGCTGAAGCCGGCCTGGCGGGCTTTTACCGCGGCAGCCTCCAGCGACTGCTGGGGCTTGGCGATCAGCTGGAAGTGGCTGCGGGCCAGGGCCGGGTCACCGGCCTTGACGGTTTCCGACGCGGGGTTGTTGAGCCAGTCGATCACCGCTTTCGGCGCATCGATGTTGTAGCGCTTGAGGATCGCCAGGGCTTCGGCCGAGGTGCTCGGGTCGGCCACGGTGGGGCCGGAGGCGATGACGGTGGCCAAGTCGCCTGGAACGTCGGAAATTGCATAGGTGTAGACGGTGGCCGGCCAGCAGGCCTTGGCCAGGCGGCCGCCCTTGATCGCCGAGAGGTGCTTGCGCACGCAGTTCATCTCGCCGATGGTGGCGCCGGACTTGAGCAGCGCCTTGTTGATCTGTTGCTTGTCGGCCAGGGTCAGGCCTTCGGCAGGCAGGGCCAGCAGGGCCGAGCCACCGCCGGACAGCAGGAAGATGACGCGGTCCTCTTCGTTGAGGTTGCTGACCAGCTCCAGCACGCGCTTGGCCACGGCCAGGCCGGCGGCGTCGGGGACCGGGTGGGCGGCTTCGACCACCTCGATCTTCTGGCAATTGGCGCCGTGGCCGTAGCGGGTCACGACCAGGCCGGACACATCGCCCTGCCAGCTTTTTTCGACCACTTCAGCCATGGCGGCAGCGGCCTTGCCCGCGCCGATGACGATCACCCGGCCGCTGCGGTCGGCGGGCAGGTAGGGTTCGAGGACTTGGCGCGGGTGGGCGGCGGCGATGGCTGTGTCGAACAGGTCGCGGAGAATTTTTTGCGGATCGACCGACATGGCAGGCTCCCAGTTATTGTTGTTCTGCAGAATCGAAAACGCCCCTGGAACTGCCTCCGTGCAGGCCGAACCAGGGGCGGGTGTTGCTCGGGTTCACCTCATGAACCTGTGGTCGCAGGTTCAGCGGTGTGGGCTTCATCGCGAGCTTTGCTCGCTCCTACCGGCGTTGCGCTGATCCCGTAGGAGCGAGCGCAGCTCGCGATGAGGCCGGTAAGGTCTTACTTGTCGTCGCGGATCGAGAAGTTGGCCATGTGCTCCAGGCCTTTGATCAGCGCCGAGTGGTCCCAGTTGCCGCCGCCCAGGGCCTGGCAGGTGTTGAACACTTGCTGGGCATTGGAGGTGTTGGGCAGGTTGATGCCCAGTTCCTTGGCGCCTTGCAGGGCCAGGTTGAGGTCTTTCTGGTGCAGGTTGATGCGGAAGCCTGGGTCGAAGGTGCCTTTGATCATGCGCTCGGCGTGTACTTCAAGGATCTTCGAGGAGGCGAAGCCGCCCATCAGCGCCTCACGTACCTTGGCCGGGTCCGCGCCGTTCTTGGCGGCGAACAGCAGGGCTTCGGCAACGGCCTGGATGTTCAGGGCGACGATGATCTGGTTGGCGACCTTGGCGGTCTGGCCGTCGCCGTTGCCGCCCACTCGGGTGATGTTCTTGCCCATGGCTTCGAACAGCGGCAGGGTGCGCTCGAAGGCTTTCGGGCAGCCACCGACCATGATGCTCAGGGTCGCAGCCTTGGCACCGACTTCACCGCCAGACACCGGGGCGTCGAGGTAGGCAGCGCCGGTGGCCTTGATTTTCTCGGCAAAGGCTTTGGTGGCGGTAGGGGAGATCGAGCTCATGTCGATCACCACCTTGTTCGGGCCGACACCTTCGGCCACGCCGTTTTCACCGAACAGGACGGCTTCGACCTGCGGGGTGTCCGGCACCATGACGATGATGAACTCGGCTTCCTGGGCCACTTCCTTCGGGTTGGCCAGGGCCACGGCGCCAGCGGCGATCAGGTCGGCCGGAGCGACATCGTGGTGGGTGGAAACGAACAGGCTGTGACCTGCTTTTTGCAGGTTCTGGGCCATGGGCTTGCCCATGATGCCGGTGCCGATGAAACCGATTTTAGCCATGAGAATGTGCCTCTTTTTATTTGTGATATCTCAAGCAAGCATTGGCCCCCTGTGGGAGCGGGCTTGCCCGCGAAGCAGGCACCGCGGTGGATGGCACCGGCTATGCCGGTGTTCGCGGGCAAGCCCGCTCCCACAGTGTCTGGTGTTTTCCTGGGGCTGGTGTTCGGCCCTCAGATCGCGTTGTGCGTTTTCAGCCAGCCCAAGCCCGCTTCGGTGGTGGTCAGCGGCTTGTACTCTGCGCCCACCCAGCCCTGGTAGCCGATGCGGTCCAGGTGCTCGAACAGGAAGCGGTAGTTGATCTCGCCGGTGCCTGGCTCGTTGCGGCCCGGGTTGTCGGCCAACTGGATGTGGTTGATCAGTTTCAGGTTGGCTTCCATGGTGCGGGCCAGGTCACCTTCCATGATCTGCATGTGGTAGATGTCGTACTGCAGGAACAGGTTGTCGCTGCCCACCTCGGCCTGGATTTCCAGGGCCTGTTTCGTGGTGTTCAGGTAGAAGCCTGGAATGTCGCGGGTGTTGATCATTTCCATGACCAGGCGAATCCCAGCGGCCTTCAGCTTGTCGGCGGCGTAGCGCAGGTTTTCCACGAAGGTCTTGCGCACGTCGGCGCACTGCAGGCCTTGCGGGCGAATGCCAGCCAGGGCGTTGACCTGGGTGTTGCCCAGCACCTTGGCGTACTCGATGGCCTTGTCGACGCCTGCGCGGAATTCTTCGATGCGGTCGGGGTGGCAGGTGATGCCGCGCTCACCTTTGGCCCAGTCGCCCGCCGGCAGGTTGAACAGCACCTGGGTCAGGCCGTTGGCGTCCAGCTGCTGCTTGATTTCGGCTGCGCTGAAGTCGTACGGGAAGAGGTATTCGACACCGCTGAAACCGGCGTCGGCGGCAGCCTTGAAGCGGGCCAGGAAGTCCTGTTCGGTGAACAGCATGGACAGGTTGGCAGCGAAGCGAGGCATGGTGTGTCTCCTTGCGATGAAGGCCCCCGGCGCCCTCATTCAGGGGCCGGCACGGGGGCGTCAGGCGATCAGTCCAGCAGCGAGATAGCGGTTGGCGCGTCGTTGCCGACCAGGGCCAGGTCTTCGAACTCGTTGACCGCGTTGATCTCGGTGCCCATGGAAATGTTGGTCACGCGTTCGAGGATCACTTCGACCACCACCGGCACGCGGAACTCTTCGGCCATCTTCTGTGCCTTGAGCAGGGCAGGGGCGATTTCTGCCGGCTCGAACACACGGATGGCCTTGCAGCCCAGGCCTTCGACCACGGCAACGTGGTCGACACCGTAGGTGGCAGCGTCGGTCGAGTTGATGTTCTCGAACGCCAGTTGTACACAGTAATCCATGTCGAAGCCACGTTGCGCCTGGCGAATCAGGCCCAGGTAGGCGTTGTTCACCAGCACGTGGACGTACGGCAGGTTGAACTGCGCGCCCACCGCCAGCTCTTCGATCATGAACTGGAAGTCGTAGTCACCCGACAGTGCGACAACCTTGCGTTTCGGGTCGGCCTTGACCACGCCGAGGGCGGCAGGAATGGTCCAGCCCAGCGGGCCGGCCTGGCCGCAGTTGATCCAGTGACGTGGCTTGTACACGTGCAGGAACTGCGCGCCGGCGATCTGCGACAGGCCGATGGTGCTGACGTAGCAGGTGTCTTTGCCGAACACCTGGTTCATCTCTTCGTACACGCGCTGTGGCTTGACTGGCACGTTGTCGAAGTGGGTCTTGCGCTGCAGGCTCGATTTGCGCTGCTGGCAGTCTTCCAGCCAGGCCTTGCGGCATTTGAGCTTGCCGGCGGCTTTCCACTCGCGGGCCACTTCCAGGAACACGTCCAGGGCCTTGCCGGCGTCGGAGACGATACCCAGGTCCGGGGTGAACACGCGGCCGATCTGGGTCGGTTCGATGTCCACGTGCACGAACTTGCGGCCTTCGGTGTACACGTCCACGGAACCGGTGTGGCGGTTGGCCCAGCGGTTGCCGATGCCGAACACCAGGTCGGACTTGAGCAAGGTGGCGTTGCCGTAGCGGTGCGAGGTTTGCAGGCCGACCATGCCGACCATTTGCGCGTGGTCGTCAGGGATGGTGCCCCAGCCCATCAGGGTCGGGATCACCGGCACGCCGGTCAGTTCAGCAAACTCGACCAGTTTGTCGCTGGCGTCGGCGTTGATGATGCCACCACCGGCCACCAGCAGTGGGCGCTCGGCGTCATTGAGCAGGGCCAGGGCTTTTTCCGCCTGCACGCGGGTAGCGGACGGCTTGTTGATTGCCAGTGGCTCGTAGGCGTCGATGTCGAATTCGATTTCGGCCATCTGCACGTCGAACGGCAGGTCGATCAGTACCGGGCCTGGGCGGCCGGTGCGCATTTCATAGAAGGCTTTCTGGAAGGCGTAGGGCACCTGGCCCGGCTCCAGGACGGTGGTTGCCCACTTGGTCACCGGCTTGACGATGTTGGTGATGTCGACGGCCTGGAAGTCTTCCTTGTGCAGGCGTGCACGTGGGGCCTGGCCAGTGATGCAGAGAATCGGGATGGAGTCGGCCGAGGCGCTGTACAGGCCGGTGACCATGTCGGTGCCGGCCGGGCCGGAAGTACCGATGCACACGCCGATGTTGCCTGGGTTGGCGCGGGTGTAGCCCTCGGCCATGTGCGAGGCGCCTTCGACGTGACGAGCGAGGACGTGATCGATGCCACCGACTTTCTTCAGGGCCGAGTACAGCGGGTTGATGGCAGCCCCTGGGATGCCGAACGCGGTATCTACACCTTCACGGCGCATGACCAGAACGGCTGCATCGATTGCTCTCATTTTGCTCATGGTTTGTGCCTCATTGATTTTGTAATTGTATACAACTTTCTTTGTGCCAGAGTGTATTCACGGCTGGCGGCTCAGGTCAATGGGTTTTCATCGGGAGCGCCAGGATTCGTCAGAGCGCCCGAGAAAACGACGATTTGCACGCTCGCATACGATCGTTTCAATTTATTGTATACAAAAACATCTACAGTTGTGTTCTATTGAGTCATCAGATTTCAACTGCCCTCAGGGCTTCTCACAACAAGAAGAGGACCTTTCCATGAACGCTTTGAACCTGAACGTGGCTGTCAGCCTGGTGAACGCCGCGCTGGCAGCGGGCCGCAAGATCAACGCCGCGCCGCTGACCGTGGCGGTGCTGGACGCCGGGGGGCACCTGCTGGCTTTGCAGCGCGAAGACGGCGCCAGTCTGATGCGCCCGCAAGTGGCCACCGGCAAGGCCTGGGGCGCAATTGCCCTGGGCAAGGGCTCGCGTTTGCTGGCGCTGGATGCCCAGCAGCGGCCGGCGTTCTTTGCAGCGCTGAACGGGCTGGGCGAACGGCCGGTAGTGCCGGCGCCGGGTGGCGTGTTGATTCGTGATCGGGATGGGAAAGTGCTGGGTGCGGTGGGGATCAGCGGCGATACGTCGGATATCGACGAGCAGTGCGCGATCAGTGCGATCGAGGAGGTGGGGTTGACGGCGGATGCCGGGGTGGCGGCTTAAGAGCGGGCCGCTTTGCGGCCCAATCGCGACCTTTGGTCGCTCCTACACAAAGGGTGCGTTCCCGGTAGGAGCGACCGCAGGTCGCGATTGCGGCCTGTCAGGCCACTTCAGGCTCACAACCCTTGAGCACCAGGCGGATGATGGTTTCGGCCGCCGCTTCGTAGTCACTGTCGGCCAGCTTGGCCTTGCCGGTGATCACCGAAATCTGCCAGTCGAAATCCGCGTAGGTCTGGGTCGCCGCCCAGATGCTGAACATCAGGTGGTGCGGGTCGACCTTGGCGATCTGCCCGCGCTCGATCCAGCGCTGGATGCAGGTAATGTTGTGGTGCGCCTGGGCGTTCAGCTGCTCGACCTGGTTCGGCGACAGGTGCGGCGCGCCGTGCATGATCTCGCTGGCGAACACCTTCGAGGCGTGGGGCAGGTCGCGGGAGATGCGAATCTTCGAGCGAATGTACGCGCTCAGCACCTCTTTCGGGTCACCGTCGGCGTTGAACGGCGTCGATGCCTGCATGATCGGCGCAATGATGCTTTCCAGAACTTCCCGGTAAAGGTTGTCCTTGGACTTGAAGTAGTAATACACGTTCGGCTTGGGCAGGCCGGCCTTGGCAGCGATGTCGCTGGTCTTGGTGGCGGCGAAACCCTTGTCGGCGAATTCTTCACTGGCTGCGCGCAGGATCAGCTCCTTGTTGCGCTCGCGAATGGTACTCATGGTGCTGGCGGTCCTTTGGCGCTGCGAGCCCGGATGGTAGCACTGAATGGCAGGCTGTCGCTTGCCTGAACGAGACGAGGAAAGGCCGTTGCCCGGTTTGGTACGCTGCTAATGTTTCTAGCGGGTCGGCCTTCGTGGAAGCACAGTCGTGAACAACGGCAAACGGTCAAGGAAAGGACTGCTGATTGGCCTGGGAGGGCTGCTGGTGCTAGGCCTGTTGGCCTGGTGGCTGCTCTCTGGCCCTGCACACCCGCCGCGCCAGGCGGCTCCCGGCGAGCCCGTGACGGCAGTGGCCGTGGCCCTGCAGGACGTGCCGGTGTACATCGATGCGCTGGGCACGGTGACACCGTCGCGCAGTGTCAGCGTTATCACCCAGGTCAATGGCATTCTTGCCACCGTGGAGTTCAGCGAAGGCCAGGCGGTGCGCCAGGGCCAGGTGATCGCCCGCATCGACGACCGCGCGCTGAAGGCGCAGCTGGCCCAGGCGCGTGGGGTACTGGCCCACGACCAGGCCGTGCTGGACAATGCCCGGCGCGACCTGGCGCGCTTTCGCGAGCTGATCAAGGCAGGCTCGGTCAGCCAGCAAACCCTCGACACCCAGGCCTCCACCGTGCAGCAGCAGGCCGGTACGGTGGCTGCCGACCAGGGCGCGGTGCAGAACCTTGAGGTGCAACTGAGCTACTGCACCATCACCTCGCCGGTGGATGGCGTGGTCGGCCTGCGCCAGGTCGACCCGGGCAACTACGTCAGCAGCACCGGCACCACACCCATTGCCGTGATTACCCAGTTGCGCCCGGCGCTGGTGGTGTTCGCCGTGCCCGAGGACGACCTGGGCACGATTCACCAGGCGCAGCTCAAGGGGCCGGTCAGCGTGCTGGCCTACGACCGCGACAAGCGCAGCCTGCTGGCCACCGGTACGTTGCTGGCGCTGGACAACCAGGTTGACGTGACCACCGGCACGGTCAAGGTCAAGGCGCGCTTCGACGATGCCGGCACGGCGCTGTTTCCCAACCAGTTCGTCAACGCCCGGCTCAAGGCCGACACCCTGGCCCAGGCGCCGGTGGTGCCGACGCGGGCGATCCAGCATGGCAGCCAGGGCGATTTCCTGTTCATCGTGCAGGGCAGCAAGGCGCAGTTGCGCCACGTGCGCAGCGGGCCCAGCAGCGGTGATGTCACCGCCATTCTCGATGATGGCGTGCACCCGGGCGAGCAGGTAATTACCGACGGCGCCGACAAGCTCGACGACGGCTCGGCGATCAAGGTGGTGGCGCCATGAGGCGCAGCCAGTGAACATCTCGCGCCCGTTCATCGAGCGGCCGGTCGCCACCTGCCTGCTGATGTGCGCGGTGTTGCTGCTGGGCATGCTCGGCTACCGGCTGTTGCCGGTGTCGGCGTTGCCGCAGGTCGACTACCCGACCATCCAGGTATTCACCCAGTACCCCGGGGCCAGCCCGGAAGTGGTCAGCTCGTCGATCAGTGCGCCGCTGGAGCGCCAGCTGGGTGAAATGCCGGGCCTGCGTTCGATGGCCTCGACTAGCTCCGATGGGGTGTCGGTGGTGACCTTGCAGTTCGACCTGAGCCTGTCGCTGGATGTGGCCGAGCAGGAGGTGCAGGCGGCGATCAATGCCGCCGGCACTTTCCTGCCGGCCAACCTGCCGTACCCGCCGGTGTACAGCAAGGTCAACCCGGCCGATGCGCCCGTGCTGACCTTGTCGCTGACCTCCGATGTGCTGCCGCTGACCAAGGTCCAGGACCTGGCCGACACCCGCCTTGCACAGAAGATCTCGCAGATCACCGGCGTTGGCCTGGTGAGCATCAGCGGCGGGCAGCGCCCGGCCGTGCGCATCGAGGCCAACACCTCGGCGCTGAACAGCCTGGGCCTGTCGCTGGACGACCTGCGCACGGTGCTGGGCAGTGCCAACGTCAACCAGGCCAAGGGCAATATCGACGGGCGCTTCCAGGCCTACTCCATCGGCGCCAACGACCAGTTGCAGAAGCCTGAGGACTACCGCGACCTGGTGATCGCCTACCGCAATGGCGCTGCCATTCGCCTGTCCCAGGTGGCTAGCTCGGTACTTGGCCCGGAAAACCCCCGGCAGGTCGCCTGGACCAACGCCACCCCGGCCATCGTGCTGAATATCCAGCGCCAACCCGGGGCCAACGTGATCGACGTGGTAGACCGGGTGCAGCACCTGTTGCCGACCTTGCGCGCCGGCCTGCCCGGCACGCTGAAGGTGGCGGTGCTGACCGACCGTACCCAAACCATCCGCGCCTCGGTCAGCGACGTGCAGTTCGAACTGGGCGTGGCGGTGGTGCTGGTGGTGCTGGTGATTCTGCTGTTCCTGCGCAGCCTGTCGGCCACCCTGATTCCGGCACTGACCGTACCCCTGACCCTGGTCGGCACCCTGGCGGTGGTCTACACCCTGGGCTTTTCCCTGAACAACCTGACTTTGATGGCCCTGACCATTTCCATCGGTTTCGTGGTCGACGATGCCATCGTCATGGTCGAGAACATCACCCGTTACCTGGAGGCTGGCGACACGCCCCTGCAGGCTGCGCTAAAGGGTGCCGCGCAGATTGGCTTCACCATCGTCTCGCTGTCGATCGCGTTGATTGCGGTGATGATCCCGCTGCTGTTCATGGGCGATGTGGTGGGCCGGCTGTTCCGGGAGTTCGCCATGACCGTGGCGGTGGCCATCGTGATTTCCGCACTGATCACCCTGAGCCTGACGCCGATGCTGTGCGCGCGCCTGCTGCACCGGCGCCCGCAAGCGCAGCAGCCCGAGCGCTTCAGCCGGGTGGAGAACCGCTACCTGCAGGGCCTGGACTGGGTATTGGCGCACCGCGGCCTGACCCTGCTGTCGGTGCTGCTGACCGGCGCCTTGACCTTGCTGACCCTGTCGGCCATGCCCAAGGGCTTCTTTCCCGAACAGGACACCGGCCTGATCCAGGGGATTTCCCAGGCCGCGCCAACCACCTCGTTCAGCAACATGCAGGCGCAGCAGCAGCGCTTGGTCGCGCGCGTGCTGCGTGACCCGGCGGTGCAAAGCCTGTCATCGTTCGTTGGCATCGACCAGAACAACCCCACGCTCAACCAGGGCAGCCTGCTGATCAACCTCAAGCCTCGCGGCGAGCGTGACAGCGCGGCAGTGGTGATCCGCCGGCTGGCCGATGCCAACGCCGACGATGCCGGTATCCGCCTGTACCTGCATGGCGTGCAGGACCTGACCCTGGATGCCACGGTGTCGACCACCAGCTACCGCCTCGGCCTGCAGGCGGCCGACATGCAAACCCTCGAACGCTGGGCCGCCAAGTTGCTCGCGGCCATCGGCCAGGACCCGATGTTCACCGACGTGCAAAGCCAGGCCCTGCAGTTCGGCAACCAGATCCAGCTGGATTTCGACCGAGCCACTGCGTCACGCCTCGGGGTCACGCCCCAGGCCATCGATGACGTGCTCTACGATGCCTTCGGCCAGCGCCAGGTATCGACCCTGTACACGCAGCTCAACCAGTACCATGTGGTGATGGCCAGCGACCGCCCGCCGCATAACCTGGCCGACCTGCTCACCGGGCTGTACGTGAGCCTGCCGGGCGGTGGCGTGGTGCCGCTGTCGAGCATGGCCCGCCAGCAGGTGCAACGGGTGCCGCTGACGCTCAACCGCCTGGGCCAGTTCCCCTATGCCGACATCGCCTTCAACCTGGCCCCAGGGCAGACGTTGGGCGCGGCGGTGGACCGGCTCAAGGCCATCGAGGCGCAGGCGGGCCTGCCGGCTTCGGTGCAAGTGTCGCTGGAGGGCGCGGCTGCGACCTTTGCCGACTCGCTGGGCAACCAGGCGTTCCTGGTGGCGGCGGCGATCGTCGTGGTGTACCTGATGCTCGGCATCCTCTATGAAAGCTTCGTGCACCCGGTGACCATCCTTTCCACCTTGCTCTCGGCGGCGCTGGGCGCGTTGCTGGCGCTGTGGCTGACCGGCTTGCAGTTCGACATCATCGGCTTGATCGGCATCGTGCTGCTGATTGGTATCGTCATGAAGAACGGCATCATGATGGTCGACTTTGCCCTGGAGCTGCAGCGCCGCGAGGGGGCCGAGCCGTTGCAGGCCATTCGCCGCGCCGCGCAGCTGCGCCTGCGGCCGATCCTGATGACCAGCCTGGCCTCGCTGTTCGGCGCCGTGCCGCTGGCGCTGGGCACTGGGGTCGGCTCCGAGCTGCGCCACCCGCTGGGCATCGCGATCATTGGCGGGTTGCTGTTGAGCCAACTGCTGACGCTGTTCACCACGCCGGTGATCTACCTGGCCATGAACAGTTTGTCGCAGCGCTTCGGCCGGCGCCGGGCGCTGCAGGACGCCAGGCCATGAACCTCAGTGCGCCGTTCATCCAGCGCCCGGTGGCCACGGCGCTGATGGCCCTGGGCCTGGCGCTGTTCGGCAGCCTGGCCTTCACCTTGCTGCCGGTGGCGCCGCTGCCGGAGGTGGACTTCCCCACCATCAGCGTGCGCGCCACGTTGCCCGGCGCCGACCCTTATACCGTGGCCACCTCGGTGGCCACGCCGCTGGAGCGCCAGTTCGGGCAGATTGCCGGGGTTACCCAGATGACCTCGTCCAGCACCCTGGGCGCCACCCGCATCAACCTGCAGTTCGACCTGGACCGCAACATCGACGGCGCGGCCCGCGATGTGCAGGCGGCGATCAATGCGGCGCGCAGCAACCTGCCCAGCGACCTGGTCGGCAACCCCACCTACCGCAAGGTCAACCCAGCCGACTCGCCGATCCTGATTATCGGCCTGACCTCAGACAGCGCCACCCCGGCGCAGATGTACGACGTGGCCTCCACGCTGCTGGAGCAGCGCCTGCTGCAAACCCGCGGCGTCGGTGATGTGACGGTGGGCGGCGGGGCCTTGCCGGCGGTGCGTGTGGAACTCAACCCGGACCGCCTCAACCACTACGGCGTAAGCCTGGAACAGGTGCGCTCGACCCTTGCCAGCGCCAACGTCAACCTGCCCAAGGGGGTGGTCGACCTGGGCGGGCAGAGCCATGTGCTGGCGGCGAACGACCAGTTGTATACCCCCGCTGACTACGCACCGCTGGTGGTCAAGCAAGCTGGCGCCAGCCCGGTGCGCATCGCCGACCTTGGCCAGGTGCGCGAGGACGTCGAGGACCTGCGCAACTTTGGCCTGTTCAATGGCAAGCCTGCGGTGTTGCTAGTGCTGTTCAAGCAGCCGGGGGCCAATGTGATCGACACCGTGAACGCGGTGAAGGCGCAATTGCCGATGCTGCAGGCTTCGATTCCCGCGACCATCAAGCTGAGCGTGCTGATGGACCGCAGCACCACCATTCGCGCCTCCTTGCGCGATGTGGAAATTACCCTGCTGGCGGCGATCCTGCTGGTGACCCTGGTGACCTACGGCTTTTTCCGTGACTGGCGCAGTACCCTGGTGCCGGCCACTGTCGTGCCGCTGTCACTGCTGGGCACCTTTGGCGCCATGTACTTTCTTGGCTATAGCCTGAACAACCTGTCGCTGATGGCGCTGACCATCGCCACTGGCTTCGTGGTAGACGACGCCATCGTCGTGGTCGAGAACATCATGCGCCACCTGGAGCGCGGTGCCTCCCGGCGTGAAGCTGCGCTGGAGGGGGCGCGGGAGGTGGGGTTCACCGTGCTCAGCATCAGCGTGTCGCTGGTGGCGGTGTTCATTCCGCTGCTGCTGATGGGCGGCATCGTCGGCCGCTTGTTTCGCGAGTTTTCCGTTACCTTGTCGCTGTCGATCGTGATTTCCATGCTGGTGTCGCTGACGGTGACGCCGGTGCTGGCCAGCGTGCTGCTGCGCCCGCCGCGTCACACGGTGGAGGCAGATACCCCGGATTCGCGCTTTCACAGGTTCTACGACCGCAGCCTGGCCTGGGTCATCGGCCATTCCCGGCTGATGGGGCTGGTGACCCTGATGGTACTGGTGCTGGCGGTGGTGCTGTACGCCGTGGTGCCCAAGGGGTTCTTCCCGCAGGAAGACAGCGGCCGCCTGAGCGGCACCATCCTGGCCTCCCAGAGTATTTCCTATGCGGCGATGCAGGCAGACTTTCGCGAGATCAACCGCCAGGTGGTGAGCAACCCCAACGTCGCCACCGTGGGCGGCTTCGTCGGTGGCGGCGGCGGTGGCTCCGGGGCGATCAACAGCGCCCAGTTGTTCGTCGCGCTCAAGCCCAAGGGCGAGCGGCAGGTCAGCGCCGACCAGGTGATCGGGCAGATCCGCCACACCCTGGGGGCCATGCCAGGCACCCGCCTGTACCTGCAGTCGGCCCAAGACATCACCGTCGGTGGCCGGCAGAGCGGGGCGCAGTTCCAGTACACCCTGACTGCCGACGACCAGGACAGCCTCGACCTCTGGGTGCCCAAGGTGGTGGCAGCGCTGCGCAGCCTGCCGCAGCTGACCGACGTCAACACCGACCAGCAGAATGCCAGCTTGATGACCCACCTGCAGGTGAACCGCGATGCCGTCTCGCGGCTGGGCGTCAGCCTGTCGGCGGTGGACCAGACCCTGTACGACGCCTTTGGCCAGCGCCAGGTGTCGACCCTGTACCGGGCTGCCAACCAGTACCACGTGGTGATGGGCCTGGCGCCGGCCTATTGGGCCGACCCTGCGGCGCTCAAGGCCATCTACCTGCCCAGCAAGCAGCCTGGCGCGCCGCTGGTGCCGCTGATGGCGGTGGCCAGCCAGTCGCTGGCGCGTACCGCCATCGCCATCAACCACCAGGGCACCTTTCCGGCGGTAACGGCCTCGTTCAACCTGGCGCCGGGGGTGTCCATTGGCCAGGCCACCGCGCTGGTGGACCAGGCCGTTGCCCAGCTGCGCATGCCGGCCAGCGTGGTCGGCGAGTTCGCCGGCACTGCGCAGGTGTTCAAGGCTTCGCTGGCAGGTGAGCCGTTGTTGATCGCGGCGGCGTTGTTGTCGGTGTACATCGTGCTGGGCATTCTGTACGAAAACCTGGTGCACCCGCTGACCATCCTCTCCACCTTGCCGTCGGCGGGGGTGGGGGCCTTGGTGGCGCTGTTGCTGACCGGCACCGAGCTTTCGATCATCGCCTTGGTGGGGGTGATCCTGCTGATCGGTATCGTCAAGAAGAACGCGATCATGATGATCGACTTCGCCCTGCACGAGCGGCGCGCCCAGGGCAGCGATGCCCGCAGCGCCATCCGCCGGGCATGCCTGGTGCGGGTGCGGCCGATTCTGATGACCACCCTGGCGGCGACCCTGGGCGCCTTGCCGCTGGTACTGGGCAATGGCTATGGCGCCGAGTTGCGCCGGCCGCTGGGTATCTCGATCATCGGCGGGCTGTTGTTCAGCCAGCTGCTGACGTTGTACAGCACGCCGGTGATCTACCTGTGGCTGGACCGCCTGGCGGGCCGGCTGGGTAACCGGCACAAGGAGCAAGGCACATGAAGCGGCATGTGATAGGCCTGATGCTGTGCCTGCAATTGGCCGGCTGCATGGTTGGGCCGGACTACCAGCGCCCGGCCATGGCGCTGCCCGAAGGTTTCAAGGAAGGCGCCCAGTGGCAGCGCGCTGCGGCCAACCCGCAAGGGGCGCTGGACAGCCGCTGGTGGCTGGCCTTCGGCGACGCGCAGCTCAACGGCCTGGTGGAGCAGGCGGCCCGGGCCAACCAGTCGATCGTCGCGGCCGAGGCGGCCTGGCGCCAGGCCAAGGCCCAGGTCGACATCAGCCGCGCCGGGTTGTGGCCGACGCTCAGCGCCGGGTTGTCGATGAGCCGTGGCGTGGGCGGCAGCGCGGGTTCGGGGGCTGCCGCTGGCGGCTCAGGTGGTTCGGCTGGGGTGGAGCAAACCGTCAGTGCCACCCTGGGGGCCAGTTGGGAGCCTGATCTCTGGGGCCAGGTACGGCGTACCATCGAGTCGAACAAAGCCCTGGCCGAGGTGTCGGACGCGCAACTGGCCGGTGTGCGCCTGTCGATCGCCAGCAGTGTGGCGAGCAATTACCTCGGGCTGCGCCAGCTGGACCTGGACATCGGCCTGCTCGAACGTCAGCAGCAGCTCAACCAGCAGTTGCTGGACATGACCCAGGCCAGTTTCGTGCAAGGCACGGCGTCCAACGACCAATTGCTGGTGGCCCAGGACCAACTGAGCACGGTGGTCGTCAGCCTGCAGACCGCCCAGCGCAGCCGCGAGCAGTTCGAGCATGCCCTGGCGGTGCTGGTGGGCCAGGCACCGGCGCAGTTCAGTGTGGCGCCCAGGGCCGACTATGCCTTCGCCGTGCCGCGCCCGCCATTGAGCCTGCCCTCGGCATTGCTGCAGCGCCGGCCTGACGTGATCGCCGCCGAGCGCACGGCGGCGGCGGCCAATGCGCGCATCGGCGTGGCCGAGGCTGCGTTTTTCCCCAACCTGGACCTCACGGCTGAAATCGGTTTTCGCGGCAGCGCCCTGGGTGGGCTGTTCAACACGGCCAACCGCATCTGGAGCCTGGGCCCTGCGCTGTCGGCGACCTTGTTCGACGGCGGCGCGCGTGAAGCGGCCCTGCGCCAGGCCTATGCCGGGTACGACCAGGATGTGGCCAACTACCGTGGCACGGTGCTGGCGGCGCTGCAGAATGTCGAGGACAACCTGTCGGCGCTGAACCACCTGCAACGCCAGGCCGACACCTTTGGCCAGATTCACCAGCGCAACCAGCAACTGTTCGCCAGCCAGCAGTCGCAGCAACGGGCTGGGGTGGTGAGCCAGCAGGCGGTGGTTACCCAGCAGTTGCTGTTGCTGCAGAGCGAGCAGAGCCTGCGCGACGCCCAGGGCCAGCAGAGCCAGGCCAGCGTGGCGTTGATCCAGAGCCTGGGCGGTGGCTGGGCACCTTGAGCGGTGCGGGGTATGCTGCGGTTTTTGAACGGCAAGGAAGTATTTACCCATGGCGGCCAGCAGCCTGCTCGTATTGATCGACGATATCGCCACGGTGCTCGACGATGTGTCGGTAATGACCAAGGTCGCGGCGAAGAAAACCGCTGGGGTGCTGGGCGACGACCTGGCACTGAACGCCCAGCAGGTCACCGGTGTGCGCGCTGACCGTGAGCTGCCGGTGGTGTGGGCGGTGTGCAAAGGCTCGCTGATGAACAAGGCGATCCTGGTGCCAGCGGCGCTGCTGATCAGCGCGTTCATTCCCTGGGCCGTGACGCCGCTGCTGATGCTCGGTGGCGCCTACCTGTGTTTCGAAGGCTTCGAGAAGCTGGCGCACAAGTTCCTGCACAGCCAGGAAGAGGATGACGCCCAGCATGCGGCGCGCAAGGAGGCAGTGGCCGATGCCAATGTCGACCTGGTGGCGTTCGAGAAGGCCAAGATCAAGGGCGCGGTGCGCACCGACTTCATTCTTTCGGCAGAAATCATCGCCATTACCCTGGGGATCGTCGCCGAATCGCCGTTGGGCCAGCAGGTGATCGTGCTGTCGGGTATTGCGGTGGTGATGACCATTGGCGTGTATGGCCTGGTGGGTGGGATCGTCAAGCTCGATGACCTGGGGTTGTGGATGACCCAGACGTCTTCAAGGCTGGCCCGTTCGGTAGGCAGCGGCATCTTGCGGGCGGCGCCGTACATGATGAAGGGGTTGTCGGTGGTTGGCACCGCGGCGATGTTCCTGGTGGGCGGCGGCATTCTGGTGCATGGGGTGGCGCCGTTGCATCACGCGGTGGAGGCGTTCAGCGAGGGGCGCGGCGGGGCGTTGACCAGTGGCTTGCTCAATGGCCTGGCTGGGGTGATGGCTGGCGCGGTGGTGCTGGCCGTGGTGGCGGTCGCTGGGAAATTGTGGCGCCTGGTTCGCCCGGCAAATTGAGGGGACAAGCCCCGCAGCTCGAACCTGGTAGGAGCGAGCGTAGCTCGCGATGGGGCGCGCAGCGGCCCCGTTTTTTCCGTTTCGCGGCACAGGATGCCGGGGCTGCTTTGCAGCCCATCGCGAGCTGTGCTCGCTCCTACCAAGTCCAGTGTCAGGGGTGAAAATGCGATTTTCTGTGCGGCTAGCGACGGGCCGCGACATCCTGCTGTTCAGCCTTCCACGCCAGCAGCCCACGGCTGAAGCCATAGGCGGCACTCTGGTAATAGGCGATAGCCCGCCGAACCAGCGGGTTGTCACCGGTCACCGTGGTTTCCCGGCTGTTGCCCAGCGCATCCTCATGCACCCGCATGCCACCGCGGGGGCTGAGGATGGCCAGGTCCTTGCCATCGAACAGCCCCAGGTGCTGGTAGTTACCGATCAGCACACGCGCCGGCAGGGCATCGCCCTTGAGCAAGTCGCGGCCAAAGAAGGTCGAGGTGTAGTCGACGCCAAGCAGGCCCAGCAGGGTCGGCGCCAGGTCGATCTGGCTGGCCAGCTGGTTGTCGTCGCGCGGCGCGATCAGCTTCGGTGCGTAGATGAACAGCGGTATCTGGTAGTTGCTCACCGGCAGGTCCTCCACCCCCGCGCTGCCGGCAGTGTGGTCGGCGACGAAGACGAACAAGGTGTCGTCGAACCACGGCTTGAGCCTGGCGGCCTGCAGGAACTGGGTAATGGCATGGTCGGTGTACTTCACCGCACCTTCGCGGCCATCGCCTGACGGGATGTCGATACGGCCATCGGGGTAGGTATAAGGGCGGTGGTTCGATGTGGTCATCAGTTGCAGGAAGAACGGTTGCTGCCTGGCATGGTCGGCATCGGCCAGCTTCAGTGTTTGCCGGTACAGGTCCTCGTCGGCCATGCCCCAGGCGTTCTTGAAGCTGATGTCCTGGAGTGCTTTAGGGCTGGGCCTTCTGGTGCGTGGCACGGGCGCGTCGGCGCTGTTGCGCTGCGTCACGATGCTGGGTGTAGCGCTACTGGTATGCGCGCTGATGCTGGTGCTGGATATCTGGCGGGTGCTGGAACAACACGAAGTCGAGGGTGCCTTGCTGTGCCTGGGCGTATTGTTGCCGGCTGGGTTGGCGCTGGCCTGGAAGGCAAGTTTAATGGCAAGTAAGTTACAACTTAAAAAGGTGTAAGCAAAGGCTTGCATCGGAGCGTAACAGCACCGTTGGTGAACGGTGCTGTTACGGTTCAGTTCACTTAGAAGTGCACTTTCACCAACAGGCTGGCGGTGTTCTGGTCGGTGGTGAAACCGTCGCTGTCCTTGATGCCGTACTTGTCCTTCCAGTAATCGTATTCGATACCCACGTACAGTTGCTTCTCGCCCAGGTGCAAGGCCTTGCCCAGGTCGTACTTGATCTGCGGGTTGAAGTGCAGGTTGGCGTGGTAGGTGCCGTGGCGGTTTTCGTCGTTGTCCACCACCCAGTCCATGAAGCCATCGATCAGCACGTCGGACGAACCCACGGGGATGGTGTAGGACCATACCGGGGTGATCTGCCAGATGTTCTTGCCGGCGCGGCTGCCATCGGGAATACGGTTGTAGAAGTTCAGCTGGAAGTAGTCGAAGCCTGGGATGGCCAGGTCGAAGCCTGGGCCGATCAGGTACGAATCGACATCACCTTCGCCGAACTCGTACGTGGCGGCCAGCAGCACGTCCTTGACCGGGCCGAACTCCAGCTTCTGGTCGAAGATCTTGCCGAACGACAGGCGCGGGCTGAACTCACCGTAGTAGGTGTTGGGGCCGTTGCTGGCGTCTTTCTTGCCCTGGTAGAAAATCTTGTCGATGAACAGGAAGTTGTCACCGTACTTCCAGGCGTCGGCGTGCTCGAAGGTGAAGGTCTGTTGGGTGTCCGGGTTGACCTTGAAGTTCTTGCCCCACAGGTAGGTCAGGCTGTTGTTCTGCCACTGCAGCAGGTCACCGGCGTAGGTGGTGCCGCAGGCCAGCAGGCCGCCGGCGAGAATCAGGCTGTTGATGGTACGCATTGCGAGTGTCGCTCCCTTGATTGATCTGTTGTCAGCGCTCGTGATGGCGCCTGTTTGTTGTCTTTTGAGTCAGCTTTTTTCGATTGGCCACAGTTTATTGGCAAGCGCTGCGCCAACTTTCCGGGTTAGCTGCAACCTTCCTGCTCGACTCGTTCTGAACGGATGAAAATGGGTATCTCAGGCTGGCAACACGTTGGCCAACCGCCCGAATTCATTGACTGAGCGGTCAGTAAACGCAGGCAGGATCCATCCTGCCCTGATCGAGGGGGCGCGCAGATTACTGGCTTGCGCGCCGCGCCTCAAGTGCTCCTTCCTGGCGCACTGTGATTCAAACCTGGGCGTTCGATCAAGTTTTTAGAAATGGACCTTGATCAACGCACTGGCGACACTCTGGTTACTCTGCAAATTGCCACGGCTGTCGATGCCGTACTTGTCTTTCCAATAGCTGTATTCGAAGCCGACGTAGAGCTGCTTGGCGCCCAGGTTCAGGGCCTTGCCCAGGTCATACTTGACCTGCGGGTTGAAGTGCAGGTTGGCGTGGTAGGTGCCGCGGCTGTTCTGGTCGTTGTCGGTGACCCAGTCCATGTAACCGTCGATCAGAATGTCGGATTTGCCCACTGGTATGGTGTAGGACCAACCGGGGGTGATCTGCCAGACGTCGTCACCGGGGCGGCCGCCTTCGGTGTTGCGCAGGTAGAAGTTCAGGGTGAAATAGTTGAAGCCGGGAATGTCCAGGTCGAAGCCGGGGCCGATCAGGTAGGCCTCGTTGTCGCCTTCGCCGCGCTCGTAGGTCATCGCCAGCAGCACGTCCTTGACCGGGCCGAAGGCCAGCTTGCGGTCGAGGATCTTGCCGAACGACAGGCGTGGGCTGAATTCGCCGTAGTAGGTGTCTTCGCCTTTGCTGCGGTCAGCTTTGCCGTTGTAGAAAATCTTGTCGACGAAGAAGAAGGTGTCGCCGTACTTCCATTTGTTGGCGTGCTCGAAGGTGATGGTCTGCTGGATATCGGGGTTGATCTTGAAGTCCTTGCCGTACAGGTACGTCAGGCTTTCGCCGTGCCACAGCAGCCAATCGCCTGCATGCGCGGGGAGGGTGGCCAGCAGGCTGCTGCCCAGCAGCAGGGATGAGGTGATGCGCTTCATGTTGTGATTCCCGGACTTATTGTTTTTGTTGGCGGTTTTTTCGGCGCGCAGGCGCCCCGAGCGGCCCATTCCGGCGGGTCGACGGTCAAGCGGTTACTGCATGAAGTAAGAAGGGGCGGCAAACGGCGCCGCCCCTGGACGGGCTCAGTGCTCGTGGCAGGCGTCGTTGTGCACGGCGCGCTCGGCACCCCCGAGGATGTTGAACAACACGTTCAGCACCAGGGCACTGATCGTGGCCATGGCGATGCCGCTGTGGGTGATGGGTTCCATCCACTGGGGCATCTGCGAGAAGAACGCCGGCTTCACCACCGGAATCAGGCCAAAGCCTATGCTTACCGCCACCAGCAGCTGGTTGCGGCGGTCGCCGATGTCGGCTTCCTGAAGGATCTTGATGCCGGTGGCGGTGACCATGCCGAACATGGCGATGGACGCGCCGCCCAGTACCGCAGGCGGAATCGAGGCGATCAGGAAGGCCGCCTTGGGCAGCAGGCTGAGCAGGATCAGCAGGCCGCCGGCAGTGACCGTGACATAACGGCAGCGCACACCCGTCATCTGCACCAGGCCAATGTTCTGGGCGAACGAGGAGTGGGTGAAGGTGTTGAAGAACCCGGCGATGAACGATGCACCGGCATCGCACAACAGGCCGCGACGCAGCATCCCGGGGGTAACCTCGCGATCCGTGACCTTGCCCAGGGCCAGGAACATGCCGGTGGACTCGACGAAGATGATCACCACCACCAGGCACATCGACAGGATCGGCGCCAGGCTGAAGGTCGGCATGCCGAAGTGCAGGGGGGTGACCACCTGCAACCACGGCGTTTCGGCCAGCCCCGAGAGGTCGACCATACCGATGGAGCCGGCCAGGATGTAACCCAGGCCCATGCCCACCAGCACCGACACGTTGACCCAGAAGCCGCGCATGAAGCGGTTGATCAACAGGATCACCGCCAGCACCAGGCTGGCCACCAGCAGGTAGATCGGCGAGCCGAAGGTGGTCGCTTGCTGGCCGCCACCGGCCCAATCGACCGCCACCGGGAACAGCGACAGGCCAATGGAGGTGATCACCGTACCGGTGACCAGTGGCGGGAAGAAGCGCACCACCTTGGACATGAACGGCGCGACCAGCATGCCGAAGAACCCGGCAGCGATGGTTGCGCCGAAGATCCCCTGCAGGCCGACGCCGGGCATGCCGGCCATGGCCACCATGCTGCCGACGGCGGCGAAACTGGCACCCATCATCACCGGCATGCGGATTCCGACCGGGCCGATGCCGAACGACTGGATGATGGTAGCGACGCCAGCGACCAGCAGGTCGGCGTTGATCAGGAAAGCGACTTCTTCGCGAGACAACCCGGCGGCCTGGCCGATGATCAGTGGCACGGCAATCGCGCCTCCGTACATCAGCAGCACATGTTGCAGGCCAACCAGGATCAGTTGGAACAGGGACAGAGGCTGTCGCGGCGGCGCAACTGGAATGTACGCCTTGCGGGACTCGGACATGCAGCACCTCGAGTTTTGTTTTTATTCTCGGATCCAAGCGCCGGTTGCAGGCGTCAGGCCCGGTGAAGGCAGCCTGGGGTTCGCGCTTGCGGTCGAACGCTCGATGCTTGCTTGTTGCATGAAACGGTAAGTGCGAGGCCGGGCATGCCGGCCTCTTCGCGGCGCAAGGCCGCTCCTACAAAGGCGCGCGGACGCCTTCGCAGGAGGGTGGGTCAGTTGACCTGGGCGCCTTTGGCGATCCAGTCACCGACCAGCTTGCGCTCCTCGGCGGTCATCTGGGTGATGTTGCCCAGCGGCATGATCTGGCTGGCGACCGCTTGCGCCTGGATGCGCGCAGCCTGGGCCTGGATCTGTTGCGGGGTGTCGAACATCACGCCGGCAGGGGCTGCGCTGAACAGTGGGCTGGTCGGCTTGGCCGAGTGGCACACGCTGCAGCGTTCCTGGATGACCTTGTGGATCTTGTCGAAGTCGCCACCGGCGGCCTGTGCAGTCGCCTGGGCCGGGGCCTCGGCGGGTGCGGCTGGCGCTTCGGCGGCCTTGGCGGCTTCCTCGGCGCGCAGCTCGGCTGCGGTCTTGCCACCCACGGCGGTAGCCGGCAGTGGTTGGTACTCGACCTTCGCGGCGGCTTGCTCCGGGCTGGTTGGCAGCGGCTTGGGGCCGGTGACGTAGGCCAGGCAGATCATTGCCAGGGCACCGACCGGCAGGGTCCAGGCGTACTTGTTGCTGTCGTGGCGGGTGTTGAAGTAGTGGCGGATCAGAACCGCGGCTACTGCGATACCGGCCAGGATCAGCCAGTTGTACTGGCTACCGTAGGTGCTCGGGAAGTGGTTGCTGATCATGATGAACAGCACCGGCAGGGTGAAGTAGTTGTTGTGGCGCGAACGCAGCAGGCCCTTGGCCGGCAGTACCGGGTCAGGCGTCTGGTTGTTCTCGATCGCCGCCACCAGCTGGCGCTGGGCCGGCATGATGATGCGGAACACGTTGCCGACCATGATGGTGCCGATGATCGCACCGGTGTGCAGGTACGCACCACGGCCGCTGAACACCAGGCTGAAGCCGAAGCAGGCCGCGATGATCAGCACGAACAGCACGGCGCCCAGCAGGGCAGGGTGCTTGCCCAGGGGCGAGTCGCACAGGAAGTCGTAGATGAACCAGCCGGCCACCAGCGAACCGATACCGATGGCCACGCCTTCGGCACCGCTCAGGGTGCTGCCAGGTGCCAGCAGGTACAGGCTAGGGTTCCAGTAGAACACCACGCACAGCAGGGCGATACCGGACATCCAGGTGAAGTAGGCTTCCCATTTGAACCAGTGCAGGTTCTCGGGCATTTTCGGGGGCGCGAGTTTGTATTTCTCCAGGTGGTAGATACCACCGCCGTGAATCGCCCAGAGATCACCCGACAACCCATCGCGCGGGTTGCTGCGGTTCAGGTGGTTCTCCAGCCAGACGAAGTAGAACGATGCACCGATCCAGGCGACACCGGTGATCATGTGAACCCAGCGAATGCTCAGGTTCAGCCATTCGTGAAGGTGTGCTTCCACAGTATGTACCTCTGCCGGTCACCGTGAACGATGACCGACCTTTTCTTATTGGTGGGGATTGAGGATCAGCATCTGTTCCTCGGTGAAGTAATGCTCATCGCAGTTGTTGCCAGAACCACTGCGATCAACCACCAGGAAGTCATCCCGCTTTTCGATCGTCAGCACCGGGTGGTGCCAGACGCCGCGATGGTAATTAACGCCCTGCCTGCCGTTACTACGGAAGGCGCGGACCAAGCCTGATACAGGTGCATCGCCAACCGGCGCGACCACGATCAGAAAGGGGTTGCCGAGCAGCGGAATGAAAGCCTGGCTGCCCAGCGGATGGCGCTCCAGCATGCGCACGGTCAGCGGCATGTCCAGCGCGTCGGCGCGGAAGATGCTGATGATCGCCTTGTCTTCAGGCTCGGCGGTTTCCACCGTGGCGAGCTTGTGAAAACGCATGGTCGAGCCGTTGTTGATCATGAAGTGGTCGCTGCCATCGGTTTCGATCACGTCTCCGAATTCGGCGAAGGCTTCTTTGGTCAGGGGCTCGATCATCAGGGTGCGCATGGGTTATCTCTTCTAAGTTCGTTGTTCTGGATAAGGCTCTAACGTTGCGGCAGCGTTACAGCTGCAGCAGGCGGAACAGGGCGATCAGGTTGATCTGCGCCAGGGCTTCCTTGAATTCGGCATCGGCGTCGTTGTGGATGCGTTTTTCGAAGGCGGCAAGGATCTGGTGCCGGTTGCTGCCTTTTACCGCCATGATGAACGGGAACTGGAACTTGGCCTTGTAGGCGTCGTTCAGTTCGGTGAACCGGGCGAATTCCTCGGCGGTGCACTGGTGGATACCGGCGCCGGCCTGTTCGTTGGTGCTCGATTCGGTCAGCTCGCCCTGGATGGCGGCCTTGCCGGCCAGGTCCGGGTGAGCGTTGATCAGTGCCAGCTGGTCCGCGTGGTTGGCGCTGAGCAGGATGTCGCTCATGCGCTGGTGCAGCGCCTCGATCTCGTCCAGCTCGGCCAGTTGGCCCAGGTCGTAGGCTTTTTCGGCCACCCACGGCGAGTGCTCGTAGATGTCGGCGAAGGCCTTGACGAAGGCGTCACGGCTGAGGGTGGAGGGCTTGAGGGTGTTGAAGGCGGTCATCAGGCGTTCTCTTTCTTGTACGGGTGGGTGGCGTGCCAGTGGCGGGCGATGTCCACGCGACGGGCGAACCAGACCTGCTCGTGGCTCTTGGCGTAGTCGACGAAACGCTTGAGCGCAGCCAGGCGCGCCGGGCGGCCGACCAGGCGGCAGTGCAGGCCGATGGACAGCATCTTCGGCGCTTCGGCACCTTCGGCGTAGAGCACGTCGAAGGCGTCCTTGAGGTACTGGAAGAACTGCTCGCCGCAGTTGAAGCCCTGTACCTGGGTGAAGCGCATGTCGTTGGTGTCCAGGGTGTAGGGGATCACCAGGTGCGGCTTGCCGGTGGGGTTGTTCGGCTCCCAGTAGGGCAGGTCGTCGTCGTAGGTGTCGCTGTCGTACAGGAAACCGCCTTCTTCCATCACCAGGCGGCGGGTGTTCGGGCCGGTACGGCCGGTGTACCAGCCCAACGGGCGCTCGCCGGTCAGTTCGGTGAGGATGCGGATGGCTTCGAGCATGTGCTCGCGTTCCTGGGCCTCGTCCATGTTCTGGTAGTCGATCCAGCGGTAGCCGTGGCTGCAGATCTCGTGGCCGGCTTCGGCCATGGCGCGGATCACGTCGGGGTGGCGCTGGGCGGCCATGGCCACGGCGAAGATGGTCAGTGGCACGCCGCTGTCCTTGAACAGCTTGAGCAGGCGCCAGACGCCGGCGCGGCTGCCGTACTCGTAGAGCGATTCCATGCTCATGTTGCGCGCGCCCTGCAGGGGCTGGGCGGCTACCATTTCCGACAGGAAGGCTTCGGATTCCTTGTCACCGTGCAGGATGTTGCGCTCGCCGCCTTCTTCGTAGTTGAGGACGAAAGACAGCGCGATGCGAGCGTTGCCCGGCCATTGCGGGTGAGGAGGGTTGTTGCCGTAACCGATCAGGTCGCGAGGGTAGTCAGCGCTCACTGCAGTCTTCCTTCTTGTGTGTTGGTGCGGGGTGGGCGGGCCGCGTCGGGATGTCGCACCACCGGATGGGCTGATTGTATACAACTTCTGAAATCTTTTGTAAGCCTGTTTTTCCGCATTTCTTCCCTTTTGTCGCCTGGCAATCCGTTGCAAGAAACCTGCCTGGTTGGTCAGTTTAGAATCTTGGCGTCGGCACAGCGCCTGTATTTGCGACTGGTGGCCTGTTTCTGGGGGTTGCGACGGAAGGGCTCAAAAAATTGTGTACAATCTGGCGGTGAAATGTCTTAATGGCGTCATTCCCGCACATCGCAGGCCCCGTTTCGGGGCGCAAGCTGTGTATTTTTTGCCCATAGAATGAACAAGAGGCGACAAGCAGATGGGACGTTTGACCACACACGTACTGGATGCCGCGCATGGCTGCCCGGGCAGCTCGATCAAGGTCGAGCTGTACCGCGTCGAAGGCCAGCAACTGGAATTGGTGAACACTGCCCTGACCAACAGCGATGGCCGCGTCGATGCGCCGCTGCTGCAGGGGGATGACTACCGTACTGGCGTCTACCAGCTGCAATTCAGCGCTGGCGCCTATTACCGTGCCCGCGGCGTGCAGCTGCCGGACACGGCCTTTTTGGATGTTGTCGTGCTGCGCTTCGGCATTGATGAAAAGCAGGAGCACTACCATGTGCCGCTGCTGATCTCGCCGTACAGCTATTCGACCTATCGCGGAAGCTAGTTGGTCGCTAGAAGAATCTTCGTAGGTCCTTTGGCCCGCTCCCACACTGGCGGGCTTTTTTTATTTTCGGATTTTGGATTGCTGATTTGCCGGGACGGACAGTACTCGGCCGGTCTTGTAGCCCGAATGAACCGTTGCGCCTACCATGATGCCGCCAGCGGAATTAAAGGCAAGCCCTACAGCTGCAGCCCCTGCCGCTTCAGATTGACCCTGCTTCCATGCTTGCGCTGCCACTTCGCCCCACTCAAACGCGGAGCCGAAAAACAGCGTGGGCTCGCTCAAACTCTGTTTCTTCAGTCGGTTTGGACTGGTCGAGGCATTCCACGAGCGGTTGATATAGCTGTCAGCCTTCCACTCAGGAATGCTGTTATCCCCATTGCTACCCAGTGCTTTATTGATGGATGCGGTGGCTTGGCCCCACAGCGAGGAGGTGTCGACGTTGTGGTGTAATCGTTTGCGGGTAGGGGAGAATTGTTCAGTCGGCACATCGCCGGGAATGAATATATTTGTGAGCGTTTTCGTGATCCCTTTGAAGAACGGGCTGCTCCCCTTGGGATCGGTGAAATTTATGGGGTCTCCCAAGCAGTAGGCATAAGCATTCAACCCACCTTCCCTGAAGGGGCTGTAACGGTCGGGGTTCAAGAACCGCATCAGAGCAGGGTTGAATGCCCTGGTTCCATTGCCTAGTGCGTACAGGCGGGAAACCGTATCTTGGAACTCACCATTGAAGCCGAGCAGGCTTTTGTTGATCTGGCTATGGCCATAGGGGGCGAAAATGTTCACGGCAATAGCATTGTTCATGGAGCGATCCTCCTCGACAGTGCTTGGTGAGAAGTTGTAGCAGTCCCCACCACAAGCTGCACCTGACAAAAATATCAGGCTGACATGGACAGGGAGTGGCGCTGAAAATAACAAAGGACGCCGAGGCGCCCTTTGTGGGTGTTGCGGGGGTTAGAGAAACACAAACTTGGCAATGAAAATCGCGCACAGCACCCACAGGCTGGCCGAGATTTCCTTGTACTTGCCGGTCCCCGCCTTCAGCGCCACATAGCTGATAAAGCCCAGGGCAATACCATCGGCGACCGAGAAGGTCAGCGGCATCATGATCACCGTGACGATTGCCGGAATGCTGTCGGTGGCTTCATCCCAGTGGATGTGGGCCATGCTGCCCATCATCAGCATCGCCACGTAGATCAGCGCACCGGCAGTCGCGTAGGCCGGAATCATCCCGGCCAGCGGGGCGAAGAACATCGCCGCGACGAACAGCAGGCCGACCACTACAGCCGTGAGGCCGGTACGGCCGCCCGCCGCAACGCCTGCCGCACTTTCCACGTAGCTGGTCACAGGTGGCACGCCGACCACCGCGCCGAACACGCTGGAGGCGCTATCGGCCTTCAGTGCCCGCGACAGGTTTTCGATGCGCCCGTCCGGTGCCACCAGGTTGGCCCGCTGCGCAACGCCCATCAGCGTGCCGGCGGTGTCGAACATGTGCACGAAGAGGAACGCCAGCACCACGCTGATCATGCTGACGTTGAATACGCCGGCCACGTCCATGGCCATCCAGGTCGGGGCCAGGCTTGGCGGCATCGACATCACCCCGCCGAACTTCACCAGGCCCAGGCCCCAACCGGCCAGGGTGACGCCAATGATGCTGATCAGGATCGCGCCGAACACCCGCTTGTAGCTGAGAATGGCGATCAGCAGGAAACACAGCGCCGCCAGCAGTGGCCCAGGCTCATGCAGCGAGCCCAGCTTGATCAGGGTGGCCGGGCTGTCGACGATGATGCCGGCCGTTTTCAGGCCGATCAGCCCGAGAAACAAGCCGACCCCGGCGCCCATGGCATGGCGCAGGCTGACCGGAATGCTGTTGAGCAGCCACTCGCGCACCCGCGACAAGGTCAGCAACATGAACAGCACGCCCGAGACGAACACCGCCCCCAGCGCCGTTTCCCAGTTGTAACCCATGGTGCCGACCACGGTGTAGGTGAAGAAGGCGTTCAGCCCCATGCCCGGCGCCAGGCCCACCGGCCAGTTGGCGTATAGGCCCATCAGCAGGCAGCCCAGCGCGGCGGCGATGCAGGTGGCGACGAAGGCGGCACCATGGTCGATGCCGGCGTCGGCCATGATGTTGGGGTTGACGAAGATGATGTAGGCCATGGTGATGAAGGTGGTCACCCCGGCAATCAGTTCGGTCTTGACGGTGCTGCCATGTTGCTTGAGTTTGAAAATCCGCTCCAGCCAACTCGTTTCGAGCGGTGGTGCGAGATCCAGCGTAGGGGCTTCGGATTTGCGGCTTTCCACAGCGAGTACTCCTCAAGTCTTTCTTGTTGTTGTTGGAGCCAGGTTCCTGCGCATTGCACTTGGCGGCTCCACGAGGGAAGGCAGACGTCCGACCGGTTAGTTGACTCATGGGTCAAGAAGTTGCTGGGTGGATTATGCTTTTGTGTACAAAGAATGCAAATAATGTTTTATCTTTTGTGTGCGCAATGCGTCGTACAACGGCTATATAGGCAAAACGCCCCCTGCTCAATCGCCTCAGCCTGTGTACAATGGCGACATACTTTCTCTTCGTGCTTCGAGAGCCCATGAACGAACAGCTGCAACCTCTGAAGAAACCTGCGCGTGCCGGCAAGGCTGGCCGCAGTGGTACCCAGGACGACATCGTCTACGCGCACATCTTCGAGGCGATCCTCGAGCAGCGCCTGGCGCCAGGCACCAAGTTGAGCGAGGAAGCGCTGGGCGAGATCTTTGGCGTCAGCCGCACCATCATCCGCCGTGCGCTGTCGCGCCTGGCCCACGAAAGCGTGGTGCTGCTGCGGCCCAACCGCGGTGCGGTGGTGGCCAGCCCGACGGTGGAGGAGGCGCGCCAGGTGTTCTTCTCGCGGCGCATGGTCGAGCGGGCGATCACCGAGCTTGCGGTGCAGCACGCCACGCCCGAGCAATTGAACGAACTGCGCCAGATGGTGCGCGAGGAGCGCGACAGCTTCTCCCGTGGCGACCGGGGTGCCGGCATTCGCCTGTCCGGCGAGTTCCACCTCAAGCTGGCCGAGGCCGCGGGCAATGCACCGCTGGTAAGCTTCCAGCGCAGCCTGGTGTCGCAAACGTCGCTGATCATCGCCCAGTATGAAAGCGGCAACCGTTCGCATTGCTCCTATGACGAGCACATGCAACTGATCGACGCCATCGAAGCGCGCAACGCCGAGCAGGCGGTAAGCCTGATGATGCACCACATGGACCATATCGACAGCAAGCTCAACCTCGACGAGGAAAGCGCGTCGGACGACCTGCATGCGGTGTTCTCGCACTTGCTGAAAAAACCCAAGGCGTCGGCCAAGGGTTGATCGTTTGCCTGGATGACTGAAGGGGCTGCTTTGCAGCCCATTCGCGGGGCAAGCCCGCTCCTACAGGGGATCACGGTTCCTTGTAGGAGCGGGCTTGCCCCGCGAATGGGCCGCAAAGCGGCCCCTTGCATTCTTAGCGCTGATGCACACAACGCCCTGCCGCGTAGGTTTCCCGCACCGTGCGGTCATCCCCCAGGGTTGTAAGCACGAACAAGGTTTCCTCAATGCTCTTCGACTGCGCAATACGGTAATCCAGCAACGGCGTGGCCTTGTAGTCGAGCACCACGAAATCGGCATCGTTACCCGCCCGCAGGCTGCCGATACGGTCATCCAGGCGCAGTGCCCGCGCACCGCCCAGGGTGGCCAGGTACAGCGACTTGAACGGGTGCAGCCGCGCGCCCTGCAACTGCATCACCTTGTACGCCTCGTTCAACGTGTTCAGCAGCGAGAAGCTGGTGCCGGCACCCACGTCGGTGCCCAGGCCCACATTGACCTTGAAACGCTCGGCCTGGGGCAGGTTGAACAGCCCGCTGCCCAGGAACAGGTTCGAGGTTGGGCAGAACGCCACCGCCGAGCCGGTTTCCGCCAGGCGCTGGCATTCGCTGTCGCACAGGTGCACGCCATGGGCGAACACCGAGCGCTCGCTCAGCAGTTCGAAGTGGTCGTAGACGTCCAGGTAGCCTTTCTGCTCGGGGAACAGTTCCTTGACCCAGTCGATCTCCTTGAGGTTTTCCGACAAGTGAGTGTGCAGGTACAGGCCCGGGTATTCCTTGAGCAACTGCCCGGCCAGGGCCAGTTGCTCGGGGGTGCTGGTGGGGGCGAAGCGCGGGGTGACGGCGTAGTGCAGGCGGCCCTTGCCGTGCCAGCGCTCGATCAGTTGCTTGCTTTCGCGGTAGCCGGATTCTGCAGTGTCGGTCAGGTAGTCCGGGGCGTTGCGGTCCATCATCACCTTGCCGGCGATCATCCGCAGGTCCAGGCGTTCGGCCTCTTCGAACAGGGCATTGACCGACTGCGGGTGCACGCTGCCGAACACCAGCGCGGTGGTGGTGCCGTTGCGCAGCAGTTCCTCAACGAAAATTTTCGCCACCTTGTCGGCGTGGTCCTTGTCGGCGAACTGCTTCTCGCAGGGGAAAGTGTAGGTGTTGAGCCAATCCAGCAACTGCTCGCCGTAGGAGCCGATCATGCCGGTTTGCGGGAAATGGATATGGGTGTCGATGAAGCCTGGGGTAATCAGGGCATCCTGGTAGTGCACCACCTCGATGTCGGCGGCCAGGCTTGGCAATAGCTCGCTGGCTGGGCCAACGGCGCTGATGCGGCCGTCGTCGATCACCAGCAGGCCGTCTTCGAAATACTCATGGGAGGCTTGCAGGCCAACCTCGGCCGGGTCGGCGATGCTGTGCAGGATAGCGGCACGGTAGGCTTTGCGGGTAACGGTCATAACACACTCGTCAAAGGGCTGGGCTGCGCCGGGAGGGCGGCAGCAACTGGGCAATGGGGCCGGCGTTGGCGGCAGCGTCATGCTGGCCGAAGCAGGCGTTGTAGGTGGCAATGATTTCACCGGCGATGGACACGGCAATTTCGATCGGCAGCTTGCCCTTGACCTCGGCCAGGCCCATCGGGCAGCGCATGCGCGCCAGGGTTGCGTCGTCGTAGCCGCGCTCGCGCAGGCGGTGCTCGAACTTGACACGCTTGGTCTTCGAGCCGATCAGGCCGAACCAGGTGAAATCGTTGCGCTTGAGAATGGCGGCGGTCAGTTCCAGGTCGAGCTGGTGGTTGTGGGTCATGACGATGCAATAGCTGCCTGGCGGCAGTTCGGCCACTTCGTCGACCGGTTCTTCACTGACCACCTTGGTCACCCCATGGGGGATGAGTTCGGGGAATTCCTGTTCACGCGAGTCGACCCAGCGCACCCGGCAGGGCAGCGCGGCGAGCAAGGGTACCAGAGCCCGGCCAACATGGCCCGCGCCGAACACGGTGATCTGCGCCTGCACCGCTGCCATCGGCTCGAACAGCAGCACGGTGGCGCCACCACAGCACTGGCCGAGGCTGGCCCCCAGGCTGAAGCGCTCCAGGTGCGGGGTGGTGCGGTGTTCTTCGAGCATCAGGCGGGCGATGTGCAGGGCCTTGTACTCAAGGTGCCCGCCACCGATGGTGTCGAACAGGCCAGTGGCGCTGACGACCATCTTCGAGCCGGCATTGCGCGGGGTAGAACCGCGCTCCTCGATGATGGTCACCAGCACGCAGGCTTCGCCACGGGACTGGTGGTCGGCGAGGGCGTTGATCCATTGGTGCATGTTTCAATTCCTCTTCAAGGCAACCCGGCCCGCTTTTCGGTAGGAGCGACCAGAGGTCGCGATGGGTCGCGCAGCGGCCCCGACATGCTTCACTCAGGCACAAGGCCCTATCGCGACCTGCGGTCGCTCCTACAGGAAAGCGGGTTGTCAGTGACTCACGGTTTCCAGTTGTGGCTCGGCAGGTTGCGTGGCCGCTGCCGCCTTGCGCATCTGCTCGCAGCCCCACAGCACCCGCTCCGGCGTTGCCGGTGCATCCACCAGGGGTTGCACACGGTAGTCGGCAATGCTGGCCACCGCGTCCTTGATCGCGCACCAGGCCGCGATGCCGAGCATGAACGGCGGTTCGCCCACGGCCTTGGAGTGGAACACGGTGTCTTCGGGGTTCTTGCGGTTTTCCACCAGCTTCACCCGCATGTCCAGCGGCATGTCGGCCACCGCCGGGATCTTGTAGCTGGCCGGGCCGTTGGTCATCAGCTTGCCCTTGGCGTTCCACACCAGCTCCTCGGTGGTCAGCCAACCCATGCCCTGGATGAAACCGCCTTCCACCTGGCCGATGTCGATGGCCGGGTTCAGCGAGTCGCCCACGTCGTGCAGGATGTCGGCGCGCAGCATCTTGTACTCGCCGGTGAGGGTGTCGACGATCACTTCCACGCAGGCCGCGCCAAAGGCGAAGTAGTAGAACGGCCGGCCGCGGGCCTGGCTGCGGTCGTAGTAGATCTTCGGCGTGCGGTAGAAGCCGGTGCTCGACAGCGACACCTGGCCGAAGTAGGCCTGCTGCACCAGTTGCTCGAAGCTCAGCAACTGGTCGCGCACGCGCACATGGCCGTTGCGAAACTCCACGTCTTCCTCGGTAACCTGGTAGTGCCGTGCGGCGAACTCGGTGAGGCGCTTCTTGAGGATTTCGGCGGCGTTCTGCGCCGCCTTGCCGTTCAGGTCGGCGCCGCTGGAAGCTGCAGTGGGTGACGTGTTGGGCACCTTGTCGGTATTGGTGGCGGTGATCTGGATGCGGCTGAAATCCACTTGGAACACCTGCGCCACCACCTGCGCCACCTTGGTATTGAGGCCCTGGCCCATTTCGGTGCCGCCGTGGTTCAGGTGGATGCTGCCGTCGGTATAGATGTGAATCAGGGCACCTGCCTGGTTGAGGAAGGTGGCGGTGAACGAGATGCCGAACTTCACCGGGGTCAGCGCCAGGCCTTTCTTGAGCACCGGGCTGTTGGCGTTGAAGCGGCGGATCGACTCGCGGCGCTCGGCGTAATCGCTGCTGGCCTCCAGCTCTGCGGTCATTTCTTCGAGCATGTTGTGCTCGACGGTCTGGTAGTAGTGGGTGACGTTGCGCTCGGTCTTGCCGTAGTAGTTGGCCTTGCGCACCGCCAGCGGGTCACGGCCCAGGTGGCGGGCGATGTGGTCCATCACCTGCTCGATGGCAACCATCCCCTGTGGCCCGCCAAAGCCGCGGTAGGCGGTGTTGGAGGCGGTGTTGGTCTTGCAGCGGTGGCCGTGGACCGTGGCATCGCCCAGGTAGTAGGCGTTGTCGGAGTGGAACATGGCGCGGTCGACGATCGAGCCGGACAGGTCGGGCGAATAACCGCAGTTGCCGGCCAGGTCGAAGTTGATGCCGTGCAGGCGGCCATCGTCGTCGAAGCCGACGTCGTACTCCACGTAGAACGGGTGGCGCTTGCCGGTCATGGTCATGTCTTCGACCCGTGGCAGGCGCATCTTGGTCGGCTGGCCGGTCAGGCGTGCGATCACCGCGCACAGGCACGCGGGGCTGGCGGCCTGGGTTTCCTTGCCGCCAAAACCGCCGCCCATGCGGCGCATGTCCAGCACCACCTTGTTCATCGGCACATCGAGCACTTCGGCCACCAGCTTCTGCACTTCGGTGGGGTTCTGGGTGGAGCAGTAGACGATCATGCCGCCGTCTTCGGTCGGCATCACCGAGGAAATCTGCGTTTCCAGGTAGAAGTGCTCCTGGCCACCGATGTGCAGGCTGCCCTGCAGGCGGTGCGGGGCGCTGGCCAGGGCGGCGGCGGAGTCACCGCGCTGGTGGGTGTGGCTGTCGAGCACGAAGTGCTTCTTGCGCAGCGCCTCGACCACGTCCAGCACCGGCTCCAGGTCTTCGTACTCGACGATCGCCGCCAGCGCCGCGCGGCGCGCAGTGTCCAGGTCGCGGGCGGCCACGGCAAGCACCGGCTGGCCGAAGAACTCCACCTTGTCGATGGCCAGCAGTGGGTCGCCGGCGACCACCGGGCCGATGTCCTTCAGGCCTGGGATGTCTTCGTGGGTAATGGCGATGCGCACCCCCTCGAAGGCGTAGCAGGGCGTGGTGTCGATGCGCAGGATGCGGGCATGGGCACGGTCAGCCGTGCGCGCATACACGTGCAACTGGTTGGGAAATTCCAGGCGGTCGTCGATGTACACCGCTTCGCCGGACACGTGCTTGTCGGCGCTGTCGTGCTTGACGCTGCGGCCAACCCCGGTGGCCAGGTCCTGGCTGAACAGTTCGGCCATCTCGGCCTGGCTTTTGGCTACCTGATGGTCAGACATAGTCGGTCACCCGGGTTTCGATGTAAGGCGTTTGCTGTTCGATGAAGTACTTGCGCAGCAGGTTCTGCGCGGTCAGCAGGCGGTATTCCTTGCTGGCGCGAAAATCGCTGAGCGGGCTGAAGTCCTCGGCCAGGGCCTGGCAGGCGCGCTCGATGCTGGCCGGGTTCCACGGTTTGCCGCGCAGGGCCGCTTCGCAGGCGCGGGCACGCTTGGGGATCGCGGCCATGCCGCCGAAGGCGATGCGCACGCCACTGACCACACCGTTCTCGATGCTCAGGTTGAAGGCGCCGCACACGGCGGAAATATCGTCGTCCAGGCGCTTGGACACTTTATAGGCACGGAAGGCCCATTCGTTGCTGGCGCGGGGCACGATGACCTTCTCGATGAACTCGCTGTCCTGGCGGGCCGTGATGCGGTAGTCGATGAAGTAGTCTTCCAGCGGCATCACCCGCTGGCGCTCGCCCTGGCGCAGGACGATCTGCGCATCCAGGGCGATCAGCAGGGGCGGGGAGTCACCGATGGGCGAAGCATTGCCGATGTTGCCGCCCAGGGTGCCCTGGTTGCGGATTTGCAGCGAGGCGAAGCGGTGCAGCAGGTCGCCGAAGTCGGGGTACTCGGCGTTGAGCGCGCCGTAGCAGTCGGTGAGCGGGGTGGCGGCGCCGATTTCCAGGTGGCTGGCGGTCTTGTCGATGCGCTTGAGCTCGGCAACATGGCCAACGTAGATCATCACCGGCAGGGTCTTGTGGAACTGGGTCACTTCCAGCGCCAGGTCGGTGCCGCCGGCCAGCAGGCGCGCTTCGGGGTGCGAACTGTACAGGTCGGCCAGGTCGGCCACGGTCAGTGGCACCAGGCAGCGCTTGTCACCGCTGTTGAGCTCGCCGGTCTGGCTGGGGGCGATGGCCTTCAGGCGGGCGATGGTCTGCGCCTGCTGGGCGTCGAACTGGTCATGGCAGGGCTGGCGGCAGCTTTGCTCGGCCGCGTCGAGAATCGGCCGGTAACCGGTGCAGCGGCACAGGTTGCCAGCAAGGGCTTCCTGGGCCTGGTGCAGGTCGTGGCCCTGGCTGTTCTTCTGCAGGGCGAACAGCGACATCACGAAGCCTGGGGTGCAGAACCCGCACTGCGAGCCATGGCAGTCGGCCATGGCCTGTTGCACGCTGTGCAGTTGGCCCTGGTGCTTGAGGCCTTCGACACTGATCAGTTGCTTGCCATGCAAGGCGGAAACGAACGTCAGGCATGAGTTGAGGCTGCGATAGCGCAGGCTGTCTTCACCCTGGGCATCCTCGACCAGCTCACCCACCACCACGGTGCAGGCGCCGCAGTCACCGCTGGCGCAGCCTTCCTTGGTGCCGGGTTGGCCCAGGTGCTCGCGCAGGTACTGCAGCACCGTCATGTTCGGGTCCAGGGCGTGCTCGCTATGCAGCGCCTGGTTGACAAGAAACTGGATCACGGGGGTGGCCTCGCAATGGTTTTATTGTTGTTGGGCGGACAATAAGCAGGCCTGACACAGCGGTCAACAATTTTCTGACTCAAAGGTCAAGAAGTGCCCCGTGCCAATGCCCGGCCCAACGTCGTACCCTTGTCTGAAGCATAGATCGCGCCGGTCGCCGGGTTGTCTGGCGGGTCAAATAAACCACCGCCGCCCTCTGCGCGTGCGTTGGCCAATTACGCTACAATCGCCCCCTTGTGCCCAGTTCAATGATTTTGAAGGAAAACCATGACGTTCAAGGCGCCGGACAGCCTCTCCGAGCAGATTGCCGACTACCTGGCCGAACGCATCATCCGCGGCGAACTCGCCCCGGGTGAACGCATCCAGGAGCAGAAGGTTACCCAGGCCCTCAGCGTCAGCCGGGGCTCGGTGCGCGAAGCGCTATTGATCCTGGAACGCCGCCACCTGATCGCGATTCTGCCGCGCCGTGGCGCCCATGTGACCGAGCTGGACGAGCGCAGCGTGCGCAGCCTGTGCACCCTGATGGGCGAGTTCTACATCCTGCTGGGCAATGCGGTTGCACAAAAGTGGCGCCTCGAGGCCGACCTGCGCCCGTTCCTGGACATCCAGCAACGCCTGCGCCAGGCCCGCGAACAGCAGGACATCAAGGTGTTCGTCGCCGAAAGCTTCGCGGTGATGCGCGCGGCCTACCCCTTCGCCGACAACCCCTACCTGCAGGAAACCGTGGAAAACCTGCAGCCGGCCATGAGCCGCGCCTACTACCTGGCCCTGGACCAGCGCCAGGCCAACATGGACGACTACCTCGACCTGTTCGCCCGCCTGCTCGAAGCCGTGGTCGCCCGCGACCTGCCGCGCATCCGCGAGGTGCTTACCGCCTATGGCCAGCGCAGTTGCGAGCTGGTGCTGGCGGCATTGGCCCGGGCCTGACCGATGCGCCTGAAGTGCATTCGCCTGGCCGGGTTCAAGTCGTTCGTCGACCCGACCACGGTCAATTTTCCCAGCAACATGGCGGCCGTGGTTGGCCCCAACGGCTGCGGCAAGTCCAACATCATCGACGCCGTGCGCTGGGTGATGGGCGAAAGTTCGGCGAAAAACCTGCGCGGCGAGTCGATGACCGACGTCATCTTCAACGGCTCCACCAGCCGCAAGCCGGTCAGCCAGGCCAGCATCGAACTGGTGTTCGACAACAGCGAAACCACCTTGCTTGGCGAGTATGCCGCCTACGCCGAGATTTCCATCCGGCGCAAGGTTACCCGCGACGGGCAGAACAGCTATTACCTGAACGGCACCAAGTGCCGGCGCCGCGACATCACCGACATTTTCCTTGGCACTGGCCTGGGCCCGCGCAGCTACTCGATCATCGAACAGGGCATGATCTCCAAGCTGATCGAGGCCAAGCCTGAGGAGTTGCGCAACTTCATCGAGGAAGCCGCCGGCATCTCCAAGTACAAGGAGCGCCGCCGCGAAACCGAGAACCGCATTCGCCGCACCCAGGAAAACCTGGCGCGCCTGACCGACCTGCGCGACGAGCTGGAACGCCAGCTCGAACGCCTGCACCGCCAGGCCCAGGCCGCCGAAAAATACCGCGAGTACAAGGCCCTGGAGCGCCAGCTCAAGGCGCGCCTGTCGGCCCTGCGCTGGCGTGACCTGGACGCGCGCGTGCGCCAGCGCGAGACGGTGATCGGCGACCAGGACGTGGCCCACGAGGCCTTTGTGGCCGAACAGCGCGACGCCGATGCCAGTATCGAGCGCCTGCGCGACGGCCACCACGAGCTGTCCGAGCGCTTCAACCAGGTGCAGGGGCGCTTCTATTCGGTGGCCGGTGACATCGCTCGGGTCGAGCAGAGCATCCAGCACGGCCAGCAGCGCCTGCGCCAGTTGCAGGACGACCTCAAGGAAGCCGAGCGCACCCGCCAGGAAACCGAGTCGCACCTGGGCCACGACCGCACCTTGCTGGCGACCCTGGGCGAAGAGCTGGCCATGCTCGAACCCGAGCAGGAAATGACCCTGGCCGCTGCCGAGGAAGCCGCCGCCACCCTGGAAGAAGCCGAGCTGGGCATGCACAGCTGGCAGGAACAGTGGGACAGCTTCAACACCCGCTCTGCCGAGCCACGGCGCCAGGCCGAAGTGCAACAGGCGCGCCTGCAGCAGCTGGAAAGCAGCCTGGAACGCCTGGCCGAGCGCCAGCGCAAGCTGAGCGAAGAAGGCGAGCTGCTGGGCGCCGACCCGCAGGACGCCAGCATGCTCGAACTCGCCGAGCAGGTGGCCAGCAGCGAAATGCTGCTCGAAGAGTTGCACCTGCAGGAGCAACAGGTGGTCGAGCGCCTGGAAGAGGTGCGTGGGCAATTGCAGCAGGCCACCCAGGCCCAGCAGCAACAGCAGGGCGACCTGCAGCGCCTGGGCGGGCGCCTGGCTTCGCTGGAAGCACTGCAGCAAGCTGCGTTGGAACCGGGTGCTGGCGCTGCCGACTGGCTGCGCGACCAGGGCCTGGAACAGCGCCCACGGCTGGCCGAGGGGCTGCGTGTGGAGCCGGGCTGGGAACTGGCGGTGGAAACCGTGCTGGGCGCCGACCTGCAGGCGGTGTTGGTCGACGACTTCAGCGCTTTGGACTTCAGCGCCCTGCAACAAGGCGACCTGCGCCTGTTGCAGGCAGGCGGCAGCAGCCCGCGCCAGCCCGGCAGCCTGCTCGACAAGGTGGAAGGCAGTAGCGATCTGGCGGCCTGGCTGGGCCAGGTGCTGCCGGTGGAAAACCTGGCCGAGGCGCTGGCCCGGCGTGCTTCGCTGGCTGCAGGGCAGAGCCTGGTCAGCCGTGACGGCTACTGGGTTGGCCGGCATTTTCTGCGGGTCAGCCGCGGTGGCGAGGCCCAGGGCGGCGTGTTGGCCCGCGGCCAGGAAATCGAGCGCCTGGGCGAGGAGCAACTGGCGCTGGAAGCGGCGCTGGAGCAGCGCGAACAACAGCTGCAGGGCACCCGCGAGCAGCAGCTGGGCCTTGAGGAGCAGCGCGAGCAACTGCGCCGCCGCACCCAGGAAGAAAGCCGCCAGCACGGCGAGCTCAAGGCCAGCCTGTCGGCCGGGCGCGCCCGCGCCGAACAGGTCGAACTGCGCCGCCGTCGGCTGCAGGAAGAGCTGGCCGAACTTCAGGAACAACGCGCTTTGGAGCACGAGCAACTGGGCGAAGCCCGCCTGGTGCTGCAGGAAGCCCTGGACCTGATGGCCCACGACACCGAGCAGCGCGAGCAGTTGATGGCGCGCCGCGACACCCTGCGCGAAGGCCTCGACCGTATCCGCCAGGAGGCCCGCCAGCACAAGGACCATGCCCACCAGCTGGCCGTGCGCCTGGGCTCGCTGCGCGCCCAGCACGACTCCACCCGCCAGGCCCTGGAGCGCCTGGAGCAGCAGGCCGCGCGCCTGAGCGAGCGTCAGGAACAGCTGAGCCTGAACCTGGAAGAAGGCGAGGCGCCGCAGGAAGAGCTGCGCCTGAAGCTCGAAGAGCTGCTGGAGCGGCGCATGAGTGTCGACGAGGAAATGCGTCAGGCCCGCCTGCACATGGACGAAGCCGACCGCGCACTGCGCGATGCTGAAAAGCGCCGTACCCAGGCCGAGCAGCAAGCCCAGATGCTGCGCGGCCAGCTGGAACAGATGCGCCTGGAGAACCAGGGCCTGGACATTCGTCGCAAAACCCTACAGGAACAATTGCTGGCCGACGGCTACGATTTGCAGGGTGTGCTCGCCACGGTCGAGGCCGATGCCAGCGAGCAGGGCACCGAGCAGGAACTGGAGCAGGTCGAGGGCCGCATCCAGCGCCTGGGCGCGATCAACCTGGCGGCCATCGAGGAATACGAGCAGCAGTCCGAACGCAAGCGTTACCTCGATGCCCAGGACGCTGACCTGGTCGAGGCCCTGGAAACCCTGGAAAGCGTCATTCGCAAGATCGACAAGGAAACCCGCAACCGCTTCAAGGATACCTTTGATCAGATAAATGCCGGATTACAGGCACTTTTCCCAAAAGTTTTCGGTGGTGGCAGCGCCTATCTGGAACTGACGGGCGAAGATTTACTCGATACAGGGGTGACGATCATGGCGCGCCCGCCGGGCAAGAAGAACAGCACCATCCATTTGCTGTCCGGCGGCGAGAAGGCACTGACCGCATTGGCGCTGGTGTTTGCCATCTTCAAGTTGAACCCCGCACCGTTCTGCATGCTCGACGAGGTCGATGCGCCGCTGGACGATGCCAACGTCGGCCGGTACGCCCGGCTGGTCAAGGAAATGAGTGAAAGCGTGCAGTTCATCTACATCACCCATAACAAGATTGCCATGGAGATGGCGGATCAATTGATGGGGGTGACCATGCACGAGCCAGGTTGTTCACGTCTTGTTGCAGTTGATGTGGAGGAGGCGTTGGCCATGGTAGACGCCTGATGAGCGAAGATTAGGCGAATTCTGTAGGCAAATGCCCCTGTCAGGTGCGACAGACGGTGTAAAGTTGTCTTTGGTCGTGCTAGCTTAATGTCACTCGTTTTTTGCGTGGGTAAAACGCCTGTCAGAACATAGAGTTGGCGCCACGTGTTAAAGGGCTTTGAACCCTTTGTTTTCAAGCATATTTTTATAGAGGCACGGGATTACATGGAAATCGGTCTGCGCGAGTGGCTGATCCTCATCGGCATCATTGTCATCGCCGGTATTCTTTTCGACGGCTGGCGCCGCATGCGCGGCGGCAAGGGCAAGTTGAAATTCCGCCTGGATCGCAGTTACTCCAACCTGCCGGACGAGGAGGGCAGCGCTGAAGTGCTCGGCCCGTCGCGGGTGCTCGATACCCAGAAGGAGCCGGAACTGGACGAAAGCGACCTGCCGTCGCTCAGCGCCCCGGCGCGTGAACGCGAACGTGAGGTGAAGCCGGCCAAGGCCAGCAAGCGCGCCAAGCGTGCGGCTGAAGCCCAGCAGCAGGGTGACCTGAACCTGGCCGCCGAGCCGCGCGAGCCCGACCTGTTCGCCGACAGCGAAGACGATTTCGCCGCCGACACGCGCAGTGGCGCCGCCGCCAGCGCCAGCCCGGCCAAGGAACTGCCACCGGCCGAGGAAGTGCTGGTGATCAGCGTGATCTCCCGCGACGAGGGTGGCTTCAAGGGCCCGGCGCTGCTGCAGAACATTCTGGAAAGCGGCCTGCGTTTCGGCGAAATGGACATCTTCCACCGCCACGAAAGCATGGCCGGCCACGGCGAGGTGCTGTTCTCCATGGCCAACGCCGTGAAGCCTGGTATCTTCGACCTGGACGACATCGACCACTTCAGCACCCGTGCCGTAAGCTTCTTCCTCGGCCTGCCTGGCCCGCGTCATCCGAAGCAGGCCTTCGACGTGATGGTGGCCGCGGCGCGCAAGTTGGCCCACGAACTCAACGGCGAGTTGAAGGACGACCAGCGCAGCGTGCTGACCGCCCAGACCATCGAGCATTACCGCCAGCGCATTGTCGAGTTCGAGCGCCGCGCGCTGACCCAGAAGCGCTGATAGATCCAGACGAAAAAGCAGCCTGTTGGGTTTGCTGGTTGGTTCAAGGTTGGTTTCACCTGTGCCGGCCCTTTCGCGGGTAAACCCGTTCCTGTAGGAGCGGGCTCGCCCCGCGAAAGGGCCGGCACAGGCTTTAACCCCCCCTGAACCCCAAGCACCTCTTCAGGCTGCTTTTTTGCTTTGCAAGAGAACCTGAGAAATGACCGCCGAAACCCGAATCCACGCCCTGCGCGCCGAACTCGACCAGCACAACTACCGCTACTACGTGCTCGACGAGCCAAGCGTGCCCGACGCCGAATACGACCGCCTGTTCAACGAACTCAAGGCGCTGGAAGCTGAAAACCCGCACCTGGTCACCCCCGACTCGCCCACCCAGCGCGTTGGCGGTGCTGCCCTGGCGGCCTTCAGCCAAGTGCGCCACGAAGTGCCGATGCTCAGCCTGGGCAACGCCTTCGAAGAAGCCGACCTGCGTGAATTCGGCCGCCGCGTGGTCGACGGCCTCGATCAACCCGGCGCCGTCGACTTCAGCTGCGAGCCCAAGCTCGACGGCCTGGCGGTAAGCCTGCTGTACCGCGATGGCCAACTGGTGCAGGGCGCCACCCGCGGCGACGGCACCACCGGTGAAGACATCAGCGCCAACGTGCGCACCGTGCGCAACATTCCGTTGAAGCTGCAGGGCGAGGGTTGGCCTGCCGTGCTTGAAGTGCGCGGCGAGGTGTACATGAGCAAGGCGGGTTTCGACCGCCTCAATGCCGCCCAGGCCGAAGCAGGCGGCAAGACCTTCGCCAACCCGCGCAACGCCGCTGCCGGCAGCCTTCGCCAGCTGGACTCGAAAATCACCGCCAGCCGCCCGTTGGAGTTCTGCTGCTACGGCGTGGGGCAGGTCAGCGAAAGCATCGGTGAAAGCCATATCGGCATCCTCGAACAGCTCAAGCAATGGGGACTGCCGATCAGCCGCGAGCTGCGCCATGCGGCCGGCATCGAAGAGTGCCTGGCCTACTACCGCGACATTGGCGAGCGGCGCAACAGCCTGCCGTACGAGATCGACGGCGTGGTGTTCAAGGTCAACAGCCTGGCGGCCCAGCGCGAACTGGGCTTCCGCGCCCGTGAACCGCGCTGGGCCATCGCCCACAAGTTCCCGGCGATGGAAGAGCTCACCGAAGTGCTCGACGTGGAGTTCCAGGTTGGGCGTACCGGTGCGGTGACGCCGGTGGCGCGCCTGAAGCCGGTCAAGGTGGCGGGCGTGACGGTATCCAATGCCACCCTGCACAACATGGACGAAATCGCCCGCCTGGGCCTGCGCATCGGTGACACGGTGATCATTCGCCGCGCCGGCGACGTGATTCCACAGGTGATGCAGGTGGTGCTCGAGCGCCGCCCGGAAGATGCCCGCCCGGTCGAGGTGCCCACCGAGTGCCCGGTGTGCGGCTCGCAGGTCGAGCGCACCCAGCTGGTCAAGCGCAGCAAAGGCAAGGAAACCACCAGCGAAGGCGCTGTGTACCGCTGCGTAGGCCGCCTGGCCTGTGGCGCCCAGCTCAAGCAGGCGATCATCCACTATGTGTCGCGCCGGGCCATGGATATCGACGGCCTGGGCGAGAAAAGCGTCGAGCAGTTGGTGGACGAGGGGCTGATCGGCTCGCCGGCTGACCTGTACAAACTGCAGTTCGAGCAGATCGTCGGCCTGGAAGGTTTTGCCGAAGTGTCCAGCAAGAAGCTGCTCGATGCCATCGAGGCCAGCAAGCGCCCAAGCCTGGCACGTTTCATCTACGCCCTGGGCATTCCGGACGTAGGCGAGGAAACCGCCAAGGTCCTGGCCCGCTCCCTGGGCAGCCTGGCGCGGGTGCAGCAGGCTTTGCCGCAGGTGCTGACGTATTTGCCGGACATCGGCCTGGAAGTGGCGTACGAGATCCACAATTTCTTCGAGGACGCGCACAACCGCACGGTCATCGAACAGTTGCTGGCCAGTGGCATGCAGCTGCAGGACGAAGGTGAGCTGGCGGCCGAGTTCGCCGCCAGCACCACCCTGGCCGGCATGATCGCCAAGCTCGACATCGCCTCGGTTGGCCCCACCGGTGCGGAAAAGCTGGTGGCCAAGCTCGACAGCCTGGACAAGATCATCGCCGCCGACGGCATCGACCTGCGCCAGGCCCTGGCCGCCAAGCAGGCCGAAGCCGTGCGTGAGTTCTTCAAGGACGAGGCCAACCAGCAACTGGCCCGCGACATCGAGGCGCAGCTGCTGGCCTTCGGCATGCACTGGAGCTGCGAGAAGAAGGTGGCCGAAGGCCTGCCCCTGGCTGGCCAGACTTGGGTACTGACCGGGAGCTTGGAGCGCTTTAGCCGCGACATCGCCAAAGAGAAGCTGGAAGGGCTGGGCGCCAAGGTGGCCGGCTCGGTGTCTGGCAAGACCCACTGCGTGGTGGCAGGCCCCGGTGCCGGCTCCAAGCTGGCCAAGGCCAGCGAACTGGGGGTGAAGGTGCTGGATGAAGAAGCCTTCGTCGCTTTCCTGGCAGGGCACGGCATTACCGTGTGACCTGGCGCTCCTACAGGCATGTGCGGCCCCTGTAGGAGCGAGCGCAGCTCGCGATGCGCCGCGCAGCGGCGCTATCTCCCGCCCAGAACCCTGACAAGTCATTGAGAAATGATGACTTTTTCTCATCTAGCGCTTGTATCTTCGCCCCAGACCGTTACAATGGCGCGGCTCGCTGCTTGGCGAGCCATGTAGTGGTGGCCCCATCGGTCCCCCCGCATTGATTACCCGTTAACCTGGTCAGGCCCGGAAGGGAGCAGCCATAGCGGGAACATCGAGTGCCGGGGTGTGGCTGGTGGGGCCGCCTCCATTTCTGGGGTCCGAAAATTCGATTCGCCCCTGCATGTGTTTTGGCGCAGTGCTCGCCATCCTATTTTCGGCGCCTGTGAGATCGAGCGCCGCCCGCGCGGCGCATCGCGAGCTGCGCTCGCTCCTACGTTTGTTTCCGGCCAATGTTCATGTTGCCTGCGCGCGCGGCCCCTTGGCGCATGGCTCGATATCGAGGTGAACGAACAAGGCGGTCGCGCGCGACGGCGCAGGCGTAACTGGCCCGAAACAAACGTAGGAGCGAGCGTAGCTCGCGAAGCGCCGCGCGGGCGGCGCTCGATCTCATAGGCGCTAAACCTCTCACGCCAAGCACCTGGCCGCCCTGACACGCTCACCCACCCCCATACCGCCCCACAATCCGCGCAATCTCCCCCGATTCCGTCATCCGCACCAGCGCCCTCAACAACGCCTGAGTCGGCACCGCCGGATCATTCCTCACCATGCACCCCAGCGACTGTTCTTCCAGCACCGCCAACACCTGCAGCCGCTCCCCAGCCGGCAAGCGCTGATTGAACCAGTGCAGCGACAGCGCGTTGCTGACCGCATGCCGATAGCGCCCAATCTGCAGTTTCTTCAGCGCCAGTTCCTGGCTCCGGCTGTCTTCACGCTGCAGCCGCCCCGCGGCGAAAAAAGGCTCCAAGGTGGTGTAGGTATACCCAAGCACCGTGCCAATGGCCTGCACCGGCAGCTGTTCCGGGCGGGTAGGGCCGCTGTCGCCGGCGCGCCCCACCAGCACATCGCGTTGGTGGATCAACGGCACGCTCCACACGAAATTCCCCGGGCGGTCATTGAGCCACTGGGTGCTGACATAGCAGCGCACATCGATATCGCCGTCCTCCATGGCCTGCTGCAGGCGTAGCCTTGCCATCACGTGATATTCCGGGCGCACGCCGGTTGCGCGGGCCATGGCCTGCATCAGGTCGAACAGCAAACCCTCCACCGGCTGGCCGCCTTGCACCCGCATCAGCGGCATGCTCCAGCTCTCGGCAATGGAAAAACGCAGCACCGGCGGCTCCGCCAGGCTGTGCGTGGTCCACAGAAGCAGCAGGGTCAGCAGTCTTCGCAAGGCACTTCCTCCCTGAACGGCGCGCCAGTTGCTTAGCTTAGACGAGCCAGGCAGGGTGCAATTTTGGCCCCGCTCCGCTAGCATTAGCGCTCTTTCCGCTCGATCAGGCTGCGATGGTTTTTCGATGAGTTATCAGGTTCTTGCACGTAAATGGCGTCCGCGCTCGTTCCGCGAAATGGTCGGCCAAACCCATGTGCTCAAGGCCTTGATCAATGCCTTGGACAATCAGCGCCTGCACCACGCCTACCTGTTCACCGGTACTCGCGGCGTGGGCAAGACCACCATCGCGCGGATCATCGCCAAATGCCTCAACTGTGAAACCGGCATCACCTCGGCGCCGTGCGGCACCTGTTCGGTGTGCCGGGAGATCGACGAGGGCCGCTTCGTCGACCTGATCGAGATCGACGCCGCCAGCCGCACCAAGGTGGAAGACACCCGCGAACTGCTCGACAACGTGCAGTACGCGCCGAGCCGTGGGCGCTTCAAGGTCTACCTGATCGACGAAGTGCACATGCTCTCTACCCACTCGTTCAACGCCTTGCTCAAGACGCTGGAAGAGCCGCCACCCTACGTCAAGTTCATCCTCGCCACCACCGACCCGCAGAAGCTGCCCGCTACCATCCTCTCGCGCTGCCTGCAGTTCTCGTTGAAGAACATGAGCCCGGAGCGGGTGGTGGAGCACCTGAGCCACGTGCTGCAGGCCGAAAACGTACCGTTCGAGCCCGATGCCCTGTGGCTGCTCGGGCGCGCCGCCGACGGTTCGATGCGCGATGCCATGAGCCTGACCGACCAGGCCATCGCCTTCGGTGAAGGCAAGGTGCTGGCCGCCGACGTGCGTGCCATGCTCGGCAGCCTCGATCACGGCCAGGTGTACGGTGTGCTGCAGGCGCTGCTCGAAGGCGATGCGCGGGCGCTGCTGGAGGCGGTGCGCAACCTGGCCGAGCAAGGCCCGGACTGGAGCGGCGTGCTGGCCGAAATGCTCAACGTGCTGCACCGGGTGGCCATCGCCCAGGCCCTGCCCGAAGCGGTGGACAACGGCCAGGGCGACCGCGACCGGGTGCTGGCGCTGGCGGCGGCGCTGCCGGCCGAAGACGTGCAGTTCTATTACCAGATGGGCCTGATCGGCCGCCGCGACCTGCCGTTGGCGCCAGACCCGCGAGGCGGTTTCGAGATGGTGCTGCTGCGCATGCTGGCATTCCGCCCAGCCGACGCCGACGATGCGCCCAAACCCGTGCTAAAGCCAGTGGGGATCAGCCAGGCCACAGCTGATCCGGCAACCCCGGTGGCAGCAGTGGCGCCGGTGGCTGCCCTGGCGCAGCCGGTGGCCGCCGAGCCAGCCCCGCAGGCCGAGCCCGCACCGGCCGTGGCGCCTGCGCCTATAGCTGCGCCGGCACCTGAGCCTGAGCCTGAGCCCGAAGCTGTTGCGCCCGAGCCGGTGGCCGTGGAAGCGGTGATCGACCTGCCGTGGGAAGAGCCAGCTGCCGCGCCGGCGCCTGCGCCTGTCGCTGTGCAGCCTGAACCGGCCCCAGCTCCCGCTCCAGCCCCTGTTGCCGCGCCCCCCAGTGCCCAGCCGGCCTATGACGAGCCGCCATTCGACCCGTCCGCCTATGCCTCAGCCGGCATGGACCGCGACGACGAGCCGCCATTGGACGAGGACTACTACGGTGGCGAAAGCGACCCGGTCGGCTTCAGCTACCTCGACGAGCTGGCAGAGCATGTTCAGGAAGAGCCACCGGCCGTGGCCGCGCAGCCTTTGCCGGCGGCCAAGCCTGCAACCGGCCTGGCCCTGCAATGGCTGGAATTATTCCCACAGTTGCCTGTGTCCGGCATGACAGGCAACATCGCGGCAAACTGTACGCTGATCGCAGCCGACGGCGACGACTGGCTGCTGCACCTGGACCCTGGCCAGGGCGCCCTGTTCAACGCCACCCAGCAACGGCGCCTGAACGAGGCGCTGAACCAGCACCTGGGGCGCACGCTGAACCTGCGCATCGAGCTTATCCTGCCGCAGCAGGAAACCCCGGCCCAGGCCGCGTCGCGCAAGCGCGCCGAGCGTCAGCAGGATGCCGTGGCCTCCATCGAGCAGGACCCGCTGGTCCAACAGATGATCAAGCTGTTCGGTGCCAAGGTGCGACAGGATACTATTGAGCCTGTGGATGCCCTGGTGAGCCAGGGCCAGTAACCGATAACCATGCGGCCGGCCCCGTGCAGGGCCGCATCACACGACCCAATCGAGGTATACCCCCATGATGAAAGGTGGCATGGCCGGCCTGATGAAGCAGGCCCAGCAGATGCAGGAAAAGATGCAGAAGATGCAGGAAGAGCTGGCCAACGCCGAAGTGACCGGCCAGTCTGGTGGCGGCCTGGTGAGCGTGGTGATGACCGGTCGTCACGACGTCAAGCGTGTCAGCATCGACCAGAGCCTGATGTCGACTGAAGAAGACGACAAGGAAGTGCTGGAAGACCTGATCGCCGCTGCGCTGAACGACGCCGTGCGCAAGATCGAGCAGAACAGCCAGGACAAGATGGGCAGCATGACCGCCGGCATGCAACTGCCACCGGGCTTCAAGATGCCGTTCTAAGGTATCCGCAGGGCCTGAAGCCGCCGCTGAGTGTTCAGCGGCGGTTTTTTTTCGCCTGCTGGATTGGGCGTCGGGCGCGGCGCGGGTATTGAATTTGACGGGCAGGTCCGTGGTGGGTATAAACCGCCTCTTATTGTTTTGTCAGGCCTTTCCCATGAGCTTCAGCCCCCTGATCCGCCAACTGATCGACGCCCTGCGCACCCTCCCAGGCGTCGGCCAGAAAACCGCCCAGCGCATGGCCCTGCAGTTGCTTGAGCGCGACCGCAGCGGTGGCCTGCGCCTGGCCCAGGCGTTGACCCAGGCCATGGAAGGGGTAGGGCATTGCCGCCAGTGCCGCACCCTGACCGAGCAGGAGCTGTGCCCGCAATGCAGCGACCCCCGCCGCGACGACACGCAATTGTGCGTGGTGGAAGGGCCGATGGATGTGTACGCGGTGGAGCAGACCGGCTATCGCGGGCGCTACTTCGTGCTCAAGGGCCACCTGTCGCCACTCGATGGCCTGGGGCCGGAGGCGATTGGCGTGCCGCAACTGATGGCGCGGATCGAGGAGCAGGGCACGTTCACCGAAGTGATTCTGGCCACCAACCCGACCGTGGAAGGGGAGGCGACGGCGCATTACATCGCCCAGTTGTTGAATGAGAAGGGCCTGGTGGCCTCGCGGATTGCCCACGGCGTGCCGCTGGGTGGGGAGCTGGAGCTGGTCGATGGCGGCACCCTGGCCCATGCTTTTGCTGGGCGCAAGCCGATCACGCTTTGAGCCTAGCCCGCATCGCGAGCTGCGCTCGCTCCTACAGCCCGGCGCCGGTAGGAGCGAGCGTAGCTCGCGAATGGGCCGCAACTCAATACTCGCTCAAGGAAAACTCGGTCAGGCAGAAAGTCGGCACCCCGGCCGCCTGCAGCCGGCGCGAGCCTTCGAGCTCGGGCAGGTCGATGATCGCCGCTGCCTCGAACACCTGTGCCCCGGTGCGGCGCACCAGGTTGGCCGCCGCCAGCAGCGTGCCACCCGTGGCAATCAGGTCATCGAAGATCAACACCGAATCGCCTTCGCACAGGCTGTCGGCATGAACCTCCAGGAACGCCTCGCCGTACTCGGTCTGATACCCCTCGCTCAGCACGTCAGCCGGCAGCTTGCCCTGCTTGCGGAACAGGATCAGTGGCTTGTTCAGCTGGTGGGCGATGATCGAGCCGATCAGAAAGCCCCGGGCGTCCATCGCGCCGATGTGGCTGAACTCGGCCTCGACGTAGCGCTCGATGAACTGGTCGGCAACGTAGCGCAGCCCGCGTGGCGACTGGAACAGCGGGGTGATGTCGCGGAAGATCACGCCCGGCTTGGGGAAGTCCACTACCGGGCGGATCAGGGCTTTGAGGTCGAAGGCGTCGCTGTGCATTGTTGCAGGTATCCTGGGAAAACGAATGCCCCAGTATACCTGCTAACGGCAGGCTTCACGCCTCCATCGCACCGCCGGCCAGCGCGCACAGCTGGATCGGGTCGAGAATGTGCACTTCCTTGCCTTCGGCGCGCAGCAGGCCGTTTTGCTGGAAGCGGGTGAACACCCGCGACACGGTTTCCACCGCCAGGCCCAGGTAGTTGCCCATCTCGTTGCGCGACATGCTCAGGCGGAACTGGTTGGCCGAATAACCACGGGCACGGAAGCGTGCCGACAGGTTGACCAGGAAGGTGGCGATGCGCTCGTCGGCGGTTTTCTTCGACAGCAGCAGCATCATCTGCTGGTCGTCACGGATTTCCCGGCTCATCACCCGCATCAGTTGGCGGCGCAGCTGCGGCAGCTGCACCGACAGCTCGTCGAGGCGTTCGAAGGGAATTTCGCACACCGAGGTGGTTTCCTGGGCTTGCGCCGACACCGGGTAGGCCTCGGTGTCCATGCCCGATAGCCCGACCAGCTCGCTGGGCAGGTGGAAGCCGGTGATCTGCTCCTCGCCACTGTCGCTCAGGCTGAAGGTTTTGAGGGCGCCGGAACGTACTGCGTAGACCGAGCCGAAATTGTCACCCTGGCGGAACAGGAACTCACCCTTTTTCAGCGGGCGCCCGCGCTTGACGATTTCATCCAGTGCATCCATGTCTTCCAGGTTGAGCGAAAGAGGCAGGCACAGGGGGGCCAGGCTGCAATCCTTGCAATGGGCCTGGCTGTTTGGGCGCAGTTTGACTGGCTCGGACATTTGAATCGATCCTTGTGGGAAAGCACACATAAGTCGTAAGGGTAACTCACGACGTAGGGTGTAGGCCAGTTACGCGTTTTTGGGCGCACCGGCGATACCCCGGCAGGCAAGGTGCCGGGAGGCCTTACAGCCCATAGTGTGCCTGGTCGGGGGCATTGTCCATGTGGACACTGGCTTGGCGGTCAGATTACCCGTGAAAAGCGCTGGCGGTTGTGCTGCGCCAGGTAGGCATCGAACACCATGCACACCGAGCGTGCCAGCAGGCGGCCGGCCGGCAGGATGCGGATGCCCTGGTTGTCGAGGCTGATCAGGCCATCACGTTGCATGGCCTGCAGCTCTGGCCACAGCGCCTTGAAGTAGCCACGAAAGTCGATGGTGAAGGCGCTTTCGATCTGTTCGAAGTCAAGCTCGAAGTGGCAGATCAGTTGCTGGATCACCGCGCGGCGCAGGCGGTCGTCGTGGTTGCAGATCAAGCCGCGCTGGGTGGCCAGCTGGGCGTTGGACAGGGCGTCCTGGTAGGTGTTCAGGTCGCTGCTGTTCTGGCAGTAGAGGTCGCCGATCTGGCTGATCGCCGACACCCCCAGGCCGATCAGGTCGCAGTGGCCGTGGGTGGTGTAGCCCTGAAAGTTGCGCTGCAGGGTGCCTTCTTCCTGGGCGATGGCCAGCTCGTCATCTGGCAGGGCGAAATGGTCCATGCCGATGTAGCGGTAGCCGGCGGCGGTGAGCTGTTCGATGGTGTTGTGCAGCATCTGCAGCTTGGCCGCCGGGGCCGGCAGGTCATTGCTGTCGATGCGCCGCTGGGGCATGAAGCGCTCGGGCAGGTGGGCGTAGTTGAACACCGACAGGCGCTCGGGCTGCAGGCGGATCACTTCCTCGACGGTACGGGCGAAACCTTCCGGGGTCTGCTTGGGCAGGCCGTAGATCAGGTCGAGGTTGATCGAGCGAAACTGCAGGGTACGGGCGGCGTCGATCAGGGTGCGAGTCTGCTCCAGGCTTTGCAGGCGGTTGACCGCCCGTTGCACGGCCGGGTCCAGGTCCTGCACGCCGAGGCTGACGCGGTTGAAGCCCAGTTCGCGGAGCAGGCCCATGGTCGACCAGTCGGCTTCGCGCGGGTCGATCTCGATGCCGTAGTCGCCGGAATCGTCATCCACCAGGTTGAAATGCTGGCGCAGGGTGGCCATCAACTGGCGCAGTTCCACGTGGCTGAGGAAGGTCGGGGTGCCGCCGCCGAAATGCAGCTGTTCCACGCGCTGCTTGGGGTCCAGGTGGCAGGCAACCAGCTGGATCTCCTGCTCCAGGCGCTGCAGGTAGGGCGCCGCACGGGCACGGTCTTTGGTGATGACCTTGTTGCAGGCGCAGTAGTAGCAGATGTTCGCGCAGAACGGCACGTGCAGGTACAGCGACAGCGGGCGCACGGCCCGGCGGCTCTCACGCAGGGCGTGGAGCAGGTCGAACGAGCCTACCTCGCTGTGCAGTTGCACGGCCGTCGGGTAGGAGGTGTAGCGCGGGCCGGCCAGATCGTAACGGCGGATCAGGTCGGCATCCCAACGCAGGTCGTCGAGCATGTGGGCAGTCCCCGGATTATGCAGCAGTGATCCGGAGTCTAGGGTTGTCTGTAAGAAACTGTGTTGATTTGTATCAAGGCAAGTGGGGGCTGCTGTGCAGCCCATTCGCGGGGCAAGCCCGCTCCTACAGCGAATGGGCCAAAGCGCCCCCTCAATGCCCCATCAACCAATGCTGGTGCGGCCCAGGCAAGGTCCAGATGCCAAACAGGATCACCAGCATCCCACCCGCCACGCGCACGCTACGCCGTCGCAGCAGCGCATTGACCCGCTCTGCCGCCAGCCCCGTAGCCAGCAGCACCGGCCAGGTCCCCAGCCCGAACGCCAGCATCAGCGCGGCGCTGTACCCGGCATTGCCCTGGCTCGCTGCCCACAGCAAGGTGCTGTACACCAACCCACAGGGCAACCACCCCCACAGGGCGCCGAGCAACAGCGCCCGGGGCACGCTCGATACCGGCATCAACCGCGAGGCCAGCGGCTGGATATGCCGCCACAAGCCCCTGCCCAGCGCCTCGACGCGGGTCAGCCCACTCCACCAGCCTGCCAGGTACAAGCCCATGCAAATCAGCAGCAACGCCGCCACCACCCGCAAGCCCAGTGCAGCGGGGCTGCTGGCCACGGCCCAGCCGGCCAGGCCCAGCAGCAAGCCAGCACTGGCATAGCTGAGAATGCGCCCCAGGTTGTAGGCCAGCAGCAGGCGCAGGCGCCGGCCACGTTGTTCGGGGGGAATGGCCAGGGTCAGTGCACCCATCAGGCCGCCGCACATGCCCAGGCAATGGCCGCCGCCAAGCAGGCCGAGCACCAGTGCCGAACCCAGCAGGGGAAGCAGCTCAGGCACGGGGTGGCGGCTCCTGGTCATCGGCGGCGTGTTCGTCTGGGTGCACCGCCGCCTGGTGGCGCGGGTCCTGGTCGTCGAACAGGATGCTGTGGGCCGGGCCCTCCAGGTCGTCGTACTGGCCGCTGTCCACCGCCCAGAAGAAGATGTACACGGCTACCCCGACAAGCAGCAGCGCGGCCGGAATCATGACATAGAGGGCGGGCATGGCGACTTCCTTGGGTAGGGCGCTGCAGCGTGCGCGGGCAGGGCCGAGGCCCTGGGCAGGCGGGTGAGGCGCAGGGCATTGAGCACCACGATCAGCGAGCTGACCGACATGCCGATGGCCGCCCACACCGGGGTGATCCAGCCGAGCGCGGCGAACGGCAACATCAGGCCATTATACAAGGTCGCCCACAGCAGGTTCTCAAGGATGTTGCGGCGGGTGCGGCGGGCCAGCTCGAAGGCTTGCACCAGCGCCTGCAGGCGGTTGGACAACAGCACCGCATCGGCGCTGGTTTTTGCCAGGTCCGTGGCGCTGCCCATGGCGATGCTGATGTCGGCGGCCGCCAGCACGGGCACGTCGTTGACCCCGTCGCCCAGCATCAGCACCTTGCGCCCGGCCGCCTGCAGCGCCTTGAGCCGGTCGAGCTTGTCGTCCGGGCGCAGGCCGCCGATGGCCTGGTCGATGCCCAGCTGCGCGGCCACCTCGGCCACCATCGGCGAGCTGTCGCCCGACAGCAGCAAGGTACGCCAGCCGCGTGCCTTGCAGGCGGCGAGCAGGGCCGGGGCGTCGTCGCGCAGGCGGTCGTCCAGGCCGAACCAGGCCAGCGGGCCCTGGCGGTCACCCAGCAGCAGCCACTGGCCGCGCGGCTCTGGCACGCTGGGGATTTCAGCGCCACTCAGGGCGCAGACGAAGGTGGCCTGGCCGATGCGCAGGCGCTGGCCGTCAAGCTGCCCTTCAAGGCCCAGCCCGGGCACGCTTTGCACCGCGTCGGCCGGCGCCGCGCTGCGGCCAAAGGCGCGGGCGATGGGGTGTTCGGAGCGGTTTTCAAGCGCCGCTGCCAGGGCCAGGCAGCGGTCGGCGGGCAGGCTGCCGAGCGGGCGAATGCTGCGCAGGGCCAGGCGGCCTTCGGTGAGGGTGCCGGTTTTATCGAAAATCACCGTGTCGATCTGGTTCAGGCCTTCCAGCACATGCCCGCGGGTCACCAGCAGGCCGAGCTTGTGCAGGGTGCCGGTGGCGGCGGTCAGCGCGGTGGGGGTCGCCAGCGACAGCGCGCACGGGCAGGTGGCCACCAGCATGGCCAGGACGATCCAGAACGCCCGGGATGGGTCCAGGTGCCACCACCATAGGCCAATGGCGATGGCGGCCAGCAGCGACACCAGCAGGAAATACTGCGAGGCGCGGTCGGCGATCTCTGCCAGGCGCGGCTTCTCGGTTTGCGCACGTTCCAACAGGCGGACGATGGCCGACAGGCGCGAGTCGTGGCCCAGCGCCTCGACTTCCACATGCAGCGTGCTATCGACGTTCAACGTGCCGCCGGTGACCCGTTCGCCCACCCGGCGTGGCTGCGGCAGGTATTCACCGGTCAACAATGACTCGTCGACACTGGAGCGGCCCTCGACGATGCGCCCGTCGGCGGGGATCACCGCGCCGGGCAGCACCTGCACGGTGTCGCCGCACTGCAGCTCGCCCAGCAGGATGCGCTCGGCGTGGCCCCGGGCATCCAGGCGCAGGCACGAAGCCGGCAGCAGGTTCACCAGTTGCGCGGTGGCCGCTGCCGTGCGCTCGCGGGCGCGGCGCTCCAGGTAGCGGCCGGTGAGCAGGAACAGGGCGAACATGCCCACGGTGTCGAAGTACAGCTCGCCACTGCCGGTGACGGCAGTCCATATCCCGGCGCCGAAGGCCAGGCCGATGGCCAGTGACACCGACACGTCCATGGTCAGGTGGCGGGTACGCAGGTCGCGGGCGGCGCCCTTGAAGAACGGCGCGCAGCTGTAGAACACGATAGGGATGGTCAGAAACAGCGCCACCCAGCGCAGGATGGTGTGCATTTCGGCCGACAGGTCGATGTTGAATTCCGGCCAGGTGGCCATGGTCGCCATCATTGCCTGGAACCACAGCAGCCCGGCCACGCCCAGGCGGCGAAGGGCGCTGCGGTTGTCGCGGGCCAGCTGCTCGGCGGCCTGGTCGGGCTGGTAGGGGTGGGCGGCGTAGCCGATCTGGCGCAGCTCGGCCAGCAGGTGCGACAAGGGTTGCTGCTGGTCGTCCCAGTTCAGTTGCAGGCGGTGGTTGGACAGGTTCAGGCGTGCTTCGGCCACACCTGGCACGTTGCGCAGGTGTTTCTCGATCAGCCAGCCACAGGCGGCGCAGCTGATGCCTTCGACCAGCAGGGTGGCCTCTGCGAGGTTGCCGGCATGGCGCACGAAGCTTTGTTGCACGTCGCAGCGGTCGTACAGGGCCAGTTCGTCCTGCAGCTGCCTGGGCAGCGCTTCGGGGTTGGCGCTGCTGTCGCTGCGGTGCTGGTAGTAGTGCGCCAGGCCCCCGGCGACGATGGACTCGGCCACTGCCTGGCAGCCGGGGCAGCAGAACTGCCGCGGTTCGCCTAGGACCACGGCGGTGAAGCGGCTGCCGGCGGGAACGGGCAGGGCGCAGTGGTAGCAGGGGGTGGGTTGGGTCATGAGCTGAACTACAAAAGGCCTGGCTGGAATGCATTCTCATTGTAGGAGCGGGCTTGCCCCGCGAAAGGGCAGGGCCTGCAAACCGATGTTCACGGGGCAGGCCCTTTCACGGGGCAGGCCCTTTCGCGGGGCAAGCCCGCTCCTACAGGGTGTTGTGGTGCTGTTGTCAGTGGTGCTCGGCACCCTGGATAGCTTCATCGCCTAGCTGCAAGGTCACGCCATGTTCGACCTTCTCCTCCTCGAACAACCGCCACACCTGCTCACCCTGGCTACCCAGCAGCTCGACGAAGCGCCGGCCATCGACCTTGTCGTCCAGCTGCCCCACGTAACGCCCCGCGTCCACCCGGCTCAGCAGCACCTTGCGGTCCTTGCCCGGCTGGGTTGGCGAGATCAGGTTCAGCTCCAGGCTTTTCGGGTCGCTGTTGCCGGTCAGGCGCAGGTCCACTTCGCCGGTCAGTTCATCCAGGTGCACACTGGCCTTGAGATTGAGGGTCTGGGCCAGCATCTCGCGGTCCAGCGAGCGGTTGATACCCTTGCCGGCCTCGTAGTAGTTGTCGTTCACCAGGTTGTCCGGGTTGCGCACGGCGATGCTGACCATGCTCAGGCTCAGGCCCACGGAGGTGGCGAGCATGCCGATGATGATCCAGGGCCAGCGGTGCTTGTACCAGGGGCTGGTGGCGGTGGCGGTAGCCATTGTCGTGGTTCTCTCTCAGCGGATCTGTGGGCCGATGAATCGGCTCTTGGCTTCAACCTCGGCAGCGCTGTCGTCGGCGCTTTTGAGGATGAAGGTGATTTCGTTGGTGGTCGAGGGCAGTTTTTCCGGCGCCACCGACAACTGCACCGGCAGGCTGACGATGTCGCCGGCCGCCACGCGGATCTCGCGCTGGCCTTCGAGCTTGAGGTCGGGCAGGCCGGCGGCGTCCAGCACATAGACGTGGTCGCGTTGGTCCTTGTTCATGACCTTCAGGCTGTACACGTTCTCGATTCGCCCCTGGGCGTTCTCGCGGTACAGCACGCGGTCCTTGCTGACGTCGAAGCCGACCAGCGAGCGGGTGGCGAAGGCGGTGGCCAGGGCGCCGATCATCACCAGCAGCACCACCGCGTAGCCGATCAGGCGTGGGCGCAGCATGTGGGTTTTCTGCCCCGACAGGTTGTGCTCGGTGGTGTAGCTGATAAGGCCCTTGGGGTAGTTCATCTTGTCCATGATGCTGTCGCAAGCGTCGATGCAGGCCGCGCAGCCGATGCACTCGATCTGCAGGCCATCACGGATGTCGATGCCGGTGGGGCACACTTGCACGCACATCGTGCAGTCGATGCAGTCGCCCAGGCCCTTGGCCTTGTAGTCGATGTCTTTCTTGCGTGGGCCGCGGGTTTCGCCGCGGCGCGGGTCGTAGGAGACGATCAGGGTGTCTTTGTCGAACATCACGCTCTGGAAGCGTGCGTAGGGGCACATGTACACGCACACCTGTTCGCGCAGCCAGCCGGCATTGCCGTAGGTGGCCAGGGTGAAGAAACCCACCCAGAAGTAGGCCCAGCCATCGGCCTGGCCTGTGAAGAAGTCGCCCAGCAGCTCGCGGATCGGCGAGAAGTAGCCAACAAAGGTCATGCCGGTGACGAAGCCGATCAGCAACCACAGGCTGTGCTTGGCGAACTTGCGCAGGAACTTGTTGCCGCTCATCGGCGCCCGGTCAAGCTTCATGCGCTGGTTGCGGTCGCCCTCGGTGACCTTTTCGCACCACATGAAAATCCACGTCCACACGCTTTGCGGGCAGGTGTAGCCGCACCACACGCGGCCAGCGAACACGGTGATGAAGAACAGGCCGAAGGCGGCGACGATCAGGATGCCCGACAGCAGGATGAAGTCCTGGGGCCAGATGGTGGCGCCGAAAATGTAGAACTTGCGCTCGGGCAGGTTCCACCACACCGCCTGGTGGCCGCCCCAGTTCAGCCACACGGTGCCGAAGTAGAGCAGGAACAACACCGCCCCACCGACCATGCGCAGGCGGCGGAACAGCCCGGTGAAGGCGCGGGTGTAGATTTTCTCGCGGGAGGCGTAGAGGTCGACGGAATCCTTCCCTTTGCTGGCAGGCGGGGTCACGTCATGTACCGGAATGTGCTTGCTCATCATCAATTCCCACGGCAGTGGTGAAATGCCGCGGCCAGTGCGTGCCGGCCGTGGTCGTGCGCAGTCTGGCTGCTGCGATCCATGATACGCCGGTGATGGCGACCTGGGGCCGCACTGCGACCTTTAGTCGCGTTGGGTTCGTGGTATGAATCGTGTTATGGCGGGTGTCAATTGATCCAGGTCAGCTTGTGCTGCATTTGCCGGCCCTTTCGCAGGGCAAGCCCGCTTCTGTAGGAGCGGGCTTGCCCCGCGAAAGGGCCAGGCCTGCCTTACTCGGCAGGCTCCGGCTGATGCGACAGGCTATACACATAAGCCGCCAGCAAGTGCACCTTGTCGTTACCCTGCAGCTGCTCCTGCGCCGGCATCTGCCCCTGGCGGCCATAGCGAATGGTCTGCTGCAACTGGGCAAAGCTCGACCCATAGATGAACGCCTGCGGATGGGTCAGGTTCGGCGCGCCCATGGCCGGTGTGCCCTTGCCCTCAGGCCCGTGGCAGGCCACGCAGTTGGCGGCGAACAGCTTCTGGCCATTCTCGGCATCGGCCTTGCTGCCCTCTGGCACGCTGCGGCCATCGAGCTTGCTGGTCACGAACGCGGCCACGTCGGCCACGCCCTGTTCACCCAGCACCTCGCCCCAGGCCGGCATCACGCCGTGGCGGCCACCCATGATGGTGGTCTTGATGGTTTCCGGCTCGCCCCCCCAACGCCAGTCGTTGTCGGTGAGGTTGGGGAAACCATAGGCACCCTTGGCGTCGGAACCGTGGCACACCGAGCAGTTCGAGGCGAACAGCCGTGCCCCCATTTTCAGTGCCTGCGGGTCCTTGGCGACTTCTTCGATGGGCATTGCCGCGAACTTGGCGAAGATCGGCCCGAAGCGCGCATTGGCCTTGGCCATCTCCTTTTCCCACTCGTGCACGCCGGTCCAGCCTGGCTCGCCGTTGGAGAACTCGGTCTGCTTGTCGTTATCCAGGTACGAATAGCCCGGCAGGATGCCTTTCCAGTTGCCCAGGCCCGGGTACAGCACCAGGTAGCCCAGGGCGAAGACGATGGTGCCGACGAACAGCCAGAACCACCATTTGGGCAGTGGGTTGTCGTACTCCTCGATGCCGTCGAAGGCATGCCCGACGGTTTCGTCGGTGGCCTCTTCGCGCTGGCCCTTGCGGGTCGACAGCAGCAGCCAGGTCAACGAGAAGATGGTGCCCAGGGTCAGGACGGTAACGTACAGACTCCAGAAGGTTGTCATTGTTGTTTGCTCCCAGAAGCTTTTGCTTGCTCGACGTGCCTGCTGGCCCCGGGATCATCCGCGAAGGGCAGTTGGGTCGCTTCGTCGAAGTCCTTCTTGCGCCGCGGGCTGAACACCCACAGCGCCAGGCCCACGAAGGCCACCATCACCACGACGGTGCCCAGGCCGCGAATCATCCCGATATCCATCAGCGTCACCGTTTGCTTTTGATGATGGTGCCAAGGCCTTGCAGGTACGCGACCAGGGCGTCCATTTCGGTCTTGCCCTTGACCGCGTCACGGGCGCCGGCGATATCGGCGTCGGTGTACGGCGTGCCCAGGGTCCGCAGCACTTCCAGTTTCTTCGCGGTGTCCTTGCCATCGAGGGTGTTCTCGACCAGCCATGGGTAAGCCGGCATCTTCGACTCCGGCACCACGTTGCGCGGGTTGTACAGGTGCGCGCGGTGCCAGTCATCGGAGTAGCGCCCACCGACCCGGGCAAGGTCCGGGCCGGTGCGCTTGGAACCCCACAGGAACGGGTGGTCCCACACGCTTTCACCGGCCACCGAGTAGTGGCCGTAGCGCTCGGTTTCGGCGCGGAACGGGCGAATCATCTGCGAGTGGCAGCCCACGCAGCCTTCGCGGATATAGATGTCGCGGCCTTCGACTTCCAGCGCGGTGCGCGGCTTCATGCCTTCGACGGGTTTGTTGGTGACGTCCTGGAAAAACAGCGGGACGATCTGGGTCAGGCCACCGACGCTCACGGCGATGACCATGAAGAAGGCCAGCAGGCCTATGTTCTTCTCGACGGCTTCATGCTTCATCAGTGCGCTCCCACGACGACGATCTTGGCGGCTTCCTCAGCCTGTTCCGGGTTGGCGGCACGTACGGTACGCAATACGTTGTAGGCCATCAGCAACATGCCGGAGGCGAAGAACGTGCCGCCCAGGGCGCGAACGATATAGCCAGGGTGGCTGGCCTGCAGGGCTTCGACGAAGGAGTAGGTGAGCGTGCCGTCATCGTTGATGGCGCGCCACATCAGGCCTTGGGTGATGCCGTTGACCCACATCGAGGCGATGTACAGCACGGTGCCGATGGTCGCCAGCCAGAAGTGCGCGTTGATCAGGCCGATGCTGTGCATCTGCTCGCGGCCGTAGAGTTTCGGAATCATGTGGTAGACCGCGCCGATGGAGATCATCGCCACCCAGCCCAGGGCACCGGCATGCACGTGGCCGATGGTCCAGTCGGTGTAGTGCGACAGCGAGTTCACGGTCTTGATGGCCATCATCGGGCCTTCGAAGGTGGACATGCCGTAGAACGCCAGGGACACCACCAAAAAGCGCAGGATCGGGTCGGTGCGCAGTTTGTGCCAGGCACCGGAGAGGGTCATCATGCCGTTGATCATGCCGCCCCAGCTCGGTGCCAGGAGGATGATCGACATCACCATGCCCAACGACTGCGCCCAGTCCGGCAGGGCGGTGTAGTGCAGGTGATGCGGGCCGGCCCAGATGTACAGGGTAATCAGCGCCCAGAAGTGCACGATCGACAGGCGATAGGAGTAGATCGGCCGTTCGGCCTGCTTGGGCACGAAGTAGTACATCATCCCCAGGAAGCCGGTGGTCAGGAAGAAGCCCACGGCGTTGTGCCCGTACCACCACTGGATCATCGCGTCGGTGGCGCCGGCGTAGGCCGAGTACGACTTGAACAGGCTCACCGGCAGCGAGATGTGGTTGACGATGTGCAGCATCGCGGTGACCACGATGAACGCGCCGTAGAACCAGTTGCCGACATAGATGTGCTTGGTCTTGCGCTTGACGATGGTGCCGAAGAACACCAGCCCGTAGGTTACCCAGACGATGGCCAGGAGGATCGCCAGCGGCCATTCCAGCTCGGCGTATTCCTTGGTGGTGGTGTAGCCCATCGGCAAGGTGATCAGCGCACCGACGATCACGGCCTGCCAACCCCAGAAGGTGAAGGCGGCCATGCTGTCGGAGATCAGCCGGGTCTGGCAGGTGCGCTGCACCACGTAGTAGCTGGTGCCGAACAGCGCACAGCCACCGAAGGCGAAGATCACCAGGTTGGTGTGCAGGGGGCGCAGGCGGCCGAAGCTGGTCCAGGGCAGGTCCAGGTTCAGTTGCGGCCACACCAGCTGCGAGGCGATGAAGACGCCGAGGCCCATGCCAAGGATCCCCCAGACCACCGTCATGATGGCGAACTGGCGGACGACCTTGTAGTTATAAGCAGTCGGACTGATTGCTGTGCTCATGCTAAGGTTCCACGGTTTTGGTGTTCTTGTTGATTGAGTGCCGTCGATTGTACACAAATAAATATTTGTAATGTGTACCGTTTTTCGCCTTTTTCTGATCGATCGGTCAAGCTTTTTTTGGCCGGCGACAGGCTGCGCGCCGGGGCTGAATCGGTGCATGTGCAGCGATTGCCACTGTGGCATGAAGCTTAGTTCCGTTCGAGGGGGCTGCAAGGGAGGGGGTACTGCGGGGGAGGGGTGTAGGGAATGGCTTTGGAGGTGTGGTGGGTTTGAGATCGAGCGCCGCCTGTGCGGCGCTTCGCGAGCTTTGCTCGCTCCTACATCGCAAACATGCGTAGGAGCGAGCAGAGCTCGCGATGCGCCGCGCGGGCGGCGCTGGGTGTCACAGGCGCCGAATTTCTCCCGGCGAACTCACTGGGCGCTCACCGCTTCCGCGGCCCCACCCTGCGACAGGCTATACACATAAGCCGCCAGCAGATGCACCTTGTCATTGCCCTGGATCTCCGCCTGGGCCGGCATCTGACCCTGGCGCCCATAGCGAATGGTCTGCTGCAACTGGGCAAAGCTCGACCCATAGATGAACGCCTGCGGATGGGTCAGGTTCGGCGCGCCCATGGCCGGGGTGCCCTTGCCTTCAGGCCCGTGGCAAGCCACGCAGTTGCTGGCGAACAGTTCCTTGCCCTTCGCTGGGTCGGCCTTGGCGCCATCGGGCAGGCTGCGCCCATCGAGATTGGTCAGCACGAACGCGGCCACATCCGCCACGCCCTGTTCACCAATCACCTCGGCCCAACCCGGCATCACCCCATGGCGCCCGTTCATGATCGACGCCTTGATGGTTTCCGGCTCGCCGCCCCAGCGCCAGTCACTGTCGGTCAGGTTGGGAAAACCATAGGCGCCCTTGGCATCGGAGCCGTGGCACACCGCGCAGTTGGAGGCGAACAGGCGGCCCCCCATCTTCAGCGCTGCCGGGTCCTTGGCCACTTCCTCCACGGGCATGGCAGCGTACTTGGCGAAGATCGGGCCGAACTTGGCGTCGGCCTTTTGCATTTCCTTCTGCCACTCGTTGGCGCCGGTCCAGCCGTTCTCGTAACCGGGCAGGATGCCCTTCCAGTTGCCCAGGCCCGGGTACAGCACCAGGTAGCCAGCGCCGAACACCAAGGTGCCGACGAACAGCCAGAACCACCACTTGGGCAGCGGGTTGTCGTACTCCTCGATGCCATCGAAGCTGTGCCCCATGGTCTGGTCGGTGGTGCTGTTGCTCTGGCCCTTGCGGGTCGACAACAGCAGCCAGGCCAGGCCGATCAGGCTGCCGAGGGTCAGTACGCTGATGTAGGTACTCCAGAAGGTGGTCATTGCGCTTCGCTCCTCACAGCCGCAGTCATGGCAGCAGGTTCCTGCCCGGCAGGGGGCAGGCGGTCGTCGACGAAGGGCAGCAGGCGCGCTTCGGCGAAATCATGGTCGCGGCGGCGGTTGAACACCCACAGCGAGAGGCCGATGAAGGCGACCATCACCACCAGGGTGCCCAGGCCGCGGATCATGCCGATATCCAGTTCCATGGCGGTTACCTCTTGTTCTTGATGGCGGTGCCGAGCACCTGCAGGTAGGCCACCAGCGCGTCCATCTCGGTCTTGCCCTTGACCGCATCGCGGGCACCGGCGATGTCTTCGTCGGTGTAGGGCACGCCGAGGGTGCGCAGGGTGCGCATCTTGGTGTCGGTGTGGCTGTTGTCGACTTTCTCGGCGACCAGCCATGGGTAGGACGGCATCTTCGACTCCGGCACCACGTTGCGCGGGTTGTACAAGTGCGCGCGGTGCCAATCGTCGGAGTAGCGCCCACCGACCCGGGCCAGGTCTGGGCCGGTGCGCTTGGAGCCCCACAGGAACGGGTGGTCCCACACGCTTTCACCGGCCACCGAGTAGTGGCCGTAGCGCTCGGTTTCGGCGCGGAACGGGCGAATCATCTGCGAGTGGCAGCCCACGCAGCCCTCGCGAATGTAGATGTCGCGGCCTTCGAGCTGCAGCGCGGTGTAGGGTTTCATGCCTTCGACCGGCTTGTTGGTCACGTCCTGGAAGAACAGCGGGACGATCTGGGTCAGGCCGCCGATGCTCACGGCAAACACCATCAGCAGGGCCAGCAGGCCTACGTTTTTCTCGATGACTTCATGTTTCATCAGGCAAGTCTCCTCAAGCCAGCTGGGCGTTCGCAGGGGCGCTGTCGAGCGCCGGCGAACGGACGGTGCGCCAGGTGTTCCAGGCCATCAGGAACATGCCGCTGAGGAAGATCGCGCCGCCGATGAAGCGCACGATGAAGCCTGGGTGGCTGGCCACCAGGGTTTCCACGAACGAGTAGGTCAGCGTGCCGTCGCTGTTCACCGCGCGCCACATCAGGCCCTGGGCGATGCCGTTGACCCACATCGAGGCGATGTACAGCACGGTGCCGATGGTCGCCAGCCAGAAGTGCGCGTTGATCAGGCCCAGGCTGTGCATCTGCTGCTTGCCGAACACCTTGGGAATGGTGTGGTACAGCGCGCCGATGGAAATCATCGCCACCCAGCCCAGGGCCCCGGCGTGCACGTGGCCGATGGTCCAGTCGGTGTAGTGGGACAAGGCATTGACCGTCTTGATGGCCATCATCGGGCCTTCGAAGGTGGACATGCCGTAGAACGCCAGGGAAACCACCAGGAACCGCAGGATCGGGTCGCTGCGCAGTTTGTGCCAGGCACCGGAGAGGGTCATCATGCCGTTGATCATGCCGCCCCAGCTTGGCGCCAGCAGGATCAGCGACATCACCATGCCCAGCGATTGCGCCCAGTCGGGCAGGGCGGTGTAGTGCAGGTGGTGCGGGCCGGCCCAGATGTACAGGGTAATCAGCGCCCAGAAGTGCACGATCGACAGGCGATAGGAATACACCGGGCGTTCGGCCTGCTTGGGCACGTAGTAGTACATCATTCCCAGGAAGCCTGCGGTGAGGAAGAAGCCCACCGCGTTGTGGCCGTACCACCATTGCACCATGGCGTCGGTGGCCCCGGCGTACACCGAGTACGACTTGGTCAGGCTGACCGGCAGTTCCAGGTTGTTGACGATGTGCAGCAGCGCCACGGTGAGGATGAAGGCGCCGAAGAACCAGTTGCCCACGTAGATATGCTTGGTGGTGCGTTTCATCAGTGTGCCGAAGAACACGATGGCGTAGCCCACCCAGACGATGGTGATCAGAATGTCGATCGGCCATTCCAGCTCGGCGTATTCCTTGGAGCTGGTGTAGCCCAGCGGCAGCGTGATGGCCGCCAGCACGATCACCAGTTGCCAGCCCCAGAAGGTGAAGGCGGCCAGGCGCGGCGCGAAGAGGGTGGTCTGGCAGGTGCGTTGCACCGAATAATAGGACGTGGCGAACAGCGCACAGCCGCCGAAGGCGAAGATCACCGCATTGGTATGCAGGGGGCGCAGGCGGCCGAAGCTGGTCCAGGGGAGGTCGAAGTTGAGGGACGGCCAGGCAAGCTGGGCGGCGATGAAGACGCCGAGCCCCATCCCGACGATTCCCCACACCACCGTCATGATGGCGAATTGGCGGACCACCTTGTAGTTATAGGCGGTACTGCTGGTTGTGTTCATGTATGGGTTCCCATCCACGGTTATTGGCAGGCTATGAAGCGAGGCAAGCATGAAAGACGGGCAAATTGCCGGTATTGACGGGGATCAATGGGCGAAGATCGGAAATGTCCCAGGCTTGCGCTGCGATCCCCCGCAAACCGGGGGGCAGGGGGGCGCTGGCGACTGCCTGATCCTGGCCCATGGCGCCGGGGCGCCGATGGACAGCGATTTCATGAACGACATGGCGCAAAGGCTGGCCGCGCTTGGGGTTGGGGTGGTTCGCTTCGAGTTTCCCTACATGGCCGAACGGCGCGCGGGCGGTGGCAAGCGGCCACCCAATCCACAGAAAGTGCTGCTTGAATGCTGGCGCGAGGTGTACCGCCAGGTGCGACCTTTGGTCACGGGGCGGTTGGCGGTTGGCGGCAAGTCGATGGGCGGGCGCATGGCCAGTTTGCTGGCCGACGAACTGGGGGCCGATGCGCTGGTGTGCCTGGGGTATCCGTTCTATGCCGTGGGCAAGCCGGAAAAACCACGTGTCGAGCACCTGGCGGGTTTGCACACGCGCACGTTGATCGTGCAGGGCGAGCGCGATGCGTTGGGCAACCGGGAAGCGGTTGAAGGGTACGCCTTGTCACCCTCGATCGAGGTGAGCTGGCTGGTGGCGGGGGATCATGACTTGAAGCCGTTGAAGGCTTCGGGGTTCAGCCATGCGCAACATCTGCAGGTTGCAGCCGAAGCGGTGGCGGGTTTCTTGAAGGATTAGTGCTGGATGCTTCGCGGGGCAAGCCCGCTCCTACAGGGGGTTGCATGACCCTAGGGCATGGCATTGTAGGAGCGGGCTTGCCCCGCGAAAGGGCCGGTACAGGCCAGCGCTTAGTCGCGGTACTCGCACAGGTAAGCGGTATCGACCTTCACCTGCAGCTGGAACTTGCTGTCAGCCGGTACGTTGAACTTGTCACCGGCGTTGAAGGTTTCCCAGTTGTCGCTGCCTGGCAGCTTCACGGTCAGCGCGCCGGACACCACGTGCATGATCTCGCGCTTGGCAGTACCGAACTCGTATTCGCCCGGGGCCATCACGCCCACGGTGGCAGGGCCTTCTTCGCCGGCAAAGGCGATCGACTTGACGGTGCCGTTGAAGTACTCGTTGACCTGGAACATGGGCGACTCCTGAAAAGGGGGGATGAAAAAGGGCTGGCCAGTATGCCCAAGCCCACTGGCCCCGTCATCTGCTTTCAGGCGCCGTTGGCGGGCAGGCTCAATGGCAGCAACCGGGCGGTGTTGCGCGCGTCTTCCAAGGCCCGGTGCTGCTGCCCGCAAAACTGCATGCCGGCCAGCTGCAGGGCGCCGTTGAGCCCCGTTGGGCGCTGCAGGTGGCGAGCCTTGGCGAAGCGCTGCTTGAGGTTGATGTGCGGCAGCTGGCGCAACAGGCTGTCGACGGCGTGCTGCTGCCATTCCTGGAGCAGCTGCTGGCGGTCGTAGTCGCCCCAGCTGACCCACGCCTGCAACTGCCCACGGTGGTGCCCGAGCCAGCGTTCGAAACGCTCCCATACTTCAGGAAACGCCGCGGCGCTGTCGACGCTGGCCTGGCTGATGTGCGTAAGCTCCCGGCAGAACGGCGTCAGTTGCGGCCGCCGCCTGGGCCGCACGAAGCGCTGGAAGTGGTCCACCTCGCGGCCTTCCCGGGTCACCAGGCTGGCGCCGATTTCAATGATTTCCATCTCCGTGACCGGCCAGCCGCCGTCATCGGTGGTAGCTTCCAGGTCGATCACCAACCAGTGGCCCATACCAGGCTCCGTCGTCATACATGCCCAAGCAGCGTAGCCAATGTGCGGCCACACGGCATCCCCTGGCACTTTGCCCTCACTTTGGCTTAACCAGCGGTTGTGCCCTGGCGGGAAAACGCCTAGCTTAGGCGCATCCAGGTATGAACCGAGATGAGCGTCCGTCTTGACTCCCACGCCCGGCCTCAAGGCCCTGTCCACCCTGTTGATGCTGGCCATGGCATGGCTGGCGGTGCCAGCGTGGGCCGGCCAGCCCCTGGACGTGAAGATCGGCGCTGCGCATTTCCCACCGTATACCGTGCGCCCGGAGCAGGGCGCCGACACCGGCCTGTTGCCGCAACTGGTCGAGGCGCTGAACCGTTTGCAGGCCGATTACCGCTTCGTCCTGGTGCCCACCTCGATCCAGCGCCGCTTCGGTGATTTCCAGCAAGCGCGCACCGACATGGCGATCTTCGAAAACCCCGAGTGGGGCTGGCAGCAAATTCCCCACCAGACCGTCGACATGGGCCTGGAGGACGCCGAGGTGTTCGTGGCACGCAAGGCCGCCGACCGCGACCAGCATTACTTCGATGAGCTGGAGGGCAAGCGCCTGGCGCTGTTCAACGGCTACCACTACGCCTTCGCCCGCTTCAACCCCGACCCCAATTACCTGCGCAAGGCCTTCAACGCGACGCTGACCTATTCCCACGACAGCAACCTGCTGATGGTGCAGTACGGCCGCGCCGACATCGCCCTGGTGACGCGCTCGTACCTCAGCGATTTCCTGCGCCGCAACCGTGAAAGCGACAGGCAGCTGTTCGCATCCCAGCGCGTTGACCAGGTGTACCACCACTATGCCCTCCTACGACCGGGCTCGCCCATCAACGATCGGCAGTTCGCTGCCTTGCTGCGCGGCTTGCGCGAAAACGGCGAGCTGGCGCGCATCTTCCAGCCGTACCAGATCAGCGTTGCTGTGCCGGGCGACTAAATTCCGGGGCTTTGACGACGTTTCACCAGTCAGCCTTCCTTCCATTGTCATGTGAGCCCAACCATGCCGTTCGATGCCGCTTCACCGCCTCAGTCACTGCCCCGTTGGCGCAGCCTCAGCGCCGATGAGGGCGACAGCCAGCTAAGCCTCACCCTTGAAGGCCGGCCATTGATTCAGGTGCAACTGGAGCCGGGTGACACGCTGGCCGTGCATGTTCGGCAACTGTGCCCCGAGCGCCCACAGCAGGCCTTGTGGGCGGTGTGCTATTGGTTGCTGTCGCGCGAGCCTGCGCGCCAGCGCCTGGTCGTGCACCTGCCCGAGGTACTCGACGGGGCACTGGCCAGCGGCTTGCTGCTGGCCACGGAGCAGGCCGGTGTATACCTGTGCGAGCGGGCGTTGTTCTGGCAGTTGCCGGAGCCTTGGCTCGTCGCGCCCTCAAGCCCCTACCCACAGCAGATGCTGCTCAGCAACGGCAAGCGCCATCCACGCCGCGCACCCAAGGCCCAGGGCGAGGTGTACCGGCGTTTCGATGCGCGCCTGGGGAGCTGGGTGTCGCTGCGTACCCTGGACGTCGACCAGGACCTGGAGCGCTTCAACCGCTGGCAGAACAACCCGCGGGTGGAAAAATTCTGGCAGGAAGGGGGTTCGCTCGAGCAGCACCGCGAGTACCTGACCAAGCAGGCGGACGACCCGCATACCCTGACCCTCATCGGTTGTTTCGACGACCAGCCGTTCGCCTACTTCGAGGCGTACTGGGCCAAGGAAGACCGCATTGCGCCGTTCTACCCGGCCGATGACTACGACCGTGGCATCCACATGCTGGTGGGCGAGGAAAGCCACCGTGGCCCGCACAAAGTGGCCAGCTGGCTATCAGCGCTGGTGCACTACCTGTTCCTCGACGACCCGCGCACCCAACGGGTTGTGGCCGAGCCGCGCGCCGACAATGCCAAGATGATCGGCTACATGCACGACCAGTGTTTCCATTGCGACAAGGAATTCGATTTCCCGCACAAACGTGCGGCACTGATGATTCTGGGGCGGGAGCGGTTCTTCGACCGTTGCAAGCTGGTTTGAACGCACCGCGACCCACGCTCGCCCCTACCACGTATCGCGCCAATGGTAGGAGCGACCGCAGGTCGCGATAGGGGCGCGAAAAGCGCCCCTGGCAAATCTCAAGCCTGCCGATTAGCCGTCTTGCGGCAATGCACCAGGGCATCGCGGATCATGAAGTTCACCAGGGTTGGCGATACGCCAAGCTCCTTGGCAATGTCCTTCTGCGGCACGCCATGCAAGCGATACATTTCAAAGGCATAGCGGGTGCGCTGGGGCAGCTCGTTCAACGCCTCGGCAATGTTTTCCAGGGCCGCCAGGTTGATATGGGTGGCTTCGGGAGATGCGTTGGCAATTACCACGTTCATGCCTTCCTCTTCACTGCCCGAGTACTTCAGCTCCATGGCCTGCTTGCGGTAGTGATCGATGGCCAGGTTGCGCACGATCTGGAACAGGTAGCTGAGTTGAGCTTTGAAAGAAGAGGTGATCTGCGGGGCGGCGCTGAGCCGGAAGAAGGCGTCTTGCACCACATCCTCGGCGCGCGAGCGGCAGCCAGTGATGCGGGCCGCGATCTTCACCAGGATGCTGCGATTGTCGACGAACGCCTGGAGTAATGGTGAATCGCACTTACTTGTGGATAGTTGTTCCGCCATGGAAATCACCTTGTCTCGAAGGGGAAAGGGAGCGCACTGATTTGGGACGCTTCCTACGACGTGCGACAAACTATTCGTAATGATAATGATTGTCAAATACGGAAGTTAATGAGTATCCATTGGTTTCGGTTCTAAGCCGCCAGGCGTGAAGCCGTTCGCTTTTCGGCGGCCCTGGCGCACTGGCTAGCCGGTAATTTCTTGCCAGGCCCATCCGTTCCCCTCTGTACATCCGGCCGCCGCACGTTGCCCCGCACCCTCGCGCGGGCAGTCGGCCCGACACTACAGACACTGGCAGGAACACCCCATGACGGACGCCTTCGAACTCCCGCTCTCGCTGGTCCAGGCCCTGGCGCAACGCGCCGCGCACACCCCGGACCGCATTGCCCTGCGCTTTCTGGCCGACGCCCCCGGCGAGCAAGCCGTGCTCAGCTACCGGGAACTGGACGCGCGTGCGCGCACCATCGCCGCCGCCTTGCAGGCCCGCGCAGGCTTCGGCGAGCGTGCCGTACTGCTGTTCCCCAGTGGCCCTGACTATGTGGCAGCGTTCTTTGGTTGCCTGTATGCCGGGGTTATCGCCGTGCCGGCCTACCCGCCGGAGTCTTCGCGCACGCACCACCAGGAGCGCCTGCTGTCGATCATCGACGATGCCGAGCCGCGCCTGCTGCTGACCGTGGCCGCGCTGCAGGAAAGCCTGCAGGGCCTCGAAGCCCTGGCTGGCGCCAATGCCCCTGAGTTGCTGGCCGTCGACGGCCTGGACCCCGCGCTGGCCGACCGCTGGCAGGCGCCTGTGCTCAAGGGCGATGACATCGCCTTCCTGCAGTACACCTCCGGCTCCACTGCGCTGCCCAAGGGCGTGCAGGTCAGCCATGGCAACCTGGTGGCCAATGAGCAGCTGATTCGCTCGGGCTTTGGCATCGACCTGAACCCGGACGACGTGATCGTCAGCTGGCTGCCGCTGTACCATGACATGGGCCTGATCGGCGGGCTGCTGCAGCCGATCTTCAGCGGCGTGCCTTGCGTGCTGATGTCGCCGGGCTATTTCCTCGCCCGGCCCCTGCGCTGGCTGCAGGCGATCAGCGAATACGGCGGCACCATCAGCGGTGGCCCGGACTTCGCCTACCGCCTGTGCAGCGAGCGGGTCAGCGAAGCGGCCCTGGCTGGCCTTGACCTGAGCAAATGGCGCGTGGCCTATTCCGGCTCCGAGCCCATCCGCCAGGACAGCCTCGATACCTTCGCAGGTAAGTTCGCTGCCTGCGGCTTCCAGGCCAGCAGCTTCTTCGCCAGCTATGGCCTGGCCGAGGCCACCCTGTTCGTCAGCGGCAGCCGCCGTGGCCAAGGCATTGGCGCGCTGGAGCTGGACGCCGAAGCCTTCGCCGCCAACCGCGCCGAAAACGGCACGGGCAGCGTGTTGATGAGCTGCGGCTACCCGCAACCGGGGCATGCCGTGCGCATCGTCGAGCCACAGCGCCTGGAGGTGCTGGCCGACAACCTGGTTGGCGAGATCTGGGCCGGTGGCCCGAGCATCGCCCTGGGCTACTGGCGCAACCCCGAGGCCAGCGCGCGCACCTTCGTCGAAATGGACGGCCAGACCTGGCTGCGCACCGGCGACCTCGGTTTCATGCGTGACGGCGAGGTGTTCGTCACCGGGCGCCTGAAAGACATGCTGATCGTGCGCGGCCAGAACCTTTACCCGCAAGACCTGGAAAAAACCCTGGAGCGCGAAGTCGAAGGGCTGCGCAAGGGCCGCGTGGCGGTGTTCGCCGTCGACGACCAGGGCGAGGAGGGCATCGGTGTGGCGGTGGAGATCAGCCGCAATGTGCAAAAGGCCGTGCAGCCACAGGCGCTGATCAAGACCCTGCGCCAGGTGATCGCCGATGCCTGCCGCCAGGCGCCGGCCGCGGTTCTGCTGCTCAACCCAGGCGCGCTGCCCAAGACCTCCAGCGGCAAGCTGCAGCGCTCGGCCTGCCGCCTGCGCATGAACGATGGCAGCCTGGATTGCTACGCACGCTTCCCGATGCCGGCCGAGCAGGCCCAGGCCAGCGCTGTGGGTGATGGCCTGCAGGCGCGGATTGCGGGTATCTGGCGCGAGGTGCTGAAGGTCGAGGCCGTCGCGGCCGATGACCACTTCCTGCTGCTCGGTGGCAACTCGATTGCCGCTACCCAGGCCACCGCGCGCCTGGCCGACGAACTGGGCATTCACCTGGGCCTGCGCACCCTGTTCGAAGCGCCGCAACTGGCCGACTACAGCGCCGCCGTGGCCGCCATCCTGGCCGCAGGCGGCGCCCAGGCCCAGGCCATCGCGGCCCAGGACCGTGCCACGGCACTGCCGCAGTCGCTGGCCCAGAACCGCCTGTGGCTGCTGTGGCAACTGCAGCCGCAGTCGGCCGCCTACAACATCCCGGCCGGCCTCAAGCTGCGCGGTGAACTGGACCCAGCTGCACTGCAGGCTGCCTTCCAGGCCCTGGTCGCCCGCCACGAGTCGCTGCGCACCGTGTTCAGCGAGCAGGATGGCCAGGCCCTGCAACAGGTGTTGCCGGAGCAGCCGTTCAACCTGCAGCGCCTGGACCTCGAAGGCCTGGCCGCCGAAGACGTGGCGGCGCGCCGGGAAGACGAGGCGCAGCAGCCCTTCGACCTGACCCAGGGCCCGCTGCTGCGGGTTACCCTGGTGCGCCTGGACGATGAAGACCACCAACTGTGGGTGACCCTGCACCACATCGTCGCCGACGGCTGGTCATTGAACATCCTGCTCGATGAGTTCGCCAAACTCTATGCCGCCCAGTGCCAGGGCCTTGAGGCCAAGCTGGCGCCGCTGACCCTGGGCTACGCCGACTACGGCAACTGGCAGCGCCAGTGGCTGGCCGAAGGCGAAAGCGCGCGCCAGCTGGACTACTGGAAAACCGCCCTGGGCGATGAGCTGCCGGTGCTCGACCTGCACCCCGACCAGCCGCGCACCAGCCAGCCAAGCAACCGCGCCGCCCGCTACAGCCTCAAGGTGCCGGCTACACTGAGCGACGCGCTGGAGGGCCTTGCCCGCGACCAGCAGGCCAGCCTGTTCATGGTGCTGCTGGCCGCCTGGCAAGGGCTGCTGCACCGCTACACAGGGCAAGCCGACATCCGCGTCGGCGTGCCCAATGCCAACCGCCCGCGCCAGGAAACCCAGGGCATGGTCGGCTTCTTCATCAACACCCAGGTACTGCGCGCCCAGCTCGACGGCCGCTTGCCGTTCGCGCAGCTGCTGGCCCAGGTACGCCAGGCCACCCTCGGCGCCCAGGCCAACCAGGACCTGCCGTTCGAGCAACTGCTCGAAGCGCTGCCCGAGGCCCGCGAGCAGGGCCTGTTCCAAGTCATGTTCAACCACCAGCAGCGCGACCTCTCGGCCCTGCGCCGCCTGCCGGGCCTGCTGGCCGAAGAACTGCCGTGGCACAGCCGCGAGGCCAAGTTCGACCTGCAGTTGCACAGCGAGCAGGACCACCAGGGCCGCCTGAGCCTGGCCTTCGACTACGCCGCCGAGCGTTTCGATGCCGCCACGGTCAAGCGCCTGGCCCAGCACCTGCTGGCGTTGCTGGAACAGGTGAGCGCGCAGCCGCAACTGGCCTTGGGCGAGGTGCAACTGCTCGGCGCACAAGGCCGCGAGCAGCTGTTGGCCTGGGGCCAGGCCCCAGCCCCTGCGCCGCAGCGCCTGCTGGTGGAGCAGCTCAATGAACAGGCGCGCCTGACGCCGCAGCGCACCGCATTGGTGTGGGAGGGCGGCAGCCTCGACTATGCCGAGTTGCACCAGCAGGCCAACCGCCTGGCCCACTACCTGCGTGACAAAGGCGTCGGCCCTGATACCTGCGTGGCCATCGCCATCGAGCGTTCGCCGCAACTGCTGGTCGGCCTGCTGGCCATTCTCAAGGCCGGTGGCGCCTATGTGCCGCTGGACGTGGACTACCCGGCCGAGCGCCTGGCCTACATGCTCAACGACTGCCAGGCCAGCCTGCTGCTCAGCCACAGCAGCCTGCTTGGCACGCTGCCGCAGGTTGAAGGGGTCAGTGCCATCGCCCTTGACCAGCTGCACCTGGACAGCTGGCCGAGCCAGGCACCGGGCCTGCACCTGCATGGCGACAACCTCGCCTATGTGATCTACACCTCCGGCTCCACCGGCCAGCCCAAGGGCGTGGGCAACACCCACGCGGCCCTGGCCGAGCGCCTGCAATGGATGCAGGCCACCTATGCGCTGGAACCGAGCGACGTGCTGATGCAGAAGGCACCGATCAGCTTCGATGTGTCGGTGTGGGAATGCTTCTGGCCGCTGGTCAGCGGTTGCCAGCTGGTGCTGGCCGGCCCCGGTGAGCACCGCGACCCACAGCGCATCGCCGCGCTGGTGCAGCAGCATGGGGTGACCACGCTGCACTTCGTGCCGCCGCTGTTGCAGGTGTTCGTGCAGGAGCCCCTGGCCGCTGGCTGCAGCAGCCTGCGCCGGCTGTTCTCAGGTGGTGAGGCGCTATCGGCGGCTTTGCGCGACCGTGTGCTGCAGGTGCTGCCGCAGGTGCAATTGCACAACCGCTACGGCCCGACCGAAACGGCCATCAATGTCACCCACTGGCACTGCCAGGCCGAGGATGGCCTGCGCTCGCCCATCGGTCGCCCGCTGGGCAACGTGCTCTGCCGGGTGCTGGATGAAGAGCTGGAACTGGCAGCGCCCGGTGTGCCGGGCGAGCTGTACCTGGGTGGTGCGGGCCTGGCCCGTGGCTACCTGGGGCGCCCAGGGCTGACCGCCGAACGCTTCGTGCCCCAGGCCGATGGCAATGGCGAGCGCCTGTACCGCAGTGGCGACCGTGCCCGCTGGCAGGTTCAAGCCCAGGCCCTGGAATACCTGGGCCGCCTCGACCAGCAGGTGAAGGTGCGCGGCTTCCGGGTTGAACCGGAGGAGGTGCAGGCCTGCCTGCTGGCGCAACCGGGTGTGGAACAAGCGCTGGTGCTGATCCACAAGGATGCCGTCGGTGCGCAACTGGTCGGCTACTACAGCGGCCCGGCCCAGGCGCCGCAACTGCTGGCCGCGCTCGCTGAGCAGCTGCCTGCGTACATGGTGCCTGCCCAGTTGCTGGCGCTGGCGCACATGCCGCTGGGCCCCAGTGGCAAGGTCGACCGCAAGGCCCTGCCGGCGCCGGTGTGGCAGCAGCGTGAGCACGTTGAACCGCAGACCGCGCTGCAACAGCAGGTTGCTGCCATCTGGCGCGAAGTGCTGAACCTGCCGCAAGTGGGCCTGCACGATGACTTCTTCGCCCTGGGCGGCCACTCGTTGCTGGCCACCCAGATCGTCTCCCGCACCCGCCAGGCCTGTGATGTCGAACTGCCGCTCAAGGAGCTGTTCGAAGCCAGTGAGCTGGGTGCCTTCTGCGAACGTATTGCGCAGATTCGCGCCGCCGGCGGGCATAACCAGCAAGGCGAGATCACCCGCGTCGACCGCCGCCAGGCCGTGCCGCTGTCGTACTCGCAACAGCGCATGTGGGTCCTTTGGCAGATGGAGCCGGACAGCCCTGCCTATAACGTTGGCGGCATGGCACGCCTGCGCGGCACCCTGCACGTGGACGCCTTCGAGCGTGCCCTGCAGGCCCTGATCGTGCGCCACGAAACCCTGCGCACCACCTTCCCCAGCATCGATGGCGTGCCTTACCAGTGCGTGGCCGACGACAGCGGCCTGCAGCTGCATTGGCAAGACTTCAGCGCCTTGCCTGCCGACGCCCGCCAGCAGCGCCTGCAGCAACTGGCCGACGACCAGGCGCACCAGCCGTTCGACCTGGAGCGCGGCCCGCTGCTGCGCGCCTGCCTGGCCAAGACCGAGGAGCGCGAGCACTTCTTCGTGCTGACCTTGCACCACATCGTCACCGAAGGCTGGGCCATGGACATCTTCGCCCGCGAGCTGGGCGAGCTCTACGAAGCCTTCGTCGACGAGCGTGAGTCGCCGCTGGCACCGCTGCCCGTGCAGTACCTGGACTACAGCGTGTGGCAGCGGCAATGGCTCGAAGGCGGCGAGGGTGCCCGCCAGCTGGCCTATTGGAAGGCCCGCCTGGGCGATGAACACCCGGTGCTGGCACTGCCCGCCGACCGCCCGCGCCCGGCCGTGCAAAGCCACCGCGGCGAGTTGTTCCGCTTCGACCTCGACCCGGCCCTGGTCGCCCGCGTGCACGCCTTCAACAGCCAGCGCGGGCTGACCCTGTTCATGACCATGACCGCCACCCTGGCTGCCTTGCTGCACCGCTACAGCGGCCAACGCGACCTGCGCATCGGTGCGCCGGTGGCCAACCGCATTCGCCCGGAAAGCGAAGGGCTGATCGGCGCCTTCCTCAACACCCAGGTGCTGCGCTGCGAGCTGGACGGGCAGATGAGCGCCGCCGCCTTGCTCGAACAAGTGCGCCAGGCTGCCATCGAAGGCCAGTCGTACCAGGACCTGCCATTCGACCAACTGGTCGACGCCTTGCAACCGCCACGCAGCAGCGCTTACAACCCGCTGTTCCAGGTGATGTGCAACGTGCAGCGCTGGGCCTTCCAGCAAAGCCGCGAACTGGCAGGCATGCAGGTGGACTACCTGGTCAACGACGCCAGCGCCACCAAGTTCGACCTGTACCTGGAAGTGACCGACCTGGACGGCCGCCTGGGCTGCTGCCTGACCTACAGCCGCGACCTGTTCGACGAGCCGCGCATCGCGCGCATGGCCGAACACTGGCAGCAACTGTTGATCGGCCTGCTCGACAACCCCGAGCAGCGCCTGTGCGAACTGCCCATGCTGCTCGATGCCGAGCAACAGGTGCTGATCGGCCAGCTGCAGGGCGAGCACGATTTCGCCCTCGACCAGACCCTCCACGGCCTGTTCGCCGAGCAAGCGGCGCGTACGCCCAATGCCGGCGCGCTGACCTTTGCCGGCGAGCACATGAGCTACGCCGAACTCGACCAACAGGCCAACCGCCTGGCCCGCGCCCTGCGCGAGCGCGGTGTTGGCCCACAGGTGCGGGTAGGCCTGGCCCTGGAACGCTCGTTGCCCATGGTGGTCGGCCTGCTGGCCATCCTCAAGGCCGGTGGCGCCTACGTGCCGCTCGACCCGGAATACCCGCTCGACCGCCTGCGCTACATGATCGAGGACAGCCGCATCGGCCTGCTGCTCAGCCAGCGCGCCCTGCTCGACACCCTCGGTGAGCTGCCCGCCGGCGTGGCGCGCTGGAGCCTGGAAGACGACGCCGCACACCTCTCGGCCTACAGCGATGCGCCGCTGGACAACCTCAACCTGCCGCAGCACGCCGCGTACCTGATCTACACCTCCGGTTCCACCGGCAAGCCCAAGGGCGTGGTGGTCAGCCACGGTGAAATCGCCATGCACTGCCAGGCGGTGATCGACGCCTTCGGCATGCGCAGCGACGATTGCGAGCTGCACTTCTATTCGATCAACTTCGACGCTGCCAGCGAACGCCTGCTGACGCCATTGCTGTGCGGTGCCCGCGTGGTGCTGCGCGCCCAGGGCCAATGGGGCGCCGAGGAAATCTGCCAGCTGGTGCGCGAGCAGCAGGTGAGCATCCTGGGCTTTACCCCAAGCTATGGCAGCCAGCTGGCCCAGTACCTGGCCGGTGAAGGCGCGGCGCTGCCGGTGCGCCTGGTGATTACCGGTGGCGAAGCACTGACCGGTGAGCACCTGCAACGCATTCGCCAGGCCTTCACCCCGCAGCAGTTCTTCAACGCCTACGGCCCGACCGAAACCGTGGTGATGCCGCTGGCCTGCCTGGCACCTGAGGTATTGCCTGCCGATGCCGGCAGCGTGCCGATTGGCCGGGTGATCGGTGCCCGAACCGCCTATATCCTCGACGAGGACCTGGCCTTGCTGCCCCAGGGCGGCATAGGCGAGCTGTATGTCGGCGGCGCCGGCCTGGCCCAGGGCTACCACGACCGCCCGGGCCTGAGCGCCGAGCGTTTCGTTGCCGACCCGTTCAGCCATGACGGTGGGCGCCTGTACCGCACCGGCGACCTGGTGCGCCTGCGCACCGATGGCCTGGTGGAATACATTGGCCGCGCCGACCAGCAGGTGAAGATTCGCGGTTTCCGTATCGAGCTGGGCGAGATCGAAAGCCGCCTGCAGGAACACGCCGATGTCGACGAGGCGGTGGTTGTGGCCCTGGACCTTCCCGGTGGCCGGCAACTGGTGGGTTACCTGGTGTGCAAGCAGGTGGCTGGCGACAGCGAGGCCCAGGCCCGCTTGCGCGAAGCGGTGAAAGTGCATGCCCGCCAGCACCTGCCGGACTACATGGTGCCGGCGCACCTGGTGCTGCTCGACAGCCTGCCGTTGATGGGCAATGGCAAGCTCGACCGCCGCGCCTTGCCAGCGCCGGACCTGGAACAGGCCCAGCAACACTACCAAGCCCCGGCCAACGAGCTGGAAGAGCAACTGGCGCAGGTGTGGCGCGAAGTGCTGAACCTGCCCCGGGTCGGGGTGCAGGACAACTTCTTCGAACTGGGCGGCGACTCGATCCTGTCGATTCAGGTGGTCAGCCGTGCCCGTCAACTGGGCCTGCAGTTCACCCCGCGTGACCTGTTCCAGCACCAGACCATCCAGACCCTCGCGGCGGTGGTCAGCCGCAGCGCCGCACCGAGCACCATCGAGCAGGGCCAGCGCCAGGGGCACAGCGGCCTGACGCCGATCCAGCATTGGTTCTTCGACAGTGACGTGGTGCAACCGCAGCACTGGAACCAGGCGGTCCTGCTGCAGGCTCGCCAGGCGCTGGACAGCGCCACGCTGGAAAATGCCCTGCACGCGCTGGTGGCGCACCACGACAGCCTGCGCCTGCGCTTCAGCCAGGGCCAGGCGGCCTTCGCCGAACAGCCGGCTGCGCAACTGCTGTGGACCGCCGCGGTTGCGGACTTTGACGATTGCCAGGCGCTGTACACCGATGTGCAGCGCAGCCTCGACCTGGAACAGGGCCCGCTGCTGCGTGCCTTGCTGGTCAGCGACGGGCAGGGCGCCCAGCGCCTGCTGCTGGCGATTCACCACCTGGTGGTCGATGGCGTGTCCTGGCGCGTGCTGCTCGAAGACTTGCAGGCGCTGTACCGTGGCCAGCCACTGGCAGCCAAGACCCACGCCATGGCCGACTGGGCCGCGCGCCTGGCCAGCTACGCTGGCAGCGATTCGCTGCGCGACGAGCTGGGCTGGTGGCAGGGGCAACTGGGCAGCGTGCGCCACGAATTGCCTTGCGATCACCCCCAGGGCGGCAACCTGCACCGGCATGCCCAAACCCTGGCGATCGGCCTCGATGTGGAGCAGACCCGGCAGTTGCTGCAACAGGCCCCGGCGGCCTACCACACCCAGGTCAACGACCTGCTGCTGACCGCGCTGGCACGCACCCTGTGCCGCTGGAGCGGCGATCAGCAGGTACTGGTGCAGCTTGAAGGCCATGGCCGCGACGGGCTGTTCGAAGACATGGACCTGACCCGCAGCGTCGGCTGGTTCACCAATGCCTACCCGCTGCGCCTGAACCCGCAGGCCGGGGAAGACGACGCCGCCCGCGCCGCGTCCATCAAGTCCATCAAGGAGCAACTGCGCCAGGTGCCGCACAAAGGGCAGGGCTACGGTGTGCTGCGCTACCTGGCCGATGAAGCCGGGCGTGAAAGCCTGGCAGCGTTGCCGCAAGCGCGCATCACCTTCAACTACCTGGGCCAGTTCGACCAGCAGTTCGACCAGGCGGCGCTGTTCCAGCCACTGGACGCCCCGGCGGGCCTGGCCCACGACCTCGACGCGGCGCTGCCGAACTGGCTCAGTGTCGATGGCCAGGTGTACGGCGGTGCGCTGCAACTGCGCTGGACCTTCAGCCGCGAGCGCTACGACGAGCAGACCATCGCGCAATTGGCCGAGGCCTATCGTCAGGAACTGCTGGCCCTGGTCGGCCACTGCCTGGCCGAAGGCAACGGCAGCTTCACCCCGTCGGACTTCCCCCTGGCGCACCTGAGCCAGGCGCAGATCGACGCCTTGCCGGTAGCGGCCAGCCAGATCGAGGACGTCTACCCGCTGACCCCGATGCAGGAAGGCATGCTGCTGCATACGCTGCTGGAACCGGGCACCGGCCTTTACTACATGCAGGACCGCTACCGCATCAACAGCGCCCTCGACCCGCAGCGCTTCGCCCAGGCCTGGCAGGCCGTGGTGGCGCGGCATGAGGCCCTGCGCGCCTCGTTCAGCTGGAACGCCGGCGAAACCATGCTGCAGATCATCCACAAGCCGGGCCACACGCCGGTGGATTACCAGGACTGGCGCGGCCTGGACGGCGATGCCCAGGAAGCGCGCCTGCAAGCCTTGCACAAGCAAGAGCGCGAGGCGGGCTTCGAGCTGCTGCGCGAGGCGCCGTTCCACCTGCGCCTGGTGCGCGTGGATGAAGAGCGCTACTGGTTCATGATGAGCAACCACCACATCCTGATCGATGCCTGGTGCCGCTCGCTGCTGATGAACGACTTCTTCGAGCTCTACCAGGCCCTTGGTGAAGGCCGTCAGGCCCAGCTGCCGGTGCCGCCGCGCTACCGCGACTACATCGGCTGGCTGCAGCGCCAGGACCTGGCCGAAGCACGCCGCTGGTGGCAGGCCAACCTGGCCGGCTTCGAGCGCGCCACGGCGCTGCCCAGCGACCGCCCGCTGCGCAACGACCACGCCGGTGACGGCATGGTGGTGGGCGATTGCTACACCCGCCTTGAGGTGAGCGACGGCGTGCGCCTGCGCGAATTGGCCCAGGCCCATCAGTTGACCATCAACACCTTCGCCCAGGCGGCCTGGGCCCTGGTGCTGGCTCGCTACAGCGGTGAGCGTGACGTGGCCTTCGGCGTCACCGTCGCCGGGCGCCCGGTGAGCTTGCCGCAAATGCAGCGCACCGTCGGCCTGTTCATCAACAGTATCGCCCTGCGCGTGCAGTTGCCCGAGCCTGGCCAGCGGCGCAGCGTGCGCCAGTGGCTGCAAGGCCTGCTGGAACGCAACATGGAGCTGCGCGAGTACGAGTACCTGCCGTTGGTGGCGATTCAGGAATGCAGCGAACTGCCCAAGGGCCAGCCGCTGTTCAACAGCCTGTTCGTGTTCGAGAACGCGCCGGTGGAAACCGCGGTGCTCGACCATGCCCAGCACCTCAACGCCAGCTCCGATTCGGGCCGTACCCACACCAACTTCCCGCTGACGGCGGTGTGCTACCCCGGCGACGACCTGGGCCTGCACCTGTCGTTCGATCAGCGCTACTTCGACTACCCGACCGTCGAGCGCCTGCTGGCCGAGTTCAAGCGCCTGCTGCTGGCGCTGGTACAAGGCTTTGACGGTGAGGTGAGTGCGCTGCCGCTGCTGGGCGAGGAAGAACAGCGCTTCCTGCTTGAAGGTTGCAACCGCAGCGAACGGGCTTACCCGCTGGAGCAGAGCTACGTCGCCCTGTTCGAGGCGCAGGTCGCGGCGCACCCCGAGCGCACCGTGGCCCGCTGCCTGGACGCGTCGTACGACTATGCCGGGCTGAACCTGGCGGCCAACCGCCTGGGCCATGCCCTGGTCGCTGCCGGGGTGGGCATTGACCAGCCGGTGGCACTGCTGGCCGAGCGCGGCCTGCCGCTGCTGGGCATGATCGTCGGCAGCTTCAAGGCCGGCGCCGGCTACCTGCCGCTGGACCCGGGCCTGCCGTCGGCGCGCCTGCAGCGTATCGTCGAGCTCAGCCGCACGCCGGTGCTGGTGTGCAGCGCCGCGTGCGCCGCCCAGGCACGCCAGTTGCTGGGCGAGCTGGCGGGAGTGGCGCAGCCGCAACTGCTGGTGTGGGAGGATATCCAGGCCAGCAGCGTTGCCAGCCACAACCCGGGCATCCACAGCGGGCCGGACAACCTGGCCTACGTGATCTACACCTCAGGTTCCACCGGCCTGCCCAAGGGTGTGATGGTCGAGCAGCGCGGCATGCTCAACAACCAGCTGAGCAAGGTGCCGTACCTGGCCCTGAGCGAGCACGACGTGATCGCCCAGACCGCCTCGCAAAGCTTCGACATCTCGGTCTGGCAGTTCCTCGCCGCGCCGCTGTTCGGCGCCAAGCTGGAGATCGTGCCGAACGCCATCGCCCACGACCCGCAGGGCCTGCTGGCCCACGTGCAGGCCACCGGTATCAGCGTGCTGGAAAGCGTGCCGTCGCTGATCCAGGGCATGCTGGCCAGCGACCACCAGGCCCTGAGCGGCCTGCGCTGGATGCTGCCGACCGGTGAGGCCATGCCGCCGGAGCTGGCCGCGCAGTGGCTGCAGCGCTACCCGGGCATTGGCCTGGTGAACGCCTACGGCCCGGCGGAGTGCTCCGACGACGTGGCGTTCTTCCGCGTCGATGCCGCCTCGACCCGTGGCAGCTACCTGCCGATCGGCACGCCGACCGACAACAACCGCTTGTACCTGTACGGCGAAGACCAGGCCCTGGTGCCACTGGGGGCTGTGGGTGAGCTGTGTGTCGCCGGCACCGGTGTTGGTCGCGGTTATGTCGGTGACCCGGTGCGCACGGCACTTGCGTTCATCCCGCACCCGCACGGGGCGCCAGGCGAGCGCCTGTACCGCACCGGCGACCTGGCGCGCCAGCGCCCGGACGGGGTGCTGGAGTATGTCGGGCGGATCGACCACCAAGTGAAGATTCGTGGTTACCGGATCGAGCTGGGCGAGATCGAGGCGCGCCTGCACGAGCAGACGGAGATCCGCGACGCTGCGGTGGGCGTGCAGGAAGGCGTCAACGGCAAGCACTTGGTCGGCTACCTGGTGGCACACCAGGGCGTCGAGGCCGATGCCGCGCTGTTGGAGCAGGTCAAGCAACGCCTGCGCGCCGAGCTGCCGGAGTACATGGTGCCGCTGCACTGGGGCTGGTTCGCCAGCCTGCCGCACAACGCCAACGGCAAGCTCGACCGCAAGGCCCTGCCGGCCATCGACATCGGCGGGCAGCACAGCCAGGCTTACCTGGCGCCGCGTGATGAGCTGGAGCAGACCCTGGCGGGTATCTGGGCCGATGTGCTCAAGGCCGAGCGGGTAGGCGTGCACGACAACTTCTTCGAACTGGGCGGGCATTCGCTGCTGGCCACGCAGATCGCATCGCGGGTGCAGAAGCAGTTGCAGCTGAACGTGCCGCTGCGGGCGATGTTCGAGTGCAGCACGGTGGAGGAGTTGGCCGAGTATGTGCGTGGGCTGCAGGACAGTGCGCTGGATGACGACAAGGTCGACCGGCTCAGTGACCTGATGGCCGAGCTTGAAGGGCTGTAGCCCCAAAGGCCCTGCGCCACAAACCTTGTAGGAGCGAGCAAAGCTCGCGATGGGCTGCAAAGCAGCCCCAGCGTCGCCTGGCACCGGCCCTGCCGGTGTTCGCGAGCTGCGCTCGCTCCTACGGGGGGCCGGTACAGGCAACCGCGCTGTCAGCGTTTACCGAGGATTTTTCCGAGCAGTTCCGGGCGTGGCGCCCCTTGCTGGCTTTGCAGGTTGCCCTGCTCATCCTGGTAGAAAATCGCCGGCGTTGCCTGCAGCCCCATCTCTTCCATCAACGCCATGTTGCTCGCCAACTTCTGCTGCACCGCCTCCGGCACTTTCTCCAGCGGCTTCAGGCTGCTCGCCTTGCCGGCCTTCTCGTGCTCATGCAACGCCTTGGCCGGGTCCTTGGCCGCCAGCAGTGCGGCCGACTTGCCCGGGCTGTCTTCGCGGATGATACCCACCATGATATGGCGCAGCTGCACCTTGCCCGATTCCACCCATGGCCGCGCCTGTTCCCAGAACATGTTGCAATACGGGCAGTTCGGGTCGCTGAACAGATAGACCTTGCGCGGCGCGTCGGCCTTGCCGTCGGCGATCCAGGCGGTTTTCTCCATCTTCGCCCAGATTTCCTTGCTCATCGGTGCATACACCAGTTTTTCCAGCGGCTCGGCGCTGAGGTCCTTGCCCTGTTCGTCGAACAGGCTGCCCACCAGCACGTGCTTGCCGTCTGGGGTCAGGTACAGGGCCAGGCCGTTGTTCTGGTACTCGGCGGCGTAACCGCGCAGGCCGTTGGGCGCATCGAAGCTGCCCTTGATCACGGCGCCCTTGGCCTGCAGTTGTTGAATGGCCTTGGGCAGGTCTTCAGCCTGCACCAGCGGCGCGGCCAGCAGGGCCAGGGACAGGGGGAGCAGGGCAGTCATTCGCATGTTCAGTTTCCTTGTGCGGCAGGGGCGGGCGCGCTGGCCCGGTCGAAAGGTTCCAGGGCGTGGCGCAGGCTGGCCCGCGACAGTTCGCCCAGATGGCTGCCGACCAGCCGGCCATCGGCGTTGTAGAACAGTGTGGTGGGCAGTGCCATCGAGCCGACCCGCTGGGCGAGGGTGCCGGTGCCGTCGAACAGCACATGGGTCAGGCTAAGGCCGGTGGTGGCAAGAAAGGTGCTGACGTTTTCCGGCGTTTCGCCCTGGTTGACGAACAGGAACGTCACATGGGGGTACTCACCCTGGGCCTGTTGCAGCACCGGCATCTCCCTGCGGCAGGGCGGGCACCAGGTGGCCCAGAGGTTGATGACCAGTGGCTTGCCGCGGTATCTGTGCAGCTCGACCGACTGGCCTGTGGCATTGCGCAAACTCACTTCCGGCAGCGCGGTGCCTTTGCTGTACAGGTGGCTGCCCATGCTTGCCAGGCCCCAGAACAGCGCGCCGCTGAACACTGCCCAGCCCAGTGGCCGGCGCAGGCCAGGCTGGCGCCAGCCTTGCCAGAGCGTGGCAAGCACGATACCGACCAGGCCGGACCAGAGCAGGAAGCCACCGTCACGGATGTCGATGACCTGCAGCAGGTCATCGCGGTACATCGGCCAGTAGGCCAGCACGAAGCCGATGCGTGCGCACAGCAGGCCAACCAGGAACAGGTTGAACAGCGCCGACTCCGGGCTTTGGCCGCCGCGCCGGGCAACCCACCAGCCGACCAGGCAGGCGATGCCCAGGGCCGTGAGCATCAGCAGGTGGTTCAGGGCCATGGTCAGCGGCCCGAGGGTGATGGTCAGCATCAGCCTTGGCTCCGGGTTTGGGTCCAGTGTTGCAGGAACGCGGCTGGGTCCACTTCGCCGGTGATGCGCCGTGCGCGGCGTTCATCGCCCTCTGGGCCGAGCCAGAGGATACTGGGCGGGCCGGGAACCTGGTAGCGCTGCAGCAGGGCGCGGCTGGCGGGTGAGTCGGCGGTGACGTCCAGGCGCAGCAGGTGCACGCCGGCCAGGCTTGCCTGCACGTCGGGGCGCGTGAACACCTGTTTTTCCATGACCTTGCACGACACGCACCAGTCGGCGTAGTAATCGACCATCACCCATTGGCCACGGGCCTTGGCGGCATCCAGTTCGCGCTGCAGGGCCTCGGGGCTGCTGACGGTAACGAAGTGTTCATCGGCTGGTTGGGCAGCGACTGCCCCGGCGCCGCCGGTGAACGGGCGCAGCGGCTGCCACAGGTTATCGCCACCGGCGGCGGCGCCCACCAGCAGCAGGCCGCCCCACAGTGCGCCGAGCAGCGGCGCCGCACGCAGGGCCGGCAGGCGCTGCAGGGCAGGCCAGGCGGCCCAGCCCAGGGCGATCAGCCAGGCACCGCTCAGGGCCAGCAGCAGCGGTGCGGCGAGCAGGCTGCGCACGGTGTACAGGGCCATGGCCAGGAACACGAAACCGAACACGCCCTTGACCCGGTTCATCCACGCGCCGGGGCGTGGCAGGTAGCGGTTGCCCAGGGTCACCAGCAACAGCAGCGGCACGCCCATGCCCAGGCCCAGGCTGAACAGCACAAGCGCACCTTGCAGCACGTCGCCACTCTGCGCGATGTACAGCAGTGCGCCGGCCAGCGGCGCGGTCATGCACGGGCCGAGCAACAGGCCCGACAGCGCCCCGAGCAGCGCGGCGCCATACAGGTTGCCGCCCTGGGTACCCTGGCCTGCGCGGTCTAGACGGTCACGCAGGGCGGCGGGCAGTTGCAGCTCGAAGGCACCGAACATCGGCAAGGCCAGCAAAATGAACAGGCCCGCCAGGCTACCCAGCAGCCAAGGTTGTTGCAGCCATGCTTGCAGGCTGGCGCCCAGCAGGGCAGCGACCACGCCCAGGGCGGCATACACCAGCGCCATGCTCAGCACGTAGGTGCCGGCCAGCAGCCAGCCGCGGCGGGCGCTGGCGCCGTTGCCCAGCACCAGCCCGGCGAGAATCGGCAGCATGGGCAGCGTGCAGGGGGTGAAGGCCAGCAACAGGCCCAGGCCAAAGAAGGCCAGCAGGCTCCAGGCCAGGTTACCGCTCTGCAGGCCGCTGGCCAGGGCCTGGTCGCTGGCTTGGGCGCCGGTTTGTTCACTGGCGGGCGCGGCGGCCGGGGTGGCGCTGCCGCCCAGCTCGATGACGGTGGTTTGCGGCGGATAGCACAACCCGGCATCGGCGCAGCCTTGCCAGCCCAGGCGCAGCTGGCCCTGGGCATTGGCCGGAACCTGCAGTTCAAGCTGTTCGCGGTACACCGTGCTGTCGCCGAAGAATTCGTCATGGTGGTTCAGGCCGGGGGGAAGCGGTGGCTGCTGGTCGGCGGCCAGGCCGTCGAACTTCAGGCGCTTCTGGTACAGGTAGTAGCCCGGCTTGATCTGGAAATACAAGCGCATCTGGCCGTCGGACTGGCGGTCGTGGGTCAGCACGAAGGCCTGGTTCACCGGCAGGAAATCGGGCTTGGCGTCGAACGGGTTGGCGTGCAGGGGGCCAGCCAGCAGGAACATCAGCAAGATCAGAAATGCGCGCATGTCTTCGCCTTGGCAGTACAGAAAGTGGGGTCATGCTGGCTGGGGTGGATTAACCCAAGGTTAACCCTGGATGGTTGGCGTGGCACGTGTAGCGCCTGTGAGATCGCGCGCCGCCTACATCAGTATCGGCCCGTAGGAGCGAGCGCAGCTCGCGATGCGCCGCGCAGGCGGCGCTCGATCTCGCAACCGATAAAAATGCAATGCCGTACACATCGCCCTTCCAACGCTAATCCCCTCGTCACACCGCGACATACTGTCGACTTGACTTTGCTTCTATCCACATCCTTGTTGTAAAGTTGACGTAGAAGTCAGTTTTTTCTGACTCGCGCGACAAGGTTCTAACCCTTCCGAGTCCCCCGCACAAGAATCAAAAAAAAACATGGGCAGCCCCCTTGCTGCCCAGAGGATCGAGCATGTCCAACCGTGATATTTCCCGGCGCGCCTTCCTGCAAGGCGGCCTGATCGCTGGTGTCGGCGTGACCATGGCGCCGCTTGGCAGCCAGGCATTCGCTGCGCTGATGGAGGAGCGCGTCACCACCTCGCCACAGAAGTGGATGAACCATGACGGCAAGGCGCGCTTTCGCAACGATGCCCTGTCGAAAGTCTGTGGCAACAAGGTCTTCGCCCGCGATATCCGCGCCAAGGACATGCCCGGCTGGCCTGCGCAGCAGGGCCATGCGCTGCTGCTCAAGGCAACCAAGGCCGACCGGATCTATGCCGGCCATGACCTGAGCCTGCTCGGTGCCGACCTGCAGCCAGACCGCGTGGTCACTGCCGCCGACCTGGAGCAGGACGGCATCGCTTGGCCCGAGGCCCATTCGCCCGACCCCCTGCTGCCACCGGGCCAGGTGCCGATGTTCATCGGCCACCCCGTGGCGATTCTGATCTGGCACGACTTCGAGCGCTTCCGCCAGGCCAAGCGCAAGCTGCAGTTCAACGACCAGGCGATCCGCTATGGCGCCCAGGCGCCGCTGTACCAGCGTGACCCCTATGGCAGCTTCCGCTTCGTGCGCGTGGGCGGCGCCACGCCGTTCGACGACGATGAATTCTCCAGCCTGAAGAATTCCATGCTGTTCCCGACCATTCTCAACCGCAAGCCGGTGTGGTCCAAGGCGCCCAACCAGCACGGCGACCTGACCGAGCAGGGCCTGTTCTACGCCAAGCGCATGGCCGAGCAGCTAGACAACCCACCCGAGCATTGGCTGCTGTTCGATGAGCGCTACAAGACACCCTCGATCGAACCGGCGGCCCTGGAGCCGGACAACGGCAACGGCTGGTACGACCCGGCCAGCGGCACCCTGCACTTCGTGGTGGCCACCCAGTGCCCGTTCGAAGTGGCGCAGGAATGCGTGCACATGATCAAGCCGTCGCGCTTCGCCCTGAACAACCTGACCCTGCACCCAGGCTACACCGTGGGCTACGGCTCGAAGGACAACAACATCTTCGTGTTCTACGCCGCGGTGGCCGCGCTGTATGGCGCCGGTGTGCCGATTCGCCTGGCCAACGATCGCTACGAGCAGTTCCAGAGCGGCATCAAGCGCCATGCCTTCGACATCCGCTACCAGCTGGCAGTGGACAAGCACGACAACAGCTTCAAGATCTTCCGCGCCGACCTGAGCTGCGACGGCGGCGGGCGCATCAACTACAGCCCGTCGGTGGCGGCGGTGGGCGCCACGGCTGCGCAGTCCATCTACTACATGCCGCAGAACGACCTGTCGGTGACCGCCTACTTTTCCCGAGGCGTGGAGGCCGGCTCCATGCGCGGCTACGGCACCCTGCAGACCATGGCCGCCACCGAAATGATGGTCGATGAGATCGCCGGCCGCCTGGGTGTGGATGCCATCGACCTGCGCCGCGCCAACGCGCTGAAATCGGGCATGAAGAACACCCAGGGCGCGGTGCCTGCCGGTGCCCTGCGCTTGTACGAAATCCTCGACAAGGCCGCCGCGCACGAGCGCTGGCGCAACCGTGATGCCTATAAACAGCAAGCGGATGCCAAGGACAAGGACCACTGGTATGGCGTTGGCTTTGCCATCTGCCAGAAAGACTTCGGCACAGGCTCCGAAGCGCCGATGGCCAGCATCGAGTTCAGCCGGGACGGGCGCATCAGCCTGCGCCATATCGGCACTGAACTGGGCACCGGCATGTCCACCTCCCAGGCCCTGGTGGTCAGCGACTTCCTTGGCCGTTCGGCGGACGAGGTGAAGACAGCGGTTACCGAATGGCCGGAGCTGCAATTGACCACCAGCGGCAATCCCTACCTGATCAGCCAGGCCGAGCAGGACGCAGCACTGCGTAACCCGCGCTGGGTCGGCAAGCTGGCCTCGCCATCGTCGGCGACCAACTCGGCGTTCTACTTCAGCCACGCCACCCGCGAGGCGGCGCGGGCACTGTTCAACCACGGCCTGTGGCCGGCGGCCATGGCCATCTGGAGCCAAGGGCCCCATGGCGGCCAGGCCAACCCGCTGGTGGTGCGCCGGGAGAACGCGGTGTGGGTCAATGGCGAGCTGACCGGCAACGGCCTGGCGCCGATCCCCTTCGCCCAGCTGGCGCAGAAGGCCCACGACATGGGCCTGGTCACCGGGGTGAGCGTGCACGGCTTCAACCGCTGGAGCTGGGCCGAGGCCGATTTCGTCATCGACGGCGTGCGCGAGCGTTTCCCGCTCGACGCCGTGGCGGTGAAATACGGCGATGGCGCGGTGAATGCCAAGAAGGCGCAGATGAGCAGCCACGGCTACCACCTGCTCGACCGGCAGAACGCGGCCTACCCCGACACTCAGCTGAACAACGCGATGGTCACCTACTACAGCCCGGTGGCGACCCTCGTCGAGGTCAAGGTCAACAAGGGCACCCATGAAGTGCAGGTGCTCAACCACCACAGTTGGGTCGAGTGTGGCCGGGTGCTGGTGCCGGAACTGGTCAAGGGCCAGCTTGAAGGCGGCATCGCCATGGGCATCGGCCACGCGCTGACCGAGGAAATGCCGCTGTACGAAGGCGGGCCCGGGGAGGGCGACTGGAACTTCAACCGCTACCGCCTGCCGCATGCGCGGGACGTGGCGGTGTGGACGCAGACCAGCGAGATCCTGCCACCGCTGTCACCGACCGACCCGTCCAAGGGCATCGCCGAGGTGGTGATGATTCCAATTGTCGGTGCCATCGGCAACGCCGTCGCCCATGCCATCGGCAAGCGCGTGCGCGATCTCCCCATCACCCCAGCCCGTATCAAGGAGGCCCTCAATGGCTAACCGCCCACTGCAACTGACCCTCAATGGTCAACCGGTCGGCCCGGTCGAGATCCCCGACGACCTGGCGATGATCGACTACCTGCACGAACACCAGAACCTCACCGGCTCGCGCCTAGGCTGCGGCCAGGGCATCTGCCACGCCTGCGTGGTGATCGTCGACAACCCCGACGGCACCAGCGAGGAAGTGCGCACGTGCATCACCGGCGCGCTGTATTTCGATGGCAAGCGGGTGCGCACCATCGAAGGCCACGCCAAGGCAGACGATGCCGGTAACCTGGCCCTGAACCCGATCCAGCAGAAGTTCGTCGACCTGTTCGCCTTCCAGTGCAGCTACTGCGCACCGGGCTTCGTCAATGCCGCCACCGTGCTGGTGGAAACCGCCCAGCGCCAGCCGTTGAAGCACAGCGAGGTACAGGACCGCATCGAGGCGAGCCTGGGCCACCACATCTGCCGTTGCACCGGGTATGTGCGTTACTACGACGCCACGCGCAAGGTGCTCGACGACCTCGGCCTGGTCAAGGAGGGTTGAGCATGGGCTTCGTTCGTAGCGCGCTGGCGCTGGCCCTGGGCCTTGCCGTCGGCGGTTTGGCCCACGCGGCCGATGAGGCACAGGTCAAGCGCGGTGAGTACCTGGCCCGCGCCGCCGACTGCATGGCCTGCCACACCGCCGAGGGCGGCGCGCCGTTCGCCGGCGGCCTGCCGATCCATTCGCCGTTCGGCACCATCTATGGCAGCAACATTACCCCGGACAAGCAATACGGCATCGGCGACTACAGCAGCGATGAGTTCTTCGCCGCGGTCACCGAGGGCAAGCGCAAGGACGGCGCCAACCTCTACCCGGCCATGCCCTACACCTCGTACCACTTGATTACCCGCGAGGACTCGGATGCGATTCTCGCCTACCTGATGACCGTGCCGCCGATCAACCGCCCGGCGCCGCAAACCGCACTGAGCTTCCCGTTCAACGTGCGCCTGGGGCTGACCGGCTGGAACCTGCTCTACGGCAAGCGCGTGCAGTTGCAGCCCACCGAGGGCAAGAGCCCGGCCTGGCAGCGCGGCCAGTACCTGGTGGAAGTGATGGGCCATTGCGGCGAGTGCCACACCCCGCGCAACCCCATTGGCGCGCTGCAGCAAGACCTGCGTCTGAGCGGCGGCCTGCTGGGCGGTTACCTGGCGCCGAGCCTGCTGGCCCAGGACCTGGCCGAGCGCGGCTGGACCCAACCGGACCTGACCACCTTCCTCAAGCACGGCATCAGTGCCCAGGGCAGCATGTTCAACGAGATGTACCCGGTGGTGCACCACAGCACCCAGCACCTGCAGGATACAGACCTCTCGGCCATGGCCACCTATTTGCTGGGCGACCAGCCGCCGCCGGCGAAGGCGCTTGCGCAAGTTACGCTTGAGCAGATGAGCGACAGCGCCAAGCGCGGCCACCAGCAGTACCTCAACGTCTGCGCCGGTTGCCATGGTGTGGACGGCGAGGGCAAGCCGCATATCGCCGTGGCCATGCGTGGCAATACCGTGCTGCGCCAGGGTGACTCGCGCAACCTGGTCAAGGCCATTCGCGATGGCATTCGCGAGCAGCAGTTCACCGGTTTTGAGCGCATGCAGCCGATGCCGGGCTTTGCCGACAAGCTCGACGACCAGCAAGTGACGGACATGGTCAACTACCTGCGCCAGGCCTGGGGTGGATTGCCCGGCGACCTGACCGTACAGCAGCTCGCCGAGCTGAAGGCGGAGTAAACCGTGCAGCATCTCGATCTCCAGGTGATTCGCCAGGCCTTGCAGTGGTCGTGCACTGGGCAGCGGGTGTGGTTGTGCACGGTGCTTGCCACCTACGGCTCGGCGCCCCGTGCGCCGGGCGCGATGCTGGCGGTGAACGCCAGCGGCCAGTGGTTGGGGTCGTTGTCCGGTGGCTGCGTGGAAGACGACTTTCTCGAACGTGTGGCCCGTGGCGAATTCGCCGAGCCGGTGGCCATCGTGCACTACGGCGATGGCACGGATCCGCGCTCCAGCATCCGCCTGCCCTGTGGCGGTGTGCTGGAGGTGCTGGTGGAGAACCTGGCGGCCGGGTGCGAGGTGCAGGCGCACCTGCGCGAGCTGGAAGGCGCCCTGCGTGGCCAGCGCCGGCTGCTGCGCGAGGTGCGCCTGCCCGAGGGCACCAGGCTGCTGGCTGACGACCCGGTACAAGGCCCGCGCGTCGAGCGTGAGGGCAACCGCGTGCGCTTGCGCATCGGTGCCGCCCAGCGCTTGCTGCTGGCCGGCTATTCCAGCGTGGCGCATTTTTGCGCCGAGTTCGGCAAGGGCATGGGCTTTGAAGTCATTCTCTGCGACCCGCGTGAGGAGGTGCTTGAAGGCGTGGTGCTGGACGGCATCGAGGTGCGCCGTGAGCTGCCCTCGGAATTCATCGCCAATGGTGGTTGCCATGCCGACACGGCGGTGGTTGCATTGACCCACGACCCGAAAATCGATGACCTGGCCATGCTGGAAGCGGTGCGTACCGATGCGTTCTACATAGGGGTGATGGGCTCCAAGGCCACCTCCGACAAACGCCGTGAGCGCTTGCAGCGCATTGGCGGCCTGGGCTACGACGCGCTGGCGCGCATCCATGCCCCGATTGGTTTGAACCTGGGAAGCAAGACCCCGGCCGAGATCGCCCTGGCGGTGCTGGCCGATATCCTGCGCCTGCGCAACGGCATCGGGCGGTCGGCGCTGTGAGCGTGGTCGCGCTGGTGCTGGCGGCCGGGCGTGGGGTGCGCTTCGGTGCCGACAAGCGCCGGGCGATTTTGGCCGATGGCCGCAGCTTGCTGGCGCACAGCGTGGCGCGGGCGCAGGCGGTGTTCGCGGATGTGCGGGTGGTGCTGCGCGAAGGGGAGCGGGGCGAGGATTTTGGCCTGCCGGGCGATTGCCGGGTCATCGTCAGCCCGGATGCCGCGTTGGGCATGGGCCACAGCCTGGCAGCCGGGGCCGGTTCACTGCTCGACAGCCAGGCGCAGGCCGTGGCGATCATGCTGGGCGACATGCCGTGGATTGAGCTGGCGACCTTGCAGCGCCTGGCCGAGGCTGCCTCGCCGGCGACCATCGTTTTGCCGCGGCATGCGGGGCAGCCAGGGCATCCGGTGCTGTTCGGGCGTGATTTCTGGCCGGCGTTGGTGGCGTTGCACGGGGATGCAGGGGCGCGGTCGGTGGTGCAGGCGCACCGGGATTGCTGTGTGGTGGTCGAGGTTGGAGATGCGGGCGTGGTGCGGGATGTGGATACGCCGCAGGGGTTGGGGTAGGGCCGGATGCTTGCCTCGGCATCTTTAGCGCCTGAGAGATCGAGCGCCGCCCGCGCGGCGCTTCGCGAGCTGCGCTCGCTCCTACGTCTGTTTCGGGCCAGTAACGCCTGTGACAGGCGCGCGCGACCGCCTTGTTTGTAGGGCGCGATATCGTGCCATGCGCCAAGGCATTCGCGCGCAAATGCCCCAGGATTCACTGGCCCGAAACGAACGTAGGAGCGAGCGCAGCTCGCGAAGCGCCGCGCGGGCGGCGCTCGATCTGATAGGCGCTAAAAATGCCAAGGCAAGCCTCGGTCCCCCCATCAAAAAGGTCCATAATCCCCCCTTAATCCACCCAAGGTGCAATACCCTCCACACCATCCGGGGAGCTCCCACCATGCACGTTCTGCTCTGCGAGGACGACGACCTGATCGCCAGCGGCATCTGCGCAGGCCTTACCGCCCAGGGCCTGACCGTCGACCGCGTGGCCAATGCCGCCAGCGCCCGGGCGTTGCTGCAGGCAGCGCAGTTCGATGTGATGATCCTCGACCTCGGCCTGCCCGACGAAGACGGCCTCAAGCTGCTACGCCGCCTGCGCCAGCAAGGCGAAACGCTACCGGTGCTGGTGCTGACCGCACGGGATGCGGTCACCGACCGGGTCGACGGCCTGCAGGCCGGCGCCGACGACTACCTGCTCAAGCCCTTCGACCTGCGCGAGCTGGCGGCGCGCCTGCACACCTTGCTGCGCCGGGTGGCCGGGCGGGCGGTGAATGCCATCGAGCATGGCCCGCTGCGCTACGACCCCAGCAGCTGCGAAGCCACCCTGGGCGGCCAGCCGGTCGACCTGTCGCGGCGCGAACAGGCGCTGCTCCAGGCGCTGTTGCAGAACCCTGGGCGAGTGCTGTCCAGCGAGCAGCTCAAAGATTGCGTGTACGGCTTCAGCGACGAAGTGGAGAGCAACGCCCTGAACGTGCACATTCACCACCTGCGGCGCAAACTCGGCAACAGCATCGTCGAAACCGTACGTGGCCTGGGCTACCGCCTGGGCCCTGCGCAGGCCCCGGGTGAGGCTGCGTCATGAGCCTGCGGGTACGCCTGAGCCTGATCCTGGGCAGCGCCTTCATCATTATCTGGGTGTTGGCCGCCGCCTGGATGCTGCGCGACCTGCGCCAGCAGATGATGTTCTCCCTCGACCAGCGCCTGGTCGCCTCGGCGCGCATGGTTGCCGGGTTGGTCGACCAGCTTCCCCAGCCGCTGGCCGCCAAGGGCGAAAGCGCCCATTTTTCCGCCGACCAGCTCAGCGTGCCGGACGGCATGGCCTGCCAGGTCAGTTCGCTGCGTGGCGAAATTCTGGCCAGCAACCACAAGCATGACGGCGCCATGGACGACCAGCGCAGCGGCTTCCGTGACCAGACCATCGATGGCGCGTTGTGGCGCACCTTCACCTACAGCCATAACGATGTGCGCATCACCACCGCCGACCGCCATATGGAGCGTGAAGCGCTCAACCAGTCGATTCTGCTGGCCGCCTCGGCGCCGGTGCTGATGGCCCTGCTCGGTAGCCTGGGGCTGCTGTGGATCGGCCTGGGCAAGGGCCTGGAACCGCTCAACCGCATGCGCGATGCCCTGCGCAAGCGGCGTGCCGACAGCGTGGAACCCTTGCAGGTGGCGGGCCTGCCCAGCGAACTGCAACCGCTGCTCGATACCCAGAACCAGCTGTTCCTGCGCATCGCCCAAACCATCGAGCGCGAGCGCCGCCTCACCGATGACGCGGCCCACGAACTGCGCAGCCCGTTGACCGCAATCAAAACCCATCTGCAGGTGGCGCGCATGACCGACGGCGCCGTGCGCGAGCAGGCCCTGGAACACGCCGAACAGGGCGCCGACCGCATGCACCGCACCTTGGAGCAATTGCTGATGCTGGCCCGGGTCGAGGGCAGCCTGTCGTTCGACGACGGCGTGCAGTGCAGCGCCGAGCAGGTGGCCCGCCAGGCCATGCAGGATGCCGGCGGCGGTGATAACCGGCGTATCGTGCTGCGCCTGCCCGAAGACGCCACGCGCATCTACCTGGGCATGCCGGCGCCGTTGGCGGTGGCGGCCCTGCGCAACCTGCTGGACAACGCCCTGCGCCATGGCGGCGATACCGAGGTGGAGCTGGCGGTGCAGCTGGCAGACGGGCAGGTCGGGTTCATGGTGCGTGACCATGGGCCGGGGATTGCCGAGGGCGACCTGCAGCACCTGACCGAACGCTTCTGGCGCCATGGCCAGAGTGGCGGCTGCGGGCTGGGGTTGGCGATCGTCCAGGCGATCGTGCAGCGTTGTGCTGGCAGTTTGCGGTTTGACAGCCGTAGCGATGGGTTGCGGGTGGTGTTGCAAGTGCCGGCGCGGTCAGTGGGTTGATCTTTGTTGCCTGTGCCGGCCCTTTCGCTTGTAGGAGCGGGCTTGCCCCGCGAAAGGGCCGACACAGGTGACGGAAAAATCCCACAATAACGGCTAAATCCTCCCCGCACCCAAGCGTTTCCCAAGCGATAACTGCCCATTCGCTTGTTTGCGAGGATTCACCCATGTCCACCGCTTCCAGCCTTGCCCAGGTCCCACCGGCCAGTGCGCCGCAGCCTTTGTACACCTTCGCCGATTCACCGCTGCTGCAACGCCAGCAGCAGCAGGAATCCAACGCCCGCAGCTACCCTCGGCGCATCCCGCTGGCGCTCAAGCGCGCCCGTGGCATTCACGTCGAGGATGTCGAAGGCCGCCAGTTCATCGACTGCCTGGCCGGCGCCGGCACCCTGGCCCTGGGGCACAATCACCCGGTGGTGATCGAAGCGATCCAGCGCGTGCTGGCCGACGAGCTGCCCCTGCACACCCTGGACCTCACCACCCCGGTCAAGGACCGCTTCGTCCAGGACCTGTTCGGCATCCTGCCCGAGGCCTTGCGCCGTGAGGCCAAGGTGCAGTTTTGCGGCCCCACCGGCACCGACGCCGTGGAAGCCGCGCTCAAGCTGGTGCGCGGCGCCACCGGGCGCAGCACCGTGCTGGCATTCCACGGCGCCTACCATGGCATGAGCCAGGGTGCCCTTAGCCTGATGGGCAGCCACGGCCCCAAGCAACCGCTGGGCGCGTTGCTGAGCAGCGGCGTGCAGTTCATGCCATACCCCTACGATTACCGCTGCCCATTCGGGTTGGGCGGTGAGGCTGGGGTCAAGGCCAACCTGCATTACCTGGAAAACCTGCTGCTCGACCCAGAGAGCGGCGTGCCGCTGCCGGCGGCGGTGATCCTTGAAGTGGTGCAGGGCGAGGGCGGGGTGATTCCGGCCGACATCGAATGGCTCAAGGGCGTACGCCGCATCACCGAGCAAGCGGGTGTGGCGCTGATCGTCGACGAAATCCAAAGCGGCTTTGCTCGCACCGGGCGCATGTTCGCCTTCGAGCACGCGGGCATCGTGCCGGATGTGGTAACCCTGTCCAAGGCCATCGGCGGCAGCCTGCCGCTGGCGGTGGTGGTGTACCGCGACTGGCTCGACACCTGGAAGCCGGGCGCCCATGCCGGCACCTTCCGTGGCAACCAGATGGCCATGGCGGCAGGTTCGGCGGTGATCAACTACCTGGTCGAGCACCGCCTTGCCGATCACGCCGAGGCCATGGGGCAGCGCCTGCGCGGGCACCTGCAGCGGCTGCAACAGGACTACCCGCAGTTGGGCGATATCCGCGGCCGCGGCCTGATGCTCGGGGTGGAGTTGGTCGACCCGCAAGGCGCGCGCGATGCTCAAGGGCACCCGCCGGCCAACCGTGAACTGGCGCCGAAGGTGCAGCGTGAATGCCTCAAGCGCGGCCTGATTCTGGAACTCGGTGGCCGCCATGGCGCGGTGGTGCGCTTCCTGCCGCCGCTGATCATCAGCGAGCAGCAGATCGATGAGGTGGCCCAGCGCTTCGGCGAGGCGGTGGCGGCGGCGGTCTGAGTAATGGAGCCCCTTCGCGGCGAGCCGCCGCGAAGGGGCTCCGTGCTCAGTCGAATGAACGCCCGGCGCGCCAATACCCCATCAGTGTCAGGCTTTCGCGCGGCAGGCCGCGCTCTTTGATCAGGTGACGGCGAATGTCCATCACGGTCGCCGATTCGCCTGCAACCCAGGCATGGAACAGGCCACCGGCACTGCTGGCCAGTTCCCAGAGAATGCGCGTGTCGATGTCCACGTCTTCCAGCCGAACGTTCGCCCCGCTTTGCCCTTGGGGCAGGCTGGCCAGTTCGCGCACGGCATGCAGCATGGCCTGGCCCTGGTTGGCGTGCAGCAGGTCGCGTGGCAGCCAGTGCAGGCGCGTGGCCGGGCTGTGGCGCAAGGCCAGGCAGTCGGCCTCCATGGGCACCTCGATGAAGGCCTGTACGGCAAGCTCTGGCTGGTTGTCGGCCAACTGTTCGAGAATCCCGGCGATGGCTGGCAATGCCGTTTCGTCGCCCACCAACAGCACGTTGCGCACGCCCTGCGGTGGTTTCCATTCATAGCCGCCGGGGTCGCCGACATGGGCCAAGTTTGGCGCGATCATCTGCAGCCGGTCGCCCACCAGGGCGTGGGTAGCCCAGGCCGAAGCTGGGCCGTTGACGCCATGTAGCACGAAATCGACATCCACCTCCAACGCTTCGCGGCGCAAGGCGCGGATGGTGTACGTACGCATAGGTGGGCGTTGTGCGGCGGGTAGGGCGCTGTGGGCGGCCTTCCAGTGGGTGTCGTTTGGCAGTATCGGCAGAGAGCCATCTGTGGCGGGGAAAAACAGCTTGACCCGCTGGTCCGGGGCCAGAGTGGTCATCTCGGCCACATCCGGGCCAGTGAACACCAGGCGCGTCAGAGAGGGTGAAAGCGCGATGCGTTGCTTGAGTTGCAGGTCGAACAGGCGGTAGGCGGGGGCAGCCTGACTGCCGACCAGGCGGCGCAGGCCTTGCTGGAGCGCCTGGGTGATGCGGGCGGGACTGGACATGGGAAGGTCCTCTTTGCGGGGCGGCTTTCTCGATAGACGAGCTGCCGCCCAGGCAAATTAACCGCTACCAGCCGCGCCCGGAGTTGACCCAGAAATTCACCGACAGCGAGGTTGACACTGATTCCACCTGGTGGAACCAGCCTTCGGGCAGGAACAAGAGATCGCCCGCTTCTAGCAGCACGCGCAGGAATGGCACGGTGCGTGCTTCTGGGAAGCGCTGGTAGTCGGGGGCGTCGGGATTGAAGTCGCAGCCGTCCAGGCCGCCTTTTGGTGCGGTGGACCATGTGCCCAAGGCCGGTCGATGATGGGGGGCGGCCAGGATGAACGACTTGTGCCCCCAAACCTGCGCGAACAGGTTGTCGGTATCATCGCGGTGCAAGGGCGTGAGCGTGCCTTTGGGGCCGATCCAGATGCGTGGCGCGATGTACAGCGAGCGCTCGAAATACGGTGGGTGCTGAATCAACTCCAGCAACTGGGCCGGGACGATGTTATTGCCCATATACGCCGGGGGGCTGCCTGGGTTGGTGCTAGGCTGCGGGTTGTCCAGCGAATTGATGAAATCGGCCATGGAGGTGGAGCGGAAGTCGCGATCGGTGGAGAAGGTCTTCTTGACATAGTCGCCGTGACGGGTAATGCCTTGCAGCTCGGCGAAGTGTTCCAACGACGCCTGGCGATCGAGATTGAACAGCTTCCACTCGTGCAACGCGTCGCTGATGACCACTGGGGTGCCGTTGGGCAAATAATCGCGGCGGAACCGTTCGACGGTCATCTGCACCGCAGGGACGCGCTGAACGAGGGTGAGCTGGGGCAGGCTCGCCGATACGCGCTCACTGTAACGAGGCGGTGTGACGTAGCGCTGGTTCATCTCGGATTTCTGCGCTTTGCCGCCTCTGCGCGCCTGATCGATGATCTGTGGTAGCAGGGTAGCCAAACCAAGATTGCCGCCGATCGTGAGTCGTCCGCTGGCGAACAGTTCTTCGACATTCGCGCTGCCGGCCATGATCCCCAGCAGGTCCTGCTGGGTGACCTCTATGGTCACATCGGGCGCCGCATGCTTGCCGGGCTTGGCACGGGCATGCTCGCCCGCTTCGCACCAGTAGGCGTGCTGCGGGCTGAACACGAACTGAAAAATGCCTTTCACACCGAAGGTGCCGGCATTGGTAAACAGTCCAGTCAGCGAGGTTTGCAGATCCATGGCAAGGCCTCATCGTAGGGAATGGATGTGAGAAGAGAACGAAGCGGCCTGTGTGGAATTTAGCGGGCTCTCGCGTATTAGCTGCGGCATTGCGCGGCCTTAATTTTTTGCAGGTTGTATCCGTTTCGTAGGGATAGCCGGGCACTGCCCGTGATACCACACTCGTACGGAAGCAATCTGATGAATGCCGAAAAGTCCCTGCAACTGGCTCGCCGTTTCATCGAACTGCCGCTGGAAAAGCGCCGTCTGTTCCTTGATGGCCTGGCCAGGGAGGGTATCGACTTTTCCCAGTTTCCCATCCCGGAGGGCGTAGCGGCCGACGACCGCATGGCGCCTTCCTTTGCGCAGCGACGCATGTGGGTGCTCTGGCAGTTGGACCCTCAAAGTGGCGCCTACAACCTACCGGGTGCAGTAAGGCTCAGCGGCGCACTGGACGAGGCTGCCCTGCAGCAGGCGTTCAACACGTTGATCGAGCGTCACCAGAGCTTGGCGTGTGTATTCGTGCCACAAGCTGACGAGAGCCTGGCACAGGTGCTGCTTGCTAGCACACCGCAGATCCACCGTGTGGACTTGAGCGCTCTTGCGCAGGACGCGCGTGAGGCTCAGGTTCAAGCCGAAGTGGCGCTCGAGTCGCAGCGCCCGTTCGACCTGCAGCACGGGCCGCTGTTGCGCATTCGCTTGTTGCACTTGGCGCAGCAAGAGCATGTGCTGCTGATTACGTTGCACCACATCGTCTCCGATGGCTGGTCGATGAATGTGCTGATCGACGAATTCAGCCGTTGTTACGATGCCTTCGCTTCCGGTGTGCAGCCCAACCTGCCGCCGTTGCCGATCCAGTACGTCGATTACGCCTTGTGGCAGCGTCGTTGGTTGGAGGCGGGTGAGCTGGAGCGTCAATTGGCATACTGGCAGGGCGTGTTGGGCGAAGAGCAACCGGTCCTGGAGCTACCGCTCGATCACCCGCGGCCTGCCAGTCCGAGCTTTCGCGGCAATCGCCTCGCGTTCGCCATCGATACGAACTTGGCCGGGCAACTTCGCAGCTTCGCCCGTCAGCACAACTTGTCCTTGTTCATGCTGCTGTTGGCGGGGTTCGGCCTGCTGTTGCAGCGTTACACTGGCCAGGCCGACCTGCGTATTGGCAGCCCGGTCGCCAACCGTAATCGCAGTGAAATCGAAGGGCTGATCGGCCTTTTCGTCAATACCCAGGTACTACGCCTTCAGCCGGATGCGCAGGGTGATGTGCTCGGTTACCTCAGTGCGGTGCGTCAGACCGTGCTCGGCGCACAGGCGCATCAGGACCTGCCGTTCGAACGTCTGGTCGATGCGCTGAAGGTCGAACGTAGCCTGGCCCATGCACCGTTGTTCCAGGTGATGTACAACCATCAGCCCCAGGTTGCCGACTTGACTGCAGTGCGCTTGGCCTCTGGTCTGGAACTGTCATCACTGCAATGGCGCAGCCAAACCACCCAGTTCGACCTCAGCCTGGATACCTTCGAGAGCGCAGGCGTACTGCAGGCAGCCTTCACCTATGCCAGCGATTTGTTCGACGAAGCGACGGTGCAACGCATGGCCGAGCATTGGCAGACTTTGCTGCACGGTCTGATTGCGCAGCCGCAGGCGGCTTTGTGGCAGCTGCCGATGCTCGACTCTGCCGCCGTGCACACTGTGCTGCACAGCTGGAACGCAACGGCCAGGGACTACCCGCTGCAGCATGCCGTACACCAACTGATCGAACAGCAGGTGCAGCGCACGCCACAGGCGCCGGCGCTGGTGTTCTGCGATGCAACGTTGAGCTACGCCGAACTCGATGCCAGTGCCAATCGCCTGGCGCATTACCTGCGTGGGCAGGGTGCCGGTTGCGATCGCCTGATCGGTATCAGCGTGCAGCGCAGTGTCGAAATGGTGGTAGGCCTACTGGCCGTCCTCAAGGCTGGGGCGGCTTACGTGCCGCTAGACCCGGACTATCCTGAAGAGCGCCTGGCCTACATGATAGAGGACAGCGGCATCGACCTGTTGCTCACCCAGCAGGTGTTGCTGGAGCGCCTGCCGGTTCCGACGGGTGTCAGTTGCGTGGCCCTCGACCGGTTGCTGCTGGATGATCAGCCGGCCACTGCCCTAGGCCTGCCGCTGATACCCAACCAGTTGGCTTATGTCATCTATACCTCCGGCTCTACCGGTCGCCCCAAAGGTGCGGGCAATAGCCATGCGGCACTGACCAATCGGCTGTGCTGGATGCAACAGGCCTATGGCTTGGACGGCAGCGATGCCGTGCTGCAAAAGACCCCTTTCAGTTTCGATGTGTCGGTGTGGGAGTTCTTCTGGCCATTGATGGCCGGCGCTCGGCTGGTGGTGGCAGCGCCAGGTGAACATCGAGACCCTGCACGATTGATTGCGACCATTGGCCAGCATCAAGTGACGACGCTGCATTTCGTCCCTTCGATGCTGCAAGCGTTCATCCACGAGCCAGGTGTCGAGGCCTGTACCAGTCTGCGACAGATTGTTTGCAGTGGCGAGGCGCTGCCGGTGGATGCCCAGCAGCAAGTGTTCGCCAAACTGCCGCAGGCCAGTTTGTACAACTTATATGGCCCTACCGAGGCGGCGATCGATGTGACGCACTGGACGTGCGTGGAGGAGGGGCGTGACAGCGTGCCGATCGGTCAGCCGATTGCCAATATTCGCACCTATGTGCTCGATGCCGGGCTTGAGCCTGTTGCGCCTGGGGTGGCCGGCGAGCTGTATTTGGGAGGCGTCGGGCTAGCTCGGGGCTACCACCGCCGTCCAGGGCTGACAGCCGAGCGTTTCGTCGCCGATCCCTTTGTCAGCGGCACGCGTCTCTACCGTACCGGCGACCGGGTGCGCCAGCGCCCTGATGGGGTCATCGAATACCTGGGGCGTTTCGACCATCAGGTGAAAATCCGTGGTCTGCGCATCGAGCTGGGTGAAATCGAAGCGCGCCTGGCCCAGCATCCGAGTGTTCGCGAGGCCGTTGTGCTGGCTGTCGATGCCAGGCAGTTGGTCGCTTATCTGGTGCTCAATCAGCAGGACCAAGGCTGGCAGCAGGTGCTTAAGGACTGGTTGCTGCAGGCCTTGCCCGAGTTCATGGTGCCTAGCCACTTGCTGGCGCTGCCCAGCCTGCCGCTGACACCCAATGGCAAGCTTGACCGCAAAGCCTTGCCACAGCCCCAGGCCGCTGCCCGTGGCGTTCATGTCGCCCCTGTCGATGAAACCCAGCGCACGCTCGCTGAGGTGTGGTGCGCTGTGCTCGGTGTGGAAAAGGTCGGTATCGATGACAACTTCTTCGAGCTGGGTGGCGATTCGATCATCGCCATCCAGGTGGTCAGCCGTGCCCGCCGTCATGGCTTGCACCTGAGCCCGCGTGACCTGTTCCAGTACCAGACCGTGCGCAGCCTGGCAGGCGCCGCAGGGCAGGCCGCGCAGGTACTGGCCGAGCAAGGCTTGGTGCGGGGCGAGGCGCAGTTGAGCCCGATCCAACGGCAGTTCTTCACCCACGCCATGCCCATGCGCGGTCACTGGAACCAGTCGCTGCTGTTGGCGCCACGCCAGATGCTGGAACCTGAACGCCTGGCGGTAGCTTTGGCGCAACTGCTGCGTCAACACGATGCGTTGAACTTGCGTTTCAGCGAGCAGGGCGGGGGCTGGCAGGCGTGGCATGCTGATACGGAGCAGGCACTGCCGTTCTCCCAGCATCAGGTCGCCGATGAGCAAGCCCTGACCGAGCTTTGCGAGGCCACCCAGCGCAGCCTCGACCTGAATGCAGGGCCGTTGCTGCGCGCGGTCCTGGCGCAGTTGGCCGACGGCAGCCAGCGACTGTTGCTGGTCATCCATCACCTTGTGGTTGATGGTGTGTCGTGGCGGATACTGCTTGAAGACCTGCAGCAGGCCTACCTGCAGGCACCCCTGCCAGCCAAGACCAGCGCATGGCAGGCCTGGGCGGCGCGTTTGCCTGCCGTGGCCGAACGCCATGCCGATGAGCTCGATTACTGGACCACGCAGACTGTGGCTGCCGAGCTGCCTTGCGACAACCCTCAAGGTGTCGCTAGCAATCGCTATGGCCGCAAGCTTGAAAGCCGCTTCGATGCTGCTTTCACCCGCCAGTTGCTGCAACAAGCACCTGCGGCCTACCGGACCCAAGTCAATGACTTGCTGCTGACCGCTTTGGCTCAGGCAGTGGCCGATTGGAGCGGCCAGGCCGAAGTGCTGGTACAGCTTGAAGGACACGGCCGTGAAGAGGTGTTCGATGACATCGACCTATCGCGCACGGTGGGTTGGTTCACCACGCTGTATCCCGTGCGCCTGAACCCCTCGGATGCGCCAGGCAGTGCGTTGAAGGTAATCAAGGAGCAGCTGCGAGGCGTGCCACACAAGGGCCTGGGGCATGGCCTGTTGCAACAGCTGGGAACTGCAGTGCAACGCGATGCCCTGTCCAGTCTGGTACCACCACGCATTACCTTCAATTACCTGGGGCAATTCGACCAGCAGTTCGATGAGCAGGCACTGTGGGCCCCTGCATTGGAGAACAGTGGCGCGGCCCAGGATGCCGATGCGCCACTGGCCAACTGGCTGAGCGTCGAAGGGCAAGTCTATCAAGGCGAGCTGTCTCTACAATTCGGCTTCAGTAGCCAGATGTACCAGGAATCGACCGTTGTTGCGCTGATGGCGCGCTTCCAAGCGCGATTGAGCGAGCTGGTTGCCCACTGCTGCGCCTTGGAAGCACAACAGGCCACGCCTTCCGATTTCCCGCTCGTCGCCCTGGACCAGGCGACACTGGATGCGCTACCGCAAGGAAGCGAAGGGCTCGCTGACCTGTTGCCGCTATCGCCCATGCAACAGGGCCTGCTGTACCACAGCCTGCTGGGGCAGGGCGAGGCCAGCTACATCAACCAGATGCGCCTGGCAATCGAGGGCCTGGAGCCTGAGCGTTTTCGCGATGCCTGGCAAGCGACCCTGCAGGCCCATCCCGTGCTGCGCAGTGGCTTCGCCTGGGACGGCTTGCCGCAACCTCTGCAACGCGTGCAGCGCCAAGCGACGCTGCCATTCGAATGCCTGGACTGGCGCGGTCGGGCGGATCACGAGCAGGCGCTCCAGGCATTGGCGCTGCAAGAGCGTGAGCGTGGCTTTGACCTGAGGGAGGCGCCGCTGCTGCGCTTGGTGCTGGTGCGCCTGGGGGAGGCGCAGTGGGTGTTGATCTACACCCATCACCATCTGCTGATGGATGGCTGGAGCAACGGCCTGCTGTTGGCAGAGGTCCTGCGCCGATACAGTGGCCTGGCAGTGGCGGCACCGCTGTCCAGCCAGCGTGACTATATCGCCTGGCTCCAGGCACAAGATGGCAAGGCGAGTGAAGCCTTCTGGCGTGAGCACCTGGCGAAGCTGGAAGCCCCGACCCGGCTTGTCAGCCAGATGGCGGGTAACGGTCAGTCCGGGCAGCGGGCAGACCTGCACCTGTCCCTTGGTACGCAGGAGGTTGCCCACCTGGAGGCCTTCGCCAAGGCCTGCAAAGTAACGTTCAACACCCTGGTACAAGCCGCGTGGTTGCTCTTGCTCCAGCGTTATACCGGGCAAGCCTCCCCATGCTTCGGGGCTACCGTGGCGGGTCGGCCATCGGCGTTGGTGGGGATCGAGCAGCAGATCGGCCTGTTCATCAACACCTTGCCGGTCATCGCCACGCCTCAGCCGCAGGTTTCGTTGGGGCAATGGCTGGAGCACGTTCAGTTGTACAACCTGGCGGTGCGTGAGCACGAGTACACGCCGCTTGCCGATATTCAGCGTTGGGCCGGACACGCCGGTGAAGCCCTGTTCGATACCTTGCTGGTTTTCGAAAATTACCCGGTTGAACAGGTACTTGAGCAGTCGGCTGCCGATGGTCTGCGGTTCGGCGTGGTGAGTAACCTTGAACAGACCCATTATCCCCTGACGCTGATGCTGACCCTGGGGCGTACCCTGGAGTTGCACTTCAATTATGACCGAGGCCAGATTTCGGACCTTGAGTTGGAGCGGGTCGCGCAGCACCTGAAGAACCTGCTGACGCAACTGCCTGGGCGCGCCGATACGCCGCTCGCCGAGTTGTCGATGTTGGGCGAGCAAGAGCGCCAGTGCTTGCTGGTGGACTGGAACGCCGACCAACCGGGGTTGGCCGACGCCCGCTGCGTGCACCAACTGATCGAGCAGCGAGTGCGTACGGCAGGGGATGCGATTGCACTGATCGCCGACATGCAGGCTCTGAGCTATGAGCAACTCGATCGCCAGGCCAACCAGGTTGCCCACCGCTTGATCGAGCTGGGCGTGGGACCCGAGGTTCGGGTCGGCGTGGCCTTGCGCCGCACTGTGCAACTGCCGGTGGCGCTGCTGGGGGTACTGAAAGCCGGGGGAGCCTACGTGCCACTGGACCCGGATTACCCAACCGAGCGGGTCGCCTACATGCTCGAAGACAGCCAGGCCAGTGTGCTGGTGACCGAAGAGAGCGTACTGCCGCACCTACCGGGCAATGTGCCAACTCTCTTGATGGGGCAGTTGGCCGATTACCCGCAGCATTCGCCGTGCACACAGGTCACGGCGGGCAACCTGGCCTACGTGATTTACACCTCAGGCTCTACCGGCCGCCCCAAAGGGGTCGCCATCACCCATCGCAATGTCCAGGCGCTGGTGGAGTGGACCGCCCGCGTGTTCAGCGCCGAGGACTTGTCAGGCGTGCTGGCATCTACCTCGGTGTGCTTCGACCTGTCGGTGTGGGAGCTGTTCGTGACACTTGCACTGGGCGGCAAGGTCATTCTTGCGCGTAATGCCCTGGAACTTGCGCAGTTGCCTGCACGTGACCAGGTACGATTGATCAACAGCGTGCCTTCGGCGGTCGCTGCGCTGGCGCGTGCCGGGCAGATCCCTGCCGGCGTACACACCGTCAACCTCGCCGGTGAACCGCTGAAACAAGTACTGGTAGACACCCTTTACGCCAGTGGCGCCATTACGCGGGTGAATGACCTCTATGGGCCTTCGGAAGACACCACCTACTCCACGTGGGTGCGGCGAAGTGCCGGCGGCCATGCCAGCATCGGACGGCCACTGAGCAACAGCAGCGGCTACGTGCTGGACGATTGGCTGCAACCAGTTCCTAGCGGGCTTTGCGGTGAACTTTATTTGGGTGGCGCCGGTATCACCCGTGGCTACTTGCTACGCCCGAGCTTGACGGCCGAGCGTTTTGTGCCCGACCCATTCGGCAGTGCCGGTGAGCGCCTTTACCGCACCGGCGACCTGGTTCGCCTCGGGGCGAGCAATGATCTTGAGTACCAGGGGCGAATCGACCATCAGGTGAAAATCCGCGGCCTGCGTATCGAGCTGGGAGAAATCGAAGCACGATTGCTGAAGTTGGCCGGGGTACGGGAGGCTGTGGTGGTGGCCAGCGACGAGCAATTGGTGGCCTACCTTGTCGGTGGCGACCAGCTCCCGGCTGACGAGACGCTGCGCGACCAACTGCGCCGAGTGTTGCCCGAGTACATGGTACCGGCACAACTGGTCAGGCTCGAACAACTGCCGCTCACGCCCAATGGCAAGCTTGACCGCAAGGCATTGCCGGCCGTACGCCACACCCCTCGGCAAGCGGTTTATCGAGCACCTCAATCGAGCCTTGAACAGCAACTGGCGGCACTGTGGTGCGATGTCCTGCAGCAAGAGAGGGTGGGGCTGGACGATGACTTTTTCGAACTCGGCGGCCACTCGTTGCAACTGGTGATGTTGCAGACGCGGGTGCGCGGCCTGTTGGGCATGGACGTGACGCTCAAGCAACTGCAGGGGCTGCGCACGCTCGGGGACCTGGCTACCTATCTACGACAGATGCAGTCCGAGCAAGGACAAGATCTGGAGCTCGACCTGATTTTCGGCGCGCTCGACGAACTGGAGAAAGACAATGCTTAAGCAAGATGGCGCACGCACGGAACAACTGGTCGCCCGGATCAGGGAACTGAGCGGCGACAAGCGGCGGCAATTGTTTGCGCGTCTGCGGGAAATGGGCGTCAACGTCGCGCACCTGCCGATCGTCCCGGCCAAGGACGGTGACCTAGCCCCGTTGTCCTATGCCCAGCAGCGCCAGCACTTTCTCTGGCAGCTCGATAAACAGAGCTGTGCTTACAATATTCCGGTGGCGCTACGGTTACGCGGCACCCTTGACATCGCGGCCTTGCATCAAGCACTCGGCACGCTGGTCGAGCGTCAGGCGAGCCTGCGCACTCGGTTCGTCGACGCTGGCGATGAAGTGTTCCAGACGCTGCACGACGCGCCAGATGCTGTGCCTCTGTCGATGGAAACCGCGCCTCTTGCCGCGCACTTGCGTGACGGCCATATCCAGATGCTGGTCGAAGCAGAGCTGCGTACACCATTTGAACTTAACGACAAGCCTTTGTGGCGAGTTCGCCTGGTGGCGCTTGGCGATGACGATTACGTTTTGCTGATGACATTGCACCATGCAATCAGCGATGGGTGGTCGATGACGGTGCTTGTCGAAGAGCTACTGGCCTGCTACGACGCAGCGGTGCAGGGACTGCCTGCTGATCTACAGCCGTTGTCGATCCAGTACCACGACTATGCACGTTGGCAACGTGAGTGGATGGCGTCGGGTGAGCTTGAGCGCCAACTGGGTTACTGGATCGCTACCTTGGGCGAGCTGCCCCCGGTGCTTTCGCTGCCCACCGATCACCCGCGTCCGCAGCACCAAAGCCTGCGCGGTGCGCGGCTGGAATTTGCGCTGCCTGCACCGTTGAGCGAAGGCGTGCATGCGTTGGCCCAGCGCCAGGGCGTCACGGTGTTCATGCTGCTGCTGGCATCGTTCGGCATATTGCTGCAGCGCTGCAGCGGCCAGCACGATTTGCGCATAGGCGTGCCCAATGCCAACCGCAACCGTGCCGAGACCGAGCGGCTGGTAGGTCTGTTCGTCAATACTCAGGTGCTGCGCCTGCAGGTCGATGACAGTCTGCCCTTCAGCCAATGGTTGCGGCAGGTCGAGCAGGCTGTCAACGATGCCCAAGCGCACAGTGAACTGCCGTTCGAACAGTTGGTAGAGGCACTGCAGCCAGAGCGCAGCCTTGGCCACAATCCGTTGTTCCAGGTCATGCACAACCATCAGGTGAGCAAAGGTCAGGCGCTGCAGGCCAACCTGGGCGACCTGCATATCGAAGGCTTGCCGCTGGAAAGCCAGACAGCCCAGCTGGACCTGGCGCTGGAAACGCTGGATACACCGCAGGGCCTTTGCGCTAGCCTGGTCTACGCGACCGATTTGTTCGAACCCGAAACCGTAGCGCGCCTGGGGCGTCAATGGCTCAATCTGCTGCAGTCCATTACCTGCGAGCCGGACAGCTGTATCAGCGAACTGCCGATGCTCGATAGCGACGAGCGTACGCAGTTGCTCGAACGGTTCAACGCTACCGCCACCCCGTACGACCTGAACCAGACCGTGCACGGGCTGTTCGAGCAGCGTGTGCAGGCGACGCCTGACGCACCGGCTTTGCTGTTCGGTGAGCAGCAACTGAGCTATGCCGAAC
>NZ_VWXK01000017.1 GCF_011752565.1 Pantoea sp. Ap-967
GCCAAAAGCCAAGACCGCCAGCTCCGGGCTTTGCTGCGCAAAGCCCGGAAACTGGGGTATCAACTTGTCGCTGCCTGAGTGCCTTAAAAATCAGTGGGTTGCATTTTGTTTGATGAGAGCGGGCTTGCCCCGCGAACACCGGCGAAGCCGGTGCCATACACCGCGGTGCCTTCTTCGCGGGGCAAGCCCGCTCCTACAGACATTTCCATTCAATCGGCCGTTGGAACGAGCGCTTCCTGCGCAAGGCCTGGGTTTGCACTCACGGTAACAGCACGAAGCCTGCCTTCAGGCCAACCGCTTCCACCCCTTCAAGCACCGCCAGGCCGGGGGTCACCTCAACCTGGCGTGGCAGTTGCTCGATGTGCTCACGAAACAGCACATACGCCTTGCCTGCCTCATCGCGCTGCAGCGCCTCGACAGGCACCACCACTGCCTGCTCGCGCCGGGCCACCACTGCGGTCAACTCCGCGCGCATGCCCAGGCGCAACGGCAACTCACCGGGCTTTTCAGGCAAGCGCAGCCCCACCAGCACGTCGTACCAGGCCACAGGCCCTGTGTCGCTGCGAGCCTGCTGGCCAATCTGCTCGATCTGCCCCGCGAGCACCTGCCCGGCGATGACGACTTCAACTTCAAGCCCCTCGCGCACCTTATCCACATCTTGCTCTTGCACCTTCGCCGCCACGTTCAACTGCTCAAGATCGACAAGCACCATCATCGGCATGCCTCGGCTCATCGCCTGCCCGACCTGCACGGGCCGTGAACCCTGGGCCGCGTCGCTGGCCACGCCCTCCAGCACGCCGGTAAAGGGCGCACGGACCACCCTGCGCGCTCGCATCATCATCAACCCGCTCCAGCGCGCCTCGGCGTTGGCCAGCTCCATCTCGGCAATCCGCAGGGCATCGCCTTGGCCGCGTGCGCGGGTCAGCAGCAGTTCCTGCTCGGCATCCCGCAACGCCTGGCGCTGCGCCTGCAACATGAGTTCGAGGCTATCCACTTCCATGCGCGCGACAATACCGCGCTCGAACAGGCGCCGGGTTTCAGCCAGGCTTGCCGCGCTGGCAGCTACCGCCGCACGGGCGGCACCCAGGGCGCGAACGCTCTGCGACACCTGCGGCCCGCTTTGCCATGCACGCAACTGGCGCAACTGCTCGCGGGCCTTCAAACGCTCGGCTTCAGCTTCGCGCAGCTGAATATCCAGCTGGGCGGTGTCCAGCGTGAACAAGGGCTGGCCCGCTACCACCTGCTGCCCATCCTTCACGAGCACAGCAGCCACCACCCCGTCGAACGGTGCATGCAAGGTTTCCTCCCGCGCCGCCTGCAACCTGCCCACCAGCCCAAGGCGGCTTTCGAGCAACTGCGGTTCAACGCGCACCCAGCGCTGTGGGCTGGCGGGCGAAACCTCGGGCCAGGCTTGCCAGAACAGCGCCAGCAGCAGGCCGGCTGCGACCAACAACGATAACCACCGCCACCTAGTCATTGAGTGCCACCTGCCAGCGTTCGAGCGTTGCGCCCAGCACCTGGTCCAGCATCACTTGCGCCTCCAGGTAATCGAGGGTGGCATCGAGCAGCGCACCCTGCGCGTAACGCAGGTCGCTTTCGAAACTCAACACCTGAAAGTTGCTGGAGCGCCCGGTCGCCAGCTTTTCTCGCTCGATGGCCAGTTTGCGCTGGGACAAATCCTGGGCACGCTCGGCAATTTGCAGTTGCCGCCAGCGCACCTGGATATCCCATACAGCGCTGGTGACCTCACGCTGCAACTGCTGCCGGGATTCGGCCTGGCTCAGGCGCTGCTGCTCCATGCCGACTTGCGCTCGCAGCAAGGTTTGACGCCGGCTGAGGTCGCCAATCGGTATTTCCAGCTCCACCGCCACGTAGTGTTCCCACGCCAGCGCATGCCCGGGCCGCTCGCGCAACTGGCTAGCCCCGCCGACCAGCGACAGATCCCACCACTGCGCGTTCTGCGCTACCCGCAGTTCAAGGGCGGCCTGTTCACCTGCCACCAACTGCATCAAATACGCCGGCTGCAAGGCTTGTGCCTGCGTCAGGGCCTGGTCGGCGTCGATCTGCAGTTGCGCGACATGCAACGACTCCACCGCCTTGAGGGGCGTTGACAGGTCCAGTGCCAACAGCTGTGCCAGCGCCAGGCGGCTCTGCTGCAACTGGTTGCGGCTGCCCTCGCGCGCCAGTTCCTGGCTGGCGACTTCGGCTTCGGCCTGGACGATATCGAACGCTGCCATGCGCCCGGCTGCGATCAGCGCCCGGTTGACATCCACCAGTTGCCGGGCACGCAGCAACCCATCATCGGCAATACGCAGTTGCTCCTGGGCGCGCAGCAGGTTGCGGTACAGGTTGATGGTGCGGGTGATGACCTGCGCCACGTTGTCCTTGAGGGCGAGCCGGTTAAGCTGTTCGCTGAGTTGGGCCTGGCGCAAGGGGGCATCGGCAATACCGCGCCCAGCGCCGCGTAGCAACGGCTGGATGATCGCCAGGTTAGCGCCATCGCTGTAACGTCGCCCTGCCCCATTGGCACGGGTATGCGCGTAAGCCCAATCCAGGCTCAGGCGGGTGCCGTAGGGTGTTAGCAGGCTGGCTGACGGGCTCAGTTGCCCTTGCCGATAGCGGTCGGCGTGGTTGCGGTTGGCCAGGTAGCGGCCCTTGAGCGCCAGTTGCGGGGCGAAGGCATCACGGGCGACGCGCAGGTCGAATTTCTGTGCGATGCGCTCAAGGTACGCGCTACGGATTGCCCGGTTGTCGCGCAGCGCCAAGGCGACGGCGTCACCCAGTTCCAATGCCACGGGCTCGCCACCTGGCACCGACCGTGCGCTGACGGGCGCAACCCGTTGCACAGTCGCATGGGAGCGGTGCTGCGCGTTGTCGGCCATGGCCAAGCCCGCTACCGTTAAAGCCCAGGCCATCGCCAAGCACCTAGTCATCCCGCAGCGCCACTACCGGTTGCAGCCGCGCCGCCGCCCGCGCGGGCTGCAAGCCGAAGAACAGCCCGAGCAGCAACGAGGTTCCCATGCTCAGCGGCACAGACCCTGCCGAGAAGGAAAAACCCCAACCGGACGTGATCGCCAACAACCAGGCGGCCGCCAAGCCCAGCATCACCCCCAACAGCGCACCGGCCACCGACAGCAACAACGCTTCGAGCAGGAACAGCCAGGCGATATCGCGCCCTCGTGCGCCCAACGCCAGGCGCACGCCGATCTCCCGGCGGCGCTGGGCCACGTTCATCACCATGACGTTCATGACCCCGACCCCGCCGAGCACCAAGGCGATGGCGGCGGTGCCGGCCAGCATCCAGGCCATGACTCGCGATTGCCCGGCCATGCTTTCCAGCATCTGGCGGGGCAGTTGCACATCCACTTCATGCCGTGGAAGCTGGGCCTGGAGGTAATCGCGCAGCGCACTGGCGGCTTGGCTCAAGGTCGCAGCATCCGTGCCACGGGCGATGAAAGTCGCAACCTGCGGAGCAGGATTGAGCCGCTGCATACCGGCCAGCGGCATAAGCAGCAGGTTGTCGAAATTGACTGGCAGCATGGGGTTGTAGCCCTGCGGCGCCAGCACGCCCACCACGTCGAACACGTAGGCCCCCACCTGCAGGCGGTCGCCGCTGCTGGCCCGCAACTCATGGGCCAGCGCTGCGCCCAGCACTGCATGTGGGGCTCTGTCGTCGAACTGGGACAGTAACCGGCCATTGCCCAGTTCCAGCTTGAGCACTTCGTTCAGTTGCGCGGAGCTGCCGGTCACCATCGTTTCGACACCCAGCGCGTTGAGCTGAACGGTCACGATGCTGGACGCCAAAGGGGCCAGCGCAAGCACTCCCGGCGGCAGCGTAGCCAGGTCCAGGCGCACGGCGCCGCTGCCTTCATCGGCGCCCTCCAGGTTGACGACCATCAGCTCGCTGCCCATCCCTTGGAACATCCGCTGAGTGTGTTGCGTGGCGCTGTGGCCGATATTGATCAACGCCACCAACGCGGCGCAGCCCACGGCTATGCCAAGTAACGCGAGCCAGGCCCGGGTGCCGAGTTGGCTCACACTGCCCTGCGCTTCCCTCAGCCGTTGCGGCCAACGAGGCCCGTAGGCATCAGGCATCGAACACCTCACCTTGGCTGACCTGCAGGCGCCGATCCATGCGCAGGGCGATGGTCGGGTCATGGGTGACCATGAGCAATGTCATGCCTTGATCGCGGTTCAATGACATCAACAGCGCGATGATCCCTTGCGCGGTTTCGCCATCCAGATTTCCGGTAGGCTCGTCGGCCAACAGGATGCGCGGCTCGGTAACCAGCGCCCGGGCGATGGCCACACGCTGGCGCTGGCCACCGGACAACTCGGCAGGCAGGTGAAAGGCCCGGTGAGCCAGGCCCACCTGTTCCAGGCAGGCGCTCGCGGCCTGCCGCGCTGCCTCCTTGGGCATGCCTCGGTAGCTCAACGGCAGCGCGACATTGTCCAGGGCAGTAAGGCGCGGCAGCAGGTTGAAACTCTGGAACACGAAGCCGAGTAGGCAATTGCGGGTGATGGCTCGCTGGTCACCAGTGGCATGGGCCATGTCTTTGCCGTCTAGTGCAAGATTGCCAGTACTGGGCCGGTCGAGCAGGCCGATCAGGTTCAGCAACGTGCTTTTACCAGAGCCCGATGCCCCGACCAGGGCACAGGCCTGGCCAGGGGCTACGTTGAACGAGACGTCGCGCAGAATGGCCTGGCCGTTCAACACACGACCGATACCGGCCAGGGAAACGATAGGCGTCATGACTTTTCGGTTCCTGGCTCCGCTTCGTCTGTTGCCTGAGCGGGATCAGGTTGGGTCAGATCCTCCTTACCCCATTCATTGGCGAGCATGTCCACTAGTGACGTGTTGAATTCTGGCCATTCAACTTCATGCATGGACAGTTGCATCATGATGTTGGCTTCGTAATTTCCATACTCGGCCACTTCTATAGGCGGCAATGAATTGTAATAGGTGAGAATCTCACGCAGCCCATTATCACTACGGCCAGTTTGCTGGTGCTCGGCATTCATTCTTCGAATCATGTCTTGCGCCCATGCATTATGCAGATCCGTCTTCACCGATCGTGCAGCCCGCCTTTCATTGACTGTGAAGGCACCGCTTTCGTCGTGAACGATTAAGCTAAGTTGCTCACGACTAAAACCTTCAAAGGGGTTAGGGCCTTTGCCTTTGGAAAAATCATTAGCCTGGCGGGCACGCTCCAGCCACTCCTGGTCTTCAGTATCAGGCAGTTGGGAGTCATAAAAATCCTTAGCCCAATAGTAAGATGAACCGCCAAGCCTATCGAGAATCTTGGACGCCAAATCGGCCAATTCCTTGCGCGAAAGCTTGCTATCGCGCTCAGCTGCGCGCTCTGCAGCGGCACTTAGCTTTTTTGCCAGGCCCGAAAGCTGCTCATCTTCACTCGCGTGCTCACCCCCTGTTTCCAACGCTACCGAACTGCTTAGTTTTTCTTCTGATCGCTTGACAGTTGCCAGTGCGGCCGACGCGCTGCCAGCCGTGAACAGACCATTGATAGGACTCATCAAATACTCCTTTTATAGGTTCAACTACAGATCACTTACCTCAGCCACACTTCTGTACTTGCAAGCCAGAAATGCAGCCATCGGTTAATGTGCTCTTACTTCATGGTGAACTCTGTTTTCCAGGAGTAGTCAGCCGCAGTCCCAGTGATAGTCGCCGTGCAGGACGCTCCGCCACTTGGCGTTGCTTTTTTGGTCCACTCCGGCTGCTTCATGCCATTGGACAATGTTCGCAACTGGAATGTCGTACTAAATACACAGGTCTTGCCGCCCATCGTGTATCGAATCATTGCCGCGTTCACGTCTGGGCTCACCACCCTTTGAACGCGCATGAAGGTTGATGCACCTTTTTCGATCTTTTGGTCGGGTTGAGGATTGGCTATTTGGTAAGTACTGGTCTCATTGGAAGTCATCAGCTTCATAACCGCTTGCTGGCTCCCAAGGTTCTTGATGGTCACCTCCACGAGGGGCCCCGCCTCCACCATCCCCACCAGCAGCAACGAAGCACCGCCCAATACGACCTGCATTGTCTTTTTCATCAGCTGACTCTCATCTCTTCCATGTGTTTATGGATGAGACGCCCTCACTGGCCATCGGCCCGAGGCTGCCCAAGACGCTCCTTCGTTCATGGACAGCCTCCACAGGGCGTCCTCAGGGGGTTAACGGCCGCCTGGGCTAAAACCTTAGCTTTAGTAAGGTCTTGGTGTGTTTCCGGATGTGTGGAGCAGGCGGTTGCGGGTGACGGCTCGCGTGTCTGTATCGGCATTGGAGATATCGCAACCGTCCAGTAGCAGCTTGCCCTGGCAGGGTTGATCGAGCAGGCCAATGATGTTCAACAAGGTACTTCTGCCTGAGCCAGACGCGCCGACAATGGCGCAAGATCCGCCTTGAGTCACGGCTAAGGACGAACCCTGCAGGACGGGATGACCGATTAGCTGTCGACTGACGCTTTGCAGCTCAATGATCGGGGTCACAGGGATTTGTCCTGCACCGACCCTCTGTCGAACGTAACGTCTTCGTGGGCCTTGGAGGGTTGCTCCCGTTTACCCCAATCATTTGCCATGATATCGACCAATGATGTTTTGAACTCAGGCCACTCAACTTCTTGGCGATTCAACAGCATCATGAAGTCAACTTCCCAGTTACCTGGAATTTGAGCTTCCTCTATAGCAGGTAGTGCTCTGTAGTAATCAATTATTTCATGAATACCTTGGTCTGTGCGGCCGCTCTGCTGGCGTTCAATATCCATTTTCTGAACAATATACACACTCCAAGCTGCGCGTTGCCCGCTCAATTCAAAACTGGCTGCTCTTCGTTCATTAACGGTGAAATCACCACCTTCGTCATAGGCAATCAAACTTAACTGATCGGTTGAAAGCCCTGCGAAGGGGTTCGCCCCCTTGCCGTTCGCAAAGGCCGTTGCTTGCCTAGCCCGCTCAAGAAGCTCAGCATCATCTGTATCTGGTAAGAAAGCATCGTAGGATGTTTTGCTAAACGCATAACTACCCCCTGAAAGCTTGTCATTAATCTTTGAAGCTAACGCTGCCAACTCTGAGCGGGACAGCTTCGCATCTCGCACTGCGGCCCTCTCAACCGCCGCCGCAAGCTGGCGCGCGAGGTTCGAAATCTGCTGCTCCGACGAGTTTTCCTCACGCACTACTGTCAACCCTGACTCATCCGAACCAACTACGGGCTGCTGCCGTTCCACAGGGGAACCGCGAGTAACAACAGCAGAATTATTCAAAACTTTCTGAATATCCATTCCTCAAATCTCCTGATGCACTGAGCTATCTAATAGCAGCCACACATCAGGCTCAGCGCGATGTGCGGCCACTGGGACAGCTCTTAATTCATGGTAAATTCAACAGCCCATGAATAGTCAGCATTCGTTCGAGTTATAGTCGCCGTACAATTAGCCCCTCCGCTCGGCGTGGCGGTTTTGGTCCACTGGGGTTGCTTGATTCCTCCGGGCAACATTTTCATCTGAAATGTGGTTCCGAACGCACACGTTTTGCGACCTTGGACATAACGAACCATGGCCGCATTGACATCCGGGCTCACTGATCGCTGCACGTCGAAACTGATGGTTTCTTTGGGTTTGACCGTCGCTTTAGGTTTTGGGCTTGCAACTTGGTAGGTACTGCTTTCATTGGTCGTCACCATCTTGAGCACAGCGTCTTCGCTACCCAGATGTTTAAACGTCACAGCGACGTTCGGCCCCGCCTCCACCATCCCCACCAGCAGCAACGAAGCACCACCCATCACGACCTGCATTGTCCTTTTCATCAGCTGTCTCTCATCTCTTCCATGTGTTTTATGGATGAGACGCCCTCACTGGCCATCGGCCCCGAGGCTGCCCAAGACGCTCCTTCGTTCATGGACAGCCCCGCAGAGCGTCCTCAGGGGGGGTTAACGGCCGCTGCGTCTAAAACCTTAACTTTCGTAAGGTCTTGGTGTGTTTCCGGATGTGTGGAGGCCAACGCCCCGTTTCAGGGCAAGGGTTCAAATTGCCATCAAGCCATATTTACGACGCCAAAAAAACGACATGCACAGGGTTATCGCCAAACGCCATAAGACCGTTCGTACCTTTTTTGACGGATTTTGAAAAATATTTTCACGTGATGGCATAACAACACCGCCTCTCAGTTTCGTCCTTTATAACCGGGGGTAAAACTCCGACGTGCTATCAAATTGAAAGTATTTGCCACTGAAAAATTATTTAGAAATCTTTCATCGAAGCGGAACCCACCCAGGAACTTCTCCCGCTTGCCATCGCTCATAGTGCCGTAACGAATTTCACGCTGTTACTGTGTGAGAGATGACTTACAGATGACAAAGCGGCAGGTATCGATACCCGCCTTCAGCATTCAACAGTCGCAACGGAACTGCCCGAGGCCCTGTATATCAAGGAGTAACGCGCCCTTCAAAAATCGTCCTAGTGGTTGATTTCAAAGGATTTTTCCACTTGAAAGAACAAGCACAGCATTGCGCCATGTAGCGCAGTGCAATAAAGACGGCTGCAATACGGGGCACGCCTTTTAATTATTGGCCGATGGCTGCCATTTATTAGTGCACAACTTTGTGCGCGACGGTTTCATTCATGCCTGCGCTCGGCGAAGTGTGCATTCGCCATGGACCCGTGCGCCCAAAAACTGTTGTTAATCAACCCAGCTCGGCACTTCCCGGAGGTGCCGGCGTGATAACACACGAGGTGATAGCGATGCGTATCAGCATCTTTGGTTTGGGTTATGTGGGTGCGGTCTGTGCAGGCTGCCTGACGGCACGTGGCCATGACGTGATTGGTGTGGACGTGTCCAAGACCAAGATCGACCTGATCAACCAGGGCAAGTCGCCCATCGTCGAACCTGGCCTGGAAGCACTGCTGCAGCAAGGCATCGCCAATGGCCGCCTGCGCGGCACCACCGACTTCGCCGAAGCCATCCGCGCAAGCGAAGTGTCGATGATCTGCGTCGGCACCCCGAGCAAGAAGAACGGCGACCTGGGCCTTGAGTACATCGAGTCGGTGTGCCGCGAAATCGGCTATGTACTGCGCGATACCAACCGCCGCCACACCATCGTGGTGCGCAGCACCGTGCTGCCTGGCACCGTCAAGAACGTGGTGATCCCGATCATCGAAGACTGCTCGGGCAAAAAAGCCGGTGTCGACTTCGGTGTCGCGGTGAACCCTGAGTTCCTGCGTGAAAGCACTGCGATCAAGGACTACGACCACCCGCCCATGACCGTCATCGGCGAACTGGACCAGGCCAGCGGCGATGTGCTGCAGGCGCTGTACGAAGAACTCGACGCGCCGATCATCCGCAAGCCGATCGAAGTGGCCGAGATGATCAAGTACACCTGCAACGTCTGGCACGCCACCAAGGTCACCTTCGCCAACGAGATCGGCAACATCGCCAAGGCCGTGGGTGTCGATGGCCGCGACGTGATGGACGTGGTGTGCCAGGACAAGGCCCTGAACCTGTCGCAGTACTACATGCGCCCAGGCTTTGCCTTCGGCGGTTCGTGCCTGCCCAAGGACGTGCGCGCCCTCACCTACCGCGCCGCCAGCCTCGACGTGCGTGCCCCGCTGCTCGATTCGCTGATGCGCAGCAATGAATCCCAGGTGCAGAACGCCTTCGACCTGATCGAAAGCCACGACAAGCGCAAGGTCGCCCTGCTTGGCCTGAGCTTCAAGGCCGGCACCGACGACCTGCGCGAAAGCCCACTGGTGGAACTGGCCGAACGCCTGATCGGCAAGGGCTACCAACTGGACATCTACGACGAGAACGTCGAGTACGCCCGCGTACACGGGGCGAACAAGGAATACATCGAGTCGAAGATCCCCCACGTCTCGTCGCTGCTCAACGGCGACTTCCAGAAAGTCATCGACAACGCCGACATCATCGTCCTGGGCAACCGTGACGAGCAGTTCCGCGCCCTTGCCCAGCAAGCGCCGGTCGGCAAGCAAGTGATCGACCTGGTCGGCTTCATGAGCAAGTCGACCTGCGCCACCAGCCGTACCGAAGGCATCTGCTGGTAAGCCCTCGGCCGGGCGACGCAGGCCTCCCCACCTGCGTCGCCCAACCTTTCCCGAATTCTCGACGGATGCTGAACATGCAAAGGCTCCAGACCGTGCTGTTGCAGTGCGCCGGGTGGCTGCTCTACATGAGCCTGCTCATGCTGATCGCCCTGGCCCTGCCAGCCGATATCTTCGATTCGCAGTCGAAGCACTTCATCTTCCTGGTCGGCGCAGTCGGCATCTGGCGCTACTCCATGGGCGCCACCCATTTCATCCGCGGCATGATCTTCCTCTACGGCGTGTACCCCTACCTGCGGCGCAAGGTGCAGAAGATGGGCAAGGCCGCCGCCCCGTCGCACGTGTACCTGATGGTCACCAGCTTTCGCATCGAGGCGCTGACCACCGCCCAGGTGTACAGCTCGGTGATCCGCGAAGCGATCGACTGCGGCTACCCCACCACCGTGGTCTGCTCGTTGGTGGAGATGTCCGATGAGCTGCTGGTCAAGAGCCTGTGGGCCAAGTACAACCCGCCCGAGCGCGTCACCCTGGACATCGTGCGCATCGCCGGCACCGGCAAGCGCGATGGCCTGGCCTACGGCTTTCGCGCCATCTCGCGGATGTTGCCGGACGAGAATGCCGTGGTGGCAGTGATCGACGGCGACACCGTGCTCGCCGAAGGCGTGGTGAACAAGACCGTGCCCTGGTTCAAGCTCTACCCCAACGTCGGTGGCCTGACCACCAACGAATTCTGCGAAGTGCGCGGCGGCTACATCATGAGCGAATGGCACAAGCTGCGCTTCGCCCAGCGCCACATCAACATGTGCTCGATGGCCCTTTCCAAGCGCGTGCTGACCATGACCGGGCGCATGTCGATGTTCCGCGCAAGCGTGGTCACCAACCCCGAGTTCATTGCCGACGTCGAAAGCGACTCGCTGATGCACTGGCGCCTGGGCCGCTTCAAGTTCCTCACCGGTGACGACAAGTCGAGCTGGTTCAGCCTGATGCGCCTGGGCTACGACACCTTCTACGTGCCGGACGCCGCCATCAACACGGTCGAGCACCCGCCGGAGAAGAGCTTCCTCAAGGCCAGCCGCAAGCTGATGTACCGCTGGTACGGCAACAACCTGCGGCAGAACTCCCGCGCCCTGGGCCTTGGCCTGCGCCGCCTGGGCCTGTTCACCAGCATCGTGTTGTTCGACCAGCGCGTGTCGATGTGGACCAGCCTGTTGGGCCTGACCATGGCGGTGATCGCCAGCCTCAAGTTCGGCATGGCGTTCCTGCTGGTGTACCTGCTGTGGATCGGCATTACCCGGTTGATCCTCACCATCATGCTGCTGTGCTCCGGCCACAACGTAGGCCCGGCCTACCCGCTGATTCTCTATTACAACCAGATCGTCGGCGCGCTGATGAAGATCTACGTGTTCTTCCGCCTCGACAAGCAGTCCTGGACCCGCCAGCCCACTGCCCTCAAGCGTGACCTCGCCAGTTTTCAACAATGGTTCAACACCTGGTCCTCGCGGACCATGACCTTCTCGGCTGCCAGCATCTTCGTCGCTGTGCTGTTCATGGTCGTGTGAGCCCAACCCGGATCGGAACTAACAGGAACAACACCAGATGAATACCGCCGTGAACGTCAACGTCGTGCATGAGTCCGAAGCCCAGCGCCAACACGCCCGGGTACGCATCCCGGCCAAGCTGCGTTTTCTCGACAGCGAGCGCCAGGCCCACGATGTGAAGGTCGACGACCTCTCCGCCGGTGGCCTGAGCTTCCACACCAAACAGCCCCTGAACGTCGGTGACGTGCTGCGCGGTCGCCTGCAGTTCACGGTCGACAACCTCGGCCTGTCGATGGACATCGAGTTCCAGGTGCGCGCCTACCAGAGCGGCAGCGGCCGCACCGGCGCGCAGTTCCAGAACCTGGAGCCGCGTGACATCGCCACCCTGCGCCACATCATCACCACCCACCTGTCCGGTGAGCTGATCAGCGTGGGCGATGTGCTCAGCACCCTGCAGCGCGACAACTTCACCAAGGCGCGCAAGCAGAAGGACGGTGGCAGCGGCCTGTCGGCGTTTGGCCGGCTCAAGGCCGTGACCGTGACCCTCGGGGTGTTCGTGGTCGGTGTGGCAGCCTTCGGCTTCGTCGCCAAGTCGTTGTACGGCATGTACTTCGTCAGCCATGCCGAAGCCGGTGTGGTGGCGGTGCCGACCAGCAACGTCACCATGCCCCGCGACGGCACCGTCAGCAGCCTGGTGCAAACCGGTGGCCAAGTGGCCAAGGGCGCGCCGCTGGCGACTTTCACCACCAGCATGCTGGACATGCTCAAGGGCAGCCTGGACGACTCGCAGCTGGAGCCGGCGAAAATCGAGGAGCTGTTCGGCAAGCAGCTGTCCGGCACCCTCACCAGCCCCTGCGATTGCGTGGTCGCCCGCCAGCTGGTGGACGACGGCCAGTACGCTGCCAAGGGCCAACCGATCTTCCAGCTGGTGCCGCGCACCACCAACCCAACGGTCGAGGCGCGCTTCAGCTACCGCCAGTTCGACGAGGTCAAGCCAGGCACCCGGGTCAACTTCCAGGTCGCCGGCGAAGACGACGTACGCACCGGCAAGATCGTCAGCAGCGCCAGCCTCAACAGCGAAGACCTGGCCTCCGACATCCGCGTGCAGATCAAGCCTGACGATGGCCTGCCGGCAGAACTGGCCGGGCGCCCGGCGGCGGTCAACAGCGACCGTGGCCCGTCGCTGAACTGGCTGATCGACAAAGCCGTGGCCCGTGGCCTGTAAGAGGATCGGACAATGATCTCTGACATCAACGCGACCCCTGTGGGAGCGGGCTTGCCCGCGAAGAGGCCAGCAGGATCAACGTCGTCGGCAGTGCCCATTCGCGGGCAAGCCCGCTCCCACAGGTGCCGATCGAACCTTGGAATCTGTGCCCTGGCTGCCGCCATCACCCTGGCCGGCTGCTCAGGCCTGCCCGACCAGCGCCTGGCCAACGAAGCGCTCAAGCGCGGCGACACCGCCCAGGCCGAACGCAACTACCAGGCGCTGGCCGACCTGGGCTACAGCGACGCGCAAGTGGGCCTGGCCGATATCAAGGTATCGACCGGCGACCCTAGCCAGTTCAAGCAGGCCGAAGCCACCTACCGCGCCGCCGCCGCCACCTCGCCTCGGGCCCAGGTACGCCTTGGCCGCCTGCTGGTGGCCAAGCCCGACAGCACCCAGGCCGAACGCGAAGAAGCCGAAACCCTGCTCAAGCTGGCCGCCCAACAAGGCGAACAGAAAACCCTGATTCCCCTGGCGATGCTGTACCTGCTGTATCCGCAAAGTTTCCCCAAGGTCAACGCCCAGCAACAGATCGAGCAGTGGCAAGCCGCCGGCTACCCGGAAGCCGGCCTGGCGCAGATCCTGCTCTATCGCACCCAGGGCACCTACGACCAGCACCTGGACGACGTGGAAAAGCTGTGCAAGCAAGCCCTGAACAGCATGGACGTGTGCTACGCCGAGCTTGCCACCGTGTACCAGAAACGCGGCCAGGCCGACCAGCAGGCAGCGCTGCTGCAGCAGCTGCAGTCAGCCTATGCCCGCGGCGCGGTGCCCGCCACCCGAGTGGACAACGTGGCGCGGGTGCTGGCCGACCGCAGCCTCGGCCAAACCGACGAGAAAACCGCCAAGGCCCTGCTCGAACAGGTTGCCCCGGCCAACCCGGCATCCTGGGTCAGCCTGGCGCAGGTGCTGTACGACTTCCCCGAGCTTGGCGATACCGACCAGCTGATGGCCTACATCGACAAGGGCCGCGAAGCCGAACAACCGCGCGCCGAGTTGCTGCTGGGCCGCCTGTACTACGAAGGCAAGACCGTGCCGGCCGATGCCGTGAAGGCCGAGCAGCACCTGCAGGCCGCCGCCGACGCCGGTGAAATCAGCGCCCACTACTACCTCGGCCAGCTGTACCGCCGCGGATACCTGGGCGAGGTGCAGCCGCAAAAAGCCGTCGACCACCTGCTCAGCGCCGCCCGAGGCGGCCAGAACAGCGCCGACTACGCCCTCGCCCAGCTGTTCAGCGAAGGCCACGGCATCCGCCCGCAACCCAGCAACGCCTGGGTATTCGCCCAGCTGTCGCAGGCCAGCCCGACAGCGCAATCGGCCGAGCTGCTGCAGCAACTCGATCAACAACTCACACCCGAGCAGCGTACCCAGGCCCAAGGCCTGCTCGCGCAGGAACAGCAGGCCCGCGGCAGCATGGCCCAAGGGCGTCGCACCCTAGCACTCGATGCCCTGCAAGACGAAGACCCCGAAGTAGAAGCCGAGGACTCGCTATGACGCTCAACCCCTTCGTGAAAGCCGGCATCGGCCTGAGCTTCGCCCTGCTGTGGTCCTGCCCGACCCTGGCCGACATCACCGCCCAGAAGAACTTCGGCCTGGAAGTAAAAATCACCGGCCAGTCCGAGGACGACCGCGACCTGGGCACCCGCCCAGGCGGCGACGTCAACGGCCTGGGCCTGGACCTGCGCCCCTGGGTGTACGGCGAACGCGGCAACTGGAGCGCCTACGCCATGGGCCAGGCGGTGGCGGCCACCGACACCATCGAAACCGACACCCTGCGCCAGAACGACGACGGCACCACCACCGACACCGGCAGCGACAGCCGCCAGCCCGACAAAAGCTACCTGGCCATGCGCGAATTCTGGGTTGGCTACAGCGGCCTCACCGCCTACCCCGGCGAACAGCTGCGCCTGGGCCGCCAGCGCCTGCGCAGTGACGACGGCATGTGGCGCGACACCAACATCGAAGCGCTGAACTGGACCTTCGACACCACCCTGCTCAAGGCCGACCTGGGCGTGGCCCAGCGCTTCAGCGAATACCGCACCGACCTCACCCAGCTGGCCCCGCAAGACAAGGACCGCACGCACCTCTACGGCAACGTTGCCGCGCAATGGACGCCCGGCCACTGGGTCGGCCTGCGCGCCCACCACACCCATGACAGCGGCAGCCTGAAGAACCCCGGCGAAACCGTCGACGCGCTGGACAAGACCCGCACCGGCGACCTCACCTGGCTGGGCCTTGAAGCCAACAGCGACGCCTACAACTGGCGCAACGACCACACCGTCAACTACTGGGGCAGTGTCACCTGGCTGACCGGTGACCGCGACAAGCTCAGCACCGAGCAAGTGGGTGACGACCAGGTTGCCACCGGCAAGCAGAGCGGCAACGTCAACGCCTGGGCCACCGACCTCGGTATTCGCCTGCGCCTGGACCCACAGTGGCAGGTGGGCGCGGCCTACGCCCGTGGCAGCGGCGGCGGTGGCGACGATGGCTCGAACAACTTCGAGCAAACCGGCCTTGAGAGCAACCGCTCCAACTACACCGGCACCCGCTCGCGCGTGCACCGTTTCGGCGAGGCCTTCCGTGGCGAGCTGGGCAACCTGCAGGCCGCCACCCTGTTCGCCTCCTGGCAGCTGCGCGAGGACTACGACGCAAGCTTCATCTACCACAAGTTCTGGCGTGTCGACGGCAGCCAGAACATCGGCTCCAGCGGCATCAACGCGGTGGTCGACGACAACGGCGTAAACCGCCAGTTGGTCGATGGCGAGAAAGACCTCGGCCAGGAAATGGACGTGGTCGTCACCAAGTACTTCAAGCAAGGCCTGCTGCCGGCCTCGATGAGCCAGGCGATCGACGAGCCGTCGGCGCTGGTGCGCCTGCGTGCCGGCGTATTCAAGCCTGGCGACGCCTATGGCAAGGAAGCGGATTCGTACATGCACCGCGCCTTCGTCGACGTGATCTGGCGCTTCTGAGGCCGGGAGAAACCTGATGAACCTTCACCCGCACATCCGTCACAGCCTGTTGGCCAGCGCCCTGCTGCTGGCCAGTGGGCTGGCCGCAGCCGCAGAGCCCCAGGTGCACGCCAAGGAACTGCAGCAGGCCAAGACCTACACCGTGGCCAGCGCGCCCATCGAGCCCTTGCAGATGGACCCGCCGAAGCTGCCCGACCTGAGCGGCTACACCGCCGCTGCCGTGCAGCGGAAGATCGACCGCAGCCACACAGGCAAGGTCAGCCTGCGCCGCATGTTCCAGGAAGACACCCTCAAGGAATTCGTCGGCGGCGACAACAAGGCCGCCGAGTGGGTGCAGCGCCAGCATGGCATTCCCCAGGCGATCTTCATCGACGACGGCCACGTCGACCTGGCCGAACTGAGCAAGAAGGTGCCCCGGCAGTACCTCAGCGAAGTGGAACCTGGGGTGTACCTGGCGCGCCTGCCGATCGTGGTCGGCAACAAGGGCATTCTCGAAATCGACGGCAAGGTCAAGCAGCTGCGCCTGTCCCAGGAAGGTGGCGCGTTCCTGGTCAACGACGGCAAGCTGTTCATCACCGACACCCAGGTGACCGGCTGGCGCGAGAAGGACAACGGCCCGGCGACCTTCCGCACGCCGAAGGAGTTTCGCCCGTTCCTGCTGTCGTGGGGCGGCACCGAGACGTACATCGTCAACACCACGATGGCCAGCTTCGGCTATGCCAAGTCCAAGTCCTATGGCGTGAGCATTTCCCAGTACACGCCGAACATGTCCAAGCAGAAAGGCCGCGCCGAACCCACCGGCTGGATCCTCGGCTCGACCTTCAGCGACATGTGGTACGGCTTCTACTGCTATGAAACCGCCGACTTCGTGGTCAAGGACAGCACCTACCACGACAACATCGTCTACGGCATCGACCCCCACGACCGCTCGCACCGGCTGATCATCGCCGGCAACACGGTGTACGGCACCAAGAAAAAGCACGGCATCATCGTCTCGCGTGAGGTCAACGACAGCTGGATCATCCACAACAAGAGCTACGACAACAAGCTCTCGGGCGTGGTGATCGACCGCAACAGCGTCAACAACCTGGTGGCCTACAACGAGATCTACCGCAACCACACCGACGGCATCACCCTGTACGAAAGCGGCGACAACCTGATCTGGGGCAACAAGCTGATCAACAACCGCCGCCACGGCATTCGCGTGCGCAACAGCGTGAACATTCGCCTGTACGACAACATCGCCATGGCCAACGGCCTGGTGGGCGTGTACGGGCACATCAAGGACCTGTCCGACACCGACCGCGACATCGCCCTGGACCCGTTCGACGCCAAGGTGTCGCTGATCGTGGTCGGTGGCGAGCTGGCGGCCAACGGCTCCGGCCCCCTGTCGATCGACTCGCCGCTGTCGGTGGAGTTGTACAAGGTGTCGATGCTCGCCCCGCGCAAGGCCAGCGGCATCAGCCTCAACGGTGTGCTCGGCGAGCGCCAGGACGAAATCCTCGACCTGCTGGTGCGCCAGCAGAAGGCCGTGCTGATCGACCCGGTCGAACGCCAGACCGAAATGCTCGATTAAGGAAGCCCAGACCATGACTCCACACCTGATGAAACTGCTGGGCCTGTCTGCCGCCCTCCTGGCCATCAGCCAGGGCGTGCGCGCAGCCGACGTGAAGGCGCCAACCTTCACCGCCGAGCCTTGCTGCCAGCTGTGCCCCGAAGCGCACGATGCCAGCCGCTACACCACCCGCTACCAGCAGAACTTCACCACCCTGGTACAAGCCCAGGGCGACTGGCTGTTCCGTACCCGCGAAGACCTGCGCACCGAATTCAACACCACCCCCGCCGGCTACAAGCGCCTGCAGCAGGTGCACGATGCGTTCAAGAAACGCGGCGTGGAACTGGTGGTGGTCTACCAGCCCACCCGTGGCCTGGTGAACCGCAACATGCTCAAGCCCGAAGAGAAAGCCGCCTTCGACTACCAGAAGGCCCTGGGCAACTACCAGGCCATGCTCAAGCGCTTCGCCAGCATGGGCTACAACGTGCCCGACCTGTCGCCGCTGACCAACGAACAGCTGGCCGCCGCCGACCAGGGCAAGGACTTCTACTTCCGTGGCGACCAGCACTGGACGCCGTATGGCGCCGAGCGCGCAGCGAAGATCGTGGCCAACACCGTGCAGCAGATGCCGGCCTTCGAAGGCATCCCGCGCAAGGCATTCGAAACCCACAAGTCCGGGCGCATGGGCAAGACCGGCACCCTGCACAACGTGGCCGGGCAACTGTGCGGCACCAGCTACGCGGTGCAGTACATGGACCAGTTCGCCACCGAGCCGAAAGGCGCCAGCGGCGGCGGCGACGACCTGTTCGGCGACAGCGGCAATGCGCAGATCACCCTGGTCGGCACCAGCCACAGTGGCAAGAACTACAACTTCTCCGGCTTCCTGGAGCAGTACATCGGCGCCGACGTGCTCAACGTGGCCTTCCCCGGCGGCGGCCTGGAAGGCTCGATGATCCAGTACCTGGGCAGCGAGGAATTCCAGAACCACCCACCGAAGATCCTCATCTGGGAATTCTCGCCACTGTACCGCCTGGACCAGGAAACCATCTGGCGGCAGATCCTCGCCCTGCTCGACGACGGCTGCGACGCACGCCCGGCGCTGATGAGCGCCAGCACCACGCTCAAGCCCGGCAAGAACGAGTTGATGGTCAACGGCAAGGGTGGCGTGATCAAGAACCTGGTCAACCGCAACCTGCAGATGGACGTGAAGTTCGAAGACCCGTCGGTGAAAGTGCTGCAGGCCACCCTGTGGTACCTCAATGGCCGCCACGAAGACATCAAGCTGGAAAAACCGGAAACCTCCGACACCGACGGCCGCTTCGTCTTCCAGATGCGTGAGGACGAGGACTGGGCCAGCCAGAGCCTGCTGGCCTTCGAGGTACAGGGCCCGGAAAGCGGCACCCAGAAGGTCGAGGCCAAGCTCTGCAAACGCAACAACTTCGCCGTGCCCGCGCAAACTGCGCAGGCCGGCCAGTGAGGCGCCCCATGACTGCAATCAAGCGAATCTTCAGCCCTGCCCTGCTCACCCTGGCGCTGTTCGGCGGCGCCGCGCACGCGGCGCTGGTGCCGCCGCAGGGCTACTACGAGGGCATCGAGAAAATGAAGACCGGCGACGGCAACTTCCGTTGCGCGCCGGCGCCCAAGCCCTTCACCGGTGCGCTGCAGTTCCGCAGCAAGTACGAAGGCTCCGACAAGGCCCGGGCGACCCTCAACGCCGCTTCGGAAAAAGCCTTCCGCACCTCCACCGAAGACATCACCGGCCTTGAGAAAGGCGTCAGCAAGATGGTCGGCCAGTACATGCGCGACGGCCGCCCGGCGCAGCTCGACTGTGCCCTGACCTGGCTGGGCACCTGGGCCCGCGCCGATGCGCTGCTGTCCACCGACTTCAACCACACCGGCAAGTCCATGCGCAAATGGGCGCTGGGCAGCATGAGCGGTTCGTGGCTGCGCCTGAAGTTCTCCAACTCCCAGCCACTGGCCGCGCACCAGGCCGAGGCCGAGTTGATCGAGAAGTGGTTCGCCCGCCTGGCCGAACAGACCGTGCGCGACTGGAGCGGCCTGCCCCTGGCGAAGATCAACAACCACAGTTACTGGGCGGCCTGGTCGGTCATGGCCACCGCCGTGGCCACCGACCGCCGCGACCTGTTCGACTGGGCGGTGAAGGAATACAAGGTGGGCGTGAACCAGGTCGACGAGCAGGGCTTCCTGCCCAACGAGATCAAGCGCCGCCAACGTGCCCTGGCCTACCACAACTACGCCCTGCCGCCGCTGGCGATGATCGCCAGTTTCGCCCAGGCCAACGGCGTGGACCTGCGCGCGGAAAACAACTTCGCCCTGCAGCGCCTGGGTGAAGGCGTGCTGGCCGGCGCCCGCGACCCCAGCCACTTCAAGGAACGCGCCGGTGAGCAGCAGGACCTGACCGACCTCAAGGTCGACAGCAAGTACGCCTGGCTCGAACCCTGGTGCGCGCTGTACCACTGCGTGGGCGACACCCTGCAGCGCAAGCAGCACATGCAGCCGTTCAACAGCTTCAGGCTCGGCGGCGATGTAACACGGGTCTATGACCCGAAAAAGTAACGCAAACCCCTTGTAGGAGCTGGCTTGCCTGCGATGCAAGGCGAAGCCTTGCCATGGCCGGGGGCCGTTTCACGGCCCATCGCAGGCAAGCCTGCTCCTACAAGGGGATCTAGGTAGCCCTCCACAATTGCGTGGGGGGTTTGGGGGGCGCTGTGCCCCGGATGCTGTGAACAAAAAGGAGAACCGGGATGGTCTTCTCGTCCAACGTGTTCCTGTTCCTGTTCTTGCCGGTTTTCCTCGGCCTTTACTACTTGAGCGGGCAACGCTATCGCAACCTGCTGCTGCTGGTCGCCAGCTACATCTTCTACGCCTGGTGGCGGGTCGACTTCCTCGCCCTGTTCGCCGGCGTCACCCTGTGGAACTACTGGATCGGCCTGAAAGTCGGCGCCGCCGGCGTACGCAGCAAACCGGCGCAACGCTGGCTGCTGCTGGGCGTGGGCGTGGACCTGGCGATCCTCGGCTACTTCAAGTACGCCAACTTCGGCGTCGACAGCCTCAACGCGATCATCACCTCGTTTGGCCTGGAGCCATTCATCCTCACCCACGTGCTGCTGCCGATCGGTATCTCGTTCTACATCTTCGAGTCGATCAGCTACATCATCGACGTGTACCGCGGCGACACCCCGGCCACCCGCAACCTGATCGACTTCGCCGCATTCGTGGCGATCTTCCCGCACCTGATCGCCGGCCCCGTGCTGCGCTTCAAGGACCTGGTCGACCAATTCAACAACCGCACCCACACCCTGGACAAGTTCTCCGAAGGCTGCACCCGCTTCATGCAGGGCTTCATCAAGAAAGTGTTCATCGCCGACACCCTGGCGGTGGTCGCCGACCATTGCTTCGCCCTGCAAAACCCCACCACCGGTGACGCCTGGCTCGGTGCCCTGGCCTACACCGCGCAGCTGTACTTCGACTTCAGCGGCTACAGCGACATGGCCATCGGCCTGGGGCTGATGATGGGCTTTCGCTTCATGGAAAACTTCAAGCAGCCGTACATCAGCCAGTCGATCACCGAGTTCTGGCGGCGCTGGCACATCAGCCTGTCGACCTGGCTGCGCGACTACCTGTACATCACCCTGGGCGGCAACCGCAAAGGCACCTTCAACACCTACCGCAACCTGTTCCTGACCATGCTGCTCGGTGGCCTGTGGCACGGCGCCAACTTCACCTACATCCTCTGGGGCGCCTGGCACGGCATGTGGCTGGCGATCGAGCGGGCGCTGGGCATCGACACCAACCCGCAGCGCTTCAACCCGGTGAAGTGGGCCTTCACCTTCCTGCTGGTAGTGGTCGGCTGGGTGATCTTCCGCGCCGAGAACCTGCACGTCGCCGCCCGCATGTATGGCGCCATGTTCAGCTTCGGCGACTGGCAGCTGTCGGAACTCAACCGCGCCCAGCTCACCGGCCTGCAGGTAGCGACCCTGGTCATTGCCTACATCACCCTGGCGTTCTTCGGCCTGCGCGACTTCTACCGCAACGCCCGGCCAGCCGCCACGGCTACACCGCTGCAGCTCAACGCCGACGGCTCGCTTGGCCTGGACTGGACCCGGGTGATGTCCCGCGCCCTGATCCTGCTGCTGTTCGCAGCCTCGATCCTCAAGCTTTCGGCGCAAAGCTACTCGCCGTTCCTGTACTTCCAGTTCTGAGGTGGATGCGATGACCCGGACATTACGTGTCACCTATTCCCTGTCGTTCCTCGGCCTGCTGGTGGGCATGGGCGCCTGGTCCACCGCTGGATTCGAAAGCTTCCAGCGCACCGAGCACATGACCCTGCTCAACGGCAAACTGGCCAAGGCCGCCGAAACCCACTACGACGACCAGTTCCCGATCAAGCGCCTGGGCACCAACCTCTGGGCCGCGCTCGACTTCAAGCTGTTCAACGAAGGCCGCCCAGGCGTGGTGCTGGGGCGCGACCAATGGCTGTTCAGCGACGAAGAATTCAAGCCCAGCGCCGGTGCCGAGCAACAGATGCAGGACAACCTGGCGCTGATTCGCGGCGTGCGCGACACCCTGCAAAAGCACGGCAGCCAGCTGGTGCTGGCGATCATCCCGGCCAAGGCGCGGGTGTATTCCGAGTACATCGGCAAGGAGCAACCTGCCAGCCTGCATGACGACCTGTACAACCAGTTTCATGCCCAGGCGCGCCAAGCGAACGTGTTCGCCCCCGACTTGATGGCCGCCATGGAACAGGCCAAGGCCCGCGGCCAGGTGTTCCTGCGCACCGACACCCACTGGACACCGATGGGCGCCGAAGTGGCGGCCCAGGCACTGGCCGAAGCGGTCAGCCGCCAGAGCCTGCTCAACGGTGACCCGCAGACCTTCATCACCGAAGCCGGCAGCACCGCCCCGTACAAGGGCGACCTGACCAACTTCCTGCCCCTGGACCCGCTGTTCAGCAACCTGCTGCCAACCCCGGACAACCTCCAGCAACGCACCACGCGCCCAGCCTCGGCCGATGCCGAAAACGGCGACGCCCTGTTCACCGACACGCAGATTCCAGTGGCCCTGGTGGGCACCAGCTACAGCGCCAACCCGCACTGGAACTTCCTCGGCGCGCTGCAGCAGGCGCTGCGCAGCGACGTTGCCAACTACGCCGAGGACGGCCATGGCCCGCTGCTGCCAATGCTCAAGTACCTGCAAAGCGATGCCTTCAAGAACGCCCCGCCACAAGTGGTGGTGTGGGAATTCCCCGAACGTTACCTGCCCATGGGCAACGACCTCAGCAGCTTCGACCCGCAGTGGATCGCGCAGCTGAAGCACTCCCGTCAATCCGAAGAAAACCTGGCCTTGTCGTCCACCCGGGCGAACCACTGATAGAAAGAGAGGAAACGCACATGACTACCAAGACTTCCATTGCCAAAGCCCTCACCCTTGCGGCCGGCCTTTCCCTTGCCTCGATGCAGGCCTTCGCCGGCGCCGACGCCGCGCTGTATGGCCCGAGCGCGCCAAAAGGCTCGACCTTCGTGCGCCTGTACAACGCCGCCAGCAGCCCGGCTGCGGCCAGCGTCGGCAACACCCAGATCAAGCAGGTGGGCGCCCAGGCCAGCAGCGACTTCAGCTTCCTGCCAGGGGGTGACTACACCGCCCAGGTTGGCGGCAAGAGCGTGCCGGTGAAGCTGGCCGCCGACAAGTACTACACCCTGGTCAACAGCAGCAGCGCCACCCCCCAGCTGATTGAAGAGCCGCCGTTCAAGAACAAGCAAAAAGCCCTGGTGCGGGTGCAGAACCTCAGCGACCAGGCCGTGACCCTGAAGACCGCCGACGGCAAGACCGAAGTGGTGCCGTCGGTGGCCACCCAGGGCCGTGGCGAGCGTGAAATCAACCCGGTCAAGGTCAACCTGGCCCTGTTCGAAGGCAACAAGAAAATCAGCGACCTGAAACCGGTCGCCCTGGAGCGTGGCGAAGCCGCCGTGCTGTACGTAACGGGTTCCGGCAGCAACGTGTCGCCGGTGTGGGTAACTCGCCCCGTGGCTAGCAACTGATCCCCCTGCCTCATAACGACTATTGGAGAAACATGATGATCCCGGTAATTCTCTCTGGTGGTAGCGGTTCGCGTCTGTGGCCTTTGTCGCGCAAACAGTTCCCCAAGCAGTTCCTGGCCCTGACCGGTGAACACACGCTGTTCCAGCAAACCTTGTCGCGCCTGGTGTTCGAAGGCATGGACAGCCCGATCGTGGTCTGCAACAAGGACCACAAGTTCATCGTCCAGGAACAGCTCGCTGCGCTGAACCTGCAAACCCAGGGCATCCTGATGGAGCCATTCGGCCGCAACACCGCACCGGCCGTGGCCATGACGGCCATGAAGCTGGTCAACGAAGGCCGTGACGAGCTGATGCTGGTACTGCCCGCCGACCATGTAATCGACGACCAGAAGGCCCTGCAGCGTGCCCTGGCCCTGGCCACCGTGGCCGCCGAGCGGGGCGAGATGGTGCTGTTCGGCGTGCCGGCCAGCAAACCGGAAACCGGCTATGGCTACATTCGCTCCAGCCAGGACGCCCTGCTGCCTGAAGGTATCGCCCGGGTGGCCCAGTTCGTCGAGAAGCCCGACGAGCAGCGCGCCGCCGAGTTCGTCGCCGCCGGGGGGTACTTCTGGAACAGCGGCATGTTCCTGTTCCGGGCCAGCCGCTTCCTGGAAGAACTCAAGCGCCACGATTCCGACATCTACGACACCTGCCTGCTGGCCCTGGAGCGCAGCGAGGAAGACGGCGATGTGCTGAGCATCGACGAAGCCACCTTCGAATGCTGCCCGGACAACTCCATCGACTACGCGGTGATGGAAAAGACCCAGCGCGCCTGCGTGGTGCCGATGTCGGCTGGCTGGAGCGATGTGGGCTGCTGGTCGTCGCTGTGGGAAGTGCACGACAAGGACGCCGATGGCAACGTCACCAAGGGCGACGTGGTGGTGCAGGACAGCCGCAACTGCATGATCCACGGCAACGGCAAGCTGGTGTCGGTGATCGGCCTTGAGAACATCGTGGTGGTCGAAACCAAGGACGCGATGATGATTGCCCACAAGGACAAGGTCCAGGGCGTCAAGCAGATGGTCAAGACCCTGGACGAACAGGGCCGCAGCGAAACCCAGAACCACCTGGAAGTGTATCGCCCGTGGGGCTCGTACGACTCGGTGGACATGGGCGGGCGCTTCCAGGTCAAGCACATTACCGTGAAACCGGGCGCCAGCCTGTCGTTGCAGATGCACCACCACCGTGCCGAGCACTGGATCGTGGTGTCCGGCACTGCCGAGGTCACCTGCGACGAGAATGTGTTCCTGCTCACCGAGAACCAGTCGACCTACATTCCGATCGCCTCGATCCACCGCTTGCGCAACCCGGGCAAGATTCCGCTGGAGATCATCGAGGTGCAGTCTGGCAGCTACCTGGGCGAGGATGATATCGAGCGCTTCGAGGATGTGTATGGGCGTACGTCCACACCTGTTGAGCGCGGCGTTTCGGTGAAGACCATCGCCCAATAAGTGAGGCCCATTCGCGGGGCAAGCCCGCTCCTACAGGCCTTGTAGGAGCGGGCTTGCCCCGCGAATGGAGGGCAAAGCCCTCCCCCCTTCCCGCCATTTAAGGCTACGATGGTCAAACCTGCGCAACCTAGGTCTGAGCACGCCATGATCATCGGTGCCTTTCTCATTCTCACCTGGCTGGTGTTGCTGCTGCGCTACCCAGCCAAGGCCCTGCCGATTTCCCTGGCGGCCGTCTGTGGCCTGGGCCTGGTGGCCCTGCTGGTGATCTGGCAGGACAGCCGCGAAGCCTCGCAACTGGCACGCCTGGACCTGCGCCTGAGCTACGCCCCCGAACACTGCCCCGCCGACCGCGCCCTGCAGGTGCACATGAAAAACGGTAACAAGGCCCCGCTCACCGAGTTGCGCTGGCGCGTGGCGGCGTATGCGCCGGGCGATACCGTGAACCTGGCCGAGAACACCTACAACGCACCGCGCTACCGTGGGCCGGGTGAACTGCAACCGGGGGCCGAGTGGAAAGACTGCCTGCCGTTGCCGCCGCTGCGCTCGGGGTATCGGGCGCAGACACTCGAATTCCGTGCTGAGCATCTGCAAGGTACATTTGCCAATTGATCTAGCGCCTGTGCTTGCCCCGCGAAGAGGCCGGCACAGGTCCACCCACACCTCACCTGCCAACAGGCCCCCACCATGCCCACCGTCCTGATCACCGGTTGTTCCAGCGGCATCGGCCGCGCCCTGGCCGACGCCTTCCGCGATGCCGGCCACCACGTCTGGGCCACCGCCCGCAAGCCTGAAGACGTCGAGCGGCTCCAGGCCGCCGGCTTCACCGCCCGGCAACTGGACGTAAACGACAGCGAGGCCTTGGCCCGCCTGGCCGATGAACTGGAAACCCTCGATATCCTGATCAACAACGCCGGCTACGGTGCCATGGGCCCGCTGCTCGATGGCGGTGTCGAGGCGATGCGCCAACAGTTCGAAACCAATGTGTTCGCCGTGGTCGGCGTCACCCGCGCGCTGTTCCCGCTGCTGCGCCGCTCGCGAGGGTTGGTGGTGAACATCGGCAGTGTGTCGGGGGTGCTGGTCACCCCGTTCGCCGGGGCCTACTGCGCATCCAAGGCCGCCGTGCACGCCTTGAGCGATGCCCTGCGCCTGGAGCTGGCGCCGTTCGGTGTGCAGGTGATGGAAGTGCAGCCCGGGGCGATTGCCTCGCAGTTCGCCAGCAATGCCCAGCGCCAGGCCGACCAGGTGCTGGCGGCGGACTCGGCGTGGTGGCCGTTGCGTGAGCATGTGCAGGCGCGGGCACGGGCCTCGCAGGACCAGCCGACCTCGGCGGCGGCGTTTGCCCAAGGGGTGTTGGCGGCGGCTGGCAAGGCGCCGGTGCCGGCGCTGGTCAGGCTGGGCAATGGCAGCACGGCGCTGCCGTTGATGGCCCGGTTGCTGCCTGGGCGGCTGCTGGACTGGGCGTTGCGCAAGCGCTTTGGGTTACTCCGCCCCCTCTGATATCGGTGTCGGCCTCTTCGCGGGCAAGCCCGCTCCCACATTGTCCGCGTTGTTGCAGGTCCTTGTAGGAGCGGGCTTGCCCCGCGAAAGGGCCGGCCCAGGCGAGCACAATCAGGCAATCGAGCGCAGCACCCCGCCATCCACCCGCAAGGCAGCCCCGGTCGTTGCACTGGCCTGCGTCGACGCCAGGTAAACCACCATGTTCGCCACCTCTTCCACCGTCGCCAGCCGCTTGATCAGCGACGTCGGCCGGTGCTCGGCCAGGAAGTTGGCCTCCAGCTCATCGCTGGAAACGCCCTGCTCCTGCGCCAGCTTGGCGAAGAAATCACCCACCCCTTCCGAGCGGGTCGGCCCCGGCAGCACCGCGTTGACGGTGACCCCAGTGCCCGCCAGTGTTTCGGCCAGGCCACGGGACACCGCCAGCAACGCGGTCTTGGTCATGCCGTAATGGATCATTTCGGTCGGGATCTGCAAGGCCGACTCACTGGACAGGAACAGCACCCGCCCCCATTTGCGCTCGGCCATGCCCTGGGCGTAATGGCGCGACAGGCGCACGGCGCTGAGCACGTTGACGTCGAAGAAGCGCTGCCAGTCGGCATCATCGATCTCGAAGAACGGCTTGGGTTCGAAGATGCCAAGGTTATTGACCAGGATGTCGGTGTGCGGCACCTGATCGAACAGCTGCTGCGCGCCGGCCGGGGTGCTGAGGTCGGCGGCGATGCCGATGATGCGCGCCTGGGGCAGGCGCTCGCGCACGGCCTTCAGGGCTTCGTCGACACGGGCCTGGGTGCGGCCGTTGAGCACCACTTCGGCGCCCGCCTCGGCCAGGCCCATGGCGATTGCCAGGCCGATGCCGGCGGTGGAACCGCTGACGATGGCGCGCTTGCCGTTCAAGGAAATGTGCATCTGTGCCTCCTCGCTGCTCTGGGGATTTGTTGGGGCCGCCTTGCGGCCCATCGCGACCTACGGTCGCTCCTACAGGGGATTCGATCGGCCCGGTAGGAGCGACCGCAGGTCGCGATGGGCCCGGTAGGAGCGACCACAGGTCGCGATGGGCTGCGCAGCAGCCCCCGCCTTACGCTTTCTCGTCAAACGCCTGCCAGCCACCGCCCAGGGCCTTGTACAACCCCACCAGGGCCTGCGACACCGCCGCCGAGCTGTCGATCCACTGCTCTTCGCTGGCCAGCAACGCGCTCTGCACGGTCAACACATTGAGAAAGTCCACCGCCCCTTCCACATACTGGCGCTGGGCCGTTTCCAGGGCGATGCGGTTCTGCCGCACCGCCTCTGCCAAATGCTCGCGACGCAATTGGCTGGCGTTGTACAGGCGTAGCACATCATCGATTTCATGCCAGGCGCCGAGCACCACCTTGCGGTAATTCAACGCCGCTTCCTGCTGCTGCGCCTCACGCAGCTGCAGGTTGCCCTTGAGCCGGCCACCCTCGAAAATCGGCAACGACAACTGCGGGCCAAAGGCGAAACGGCGCGAATCCCAGGCACCGAAGTCCGACAACTGCATGGCCTGGAAGCCAACACTGCCAGACAGGCGGATGCTCGGGTAGAAATCGGCCTTGGCCACGCCAATGCTGGCGGTGGCGGCGTGCAGGCGGGCCTCGGCCTGGCGAATGTCCGGGCGCCGCTCAGCCAGCTCGGACGGCAGGCCAATGGCGAATGTTTGCTGCGGGGCCGGCAGCTCACCGCCCTGCAGCAACTGGGCCTGCAGGCTGCGTGGTGGCTCGGCGGCCAACAGGCTGAGGGCGTTGATCAAGTCGTCGCGCCGGGCCTCCAGGCTCGGCAGGCGTGCTTCGATGGACGCGACCTGGGCGCTGGCCTGGGCCACGTCCAGGCGGGTCGCCACGCCTTCGGCCTGGCGGTCTTCAGACAGCTTCAGGCTGTGCCGGGCAACCTTGAGGTTGTCGCGGGTCACCTCCAGGGTGTGCTGCACGGCGCGCAGCTGGATGTAGTTGCCGGCCGTTTCCGAAAGCAGCGCCAGCAGTACCCCACGGCGGTCGTTCTCGGCCACTTCGACACTGGCATCGGCCGCTTCTACCTGGCGCCGTACACGGCCCCACAGGTCCAGCTCCCAACCTGCCACCAGGTCACCCTGCCAGAGGTTGAACGCTTCCTTGCCGGCCTTGCCGGAAGGGTCGCTCAGGCCCTCGGCGCTGTTGCGGGCCCGGCTGTAACCGGCGCTGGCACCCAGCGACGGCGACTCGTCGGCCGCCACCGTGCTGCGCAGGGCGCGGCTCTGCAGCAAGCGCGCACTGGCCATTTGCAGGTCGAGGTTGTTATCGGCCACGCGCTGGATCAGCGCGCTCAGCTGGGCATCGTGGAAGGTTTCCCACCAGCGCAGCTCCAACGGCTCGGCCTGGGGTTGGCTGGCGGCAGCCTCACCTTGCAGCGCGGCCCACTGGGCAGGCGCCTGGCTATCGGGCCGCTGGAAATTCGGCCCGAGGGTGCAGCCGGCCATCAGCACGGCCAGCAACAACGGGCTCAAACGAATGGCAGGGCTCATCGGGCACTTACCTCTTTGCCGGCCAGTGGCTCGCCCTGGGTGTCGATGGTCGCTTCCACCGACATGCCCACGCGCAGGCGTTCGAGCAGCGGCTGGCCGTCATCGAAGACGATCTTCACCGGAATGCGCTGCACCACCTTGGTGAAGTTGCCGGTGGCGTTGTCCGGCTTGACTGCGGCGAAGGTCACCCCCGTGGCCGGGGCGATGCTCTCGACATGGCCCTTGAGGGTTTCGCCGGCGAAGGTATCGACGCTGATGTGCACTGGCTGGCCTGGTTGCACGTGGGTCAGCTGGGTTTCCTGGAAGTTGCCGACCACGTAGGCATGCTGCAGCGGCACTACCGACAACAGCCGCGCCCCCGGGTTGACGAAAGCCCCCACGCGCAGCGCCCGCTCGCCGACCATGCCGTCCACCGGCGCCGTGATGCGCGTGTAGGACAGGTCCAGCTGGGCCTTTTCAAGGCCCGCTTCGGCGCGCTTGAGCTGGCCATCGGCGCTGGCCACCTGGGCCGTGAGGATGTCCACCTGCTTGCGGGTAGCCACCAGCGCGGCCTGGGCGTTGGCCAGGCGGGCCCGGGCCTGGTCGACGCGGCTGCGCGCCTGCTGGGCATTCTGCACGGTGCCGGCGCCCTGCTCGGCCAGGCGGCTGTAGCGGTTGACTTCGTGGTCGGCGAACGACGCCTCGGCCTGGGCCGCCGCCACCGCCGCCTGGGCCTGGGCAATCAAGGCGGCCTGGCGTTCGAGGGTGGCGCGGGCATCGGCGCTCTGCGCCTTGGCCACCAGCAGCTGGGCCTGGGCGGCGTCCAGCGCCGCCTGGTAGTCGCGCGCATCGATGGTGGCCAGCAGCTGGCCCGCCTGGACTTGCTGGTTGTCTTCAACCAGCACTTCCTTGATGAAGCCTGCGACCTTGGGCGCGACCACGGTGTAGTCGGCGATCACATAGGCATCGTTGGTACTCTGGCGCTGGTCGCTGCCAAACAGCCAGGGGCCGACGATACCGGCCAGCACGGCAACGCCGAGCACCGAGCCGATCAAGAGGGTTTTGCGGTTGTTGGTCATGTTCAGCGTCTCGAATTCATCCAGGGTTCAGGCCACCGCGCGCGGCGGATAGACCCGGGTAGGCACGAAAGGAATCAGGCAGATCAGCGCCACGGCGATGCAGGCCATGACCAGGTACAGGTCGGCCGAGGTCAGTACCAGCGCCTGGTTGTGAAGGCGCTTGGCCAGGCCTGCGGCGTTGTCGTCGATCAGCGGGGCGTTGCCCAGGCTGTCCACCAGGTGGTTGGAGTGAAAATGCCGGCGCAGGGTGCCGAGGGCGTCCAGCAGGCCGCCGGCGATCACGGCGGCCAGGCCTTTGACGGTGTTGAACCAGCTGGAGGCGAACGGGCCTTCCTGCGGGGTCATGCCGTTGGTGGAGAGCATCAGCAGCGGCAGCACCGCCATGGGCTGGCCGAATACCTGCAGCAGGTAGAACGGGTAGAAGTCGCCACGGATCCACTGGCTGGTCAGCAGGCTGCTGCCCAGGCAGGACACCGCCAGCATGGCCAGGCCCGTGGCCAGTACCCAGCGGCAGTCCACTGCGCGCAGGTTGCACAGCGCGGCGGTCAGCGGCAGGGCGAGCAGTTGCGGCATGGCCACCAGCATCATCAGCGGGCTGGTTTGCGCCGGGCGGTAGCCTTGGATCTGCGCCAGGTAGGCCGACGGAATGCTGGCAACGCCGGAAAGCACGATCAGCACCCCTGCCAGGGTCACCAGGGCAAAGCTCAGGTTGCGCCGCTGCAGCATGCGCAGCTGGAAGAACGGCAGCGGCTCGGACCATTCGTTGAACATGAACAGCACCAACAGCACTACACCGCCGCCCAGCAGCCAGCAGATCAGCGGCGAATCGAACCAGCCCCAGCGGTCACCGAGCGACAGGCCGAGCACGATGCTGCTGATGGCGGGCAGGCCCAGCAGCACGCCGCGCCAGTCGAACTGCTTGAAGCGCTCCAGGCGCAGCGGGTCCTGGGGCAGGCCCCAGCCGACGCAGAACATGGCCAGTGCCGAGGGCAGAATGATTTGCCAGAACGCCCACTGCCAGCCGACGTACTCGGTCCACAGCCCCGCCAGTGGTGTGCCGAGGTTGGGGCCGAAGGTGGCAGTCAGGGCGTAGCAGGCCAGGCCGTAGACCTTGATGCCCGGCGGCAGGAAGCGCAGTGCCACGCTCATCAGCATCGGCGGCAAGGCGCCCGAGGCGAAGCCCTGGAGGATGCGCAGCAGCATCAGGCTGTGCAGGTTGGGGGCGAACGGCTGCAGCAGGCCAAGCACGGCGAACAGGCCGACCGCGCTCATGGTGAAGCGGCGCAGGGAAAAGGTGGTGGCCAGCCAGGGGGCGAAGGCCATGGCCGAAACCGAGGCGGCACTGTACACCGCGAGCAGCCAGGCGCCTTCGTCGGCGCCAATGCCCATGGCACCGCGAATGTCGGCCAGGGAAATCTTGGTGACCGACTCGTTCAGGCCGGCGCAGAGCACGGCCAGCAGCACACCGAACAGCCCGACCACCACCCGCAGGCCAAACGCCGTCTGCACGGGGGCGGCCGGCGCAGGGGCGGCGGCAATCGCGGCAGAGGGGGCGGACAGGGAACTCATGGGCAGACATCTCCAGCAACAAATTTGCGACTGGAGCCAGTCTAAGAAGGTCGAATGCTGACGAAAACTGACTTATTGGCAGTTTTATATTGCGTGGGGCGCAATCGTGGTCGAGATCGAGTCGCCTGCTTCGCGGGGCAAGCCCGCTCCTACCCCGCGAAGCAGGCGGTGCGGCCTCAAGGGTCGACACTGCAGCAGGCTTTCAAGGTCTGCCGCAACCAGCGGTGCGCCGGGTCGTTGTGAAAACGCGGGTGCCAGGCCTGCAGCACGTTCACCCGCTCCAGCGGCACCGGGATCTCGAACGAGCGCAAAGGCAGGCCGAGCTTGTATACGCTGTTGAGGATATTGGCCGGCATTGGCAGGATCAGGTCCGAATCCGGCAGCGAGAACAGCGCCGAGTGAAAGCTTGGGGTAATCAGCGCCACCCGCCGCTGTACCTTGAAATGGGCCAGCTCCACATCGATCGGCCCATTGGCCCGGCCACGGCGGGACACGCTGATCTGTGGATAACTGGCAAAGCTGTCCGGCGTGATCGGCTCGTCGAAGATCGGGTGGTCGCGCCGCGCCAGGCCCACGTAATAGGTCTGGAACAGGCTCTGCACCTTGATCTCTGGCCCCAGGTCGACGGTGGAGCTGATGATCAGGTCGGTGCGCCCGTCGCGCAGCACGCTGTCGTCATCGCCCCCTGGGCTTTCTGGCACGAAACGCAGCACGGTGCGCGGCGCCTGCTCGTGCATGCGCCGCAGCAGCTGGGCGCCGTACAAGGCAATGAACAGGTCATTGGTGCGAATGTTGAATGCGCGGTCGAGCCGGGGCAGGTCGACTTCATCGGCGCTGCGGAACACCTCGCCGGCCTGCTCCACCAGCGCCGCCACCTGCTCGCGCAGGGCCAGGGCCCGCGGCGTGGGCACCAGGCCACGGCCGGCGCGTACCAGAATCGGATCACCGAGGGCATCACGGATGCGCCCCAAGGTCCGGCTCATGGCTGCCGGGCTCAGGTTCATGCGCTGCGCCGCACCCACCACGCTGCCCTCATCGAGCAAGGCATCGAGGGCGACGAGCAGGTTCATGTCCGGGAGTTGCATGGCCAGGTTCCGTTACAGCTGCGGGAAAAGGCGATGGTAGCAGGTTGGCGGATTGCACCAGACGCAATGCGCTCGTGCGTGGTGGGGCATTTATTCCCAGGATGGATTGAGCCAAGAATCATGCATGGCAGGCCAGCCCCTTTCGCGGCTAAACCCGCTCCCTGTAGGAGCGGGCTTGCCCCGCGAAAGGGCCAGACCTGCAAAAATGCCTACCTGCTACATTAAAGGATCCCCATGCCCAGCTCCGTCCTGATCGCCATCGACGCCTCCCCCTCTTCCAACGCCCTGCTCACCCTGGCCCGCCGCTACTGCCGCCCGGGCGAGCACGAACTGCACGTGCTGCTGGCCATCGACTCGACCTTCGCCGTGCACGACAAACCCGCCCCCTACACCGCCGAGGAGCTGGAGGAATACCCCGCCGCCTGCGAAGAGCAACGCCTGGGCGAGCGCGCCGTGGCCGAGGCCGTGGAACAACTGCGCCAGGCAGGCTTCAGCAGCCAGGGCTGCATGCTCGCCGGCCAGCCGGTAGACGCCATCGTGGCCAAGGCCCAGCAACTGGGCTGCGAGCTGATCATCATGGGCCACCGCCACCTGTCGCGGCTGGGCCGGTTACTGGACCCATCGATCAGCGCGAAGGTGATCGATCAGGTAGGCATGCCCGTCTTGGTTTGCGCAGCCTGAACCGCTTGTCCGCTCGGTAATGCAACTGCATTGACCAGACAATGCATTCGCATTACCTTCAAGAGCATTGCTGCAACCCAAGGATACCGGGCCAATGGCTACTCACTTCGACGTCGAGTCCACCCTGACCGATCGCTACCAGACCACCGTTCCCGAAACGGTGCGCCGTGCGCTGGGTTTGAAAAAACGTGACAAGATTCACTACTCGATTCGCCCGGACGGCAAGGTGATACTCACCCGCGCAGAGGCAACCGAGGACGATCCCGTGCTAGGCCAGTTCCTGAGTTTTCTGGCCCACGACATCGTAGCCAATCCTCAACGATTGCAGGTTGTCGATGCCGACCTCATCGCTCGCCTCGACAAGCTTGTGGGTGCTGCAGAGGTCGATCTGGATCAACCTCTCTCGGCGGACGATGAATGAGTGATGCGAGCAAGAAGCCGCTGGTAATTCATGGATGGACAGTGTTCGCCCACCCGCTGTTCCTGGCCAAGCTCGAAGCGCTCAGTGCACAGGTTCAGGCGCAGATGCAGAAAGACCCTGCGGGCTACACGAAAAAGAACGCGTTCAAACGGCTGGCAGCAATCAAACGTCTGGCGTTCGATGTGATCCCCCAAGATCCAACCAAGGTGGAGTACCGGCTGGGTGCAACACTGGGCGGTGAACACAAGCATTGGTTCAGAGCGAAGTTTTTCCAGCAATACCGGTTGTTCTTTCGCTACCACACACCCAGTCGGATCATCGTGCTGGCATGGGTCAACGACGATTCGACCAAGCGGGCCTATGACAGCAGCGATGACGCTTACAGGGTCTTCGGGAAGATGTTGCTAACCGGCCACCCGCCAGACGACTGGGATCAGTTGCTGCGCGAGTCAGGGCCCGCGCAACTAAAGCCTAGCTAGCACAGCTCATTCCTCGCCCGGTTTCACCACCACCGTACAGGTTGTCCCCGCCGCCAGCAGGAACCCTTCTGGCACCTCATCGATATGAATCCGCACCGGCACCCGCTGCGCCAGCCGTACCCAGTTGAAGGTCGGGTTCACGTCGGCAATCAGCTCGCGGCTCTGTGGGTTGTCGCGGTCGTAGATGCCGCGGGCGATGCTCTCCACGTGGCCCTTGATGCGCTCGCCGCTCATCATCTGCAACTCGGCCGGGTCGCCCACGTGCACATGGGGCAGCTTGGTTTCCTCGAAGAACCCATACACCCAGAACGACTGCTCGTCGACCACCGCCATCACCGCTTCACCGGTGCGCGCATAGTCGCCCTTGTGGATGTTCAGGTTGGTCACGTAGCCATCCACCGTGGCGACGATATGGGTGCGCTGGAGGTTCAGCTCGGCTGCCGCAAGCCCCGCCAGGGCCTGCTGGTATTCGGCCTGGGCGGCGTTGGCGATGTTGCTGGCGTCGTCGCGGTTTTCCCGGGAGATCACCAGGTTGTCCAGGTCGGCGCGGCGCTTGGCGTTGACCTTGCGCATGTCCCAGGTGGCCTTGCGCGAGGCCACCAGCGCCTTGGCCTGGTCGACCGCCAGTTGGTAGTGCTCGGGGTCGATCTGGATCAACAGGTCGCCCTTCTTGACCCGCTGGTTGTCCTTGACCGGTACGTCGACCACATAACCCGGCACGTCGGCGGCAACGTTGATGATGTCGGCGCGCACACGGCCGTCGCGGGTCCAGGGCGTTGTCATGTAGTGCAGCCACAACTGGCGGCCGATCACCACGGCAGCGGCCAGCACCAACAGGGTGGCGATCAGGCTGAAAAACTTTTTCATCGATGGATTCTCACCAGTAGAGCGATAGCGCCAGGGCGCCGAACAGGCAGACGAACAGGCTCAGGCGCAGCAGCGCCGGGTGCCAGAAGAAGCGGTAGCCATCATGGCTGGCAATGAACCGATCAAGGCCCCAGGCCAGGCCCAGGGCGAACAGGAACATCAGGGTCATGGTGGGCATGTACACGCCATGGAAGGCGATTTCACGGGGCATGGCATTACTGAACATGGTGCGTTCCTTTCGCCGGGGCCAGCGGCGACTGTGGGTCCAGCAGGGAAGAACGGATGAAGTGCAGGTAGCTCTGCGCCCGGCGCAGCACCGAGGTGTCGAAGTGCCGGGCAAAGGGCTCGTCGGTGGCCTGCACACGGGCGATGGCGTGGTCCACCGCCACCAGGGCGCGCTCGTGGTTGCTGGCGCTCGGTTGCAGGAACAACCGCGCCAGGGCCCGGCCCATCACGCGGATCGCCTGGCGCCAGGGCTGCGACTCGGCGTAGGCCGGGTGCACCGGCGCCCGCGCCTGCTCCTTGCGCAGCTCGATGATCGCGTGGCCGATCTCCAGCACCGTGAACATCCAGCCCATCAGCTGGCTCTGCACCTGTGGCTTGCCCGCCGCCAGACCATAGGCCTGGTGCAGCAGGTCGCGGGTGCGGCTTTCGAATGCGCTGCCGAGGCCACGCAAGCGCCCGCTGATGGCGAACAGCACCTGGCCGCGCAGCTCCTGTTCCAGGCGGCTCCACAACCAACGGCTGTTGGGCGGCAGGATGATCGCGCCAGCAGCGGCGCAGACGAACATGCCGATGACCATGCCGATGTAGTCGTTGATGAAGCTGTACGGGTCGTAGACGGTGAGGTTGTTCGGCACTGAGCCGATGGCGAAGAACACCAGCAAGCCAATGCCGTAGCCCGCGTAGGCCGGGCGCGACGACAGGAACGCGCCGAGTGCCAACACCGGCGCCAGGACCATGCACAACAACGCGAAGCCGTCGATCCAGGGGAACACGAAGAAGGTTTCGAAAAAGCCGACGAAGGCGCCGATGGCCGTGCCACAGGCCATCTGGAACGACATGCGCTTGGGATTTGGCGATGCCGCCGACAGACCCACGGTCACCGTGGCGATCAGGGTCATCATGGCGCCGCTGGGCCAATCGCTCATCAGCCAGTAGCTGCCCAGCAGCAGCAGCACCGCCGAGGCGCGCACGCCAGCGGCCAGCGACACCAGCCAGCTGGTCTGCGCCACGTAGGGCTCGTCCCACTGCTCGCGCTGGTGATTGTGCGCGGCCAGCGAGGCGTGGGTTTCGGCGTAGCTGTACATCTCGTCGACGAAGCGGTAAAGCAGCTCGAAGGCGGTATGGAAGTCCAGCTGGTCCGACTCGCTCGGCCCGGTGGCCAGGTAGTCGGCACGCAGGCCACGTACCTGGGCCTGCAGGCCCTCCTTGTAGGCGCCCAGCTCCAGCGTCAGGCGCAGGGCATCGGCGTCGGTGAGCGCCCGGCCGACATAGGGCTGCAGCAGTTCGACCAAGGTGCCAAGGCCAGGCTCGATGGCGCTGACGATCTGCAAGGGGCCGCGGGCGCGCAGGCGTTCCAGCAGGCGATGCAGGGCGTTGAAACGGGTGGTGATGGCCATGAACTCGCTGTTCATGCGCACCAGCCGGCCCGAACGCCGGCGCATGTGCGGGTCTTCGAAAGCGGTTACGTTGCGCAGGCTCTCCAGGCCCACCGCCTCGGCAACGAAACGCACGTTGCTGGTTTCGAAGCGGTCGCGCTGGCTGTCGCCGCGCAGGGCTTCGACCACCACACCTGCGAACACGCCAAAGCGCTGGTACAGGGCGTTGCGCATGGCGGCGCTGGCCGACTGGGGCAGGATCGCGGCGCTGACGAAGGTCGACACCAGGATACCCAGGGCAATCTCCAGCACCCGCCACACGGCGGCCATGAACGCCTGGTCGGGGTGCTGCAGCACCGGCAGGCCGATCATCGCTGCGGTGTAACCGGCCAGCACGAAGCCGTAGGCGCGGAAGGTGCGGTAGCGCATGGCGCCCGCCGAGCACAGGCCCACCCACAGCGCAAGGCTGGGCAGGAACAGCTCGGTGTTCTGCGGGAAAATGGCAATCAGCGCCACCATCATCGCTGAGCCTGCCAAGGTGCCGAGCACCCGGTAGAAGCTCTTGGCGAACACATGGCCGCTCTGCGGCTGCATGACGATGAACACAGTGATCATCGCCGTGCGCGGTTGCGGCAGCTCCAGGCGCATGGCCAGCCACAGGGTGATGAACGCCGCGGCCAGCACCTTGAAGATGTACACCCAGGTCACCCCGTCGGTACGCGCCCAGGCGAAAAAGCCCCGGCGCCACTCCAGGCGCTGCAGCCAGCGCACGGGCAAACTGCAAGCGCTCATTCGGCGTTACCCGGCTGCTGGTCGAACAGGGCCAGGCTGGCCGGGGTTTTCGGCGCGGCCTGACGCTGTTCGTCCGGCACGTCCTTGCCCGCCTGCAGGCCGCCGCCCAGGGCGGTGACCAGCTCGGCATGGGCAATCAGGCGCGCGGCCTGCACCTGCTGTTGCACCTGTTGCTGGCGAAACAGCAAGGTCTGGGCATTGAGCACATTGAGGTAGTCGGTCAGGCCGCGCTGGAAGGCGACCGTGGCGATGTCGTAGGTTTTCTGCGCAGCGGCCACCGACTCGGCGGCAAAGTGCGCCTGCTGCTGCATCGACTCACGGCGAATCAGCTGGTCGGAGATGTTCTTCAGCGCACCGACCACGGTCTGGTTGTAGCGCGCCACGGCCACGTCGTAACCCGCCGCGGCCACGCCCAGCTGCGAGCGCAGGCGGCCACCGTCGAAAATCGGCAGGCTGATCGCCGGGCCCACGTTGTAGTTGAACTTGCGCCCGGTCAGGAACGCCAGCGGGCCACCGCCGGTGGCCATGAAACCCAGGCTGCCGACCAGGTCGACATTGGGGAAGAAACCGGCATGGGCAACGTCGATGCCGCGGGCCTGGGCAGCCACCTGCCAGCGGCTGGCAACCACGTCGGGGCGCTGGCCGACCAGTTCGGCGGGCAGGTTGGACGGCAGCTTCAATGGCGCGGCCAGGGTCAGGCTCGGGCGCTGCAGTTGCGCGCCCTCCCCCGGGCCCTTGCCAGCCAGGGCGGCCAACTGGTTGCGGGCCAGGGCGATTTCTTCATCCAGGCTGTCGAGCTGGCGGTGGGTTTCAGGCAGCGGCGCCTCGGCCTGGCTGACTTCGAAATGGGTGCCGATGCCACCGGCCAGGCGGCGCTTGGCCAGGGCCAGGATCTGCTCTTGCTGTTCGAGTTCGGCCTTGACGATGTCGCGCTGGGCAAAGTGCAGGCTCAGCTGGATATAGGCGCGCACCACGTTGTTCTGCAATTCGAGTTGGGCCTGGCGGGCCTCGGCCACGCTCATATGCGCCTGGTCCACGGCCTGCTCGCTGGCATTGCGCTCTCGGCCCCACAGGTCCAGGGCGTAGCTGAAACCGATGGCGGCGTTGTTGTCCCAGGTGTTGGCCCCCGACAATGCGCCGGGGCCGTAGAACTGGTCCTCCGGCCAATTGTGCCGTTTGAGGCTGGCCTGGCCGTTGGCCTGCAGCTGTTCAGCCGACTCGACCACCCCGGCCATGGCCTTGGCCTCGCGTACCCGCGCCGCCGCCATGGCCAGGCTCGGGCTACCGGCCACGGCAAGGTTCACCCAGCGGTTCAGTTGCGGGTCGGCATAGGCCTGCCACCACTGTTGGTCGGGCCAATGGGCATCGCTGGCTGCCTCGCGAATGGCGGCATCAGGGGTCAGGGAATTGGCTTGCAGGGTCTTGCTTTGCGGGGCAATGCCCCAGGTTCCGATACAGCCGCTCAAGGTGAGACTAAGGGCACAGGCACTGAACACTTGAAGCGTTCTGATGATGCGACGCGGCACAGCTGCGATTTCCCGAGGAAGAGGTGGAGGGGCCGGGCAATTCTAGGGGGCAGCCGCACTGGCGATAAGCGCATATTCCTGCGAATCTTTGTTACCGAAACAGCGATAATCCGCCTTTGGTCGAAGGCAAGTTTTCATAACTTTTGCGTTACTTCATGACACAATTTTGTCCTCTATATCGAGAGTGACCCATGGACACCCTGCAAAACATGCGTGCTTTCAGTTGCGTAGCCCAGCTAGGCAGCTTTACCGCCGCCGCCGCGCAACTGGATACGACCACCGCGAACGTGTCGCGGGCGGTCTCCAACCTGGAAGCCCATCTGCAAACCCGGCTGCTCAACCGCACCACCCGGCGCATCGCCTTGACCGAAGCCGGCAAGCGATACCTGATGCGCTGCGAGCAAATCCTCACCTATGTCGAGGAAGCCGAGGCCGAGGCCAGCGACGCCCATGCCCGGCCTGCCGGGCAGTTGAAAGTGCACTCGATGACCGGGGTCGGCCAGCATTTCGTGGTCGATGCCATCACCCGCTACCGCGAATCGCACCCGGACGTGACCTTCGACCTGACCATGGCCAACCGCGTGCCAGACCTGCTCGAAGAGGGTTATGACGTGTCCATCGTGCTCGCCACCGAGCTGCCGGACTCCGGTTTCGTCTCCCAGCGCCTGGGCATCACCTACAGCATCGTCTGCGCCTCGCCCGACTACGTGGCGCGCAACGGCTTCGCGCACAAGCCGCTCGACCTGCTGCAGCACGCGTGCCTGCGCATGGTCAGCCCAGTGATTCCGCTGGAGAAGTGGTTGTTCGATGGCCCGGAAGGCCAGGAGCTGGTCAACATCACCAGCTCGCCGTTCCAGGTCAATTCGGCAGACGCGATGAAAACCGCGATCCGCAGCGGCATGGGCATGGGCGTGCTGCCGATCTACTCGGCAATCGACGGCCTGCGCGATGGCAGCCTGGTGCGGGCGCTGCCGGACTACCGCCTGCAGGAGCTGAACCTGTACGCCATCTACCCCTCGCGCCAATACCTGGATGCCAAGATCAAGACCTGGGTCGAGTACCTGCGCAATTCCCTGCCAGAGATTCTGGCGGCCCATGAGGCGGACCTGAAAACCCATGAATTGCTGATCGCCAACTGAAAAAGCTGCTGCACGGCGGCGGTGGACAATGGTAGGTTGCTAAGCAACAAACCCGACCCACCGCCTTGAGAAGTTGCCCGATGAAAAAGACCGTCCTGGCCTTCAGCCGCATCACCCCGGCCATGGCCGAGCGCCTGCAGCAAGACTTCAACGTGATCGTGCCAAGCCCCAAGCTCGGTGATATCAGTGCCCAGTTCAACGAAGCCCTGCCCGAGGCCCACGGCCTGATCGGTGCCGGGCGCAAGCTTGGCCGTGCGCAACTCGAAGGTGCGGGCAAGCTGGAGGTGGTGTCCAGCGTCTCGGTGGGCTACGACAACTACGATGTCGACTACTTCAACGAACGCGGCATCGCCCTGACCAACACCCCCGACGTGCTCACCGAAAGCACCGCCGACCTGGGCTTCTCGCTGATCATGGGTTGCGCCCGGCGCACCGCCGAGCTCGATGCCTGGACCAAGGCCGGCAACTGGCAGGCCACCGTTGCGCCGTCGCACTTCGGCAGCGATGTGCATGGCAAGACCCTGGGCATCGTCGGCCTGGGCAACATCGGCGCGGCCGTTGCCCGCCGTGGCCGCTTCGGTTTCGGCATGTCCATCCTGTATGCCGGCAACAGCCGCAAGGCGGCGCTGGAGCAGGAGTTGGGCGCGCAGTACCGCAGCCTTGAGCAGTTGCTGGCCGAATCGGACTTCGTTTGCCTGGTGGTGCCGCTGTCCGACGCCACGCGCAAGCTGATCGGTGCCCGCGAGCTGAAGCTGATGAAGCCCAGCGCGTTTCTGATCAACATCGCCCGCGGCCCGGTGGTGGACGAGGCGGCGTTGGTCGAGGCGCTGCAGAACGGCACCATTCGCGGGGCCGGGCTGGATGTGTACGAGAAAGAACCGCTGAGCGAATCGCCCTTGTTCCAACTACCCAATGCACTGACCCTGCCGCACATTGGCTCGGCCACGGCGGAAACCCGCGAGGCCATGGCCAACCGGGCCATGGAGAACTTGCGGGCGGCGCTGCTGGGTGAGCGGCCGCGGGATTTGGTGAATCCACAGGTTTGGAAGGGGTGATGGTTTTTTAGCGCTTGTGGTGGCTTCTTCGCGGGGCAAGCCCGCTCCTGCATCGCCAGGCCTGTGATGTACCTGTGGGAGCGGGCTTGCCCGCGAAGAGGCCGGGACAGGCAATAGCGATTACCGCTGGCGCCGCCGGCCCAGCACCTTGCGCACCACATACCGGGGGCGGTGCTTGGTTTCCTGGTAGATCCGCCCGATGTACTCCCCCAGTATCCCGATGCCGATAAGCTGCACCCCGCCGAGAAACAGGATCGCCGTCATGATCGACGGGTAGCCTGGCAAGTCGTTGCCGTGGAGCATCTTGTCCACCAGCATGTACACGGCAAAGGCAAAGGCGAACAGCGACACGCCCGCCCCTACGTAGCTCCACAGCCGCAACGGCACGGTACTGAACGAAGTGATGCCGTCCAGGGCCAGGTTCCACAGCCGCCAGAAACTGAACTTGCTGTTGCCCGCCACCCGCTCCGGCCGGTCGTACTCGACGATCACCGTGCGAAAACCCACCCACGACAGCACGCCTTTCATGAACAGTTGCTGCTCGGGCAACTGGCGGATAGCAGCCACCACCTTGCGGTCGAGCAGCCGAAAATCGCCGACGTTCTCTTCGATATGGGTTGAAGCAATGCGGTTGTGCAGGCGGTAATAAAGCCGTGCGCTCCAGCGCTTGAACGGCGTATCGGCAGTGCGGCTGCGGCGCTTGGCCAGCACCACATCGGCCCCCTGCTGCCATTGCTCGATCATCTGTGCAATGAGCGACACCGGGTCTTGCAGGTCGACATCGATCGGCACCACGGCATCGCCTTCGGCGTACTCAAGCCCGGCGAACAAGGCCGACTCCTTGCCGAAATTGCGCGAGAAGTTCACCACCGATACCCACTCGTCCCGCGCCGCCAGGGCCGCGCAGATGTCTTCGCTGGCGTCATCGCTGCCGTCATTGACGAACAGGATTTCCACGGTCGTGCCCTGCAGGGTCGGCTCGTTGCGCACGGCCTGGTAGAACCGCTCCAGGGTGTCCTGTTCGTTGTATACCGGTACGATCAGGGTGATGTTCATGGCGTGTTCCGTCTGAAGACCACGGTGTGCGAGTAGCAATAGCCTGCCACCAGGCTGACTGCCGAAAAGGCCAGCAGGGTCAGCCAGGGTGATAGCCTTGCCCAGTCCGCCATGGCCCCCAAGGCCAGGCTCAGCGCTCCCATGCCCAGCATGAACAGCAGGTAGCGTGGGCCGGAGGGCCTGACCGCGAAGGTATAGTGGGCGTTGGCGTAGTAGGAAAGGGTCGCTGCCACGGCGAATGCCAGCAGGTTGCTCGACGCCTGGCGCAGCCCCAGCATCAGGTGCAGGCCAAGGAACACCAGCCAGTGCACCAGCGTGTTGCCGATGCCTACCAGCCCGTAACGGGCGAAACGGTGCCAGGTCACTGGCCGTAGCCCTCGGGTGGCTTGATCAGCACGTAGACGTCGTCAGCCACCCGGTAGAGGTCATAGAGGCGGCTGGAAAGCACGGGCGTGGGGCTCTGGGCCATCACTTGCTGCCGGTTCAATGGAGGGGTCTGGTAGAAACTGTGCAGGTCGTCGATGCCGGCCCGGGGCAACATTTCTGGCAACACGATGAAGTTGTAGGCATGAACCATGGCCATCGCTGGCATGGCCTCCAGCGTGCCAGCGGCGGCTGGAATCCACGGCCGCTTGAGCCAGAAATCGAGCACATAGAAGTGCTTTGCCTGGTTGAGCTGCGGTTGTGACTGCAGGTCGTGAACCAATGACTGAGTGACCGCTTGATGCAACTCCTTCTGCAGCAGCATGACCCGACCATAGGCGAACGAAAACGACAACATGAACAGCACTGGCACCCCAAGCACGAGCACGCGAACACGCGGCCAGCCAGCAAGGGCTGCATACGCCAGGTACTGAATCAGCATCAGCAGGACGCCCAACCCCATCAGTACCCGCACCGCCTTCTCGAACGCAGCCAGGAACAGGATCAAGCCTGGGACACATAGCACAACGGTCAGCGTGCCCAGCAGCAAGGCAATCGACAGGCTCAGTGGCCCGCCAATCCCAACGTCAGCCCGCCACAGCCGCATCAGCTGGTGCAGCAAGCAGGCAACGGCCAGGGCCAACAGGGTAATGAAGACCCAGGCACTCCAAGGTGTAACCAGCAAACCGACCACCTCGGCCGTTGCTTGCAGGCGCTGCGTTACCTCCTCTAGCCATTGCGAATTCAACGGCAGCATTTCGCCCCGCGTGGAAGTGACCATCCAGGCACTGCTTGCGTAATAAACCAGCAGCCCTCCCAGCAGTTGCCCAACACGGGCCAGCGCGTGCCGATACACATGCACCGCCCTGTCGCCGTTCATTACGTTGAGCATCGCCTCCATCCCACACAGGCCGATAAATACATTGACGCTGGGCTGGTAGAGCGCCGCCGCTGCGGCCACCAGCGCCATGCCTGCTGCATGGCTGCCCAAGCGCCCGACCTTGGACATCACCGCCCACAGTGCCGCACTCAGGGACAGCGCCATGGCTGCACCGTCGTACTGGTAGGAAAGGTTCTGCAGGAAATACGGTTGCAACCACAGCGGCAGCACCACCCACACAGCACTCACTGTTGGCGCTGGAAACCAGCCAACCACCAGGCGGGCGAGGGCAAATCCGGATACCACCACAGCCAGCAGCAATGGCAGCGGGTAAAGGTCGACTGCACCTGGCCCGAAACTCAGCGCCGCAAACAACGCAACCATCAGGGGCCGGCCGAAATAGCTCCAGTCATTGCGGGCCATTTGCGCACGGGCGTAGTCATCGAGAAACGGGTGGTCAGCCATCAGCAGCGGCAGAATGTGCACGAGCAAGGCCGCCGTGCATAACAACCGGAGTTGCGCCTGCGTGAGTGGCCTGTTCCATATAGACACTGCAGCCATCTGGCTTCCCCGGGCAAGAACTCCCAGCCAAGTCTAGCCAGATGCCCGCTGAGCGCACCTGGCATTTTTGCCAGGCGCTGGGCCTCAGGTGCGTGCCAGCGCGCCAGTGGCCTTGTTCACGGGTTTTCTGAATACCAGCACGTTGCCCATCATGACCGCCACCAACCCCAACAGTGCCGGGCTGGTCCACTGATACCCCTCGGCAAACGCCGAGATGTTCAGCGCCACCAGCGGGAACAGCACCGTGCAATAGGCGGCGCGTTCCGGCCCCATGCGCCCGACCAGGGTCAGGTAGGCGGTAAAGCCGATCACCGAGCCGGGAATGACCAGGTACAGCAGCGAGCCGATGTAGCGGCCGTTCCATTCCATGGCGAAGGGTATGTCGCTGGCCAGGCAGTACCCGGCCAGCATCGCCGCGCCATAGAGCATGCCCCAGGCATTGGTGGTCATGGGCTTGAGGCCGGCTTTCTGCTGCATGCTCGACAGCATGTTGCCGGCCGAGAAGCACAGCGTGCCCAGCAACGCCAGGCCCAGGCCGTAGAGGGTTTCAGGGCTGGCGGCGTGGTGCGACAGTTCCGGCCAGAACAACAGGCCGAGCCCCAACAGGCCCAGCGCGCCCCCGCCCAGCACGTTGCCGGCAATTTTCTGGCCGAAGAAGATCCGCGCGTTCAGGGCGTTCCACAGGGTGGCGGTGGAGAACACCACGGCGATCAGGCCGCTGGCGATCCACTGGCTGGCGGTGAGGAAACACATGAAGTTGACGCAGAACAGGCAAAGGCCCTGGGCCAGGCAAACCAGGTGGCCGCGCCGGTTCATCGGCTGCAGGCGGCGGGTGAGCAGGAGGATGGCGAACAGGATCAGGCCGGCCAGGGCGAAGCGGTAGACGATCGACACGGGAATGGCGACCACGCCCAGTTGCAGTTTCAGGGCGATCCAGGTGGTGCCCCAGATCAGGACGGTGAGCAGGTACAGAGACAGGTTCATGGTGGTGGTTCCTTGGGCCTTTCAAGATCGGTTCCCGGCGCTTCGCGGGCAAGCCCGCTCCCACAGGTACGGCAGCTCCCTTGCCAGCGGCGCGGTCCCTGTAGGAGCGGGCTTGCCCCGCGAATCGAGGGCGCAGCCCTCGCCGGAGCCACCAGTGTCCCCCCTGCCCCCCCCCCACCGCTTGCACAAACTTGCGCTTTTCCTGCCCAACCAGCTGTCACCGCCCCCCAGGCGCAGTACGATGGCAGCCAGAGGACCCAGCCATGACCCCACTCAGCCAACTGCAAGTGTTCAACGCCATGCACGCCTCGCCCAACGCCCGGCTGGAGCTGAGCGCGCAGCTGGGCGACGGCCTTGCCGCAGCGCTGTGGAGCAACCGCGACGACGCTCGCGACTACCAGGCGCCAAGCCACCACACCCTGTCGTGCTACATCGCCGACGGCACCGGTACCTTCCGTCGCCAGCGCCCGGCGGACAAGGGCGCGCCGAACAAACTGTGCATCATGCCGGCGGGCTTTGAGTCGAACTGGGTGGTCAACGGCGCCATTCGCCTGGCGCACCTGTACGTCAGCGAGGCGCAATTCGCCCTGGGCTGCGTGCGCCTGCTCGACCGCGAGCCGCGCGAGTTGCAGCTGCACGAGGCAACCTTCATCGACGACCCGCAGCAGTCGGTGCGCTTTCGCCAGTTGATCGGCCTGGCCTGGGACGAACCTGCCGAGCGCCTGCTGGCCAGCAGCCTGGCCCACGCGATCGTCGACCACGCCGTGCTCAGCCAGGTGGGGTTGCGCCAGGGGGTGCGGCTCAAGGGCGGGTTGGCACCCAGCCTGCGCCGCCAGTTGGTGGATTACCTGGAGGCGAACCTGGACCAGCCGATCACCCTGGGTGAACTGGCACTGCGCTGCAACCTGTCCGAATACCACTTTGCGCGGATGTTCCGCACCAGTTTCGGCCTGCCGCCCCACCAGTACCTGCTGGCGCGGCGGCTGCACCGGGCTTGCCAACTGCTGCGCCTGGCCGAGTTGCCGTTGGGGCAGGTGGCGCTGCTGTGCGGGTTCGCCAGTGCCAGCCATTTCAGCAACCGCTTCCGCCAGGCGTTTGGGGCAACCCCAGGCCAGTACCGCACGGCCACCTGCAGCTGAAGGACCCACTGCGTCCCACTCCCCGGTAGGAGCGAGCGCAGCTCGCGATGCGCCGCACCCGCGGCGCTGGGCTTCGAAACGAGCACCGCTGGCGCGGCGCATCGCGAGCTGCGCTCGCTCCTACCCTCAGGGGAGCGTCAGAACTCGAAGGTACTGGACAAGCTCACCTGCCGCGCATCACCAATGGCGACGAAATACTGGTTCACCGCCGAGCTGTAGTACACCTTGTCGAACAGGTTCTTCACGTTCAACTGCAAGCGCACCTTGTGTTCATCGAGCTTGGTTTCGTAGCTGGCGAACGCATCTGCCACGGTGTAGCTCGGCAAGTCGAAGGTATTGGTCGAATTGCCTGGGCGTTCACCCACGTAGCGCGCCCCGGCGCCCACCCGCAGGCGGTCGCCGCCGAACAGGCTGCCGAAGTCATACACCGCCGACAGCGAGCCGCTGTGCCGGGCCACGTTCTGCAAGCGGTTGCCCTTGAGGTCTGGGTCCTTGGTCACCTTGGCATCGGTGAAGGCATAGCTGCCGATCAGGCTCCAGTGCTCGCTGAGCTGCCCGGTCAGGTCCAGCTCCACGCCCCGCGAATTGACTTCACCGGCGTTGCTGTACAGCGTCTCGCCCGTGCTGCTGTCGAAGTTGGCCACCAGCACGTTCTGCTTGGTGATGTCGAACAGCGCCAGGGTGCCGCTCAGGCTGCCCGGCATGTCGAGCTTGGCGCCCAACTCCCAGGACTTGCCCTCCTCCGGCGCCACCGACGAGTCCAGCACCACGCCACCGGTCAGCGGGGCAATGCTGGAGTTGGGCTTGAACGACTCGCTGTAGCTGCCATAGAACGACAACTGGTCGTCGACCTTGTAGACGATGCCCGCATGCGGCACCCAGGCCTGGCCGCTGGTGTCGGTGTTGGCCTTGAATGGGCGGCCACGGCCGGCGTACTGGTCGAACTGCTGGAAGCGCGCACCCGCCACCACGATCCAGTGCTCATCCAGGTGCAGCGCATCCTGCAGGAAGATCGCATCGGTGCGCAGCTTGTCGGTCTGGTCGCTGTCGCTGGCCCGCACCGTGCTGCCTTCCACTTCCTGGCCGTACACCGGGTTCAGGTAACTGAAGGTGGACTTGGCCGTCTGGCGAATCAGGTCGCCGCGAAAGATCTTGCGGTCTTCGTGGTCGACCCCGAACAGCAAATCGTGCTGCATGCCGGCCAGTTGCACATTGCCGTTCAGGCTCAGGGTGGCGAACTGGTCGCGGCTCATGGCGTTATGGGTGCCGTCGATGCTGCGGGTCAGGGTGCCCTTGGCCTCGTTCACGCCGGTAACGCGCACTTGGCTGGCGTCGTAAGTTTCGCGGTTGAAGCTGTAGCCGAAATGCAGCTTCCAGTCGTCGGCCAGTTGGTGGTCGACTTCCAGGCGGTACAGGTCGGAGCGCCCTTCCATGTCGTTGAAGGGTTCGTCGAGGCGGCGCGTGGCCGGAATGTTCAGCGGGTGGCCATTGCTGCCGAACGCGGTGCCGCGGTCGAAGGGGTAGAGGAACTCACGGTGCTCGTAGGCCAGCACCACCTGGGTGTCTTCGCCCAGCCAGGCGAACGACGGCGCTACCAGCGATTCACGGTGCACCCCGAAGTTGCGCCAGTAGTCTTCGTCTTCGTGGTCGACGATCAGCCGGTAGGCGAAGTTGCTGCCGCCCAGTGCGCCGGTGCTGTCGAAACCGCCGCCGCTGCCGTTCTTGCCACTGCCGTAGGTGGAGCCGCGCACGGTCAGGGCATTGTACTGCTCCAGTTGCGGGCGCTTGCTGACCACGTTGATGACCCCGCCTGGGTCCTGGATGCCGTACAGCAGCGAAGCCGGGCCCTTGAGCACTTCGACCCGCTCGGTGCTGGCGTTGAGGCTGCGGCCCTGCACCAGCGGCATGCCGTCGCGCATGATCGAGCCATCGCGGTTGTCGCCGAAGCCACGCTTCATCACGGTGTCGGAGGTGCCGCCAAAGTTGTTGCCCTGGGTGATGCCGCTGACGTTGGCCAGGGCATCGTCGAGGTTACGTGGCGCCTGGTCGCGCAGTACCTGGGCCGGCACTACGTTGATGGCCTGGGGGATGTCCTGGGACGGGCCCTGGCCGCGCATGATCGAGGCGCTGGCCGGTGGCTGGTAGCTGTAGTTGTCAAGCTGCGAGGTAACGTTGGTGGCCTGCAGGTTGAGGGCGCCGGAGGTGTCGACGGTTTCCAGCGTCAGGGTGCGGGCATCCAGGCGGCGCCAGGTCAGGCCGCTGTTGCCCAGCAGCTGCTGCAGGGCCTGCTCGGCGCTGAAGTTGCCGTTCAGCGCGGGGGCCTGCACGCCGGGCAGTTCGAGGGTGTAGACCACGCTCTGGCCGGTGGCGCGGCTGAAGGCGTTGAGCGCCTGGGCCAGGGGCTGGCTGGGTTGGGCAAAAGCGTGCAACTGGACCTGCTCGGCGGCCATGGCGAAGGGCGCAGCGGCGAGGGCCGAGCAGGCAGTGAGGCCGAACCAGAGGGGGACGCAACGCGGGGTGAACTTCATGGACGCTGACCTGTTAGAGGGTGATGACTGCGAATGAATCGCACTTACACTCATTACACGGATGTCACATCCAGTTACCTCATCACCCTTTGGAAAATATTTTGCTGGGCCGGCCCTTTCGCGGGGCAAGCCCGCTCCTACAAGGGTACGTGCGGGGTTTGTAGGGCGGGTTTGCCTGCGAAAGGGCCGGTAGAGGCAACTACCTGATGACGGTCAGGCGCCCGAGTAGGGTCTGCCGTGAAAACCCGAGGACCTGGCCCAGCGAGTCCAGCGCCGCCAAGGGCTCTGCAACCGGGAAACTGCCACTGACCTTGCGCCGCCCCAGTTCGCCATCGAGCAGCACGATCCGCCCCGGGTAATAGCGCCCCAGGTCGTCGACTACCTGGGCCAACGGCACCTGGTAGTAATTCAGCCAGCCTTGGCGCCAGGCCAGGCGGCTGTCGCTGTCCACGCTCTGGGTTTCGCCAGCCTGGCCATCGGCGAAGGCCAACTGCTGATTGGCCGTCAGCTCATGGGCCGCCTGCCCCTGGGCCGCCGTTACCGCCACCCGCCCGCTGCGCACGGTCACCTGGGCACCGTCGCCCTGCTCACGGACCTCGAACTGGGTGCCGAGCACGCGCACCTGGCCCTCGCCCGCCTCGACCACGAACGGCTCGCCGGTGTGGGTCACCTGGAAGAACGCCGCACCATGCAGCAAGCGCACATGGCGCTCACCTTGCTGGAAGTGCACGGCGATGGCGCTGCCCGCATCCAGGGTCACCTGGGACTGGTCCGCCAGGGTCACCTGGCGGATTGCCTCGCCGCTGCTGAAGTCGGCTTGCAGGTTCTGCAGCCAATCAACAGGCCGCCACCCCCCTGCCACGCCCATGGCCAGCACCAGGCAGGCCGCAGCGGCCATGCCACAGAGCGCGCGCCAGCGCCCGCTGCTGGCGGGCCGGGCCATTGCCTGCAGGTAACGCTGCAGGTCAGCGTGCTCCTCCTCGGCCATGCGCGCCGCTGGCGCCTCGCTGATCTGCCACAGTAACTGGGCTTCGGCATAGGCCTCGCGGTGCCTGGGGTCGGCAATCAGCCAGCGCTTGAAGTCGGCGCTCTGGGCTGCCTCGGGTTGCTGGTTGATGCGCAGCAACCAGTGCAGGGCGGCGTCGGACTGCACGGCGGTGATCAGGTCTGGATGGCTCATTGGCGGGCGCTCCCAGGCCGGCGTGGGGAAAACGCGGGCTCGGCAACACTGGCCTTGCACGCTTCAAGGGCGCGCATCATATGCTTTTCCACGCTGCTCTGGGACAGTTGCATGGCCTTGGCGATTTCGCCGTACTTGCAGCCGTGGATACGATTGAGCAGGAAAATCTGCCGGGTACGCTCAGGCAGTGCGCGCAGCGCCGCTTCAATGCGCTGCAGGTCGTGATCGGCCTCCAGTGCCTGCTCCGGCGCCGGGGCATCGTCGTCCAGCGGCTGCGAGGCCTCGGCCAGGCGTTCACGGCTGCCCTCGCTGCGCAGGTGGTCGATGGCAAGGTTGCCGGCGCAGCGCAGCAAGTAGGTGTCGAGCGCTTCGACCTTGACTTCGGGGCGGCGCCAGAAGCGCAGGAACAGCTCTTGCACCAGGTCCGATGCCGTGGCACGGCAACCGACGCGGCGGCTGATCAATGCCTCCATGCGCGCCCGCTGGCTCTGGAACACTTGCACAAAGCGGGCGCGGCTGCCGTCACTGTCGGTTTCGCTCAACGCATCACCCACCCAGCAGCGCCAGCAGCGGGCCCAGCACCAGGCTCAAGGCTGCCAGGCCAAGCAGCACCTTTGGCAGGTAAGGCAGGCCGAACACCCACAGGGTGACCCCGGCCATCAGCACCGCCAGCCACTCCAGCAGACCGTGGTCCCAGCCGCGCAGGTGCACGGCAAGCAGCAACGACAGGGCCAGCAACAGCCAGCCGGCGATCCGCAGGTTGCGCAACTGGCCAGGGCCTGGCTTGCGCCCGAGCAGGTCGCTGAAGTGCTTCTCCATGGCCAGGCACAAGGCAACGAAACCGCTGAAACCGATCAAGGCAACGCTGAGCATCAGTGCACCTCGGCCACGTCAGTGGTCGCCTTGGCCGCGCGCGGCGCGCGCTTGGCTGCAGGCTTTGGGGCACGCAGCATCTGCCTGGCAGCCCAGGCGAGGAACAACCCCGTGCCCAGGGCGGTGAGGTCGAACCCGGCCATGGCCCAGTCGGCGGCGGCCAGCGAATGCTCAAGCCCCTGCTCGCTGGTCAGCGAGTTGAGCAGCGGCAGCAGGGCAAAGGCCACCGCACCGAGTGCCAGTTGCTCACCCCAGGCCTTGCGCCCCGGGCGCAGCACGGCATGCACCAGCGCCAGCAGCCAGGCCAGGAAGAACGCGTTCACCTCCCAATCGGCACGGCCTTGCAGCGTGGCGGGCACCAGGCGGTTGGCCCAGAAGAACCCCGCCACGGCCAGCAGCAGGCCGCTCATGCTGGCGATGTTCAGCACCTCGACCAGGCGCAGCTCGCCCGGCAAGCTGGCGCTCTTGGCATGCTTGAGCTGGCGCTTGCCCAGCCACATCACAAGCCCGGTGCCGATCACCGCCGTGCCGGCCACACCAAAGAAGAAGTACAGCCAGCGCAGCCATGGCCCGGCAAAGTTGCCCATGTGCAGGCCGACGAAGCTGAACGAGGTCATCATCGCCGCGCTCTCGGGCTTGCCCTGGGTCAGCAGCGCGCCAGTGGCGCCGTCGAAGCTCCAGTTGGCACTGCGCTTGTAGGCGATGCTGTCTGCCGAGGCCTGGGCGAAGCTGACCCGGGCATTGCTGTCGCCAGGGTTCTGCACCTGGATGTAGCCCATGCGGGCACCCGGCACCTGTTCCTGAACCTTGGCGTACAGGCTGGCCAGCGGCACCAGCGGCGTGGCGACATTGGCCACCTTGGGCACATCGTCGCGGCCGAATACCTCCTTGAAATAGCCGTCGCTGTCGCCGTAGCTGGCCATGATGCTGGCCGGCATCACCATGTACATGAAGATCACCAGGCTGCTGTAGCTGATCATCAGGTGGAACGGCAGCACCAGCACGCCGATCGCATTGTGGCCGTCCAGCCAGGAGCGCTGGCCCTTGCCGGGGCGGAAGGTGAAGAACTCCTTGAAGATCTTCTTGTGGGTGATGATCCCGGTCACCAGCCCCAGCAGCATGATGAATGCGCAGAACGTGGCCAGCCAGCGGCCCCAGGGGTACGGCATCTCAAGCTGGAAATGGAAGCGGTAGAAGAAATCGCCGCCACGGCTCTCGCGGGCCTCCACCGGTTGGCCGGTCTGGGCATCGAGCTTCTTGTTGACGAAGCCGCGCCGGCCGCCGTCGGGGTCGCGCCAACCCACGCTGATCGGCGCCTCGCGCTCGCTGGGCAGGCGGATTATCCAGTTGCTGGCATGCCCGGCATTGGCCTCCAGGTAGCGCTGGGCCAGGCCCAGGCTGGCGACCGGGTCGAGTGCATGGCGGCGCACTTCCGGCTGGGTCCAGTGGCTGATCTCTTCCTTGAAGTACGACAGGGTACCGGTGAGGAAGATGGCGAACAGCAACCAGCCGAAAATCAGGCCGGTCCAGGTGTGCAGCCAGGCCATGGCCTGGCGGAAACCTTCCTTCATGGGTTTTTCATCCAGTAGGCAAACCCGTTGACCAGCGCCAGCAACAAGCTTGGCAGCAGCACGCCGAGCCAGGCACGCCAGGCGCTGCGGCAGGCAAAGCACCAGAGAAAGGCCAACAGGTAGAAAACGAACGATAGCATCATGCCGGTCATGGTCGCGTCCACCTGGGGCAGCGGCGCCAGCAGGGTGATGCAGATGCTCGCCATGGACGCCAGCAGGTACCCGCCCAGCAGCGCGGCGAGGCTGCGCGAAAGCACGCCCAGGCGGTAGCTGATGGGAAGTCCGGCGGCGGTGCGCTTCATGGCTGGGATCCGGTGGAGCTGGGGGATGCAATAGTAATGATTTCAATTCTCATAAGCAAAGCTTCCCAGGCACAGCCAAGGATTGCCGACGAAACGCCTTGCCACTACAATGCGAACAATTCTTACTACCAATTGCGCTGCATGGCGCCGGAGTATTGCGGTGTCCAGCGCCCTCTCTTCCACGGTCGAAGGCCTTTACCACGCCCACCACAACTGGCTGACCGGCTGGCTGCGCCGCCGCCTGGGCTGCCCGCAGAGCGCCGCCGACCTCGCCCAGGACACCTACGTGCGCCTGCTGCAAGCCCGCGAGGCACCGCAGTTGGTCGAGCCCCGGGCGTTCCTGGCCACCGTGGCCAAGCGCGTGCTGTGCAACCACTTCCGCCGCCAGGAACTGGAACGCGCCTACCTGCAGGCCCTGGCCCTGGTGCCCGAGCAGGTAGCACCAAGCGAGGAACAGAAAGCGATCATCTTCGAAACCCTGCTGGAGCTCGACCGCCTGCTCGATGGCCTGCCGGCGCTGGTCAAGCGTGTGTTCCTGCTGGCCCAGGTCGACGGCATGGGGCAAACCGAGATCGCCCGCGAGCTGGGCCTGTCGCTGGCCACGGTCAAGCGCTACCTGAACAAGGCAGCCCTGCGCTGCTACTTCGCCCTATGAACGCCGCGTTCTCCGCACAGGTGGCCGAGCAGGCCGTGCACTGGCTGATCGAGTCGCAGGGCGATGACTTCGACCAGGCCCAGCAACAGGCGCTGCAGCACTGGCTGCTGGCCGACCAGGAGCACCAGCGGGCCTGGGCGCATATCCAGCAGGTCAACCAGCGCCTCAAGGGCGTGGCCTCGCCCGTGGTGCATGCCACCCTGCAGGCGCCGCCCTCCCCGGCCCGGCGCCGGGCGCTCAAGGCCTTGCTGCTGTTGGGCGTGGCCAGTGCCACGGGCCTTGGCCTGCACGGGCACAACCCGGTGCCGGGGCTGCTGGCCGACTACCGCAGCCCGCTGGGCGAACGCCGGCGCATGCGCCTGGACGATGGCAGCGTGCTGCAACTCAATACCCGCAGCGCCGCCGATGTGCGCTTCGATGGCCAGCAGCGCCAGGTGCGGTTGCTCGAAGGCGAGCTGGCGCTGGACGTAGCCAGCGATGCCCGCCCGCTGGTGCTGCGCACCGCGCAGGGCGAACTGCAGTTGGGCAACGGCCACTTCAACGTGCGCGAGTTCGACGGCTTCAGCCTGGTTTCGGTGTTCAGCGGCCAGGCCCGTTTCGCTGGCAATGCCCTGCTCGCCGGCCAGCGCGCCCGCTTCAATGGCCACGGCTGGCAGGCCATCAGCCCACTGGACCCAAACAGCGGCGCCTGGGTAGACGGCATGCTGGTGGCCTCGCACATGCGCCTGGCCGATTTCCTGGCTGAACTGGGGCGCTATCGCCACGGGCAACTGGGCTGCAGCGAGCGGATCGCCGACCTGAAAGTGTCGGGCTCCTACCCACTGGATAACAGCGAACGCATCCTGCAGATGCTGGAAGTGGCGTTGCCGGTGAAGGTACGGCGCTTCACCCGCTACTGGGTAACGCTTGAACCGCGGCTGAGCTGATTTTTTTTCATGCGGCCTGAGCCGATTGGCGAACCTCGCGTGACAGGGAAGGCAGAACCCCTTATTACAGGATCCAGCCCCATGCCCCTGCGCCCCAGCCCGCTCGTCCATGCCCTGCTGCTTGCCAGCAGCCTTGGCCTCACCTCCCAGGCCCTGTTCGCCGCCGAAATGCGCACCTACCACATTCCCGCAGGTTCGCTGGAGGATGCCCTGAACCAGTTCGGCCGGCAGAGCGGTGCGCTGATCTCGTTCGGCTCGCAAGTCACCCAGGGCTTGGCAACCCAAGGCCTGGACGGTGAATACGACACCGCCCAGGGCCTGGAGGCGCTGCTGCGCGGCAGCGGCCTGCAGGCGCGCCAGCAGGCCGACAATGCCTACAGCCTGCAGCCGGTAGGCCCAGCCGCCCCCGGCGCGCCGGTCGAGCTCGGTGCATCGACCGTGGTCGGTGACTGGCTGGGTGAGGCGCAACAGGACAACGTCTTCGAGCACCCCGGCGCACGCGATGTGGTACGCCGTGAGGAATTCGAGCGCAGCGGCGCCAGCACCGCGCGCGAAGTGCTCAACCGCATGCCAGGGGTGAACGCGCCTGACAACAACGGCACCGGCAGCCATGACCTGGCACTGAACTTCGGCATTCGCGGCCTGAACCCGCGCCTGGCATCGCGCTCGACGGTGCTGATGGATGGCATTCCGGTGCCGTTCGCACCCTACGGCCAGCCGCAGCTGTCGCTGGCCCCCGTGAGCATGGGCAACATGGATGCGGTGGACGTGGTTCGCGGCGGCGGTGCAGTGCGCTATGGCCCGCAGAACGTCGGCGGCATCGTCAACTTCGTCACCCGCGCCATTCCCGAGCAGGCCACCTTCAAGGCCGCGATGCAGAACCAGATCAGCCCCTCCTCCAGCCACGATGGTTTCAAGAACAGCGCCAACCTGCTGGTCGGGGGCACCAACGACAATGGCCTGGGTGGCGCCCTGCTGTACTCCGGCGTGCGGGGCGGCGACTGGCGCGAACGCAGCGACACGCAGATCGACGACCTGATTCTCAAGGGCAAGCTGCAACTGGACGAGGCCAACAGCCTGCACGCCATGGCCCAGTACTACGACGGCGAGGCGCAGATGCCCGGCGGCCTGAGCAGCGCCGACTTCGATGCCGACCCGTACCAGTCGACGCGCCTGAAGGACAAATTCTGGGGCCGCCGTACGCTGGTCAACGTCGGCTACGACTACAAGCAGGACGACCGCCAGTTCAGCGTCAACAGCTTCTTCACCAAGACCCTGCGCAGCGGCTACCTCGACCAGGGCAGCTTCGTCTCCCTGTCGCCCCGCGAATACTGGGTGCGCGGCATCGAGACGCGCTTCTCCCAGGGCCTGGCCCTGGGTGACAGCTGGCACGAGCTGGGCATGGGCTACCGCTACGTCAACGAAGCCGGCCACGAGTTGCGCTACCGCGAAGCCACCAGCGCCGACCGCCTGCCAACCACCGCCAGCCGCAACGACCGCGACACCCGTGGCAGTACCGAAGCCCACGCCCTGTACCTGGACGACCGCATCGATATCGGCCGCTGGACCATCACCCCGGGCATCCGCTACGAGATGATCGATTCGGCGCAGAACAACCTGCTCAACGGCCAGCGTTACCAAGGCAGCTACAACACCGCCCTGCCTGCGCTGAACGTGATGTACCACCTGACCGATCGCTGGAACCTCTACGCCAACACCGAGGGCTCCTTCGGCAGCGTGCAGTACAGCCAGATGCCCAACCGCGTCAGCAGCGGTGAGGTGAAGCCGGAGAAAGCGCGCACCTGGGAAGTGGGCAGCCGCTACGACAGTGGCGACCTGCAAGCCGAGGTGGGCCTGTTCCTGATCAACTTCGACAACCAGTACGAGAGCAACCAGACCAACGACTCGGTGATCGCCCGTGGCGAAACTCGCCATCAAGGCTTCGAAACCAGCGTGCGCTACGCCCTGGATGGGCTGAGCCCGGCGCTGGCCGGTTTCGACGTGCATGCCAGCTATGCCTTCGTTGACGCGACCATCCGCGAAGATGGGCCGAACAAGGGCAATCAGGTGCCGTTCTCGTCGCGCCACAAGGGCAACCTGGGCGTTGGCTATACCGACGGCCCGTGGCAGTTGAACCTCGATGGCAGCTTCCAGAGCAGCCAGTACGCCGACAACGCCAACACCCGCGCCGAGAGCGCCGATGGCAGCACCGGGCGCATCCCGGGGTACATGCTGGTCAGCACCCGTGCCGGGTACGACTTCGGGCCACAGCTGTCGAACCTGAAGGTGGCGGTGGGGGTGAAGAACCTGTTCAACCGCGAGTACTACACGCGCTCGTTCGATGACAACAACAAGGGTAAATACGTGGGGGAACCGCGGACCTTGTATGTGCAAACCTCGGTTGAGTTTTGAGGTCGGGGGTTAGGCTGTAGTTGTCCAGCGCCTGTGAGATCGAGCGCCGCCCGCGCGGCGCATCGCAGGCAAGCCTGCTCCTACATCTGTTTCGGGCCAGTTATGCCTGCGCCATCGCGCGCGACCGCCTTGTTCGTTCCATTCGATATCGAGGCATGCGCCGAGGGGGCGCGCGCGAAGGCCACATGAACACTGGCCCGAAACAAATGTAGGAGCAGGCTTGCCTGCGATGCGCCGCGCGGGCGGCGCTCGATCTCACAGGCGCCCTGCTCTTCAGGCGAACCCACCCTAATTTGCAACAGAACATTTATTTTCAAAAAGGGCTTGAAATCGCTTCGCCGTTGCCTGACCTTAGAGTCAAGAGGCGCAGAAATACCAAGGCCCTCAATGGCCTAGGCACGCCTCCATGCGAGCAAGCTGAATAAGGATTGGAATCATGCAAATCCAGGTCAACAGCAGCAACCATATCGAAGGCAACATCCGTCTCAACGAGTGGGTCCGCAGTACGCTGGAAGCCACCCTCGAACGCTACGACGACGACCTCACCCGCATCGAGGTTCATCTGCGCGACGAGAACGGCGCCAAGCCCGGCCCGCACGATAAACGCTGCCAGCTGGAGGCTCGCCCGAAAGGCCACCAACCGATTTCCGTGACCCACACCGCCACGTCGCTGGACCAAGCGGTCGACGGTGCCGCCAGCAAGCTGAACAACGCCCTGGAACACTTCTACGGCAAGCTGCGCAGCAAGCGCGGCGTGCTTGAACTCAGCGACCCCGACGCCTGATCGGCACACACAAGAACGCCCGGCCAATGCCGGGCGTTTTCATGTTTACGGATCAACGGGCCTGAACCAACCAGGGATTCACCCGGTCAACTTCTGCAATCATTCATTGCAGATACCCGAGCATGAACAATCCTTTCGACCAGATCAGCGCTGCCTTCGCCCCCGAATACCGCGTCAACCTCAGCATCGAACGGCTCGATGGCAGCATCATGCTGACCCTGTCCGACGACGCCGGCGTGGTTGCCAAACGCCTCATCAGCCAAGCCCAACGCAACGACCCGGTGCGCCTGCAGCGGGTGATCGACAGCATTCGCCTGGGCCTGGCCATCGAACTGGGGCAAAACCCGCTGCAGGTACTGGCCGCCCTGACCCGCGAAGGCCGTGCCGACAGCCGCCCGTTCGCAGCCATCGGCGTGGCCAACTGAGCCTCAGCCCAGCAGCTTGCCGATTTGCTTCTCCAGGTCCGGCAGCCGCCAATTGCCTACCCGATGCGCCGCATCGAATGTGCCGGGTTGGTGGAACAGGCCGACCAGGCCCTGGTCGTAGGTGGGTTCCTGGCCCTGCTTGAGCCAGTAGATAACCTCTTCGACCAGCGAGCGGCTGGCGACCACCTTCAGTTCGATGACGTCCGCGACTTCAGTGACGTACAGCGCATCCGGATCGAGCCCCAGGGGGGCCAGGACGTTCTTCAGGTGGGCATGGACGGCTTCGGCATCTTTACGCATTGCGATTCTCCTGTTGGCGCCACCGGCCGTGGCCCGATGCCACGACGCCCGATGCGGCGCCAGCCAGGATTCAATCGCACCGCCGCCCACCCTTGGCGGTAGAAAAATATCCCCTCACTTGCCCTCGTCCACTTCCTTGCCGTTTGCGTCCAGGGCCTTGGTCGAGGGGTAGCGGTACGAGGCGTAGCGCACCACCAGGATCGAGAACGCCAGCAGCAGGATGCCGCCACACACATACAGCAGCCCGGCATCGGGCGCCTTGTGGTGCGAGACATCGCCGATCAGCAGGCGCGTCAGCGCGGTGATTGCCACGTACAGCAGGAAGCGGATTGGCATGTGATTGGTCTTGAAGTAGATCCCGACCATCGCCCCCAGCTCCAGGTAGATGAACAACAGCAGGATGTCATCGACACTGACCCCACCCTTGCCGAGCATTTCAAGGAAAGTCACCACGGCCGCATAGGCGGTGATGGCACCGATGCCGAACAGCGCCAGGTAATGGAACGCTTCAACGCACAGGTTGCCCAGCGAGTCGGCCGAGCCGTGCAGGCCCTTGCGCAGTCTTTCAGCCCATTTGATGTTCACGATGTGCGATTCCCCGATACGACATGAAGGATGGTGCGTCACCCTTGTGACGCTTGTGCCATGCAGTTAAAGGGCCAGGCCCCTGGCTTGGAAGGCGACCAATTGCCGCAAGGCACCTGTGGGCTAGGCTTTAGCCTGATTTTTTGGTTGCACGGTGATGGCCAATGCCATTACTGTATATGGATACAGTAATCCAACCAGCTAAAAGGCACAGAGGTGATGAATGGCCGTCGAAGTGGTGTACCGCAGCAGCCGCGACCCGGAGCGCTTGTTCATGGATAAGGCCGAAGCAGATCGTCACGACAAGATGCTCGAACTGGCCGAGCGCCTGGCAGAGGTGCTGCACAAGGCGGTGCCATCGTTGACCGAGCAGCAGGTGGAAGAGGCCGGGATCTACATGGCCAAGAACCGCGATGTGTTCGCGCGGGCGTTCAAGAGCCAGCCGGATGCGTTGGGTGAGTTGCTTGAAGGCGGTGCTGCCGAGTGACATCGGCGCAGTTCACAGGCGGGTAGGAGCGAGCAGAGCTCGCGATGCGGTGCCACCGGCAGGTTCAGCCTTTGAAGTATGCTGCGCCTGCCAGATCGCATCGCGAGCTTTGCTCGCTCCTACCGGTTTTGCGCAGGTGGTTTTCACCGCGCAGGGGGCGCTGCATCTCAACCATAAAGCAGCCGCTCGGCCAGCATCTGCGCCACCCGCGCGGGCGAGCGTTTCTCGGCCTGGGCATGCCCGTACACCTCGGTCAGCCGTGTGGGTATGCGGGTGAGGTGTTCGGTAATGTTCCCCAAGTCCCCGCCCTGGTGCCGCAACGCCACGTAGATCAAGCCCCCGGCATTGATCACATAATCCGGCGCATAAAGAATCCCGCGTGACTCCAACTGGTCAGCCACCTGCAAGGTCGTCAGCTGGTTGTTCGCCGCCCCCGCCACCGCCGCACAGCGCAGCTGCATCACCGTCTGCCCATTGAGCACCGGCCCCACGCCGCACGGGGCGAAGATATCGCACGGCGTGCTGATCAACGCATCGTTGGTCACCGGGTGGGCATTGAACTGCTCCACCGCCAGCCGCACCCGCCCAGGGTCCAGGTCGCTGACCAGCAATTCCGCCCCTGCCGCGTGCAACTGCTCAGCCAGTGCATAACCAACATTGCCCAACCCCTGCACCGCCACGCGCAAGCCTTCCAGGTTGCTGCTGCCCAAGCGTGCCCGCGAGGTGGCACGGATGCCGGCGAACACGCCCATGGCCGCGTGCGGCGAAGGGTCACCGGAGGCTGTGGTGCTGGTGACGTGTGGCGTGGACTGGGCAATGCAGTCCATGTCCAGGGTCGAGGTGCCGCTGTCCACGGCAATGATGAAGCGGCCCTGCAGGGTGTCGATGAAGCGGCCGAACGCCTCGAACAGCGCCGCGCGGTTTTCCACATGGGGGTTGCGCATCACCACCGCCTTGCCCCCGCCCAACGGCAGGCCAGCCAGGGCCGCCTTGTAGCTCATACCCTGGGCCAGGCGGATGGCATCGGTCATCGCGCTTTCATCGTCGGCATACGGCAAGTAGCGGCAGCCACCCATGGCCGGGCCCAGCGTTTCGCTGTGAATGGCCACCACAGCCTTCAGGCCCGTGGGCGGGTCAGTGAACAGGTGCAGCGACTGGGTGCGGGTGCTTTGCATCAGCGCGAACATCGGCGGGCTCCCCTGCGAGGTGCTCCTACCAGTATAGGCACGCGCTTGCAGCTGACGCGGCGGGCGGACCACTGGACGAATCTGCCTGCCACAGCTATTACTCTAGCGTGTGTGGAGATCGCCGATGAACCCACGTCAAGTTTGCCTGGCCTGCCTGGAGCGCGAGCCGGTCGCCCTGCTGGAAGCCGCCTTGTGGATTGCCGCCGAGCATGACCGCCAGGTTGACCCGGCCGCCTGCCTGGCCCAACTGCACCACCTGCAAGCCCAGATCAGCGCCAGCCTGCCCATGCTGCCATTGACCGAGCTGGCCCAGCCGTTGCTGCGCCAGCTCAACGCATTCGGCTTCCAGCAGGATGAATACCACCCCCTGCGCCCACAGGCGGCACTGCTCGACAAAGTGCTGCAGCGCCGCCGTGGCCAGCCGCTGGCCCTGGCCATCATCACCTTAGAGCTGGCCCGGCGCTTGTCCATTCCCCTGGAAGGCGTGGCCTTCCCTGGGCATTTCCTGCTGCGCGTGCCCGGCGCCGACCATTTGCTCGACCCCTGCGGCGGCAGGCGCCTGTACCCCAATGATTGCCGCGAACTGCTCGCCCGCCAGTTCGGCCCGCACATCGCCCTTACCGCCGAGCACCTGCGCGCCGCCAGCGCCACGCAGATGCTCCAGCGCCTGTCACGCAACCTGCGCCAACTGCACATCAGCAACGATGACCACCTGGCGGCGCTGATCGATGCCGAACGGGTGATGCAGCTGGGCCCGGTGCAGGTCAGCGACTACGTGACCCGCGCCTCGCTGTACCAGCAGCTGGATTGCCCCCAGGCCGAACGGTTCGACCTGGAGCATGCCCTGCTGCTGACTGACGACCCGGTGCAACGGCTGAAACTGTCGGAACGAATCGGCAAGCTGCCCACGGTAAACCGCTCGATTCACTGAGCCGGTGTATCCACCTGGCAGGACGGGTGGGCACTGGCGAATGCCGGGTGCCCCGCCGCCAGGGCCGCCACCCGGCGAATACGTGGGTAGCCACCCAGGTCGATGGTGAAGCGCTCGGCGGCATACACCTGTGGAATCAGGTAGACATCCGCCAGGCCCGGCTGCTCGCCGAAGCAGAAGCCCTGGTCGCCAATCAAAGCCTCCACCGCCGCCAGGCCCTGGCTGATCCAATGGGCGATCCACTGGTTCACCTGGGCTTCGTCATGCCCCAGCTGGCGCAGCTGGTTGAGCACGCTGACGTTGTGCAGCGGGTGCACATCGCAGCCGATGATCGCCGCCACGCCCCGCACCCTGGCGCGCAGGGCTGGGGCGGCGGGCAGCAGCGCAGGCTGTGGATAAACCTCCTCCAGGTACTCGATGATCGCCGGTGACTGCAGCAGCAGCTCCCCCTCGTCGGTACGCAGGGCCGGCACCCGCCCCTGCGGGTTCAGCGCCACATACTCCGCCCCGCGCTGCTCGCCCTTGAGCAGGTTGACCGGCAGGGCCTGGTAGCCCAGGCCCTTGAGTGCCAGGGCGATGCGCACCCGGTAGGAGGAGGTGGAACGGTAGTAGGTGTACAGCTCCATGGCCAGGTTTCCTCAGTTGGCAGCGATCACGGTGCCGCGGCATTCGCCGAAGCCAATGCTGGCCACGCCATCCGCCGTGCAGCGGGCGCGCAGGATGATTTCATCACCGTCTTCGAGGAACTTGCGCAGCTCGCCACTGGCCAGTTCCACCGGTTGCTTGCCGCCCACGGTGATCTCCAGCAGGCTGCCATAGGCGTCCGGGCTGGCGCCGGACAGCGTGCCGGAACCGAACAGGTCACCCGGTTGCAGCTGGCAGCCGTTGACGCTGTGGTGGGTAATCAGTTGGGCCACGGTCCAGTACATGTTCAGGGTGTTGCTCAAGGCCAGGCGGTGGGCAGGCAGGCCCTGCTCGCGCATGCGGGCGGTGAGCAGCAGCACTTCCAGTTCGATATCGAAAGCCCCGCGGGCCTGGTCGTGCGCGTCCAGCAGGTAGGGCAATGGCTGTGGGTCACCCTCCGGGCGCGCTGGCTGGGCGCGGCGGAAAGGTGCCAGGGCTTCGGCGGTGACGACCCAGGGCGACAGGGTGGTGATGAAGCTTTTCGACAGGAACGGGCCCAGTGGCTGGTATTCCCAGGCCTGGATATCACGCGCCGACCAGTCGTTGAGCAGGCACAGGCCGGCCAGGTGCTGCTCGGCCTCGGCGATGGGAATGGCCTGGCCGATGTCGTTGCCCTGGCCGATCCAGATCCCCAGCTCCAGCTCGTAGTCCAGGCGGGCACAGGGGCCGAAGGCCGGTTCGGTGTGGCCGGCCGGCAAGGTTTGGCCTTTCGGGCGGCGCACATCGGCGCCCGAGGGGCGCAGGGTCGAGGCACGGCCGTGGTAGCCGATTGGCACGTACTTGTAGTTGGGCAGCAGTGGGTTGTCGGGGCGGAACAGCTTGCCGACGTTGGTGGCGTGCTGGATGCCAACGTAGAAATCGGTGTAGTCGCCCACCTTGGCCGGCAGGTGCATCTGGCACTCGCTGGCGGGGTACAGGGCGGGCTTGAGTGCAGCCTGGTGTTCGCTGCGTTCCCCGAGCAGCGCCTGCAGGCGTTCGCGCAGGGCCACGCGGGCAGGCCGGCCCAGGGCGAAGAAGGCGTTCAGCGCACCGCCGCGGGTCGCTTCCACCGCAGCCTTGGCCTGGCCCTCGAACAACCCGGCGGCCAGCACGGCCTCCAGGTCGAGAATGGCGTCGCCGATGGCCACACCGCAGCGCTGCGCTTCGCCCGGGCGGCTGAAGATGCCCAGCGGCAGGTTCTGCAGCGGGAAGTCGCTGTGCCCGTTGGCGTGCTCCACCCAGCTACGGGCAATGGCGGTCTGGTTCATGGGTTATCTCCGGTTCGGGGTGAAGGTGCTTGGCAAGGTGGCCCAGCAACTGTCGTAGTCGGCCTGCAATTGCGGGCTGTCCTGAGCCTGCAGGCTCGGGCGCAGCACCTGGCTGGTTTCGAACATGAAGGCCATGGTGTTGTCGATCTTGTGCGGTGCCAGCTGCGCTGCGATGGCTTTCTCGCAGGTTTCCGCGTCTGGCCCGTGGGCGCTCATCACCCCGTGCAGGGAAGCGCCACCGGGCAGGAACCCTTCGGCCTTGGCATCGTAGGCGCCGCTGATCAGGCCCATGAATTCGTTCATCAGGTTGCGGTGGAACCATGGCGGGCGGAAGGTGTTCTCGGCCACCATCCAGCGGGGCGGGAAAATCACGAAGTCCATGTTGGCCAGGCCATGCACGCTGGTGGGCGAGGTCAGCACGGTGAAGATCGACGGGTCGGGATGATCGAAGCTGACCGTGCCGAGGGTGTTGAAGCGGCGCAGGTCATATTTGTACGGCACATTGCTGCCGTGCCAGGCCACCACGTCCAATGGCGAATGCTGCAGCTGGCAGGCCCAGTGCTCGCCGAGGAACTTCTGCACCAGTTGCACCGGGCCATCGGCTTCTTCGTAGTGCGCCACCGGGGTGAGGAAGTCGCGCGGGTTGGCCAGGCCGTTGCTGCCAATCGGCCCCAAGTCCGGCAGGCGCAGTGGCGCGCCATGGTTTTCGGCAAGGTAGCCACGCGCCTGGCCATCGGGCAATTCGACGCGGAATTTCATGCCGCGCGGGATCACCGCAATTTCCAACGGCGCGACTTCCAGCACGCCCAGTTCGGTGGCCACGCGCAGCCGGCCCTGCTCCGGCACCAACAGCAGCTCGCCGTCGGCGTTGAAGAACACCCGGTCCATGGAGCGGTTGGCACGGTAGATGTAGATGCTCACCCCAGCCGGTTTGTCGGCGGCCGCGTTGGCCACCATCGGCAGCCAGCCCTCGATGAAGTCGGTGGGTTCGGCCGGAATGGGCTGGGGGTTCCAGCGCAGGCGGTTGGGCGTGGCCGCGCCCAGCGGGCCGGCCAGGGGCTGGCGCTGCAGGCGTTCGAAGCGCGGGTGCAGGGCCGAGGGGCGAATACGGTACAACCAGGTGCGGCGCAGTTCACTGCGGGCCATGGTGAACGCCGTGCCCGAGAGCAATTCGGCATACAGCCCGTAGGGCGCCTTTTGCGGTGAGTTCTGCCCGACCGGCAAGGCACCGGGCAGCGCTTCGCTGGCGAATTCGTTGCCAAAGCCGCTCAGGTACTGAAGATCGGCGGACGTGTCGCGGTTCATCGATGCCTCCGGATTTTGTTTTTATCGTAATCAGATTACGAATAACGTAATTTGCTCCCCGCCGGGCGTCAAGCTATAAAGGCGCGACGCGAAGAATCCGGAAGTTTCCAACCCATGGCCAAAGCCAGTTCCCCCGCCGACAACGGCAAGCAGAAAGTCCGCTCGGCGGAGGTCGGCACCGACATCCTCAAGGCCCTTGCCGAGCTGTCCCCCTCCACCTCGCTGTCACGCCTGGCCGAACACGTGCAGATGCCCGCGAGCAAGGTGCACCGCTACCTGCAGGCGTTGATTGCCAGTGGTTTCGCCGAACAGGACGCGGCCACCAACCATTACGGCCTGGGGCGCGAAGCCTTGCGCGTGGGGTTGGCGGCGCTGGGCAGCATCGATGTGCTGAAAGTGGCAGCGATGCCGCTGTCGCTGCTGCGCGATGAACTCAACGAGAGCTGCTTCATCGCCGTGTGGGGCAACCAGGGGGCGACGGTGGTGAGCATCGAGCCGGCGGTGCGGGCGGTGACCGTGGTGACGCAGATCGGCTCGGTGCTGCCACTGCTCAGTTCATCCACCGGGCTGGTGTTCGCCGCGCACCTGCCCGAGCGCGAAACCGTGGAATTGCGTGACCGGGAACTGGCCACGCTGCAGCAGGCGCCGGGCGACTACCAGGGCTTGCTGGCCGGCATCCGGGAACGCGGCCTGCACCATGTGCATGGCCTGCTGATGCCGGGGGTGGATGCCTTGTCGGCGCCGGTGTTCAACGCCCTGGGGCAGATCGCGGCGGTGATGACGGTGGTCGGCCCGACGTCGATTTTCCATGCCGACGAGCATGGCCCGGCGGCGCAGCGGCTGCTCGCCGCGTCCAGGGAAACCAGCTGGCGCATGGGCTATTCGCCCACGGCTTGAGACTGTTGCCCGAAACGTAAAGGTGAATGTCACTGACGGCTATTTTTCCCTCAGGATCAAGCGCTTATTCTTACCTCACTGGCCGGCATGAAGGGCGTTAACCCCCCTGTCCTTCAGGCCCGCGAGGTTCACCGACGTTGATTTTGAAGCTCCTTGATCTAACGTCTCGATTGGCCGCTGCCTTTGCAGCGGCCTTTTTTTTGCCTGATCGATTGGTAGCGAACACTTGCGGAGCCGGTGCCACGCACCGCGTCGCCTGCTTCGCGGGGCAAGCCCGCTCCTACAAGAGCGCGGCGTGGCTGCTAGGGGTATTTCTGCAGGTTGGCCATCATCTGCTGCAGGGACTGCAGGTTGTCCCGCGGGTGCACCGCCCCTTCGAAATCGGCAATGCGCTCCCAGTTCTGCGCCACCTGTTCGGGCGTGAACCCCTCAGCCGGGTCGAAGCCAACCCCCAGGCTGCGCTCCCAGCGCACCTTGCCCACCCAGCCGCCACCCACCTCGAACAGCTCACCGCTGTCCTGGCATTGCTCGCTGCCCAGGTACACCACCAGCGGGCTGATCAACTCGGGCTTGAGCCGTTCGAACACCTGCGCCGGCATCAGCCCCTCGGTCATGCGCGTACCACCGGTTGGGGCGATGGCATTGGCCAGTACGCCATGCTTGCGCCCCTCGATCGCCAAGGTACGGGTCAGGCCGTACAACCCAAGCTTGGCCGCGCCATAGTTGGCCTGGCCGAAGTTGCCATAGATGCCCGAGGTGGACGCCGTGAAGATCACCCGCCCCCAGTTCTGCTCGCGCAGGTGCGGCCAGGCGGCGCGGGTCACCTGGTAGGCACCGTCCAGGTGAACCTGGCAAACCTGCGCCCAGTCGCTGTCGTCCATCTTGTGGAACGCCTTGTCGCGCAGGATGCCGGCATTGTTCACCAGCACATCGACCCGGCCGAAGCTGTCCAGCGCCTGCTCGACGATACGGGCGCCCTCGCTGACCGAATCATGGCTGGCCACGGCAATGCCGCCCGCTGCACGGATTTCGGCCACCACCTGGTCGGCGGCCGAAGCATTGGCGCCCTCGCCCCGGGCACTGCCGCCCAGGTCATTGACCACCACCTTGGCGCCGCGCGCGGCGAACAGCAGCGCATGGGCCCGGCCCAAGCCGCCACCGGCCCCGGTGACGATCACTACACGGTCTTGCACACGTACCGGCTCGCTCATGCCCATGGCTCCCGCTCAGGTTTCGATGGCGTGAGTGTCCGCCAGCCCAGGCTTGCGGACAATCAAGCGCACCCGGGCTGAATGCCTGGCAATAACGCAGGGCGATGGCCGCCGCCTCAGGACCAGGCCAACCTACGCGGCAGGTAGCGCAGGGGCTGCTCGCGAAACGCCAGGTAATGGCGCAGTACCTGCACCGGTGCCTCGGTGTGCGGGTAATGGCCGATGCCCTGCAGCACAACCGTGTCGGGGTTGGGCACCAGTTGCCGGTAACGCTCGACCATCTGCGCACCCGACAACGGGTCGGCGCTGCCATTGATGAAGCGCAGCGGCACGCCATCGCGCTGCAACGCCGCCACCCAGCGCTCGCGGTGCTGCCTGCGCTCAGGCTGGTAACCCACCAGCTTGTGCAGGATGCGCGTGCCGCAATTGCTGGCGATCAGGCTCCAGCAGTCGTCCAGCGCGCTTTCGCTGGGGTGGGTACAGGGCCCGTAGATCTGGCTCACGGTGCGCACCAGGTCGTCACGCCCGAACGAACGCCCCACTAGCCAGCCCAGGCGGCTGAGCAGCAGTTTCTGCACCAGCGGAAGCTGGCAACGCTCCGGGAACAGGCCGCTGTTGAGGAACACGCAACTGGCCACGTCTGCGCGCTGCTCGTGGTGGCGCGACAGCAGTTCCTGGGCGACGCTGCCGCCGTAGTCGTGGGCCAACAGGTGCACCGGCTGGTCGACCCCAAGGTGCGCCAGCAGCGCCTGCTGCAGGTCGGCCTGTTCCATCAGGCTGTAGCGGTGGTCGAGCGGCTTGGCCGAATCGCCAAAGCCCAGCATGTCGCAGGCGATAAGCTTGAAGCGCTGGGCCAGCGGGGCCCAGAGGTAGTGCCAGTCCCAGCTGGCGGTGGGGAATCCATGCAACAGTAACAGGGGCTCTCCTTGCCCTGCGGTCCAGTAGCGGATGCTCTGGCCCCGGAATGAAAAACTCAAACCCCGGGTACGCCAGACGCACAAAGGAATCTCGGCGAGGGGCATCAGGGTTTTCCCGGAAATTGGCGATGGACGGGTTTGGGCAAGGCTGCGGTCATTGCAAGTCACCTCGGCACATTGATGTGCTCTCTGTATCGGGGTTGAGTCTAGTCAGCCCCCTGCCCGGTGAAACTTGCGTTGCCAGCCAGCTTGATGACCGAGCGAGTCAGTGGCACGAACGGTCACAACAGCATGGTCAACAGCGGCGCGGCGAACAGGTTGAGCAGGCCGGTAAGGACCATGACCAGGCCGGCCACCGAGCCTTCCTCGCGGCCCACTTCCTGCGCCCGACTCACCCCGGCGCCGTGCGCGCCAACCCCGAACAGCGCACCCCGAGCCAACGGCGTGCGCAGCGGCAGCCAGCGCAGCAGCACGCCCCCGAACATCGCCCCGAGCACACCGGTGAACATCACGAACACGGCCGTCAGCTCCGGTACGCCGCCCAGGTCGTGGGCCAACGGCATGGCGAACGGCGTGGTGATCGAGCGCGGCACCAGCGACAGGCTGATCGCGTTATCCAGCGCCAGCAGGTGGGCCAGCCCCCAGGAGCTGGCGATCGACGCCGCGCTGCCGGCAACCATGCCCATCAGCAACGCCGGCCAGTGCCGTGCCAGCAGCGCCCGTTGCTGCCAGATCGGCACGGCGAAGGCCACGGTCACCGGGCCCAGCACGCCCATCAACCAGTGGGTGTTACGCGCATATTCGGCATAGGCGGTGTGCAGTGGCACCGCCACCGCCAACAGCAGCGCCGGCACCAGGATCAACGGCGACATCAAGTAGCGCCCGGTGCGCCGGTACAACCAGCGGCTGGCCAGGTAGGCGCACAAGGTCAGTGCCAGCCAGAACAGCGGCATCGGCTCAAGGCTCATGGCGCAGGCTCCAACGGCACACCAGTTCCACGGTCAGGGCGGTCACCACCATCACCGTCAGCGTACTCAAGGCAATCACCAGCAGGATGCGCCAGCCTTCTTCGCGTACCAGGCTGCCGTAGTCCAGCAGGCTCATCAGCGCCGGAATGAAGAACAGCAGCATTTCGGCCATCAGCCAGCCGGCGCCCATCTGCAAGGTGGCGGGCTTGAGCAGGCCGCACGCGAACAGCACCAGCAACAGCGCCAGGCCCATCACGCCACCGGGGATCGGCCAACCCAGCCATTGGGCCAGCTGGCCACCGAACAGGAACAAGACAAGCAGCACCGCCAGCTCGGCGAGCAGGCGCAGGGGCTTTTTCAACAACGCGGGTTTCATGGGCGGGGGTTCCTCGACAAGCCCTTATTTTAAGAGCCGGCTGCCTAGGCCAGAAGCGAATTGTTAGACTTGCACCCATTCCATAATGGAATTCGGAACATGGAATTCAAACAGCTGCGCAGCTTCATCGAAGTGGTTCACCGCGGCGGTTTTACCCAGGCCGCGCAAACCCTGCACATCAGTCAGTCGGCCGTGAGCAAGCAGGTGGCCCAGCTTGAGCAAGATGTGGGCCAGCCACTGCTCGAACGCCAGGCCTCGCACCTGCACCTGACCGCCGCCGGGCGCATCGTGCTGGAGCGTGGCGAGGCGCTGCTGCGCCAACGCCAGGAACTGCTGCGCGAGCTCGACGACCTCAGCCAGATGGCCCGCGGCGAGTTGCGCCTGGGCCTGCCGATGCTGGGCAACGATGTGCTGTTCGCGGGCCTGTTCGCCGAATACCGACGGCGCCACCCGAACATCGCCATCCAGTTGCTCGAAGGCGGCAGCCATAGCGTCGAACAGGCCGTGCGCAGCGGCGAGCTGGAGCTTGGCGGCAGCCTGACGCCCAGCGACCCGGCGTTCGAATTCCAGCCCTTCTGCAACGAACCGTTGGATGCGCTGCTGCCAGCCGGGCATGGGTTGGCGGGGGTAGAACAGGTTAGCCTCAGGCAACTGGCCGACACCCCCTTCCTGCTGTACCAGCGCAGCTTCGTGCTCAACGACCGCTTGCTCAAGGCCTGCCAGCAGCAGGGTTTCACGCCCAAGGAAGGCGGGCGCAGTGGCCAGGCGGATTTTCTGGTAGCGCTGGTGGCGGCGGGCCAAGGCGTGGTGTTGCTGCCCCGTGTGGTGGCAAAAACCCTGGAGCGCCCTGGGGTGGTGCGTGTGCCATTGAAGGCGCCGGGGTATCTGCGCTGGGATATTGCGTTCATCTGGCGGCGCGGGGCGTACCTTTCGCGGGCGGCGCAGGCCTGGTTGGCGTTGCTGCGAGAGGGGTAAGCCTTACCGACCCTTGCGCTTGTAGGAGCGGGCTTGCCCCGCGAAGCAGACAACGCGGTGCATGGCACCGGCGTTCGCCGGCTTCGCCGGTGTTCGCGGGGCAAGCCCGCGCCTACAGACGAAGGTGCCGGTATGGGTGGATCAGGCCTTCAGGGCCTGGGCAAACTCGGCCAACCAAGGCTCGGCATCGGCTTCCGGGGTCACGGTTTCGCTGGCATCGAGCTGCAGCATCGGCAGCACTTCACGCACGCCCAGCTCGGCAAACAGCTCGCGCATCTGCTCGCCGCCACCGCAGTAGGTATCGCCATAGCTCGTATCGCCCAGGGCAATCACCGCCCCCGGCAAGCCACGCCAGGCAGCCGGCAGGGTATCGCGAAGGGTGCTGTACAGCGGCATCAGGTTATCCGGCAACTCGCCCATACCCGTGGTCGAGGTCACCGCCAGCAAAGCCTGCGGGGCGAAGCCTTCGATGTCTTGCTGGGTAGCGCGGCCGGCATGCCAGGCCTGGAACCCGGCGGCCTTGAGCAGCGACTCGGCATGGCGGGCAACTTCTTCGGCGGTGCCATACACCGAACCGGAAATAATGGCGACTTTCATCGGGAAGAGATTCCGAAACTGAGTGAAAACGTAGGATACTAGCATCCGACGCTGGCAAAAGGCCTCCTCATCCCAAAGTCCCAACGGTCCGCACATGATCAATGCGCAGCTGCTGCAATCGATGGTCGATGCTTCCAATGACGGGATCGTGGTCGCCGAACTGGAAGGCGATGACACCATTCTGATCTACGTCAACCCCGCCTTCGAGCGCCTGACCGGCTACAGCCGTGACGAAATCCTCTACCAGGACTGCCGCTTCCTGCAGGGCGACGACCGCGACCAGCTGGCCCGCGCGCGCATTCGCAAGGCCCTGGCCGCTGGCCTGCCCTGCCGTGAAGTGCTGCGCAACTACCGCAAGGATGGCAGTGCCTTCTGGAACGAATTGTCGATCACCCCGGTGCGCCAGGACGGCGAGCCTCATTTGTATTTCATCGGCATCCAGAAGGATGTCACCCGCCAGGTCGAGCTGGAACGCGAGCTGGCCGAACTGAACGCGCGTCGCCTTCCCGACGAGCGCGTCTGAACCAAACACCCTGGGCACGGTCAATCCATCTTGAAGAAGTCGTCATTACCGAGTTCGATCATGCAAGCCGATGCCCTCCTGACCCAGGATGAGCTGGATTTCATCCAGAACATGCAGCACTCCCCGCAATTGAACCTGGCCGACCCGGTGTCGAGTCTGCTGGTCAATGGCGACAGCCGCATCCAGTCGCTGCTGACCCGCCTGGTGGCCAACGAGCAGGTTACCCTGCAGGCCCAGTTCAACAACCAGCAGATCAGCTTCCCGCTGCAACTGGTTGAGGACGAATTCCACGCCCTGCACTTGCAGCTGGGCTCCCCGGAAATCTACGAAGACGGCCCACAGTTGCGCCCCTGGCGCCTGTCGATGGAACAGCCAAGCCCGTTGCGCGATGCCAAAGGCAAGGCCAGCGGCCTGCTGGTACGCGATATTTCCTTCAAAGGTGCACTGCTGGAGCTGCGTGGCCTGGCCCAGGCGCCGTCACGCTTCGACCTGTTCTTCGCTCCCGCCGGCCTGCCACCGATCAGCCTGCACGGCCGCCTGCGCCGGCGCATTGGCCCGGACCTGGCCGCCTACGACCTCAGCCGCAGCGCCACCGATGAAGTCGAGCGCCTGCGCGAATATATTCTCCAAGCCCACCGCCAGGCTCACCCGGAACTGCACGCTCAGGTATCGAGCTGACCGGCCAGGTACTGGCGCAGCCGCTGACGCATCACCGCCCCTTCAGCCCCCAGGCACACCACCGGGGTTCCGGCCAGGCTGTCCTGGGCCAGCGGCGCTGCCTCGCCAGCCAACAGCAACGGGCACTGCAGGCTTGGCGCCATGCGCACCAGGCGCTTGCCCATGCCAGCGGTGAGGGCGTGGTTGGCAAACAGCACCAAGGCATCCGGCCTTAGCCGCTCGCACACCAACGCCAGTTCATCCAACGGTTGCCCCGGCATCAGCAGGGTCACGCCGACATCCTCGCTGCCCAGCATCAAGCCTGCCACCTGCAACTCCAACTCCTGGCAAGGCCCCGGCAGCGGCGCCAGCACCAGGCGGCGCGGCTGTGCCTTGCGGGGTGACTGCTGGTGTGACTGCTGGTGTGAAAAGACCCGCCCTCTCAGGAACTGGTCCAGAAACAGCCATTCACTGGCCTGGCCATACGCCCCCTGCCCTGCCGCCAAGTCGTGCCACACGGGCATCAGTACCTCGGTGAACGCCCGCTCCAGTGCCATGGCTGCGCTTAGCTGGTCGAACAGTTGCGCCAAGGCCGCGGTGTCGAAGCGCTGTACCGCTTCGCGCAGCAGGGCCTGGCTGCGCGAGGAGGGTTCGGCAACGGCCACGTCCTGCACCGAGGCCTGGCCGCGGGCCAGGATGCTGGCGACCTTGCTCACCGCCACACCGCGCTCCAGCCAGCCTCGGATGCGCCGGATGGTGTCGATGTCGGCCTGGGAATACAAGCGATGGCCACTGTCGGTGCGGGTTGGCTGGATCAGCCCATGGCGCCGCTCCCACGCCCGAAGGGTGACTGCGTTGACTCCGGTGAGCCGGGAAACCTCGCGTATCGGAAACAGCGCCTGGTGCGCCAGGGCACCCTGGGTTTGCGGGCCAGCTGCGTGATCGTTCATCAGCGCTGAAATAACCTGTGTGCGGACGTTGAACGAGCATTCTACTACGGCGCGCAGCCAGCGCGTGTAGGCCGTACAACCGTCAGGCAGTTCGGGTATGCTGGGGGCAACGACAGAGCAGACAAGTTGACCACCCGCACATGAACAACCCTATTCTCGTCACCGGCGCCAGCCAGCGCGTAGGGCTGGCCCTGGCCCTGGACCTGGCACAGGCCGGCCATACGGTCGTCAGTGCCAGCCGCACCCCGCTAGCGCAGTCCGCGCACCCGAATATCGTGCAGTTCCAGGCCGACCTGTGCGTGAAGGCTGACCGCGAGGCCCTGGTCGATTTCCTCAAGCACAACTACGACGGCCTGCGGGCGATCATCCACAACGCTTCCTTGTGGCTGGACGATGGCCTGGACAACCTGGACACCATGTTCCGCCTGCACGTCGAAGCCCCGTACCACCTGAACCTGGCCCTGGGCGACCTGCTGGCCAAGGTGGAAAAGGCCGACATCATCCATATCTGCGACGAAACCTCCTCGCGCGGCAGCAAGGGCCACATCGGCTACGCCGCCACCAAGGCAGCGCTGCAGAACATGGTGCTGTCGTTCGCCGAAAAGTACGCACCCAAGGTGCACGTCAACGGTATCCTGCCGGGCCTGCTGATCCTCAAGGAAGGGGGCGACGAGGCCTATCGCCAGCAAACCCTGAAAAAAGCCCTGCTGGAGTTCGAACCCGGCGCCGCGCCGCTGATCGAGACGGTCAATTACCTGCTCGCCAGCCAGTACAGCACCGGCAGCCAGGTGGTCATCAACGGTGGCCGCCATCTGAAGAACCGTATCACCTGAAGAGACGCCCATGACCCCTCAACAGCAACTTGAGCTGGAGGCCGCCGCCTTCCGCCGCCTGGTCGACCACCTGCGCACGCGCACCGATGTGCAGAACATCGACCTGATGAACCTCTCCGGCTTCTGCCGCAACTGCCTGTCCAAGTGGTACAAGGCCGCCGCCGACGAGCGCCAGGTCGACCTCAGCCTGGACGACGCCCGCGAAGCGGTATACGGCATGCCTTACGCCGAGTGGAAAGCCCAATACCAGAAAGAAGCCAGCGCCGAGCAGCAAGCGGCGTTTGAAAAAGGAAAAACCTCGTGACTGATCTGAACACCCTGCGCGCCAGCCTTGCCAGCGGCCAACATGCCTTTGCCGACACCCTGGCGTTCATTGCCGGCAACTACAGCTACCAGCCCCAGGCCTTCAACAACGGCGGCGTGGAAAATGCCGCCGGGCAGAACGAAGGCTCGTGCAAGACCCTGGGCCTGGCCCTGCTGGAAGGCCTGAGCGACCAGGAAGCGTTGCTGGCCTTTGGCGAGCACTACCGCGATGTGCTGGCCACGCCCGAGGGCAGTGACCACAGCAATATCCGTGCGTTGATCAAGCATGGCTTGGCGGGCGTCAAGTTCGCGGCCCAGCCACTGGCGCGCAACGCCTGATAGCGCAGGGGCGGGCGGCATCAACCGACGACCTGCCCCGGCCCTCCTGCCAGCAACTGGCCTTGCTGCAACCACTGCAGTGCAATCGGCCACAGGCTTTCGCGGAAGCGATCGTGGAAGAAGGCGAAATGGCCGATCTCTTCGACTGAGATATCCACAGGCGCAATCCGCAAATGCCGCCGCTGCGCTGGGGGCAGGTAGCCGAGCAAGCGCTCGGTGGCCGCTACCGTGCCGAACGGATCATCCGTCAGGCTGATGGCCAAGGTCGCAGCCTTTACCTGGGCAAACGGCAGCCTGGCCAACGCGCGTCCGCTCGGGCGCTGTTCATAGCGCGGCGTGCGGGTGGTCCAGTCGTGCACGACGCCGGCCGGGGTATCCTCCATCCAGCCCAGGCGCTTGCCGGGAAAATAGCCGAAAGTGCGGGTCAGCAGCGGCATCACCACATGCCACTTGCCAAACAGCCGCCAGCGCTGGTCGGCGGCATAGTCGCGCCAGTAGGCGAACTGGGCGCCCACCATCACCACCCGCCGCACCCGCCCGGCCGACGCTGCCAGGCCCACCGCGCAGCCACCGAAACTGTGGCCGACCACGTCCACCGGTTGCCCGGGATAATGGGTGGCGGCGTGCGCCAGCATGGCTTCGAAATCCAGCCGGCCCCAATCGCTCCAGGAGGCCTGGAAGCCGCGCAGGGAGGCCGGGCGTGATTCGCCGATGCCACGGTAGTCATAGGTGAGTACGTCAAAGCCTTGGGCGAACAGGTAGTCGGCAAAGCGCGAATAGTAGCGGCAGCGCACCGAGGTGGCGGCGTTGATGATCACCAGCGGGCGCAGGGGATCGGGCTGGGCGTGGCGCCAGCAGAAGCCACCGAGGCTGTAGCCGTCGGCTGCGGCCTGGCGAAAGGCAGTGGCGGGTTGGGTGTGGCTGCTCATGGCGCATTCCCTGTTGTTGTGCGCCAAAACTAGCAAAAAAATGATGGCCTGTACCGGCCCGTTCGCACCGACGGAGTGTGCGCCGTCCCCGGTAGGAGCGAGCGCAGCTCGCGATGGGGCGCGCAGCGGCCCCAGGTTTTCAGTTTCGCAACTGATAACGCCGGGGCTGCTTTGCAGCCCATCGCGAGCGTTGCTCGCTCCTACCGGGGGCAGCAGCGTTTGAAAACGCAATTGCCCGCGAAGGGGCCGGTACAGGCTTGGCCGATTACAGCTCGACGCAGTCGAACTTCACATCGGTGGCCACGTCTTCGTCGTAGTTGACGTCAGCACGCTCGAAGCCGAACAGGTTGAGGAACTGCTTCTTGTAACCGGCATAGTCGGTCAGCTCGAACAGGTTCTCGGTGGTCACCTGTGGCCACATGGCCTTGCAGGCATCCTGCACGTCGTCGCGCAGTTCCCAGTCGTCCAGGCGCAGGCGGGCTTTCTCGTCCACCTCGGCCGGGGCGCCGTCGGCGCGGTACATGCGGTCGCGGAACATGCGGTCCAGCTGGTCCTGGGTGCCCTCGTGAACGCCCTTCTCCTGCATGATCTTGAAGACCATCGACAGGTACAGCGGCATCACCGGAATGGCCGAGCTGGCCTGGGTGACCACCGACTTCAGCACCGCCACGTTGGCGCCGCCCTTCACTTCAGCGGCCAGCTTCTGGTTCAGGCGCAGCGCGGTTTCGTCCAGGTCCTGCTTGGCCTGGCCCAGGGCGCCGTGCCAGTAGATCGGCCAGGTGATTTCGGTGCCGATGTAGCTGAAGGCCACGGTACGCGCACCTTCGGCCAGCACGTCGGCGCCGGCCAGGGCATCGATCCACAGCTGCCAGTCCTGGCCACCCATGACGGTGACGGTGTCGGCGATTTCCTGCTCGGTGGCCGGCTCGATGCTGGCCTCGATGATGGTGTCCTTGTTGGTGTCGATGGCGGTCGACTTGTACGGCTGGCCGATCGGCTTGAGCGCGGAACGGATCACTTCACCGGTCTGCGGCAGCTTGCGCACCGGGGATGCCAGCGAGTAGATGACCAGGTCGACCTTGCCGCCCATTTCGTTCTTGATCAGCTCGATGACCTTGGCACGGGCTTCGTCGGAGAAGGCGTCACCGTTGATCGACTTGCTGTACAGGCCCTCGGCCTTGGCGAACTTGTCGAAGGCGGCAGCGTTGTACCAGCCGGCGGTACCGGCCTTGGTCTCGGTGCCTGGTTTTTCGAAGAACACGCCCAGGGTGTCGGCCTTGAAGCCGAAGGCGGCGGTGATGCGGGCCGCCAGGCCGTAGCCGCTGGAAGCACCGATGACCAGGACCTTCTTCGGGCCATCCTCGCGCACGCCCAGCTTGCGGGTGGCTTCGATCTGGTCACGGACGTTGAGCTCGCAGCCCTTCGGGTGAGTCGTGGTGCAGATGAAACCGCGAACCTTAGGATGAATGATGGCCAATGTCTGTACCTCGTCAGGTTTATGCCGGGGAAGCGCCACTGGGGCGATTCCGATTGATCAGAGGGTGAGACTACCCCCGCAGGTTATCCGACACATATTACGGGCTGAACCCGGGGGATTCAAAACCACGGTGCGCCGCGTGGCGATCAACCCTGCCGGAAAACCCGCCCCGCACCCGGGATGAGGCGTGAATCAATTGCTCGTCATCTCACACGGGGCAGCACTTGCCTGGCGATTGGCAAACATCTCGCTCAACTGCAAGGGTTTCATATGCAACAGGCCCGCTGGCGTTTCGCACACAGGCTGGATGAAGTTGTCGCTGAACAGCAACTTCCCATGCACGAAATACTCACCCGCCCGCCAATTGGGGTTGTCGATACGGGTCCCCAACTTCGACGCGAGCCAATGGCCAATTTCGTAATGGCTGACCCAGCGCTCCGGCAACAGGGCGTCCAGTGCCTGGGGCGGCGCTTCGCGGGCCACCACGATCACCGGCACATCGGTCACTTCCGGTACCAGCGCGTTGTGCCCCCACTTGCCATTTTCGCCCAGGCGCTGACCATGGTCACCGGTGATGACCAGGTAGCGCTCACCTTCCAGGCGTTCGAAACGCTCCAGCACCTCTGCCAGCAGGCCGTCGAGGTAGTGAATCGAGTTGTCATAGGCATTGGCCTGGGCCTGCGGCCCGTTGTCTGGCCAGGGTGCTTGGGCTGCTTCATTCAGGTAGTTGCGTGCATAAGGCAGGTGCGCGGTACGCAGGTTGAGCACCACGAAGTTGCGCTCGGCGAATGCCTGCTGGTCGAGGATGCCGAGCAGGGCCCGATCCTGCTGCTGGAGAAAGCGCAGCGGGTGATCCTCGCGGGTGATCGATACATCCAGGTAGCGGCTGCCCAGGTGCGCCAGCAGGCGTGACTCCTGTGACGAGATCCAGTGGGTACGCAGCCCCGCTTCACGGGCGAAGCGGAACAGGTTGACCTCGCCGCTGCGCAGCCGGTGGTCCTGGCCCGGCTCGCGAATCGGGTTCAGCAGGTAGGGCAGGCTGACATCCGTGGCCACCCCCGCCGAAATGCCGGGGCGCACCAGCGCGCTGGGGTGCCCGGCCAGGTAGGCGTCGAGCCTGGGCGTGGTTTGCCGCGCATAGCCATAGAGGCTAAGGCGTTCGCTACGCAGGGAATCGGCCACCACCAGCCACACATGCCTGGCCGTGCTGGGCACCGCGTTTAACCGATACGGCGCGTAGGGCGCCTGGGGCACTGCCAGTTCAGGCTTGAACGCCAGGCGCACGGCCCAGGCCGAGAACGCGTTGAGGCTGTTGTGCAGCCCACTGCGGGTCGGCCCCGGGGTGAATGAATCGAGGTTGCGATAGGTCGCACGGTAGGGCTTGGCCAGCAGCACCACGGCGATCAGCACCAGGGCCCAGCGGCTGGCAGGCAGTGCGACGTGCTTGGGCAGCACCCAGTGCACGCCGATCAACAGCCCATAAGGCACCAGCACGCTGGCCAGGGCCGGCCAGTGCTCGGCCAGGCTGTGCCTGGCGGTTTCCCAGACCTCGCCCGGCTCGCGCAGCAAGCTGCGGATATCGATGGCACTCAGCGGCTCGCCAATGAAGCTGACAGTTGCCAGTTGCAGCACCTGCATCGTCGCGAACAGCAGCAGAATCGCCACCACCAGCACACGCAGGTTGCACAGCCACAAGGCCAGGCAGAACAGCCACAGGCCGGCAACCCAACCCGCTTCGAGTTCGGCGCGGTTGGCCGGTGTGAACAACTGCTGGATAAAGTCATCGGCCAACAGCAACAGGCAACTCAGGCTGGCCAGGGCGAGCAGGCGCAGCCAGGCCGCGCCGGTTTCGCCGCCGCGCCGGAGGGTAATGTGCATCAACATCGGGAATACTCGTGATCAGTGGTCGTCAGGAATGCGCCGACGGCGCCCAGTCAGCATCGACAGCGGTAGGTTCTCGCCCAGGCGCACGCTCTCGACCACCGCTGCCAGCACATGCACGGCAACCAGCGCCAGCAAGGCATCGGCAATGAAACTGTGCACGTTCAGCGGCCAGTCCGCGCCCCACAGGGCATCGACTTCTTCCATCAGAAAGCCGGTCAGGCCCAGGGCAGCCATGCAGGCGAGCATCAGCACCATCACCAACGCACCAATGGGTGAGTGGCCCATGCGATGGAAGGGCCGGCCTTGCACCAGTGCCCGCCCATGGGCTGCCAGCCGGGCCGGTGTGGGCCAGAAATCGGCCCAGCGGGCGCTCTGCGGCCCGACGAAGCCCCACACCAGGCGCAGCATCACGCAGCCGACTGCGTAGTAGCCAAGCCAGCGGTGCCAGCCATCACCCTCTTCGTTGAAGAAATAGTTGGCGAAGAACACCGTGGCGATCGACACGTGGCACAGCCGCAGCAGAGGGTCCCAGAGCCGCACCGTGGCGGCGGGCATCAGTCCTTGATCTCGCTCTTGATCGCCTTGCCGGTGACCGGGTCATGGTAGATCTCGACCTTCTTGCCGTCCTTGTTGAAGCCGTAGATTTCGTAACAGTTGCCTTTGGTCACCTTGAACTTGTTGATCTTGTAGCCCTGCTCCTTGAGCTGGGCCTGGAATGCGTCCGGGTTCTGCCAGGTGCTTTTGTCGGCGGTGGTGCATTGTGTGGCGGCGAAGGCCGAACCGCTGCCCAGCAGCAGGGCGCAGGCAATCAGGGTACGCATGGCGATAAGCTCCAGTGGGGGGTGATGGCAGCACTATGCGTGGCGCAAGCTTAGTGAAAGCTTAGTAGGTCACTGCCTGTTACATTTCCCCCCTGCCGAACGGCCTGGCAGCCGCCATCATGGCGCCTTGCACAGGAGAGCCGGACCATGCGCGTGCTGCTGGTGGAAGATGACAAAGCCCTCGCCCAGGGCATTCGCGTTGCCCTGCGCGGCGAGGGCTATACCCTCGATTGGCTGGCCGACGGGCTGGAGGCCGGGCATGCCCTGGACAGCGAGCGGTTCGACCTGGTGCTGCTCGACCTCGGCCTGCCGCGCAAGGACGGCCTGAGCCTGCTGCGCGCCCTGCGCAGCAAAGCCCAGGGCGATGTGCCGGTACTGGTACTGACTGCCCGCGACGCCACCGGCGACCGTATCCAGGGCCTGGACAGCGGCGCCGACGACTACCTGGTCAAGCCCTTCGACGTCGACGAGCTCAAGGCCCGCATCCGCGCCCTGCTGCGCCGCAGCCAGGGCCGCGCGCAGCCGCTGCTGGAGCACGCCGGGGTCAGCCTCGACCCGGCACGCCGCAAAGTGCACTTCCGGGGCAACCCGGTGGCCCTGACCCCAATGGAATTTCAGTTGCTGCATCAACTGCTCGCCCGCCCGGGCGCGGTGCTGACCCGCGAACGCCTGGCCGAAGCCTTGTACGGCTGGCAGGAGTCCGGCCCGGGCAACACCCTGGAAGTGCTGATTCACAACCTGCGGCGCAAGCTCGACAACACCCTGATTCGCACCGTGCGCGGCGTCGGTTACCTGATCGAGGCGCCCCGGTGATCGCCCTGCGTGCCCGTATTCTGCTGCCAACCCTGCTGCTGGTGCTGGTGGGTAGCCTGGGCCTGGTGCTGACCGCCGTGCGCGACGATCATCATGAAATCGAGAACGTCTACGACGCCCAACTGGTGCAAGCGGCACGGGTGCTGCAGGGCCTGTTCCGGCTGATGCCGGCCACCCAGGACTGGCAGGCCGTGCGGGATGCCCTGGAACAGGCCATGGGCCTGTCGGGCAAGCAGATCCTCAGCCACCCCTACGAAATGAACCTGGCATTCCAGGTGTGGCGCCAGGACGGCCAGTTGCTGATGCGCTCGGACGATGCCCCGCCCTTCGCCACGCCACCGGCGCCCGGCATCCACGACCTGCTGCACCAGGGCCAGGACTGGTGTGGTGTGCTGCTGGAAGACCCGCAGCGCGGCCTGCTGATCTGGGTGGGTGAGCGCGATGACCTGCGCAAGGACCTGATCCAGCGCATCGCCAAGCAGGCCCTCACCCCCGCTCTGCTCGGCATCCCCGTGCTGGTGCTGCTGATCTGGCTGCTGCTGGGCTGGGGCCTGCAACCGTTGCAGCGCCTGGCCCTGCAACTGCGTAACCGCCTGGTCGACAGCGCCGAGCCGCTGGCCAGCGAGCACCTGCCGGCAGAGCTGGCGCCGATGGCCAATGCCCTGAACCATCAACTGCGGCAGATGCAGGCGCTGCTGGAGCGCGAACGCCGCTTCATTGCCGATGCCGCCCACGAATTGCGCACGCCCCTGGCGGTGCTGGCCATTCACGCCAGCAACGCCCGCCACGCGGCCAGCGCAAGCGAGCGCGACGAGGCCCTGGGCTACCTTGAACAGGGCGTGGCCCGTGCCACCCGGCTGGCCAGCCAGTTACTGACCATGGCCCGGCTGGAGCCGCTGAGCCAGGCACGCCAAGCGCTGCGCCTGGATGCCTGCGTGCGTGAGGAACTTGCCGAACTGACGCCGCTGGCGATCCGCCAGGACGTCGAGCTGATCCTGCTCGATGACGGCCCGTGCCAGGTTTTCGCCGACCCGGCGGCGATCACCGTGATGCTGCAGAACCTGGTGGGCAATGCCCTGCAGTTCAGCCCAGCGGGCAGCGAGATCCAAGTAGTGCTGGCCAACAAGGACGGCTGGCTGGAACTGCAGGTGCTGGACCAGGGCCCAGGGGTCGAGGCGCACCTGCTGACGCGCCTGAGCGACCGCTTCTACAGCGCCAACAATGCCAACGGCGCGGGGCTGGGGCTGGCGATCGTGGCGTTGGTGGTGGGGCAACTGGGAGGGCGCCTTGGCTACTTCAACCGCGCCGAAGGCGGCCTTGGGGTAAGCGTGCAGCTGCCCACGTGCCCCGCCCATGGCCAGCCCCATTCATTTGTTTTCCAGATCAATCAACAAGAAAAACAAACTTAACAAATCAGCCAATCCCGCCGATGCTGGCGGCACTACGCCCATTGCCCGGAGAACAACAACATGAACGACGTGGTCATCGTCGCCGCAACCCGCACCGCCATCGGCAGCTTCCAGGGTGCCCTGGCCAATGTGCCCGCCGTCGACCTCGGTGCAGCAGTGATCAAGCAGTTGCTGCAACAGACCGGGCTGGACCCGGCCCAGGTCGACGAGGTGATCCTCGGCCAGGTACTCACCGCCGGTGCCGGGCAAAACCCGGCGCGCCAAGCCGCGGTCAAGGCCGGCCTGCCGTTCAGCGTTCCGGCGCTGACCCTGAACAAGGTGTGCGGTTCGGGGCTCAAGGCCCTGCACCTGGCTGCCCAGGCGATTCGCTGCGGCGACGCCGAGGTGGTGATCGCCGGCGGCCAGGAAAACATGAGCCTGGCGCCCTATGTGATGCCGTCGGCCCGCACCGGCCAGCGCATGGGCCATGGCCAACTGATCGACAGCATGATCAGCGACGGCCTGTGGGACGCCTTCAACGACTACCACATGGGCATCACCGCCGAGAACCTGGTCGAGAAGTTCGGCCTCAGCCGCGAACAACAGGATGCCTTCGCCGCCGAGTCCCAGCGCAAGGCCGTGGCCGCCATCGAGGCAGGCCGCTTCCAGGACGAAATCACCCCCATCGTGTTGCCGCAAAAAAAGGGCGAACCCAAGGTGTTCGACCGTGACGAGCAGCCGCGCCCGGAAACCACCGCCCAATCGCTGGCCAAGCTGCGCCCGGCGTTCAAGAAGGATGGCAGCGTCACCGCCGGCAATGCCTCCAGCCTCAACGACGGCGCCGCTGCGGTGCTGATGATGAGCGCTGCCAAGGCCAAGGCCCTGGGGTTGCCGGTGCTGGCGAAGGTTGCCGGTTATGCCAGTGCGGGCGTGGACCCGGCGATCATGGGCATTGGCCCGGTGTCGGCCACCGAACGCTGCCTGGCCAAGGCCGGCTGGCAACTGGCCGAGCTGGATTTGATCGAGGCCAATGAAGCGTTTGCCGCCCAGGCGCTGGCGGTGGGCAAGGCGCTGGAGTGGGATGCCTCGAAGGTTAACGTCAATGGCGGTGCGATTGCCCTGGGGCACCCGATCGGGGCGTCTGGGTGCCGGGTGCTGGTGACCTTGTTGCACGAAATGATCAAGCGCGATGCCCGCAAAGGGCTGGCGACCTTGTGCATCGGTGGTGGCCAGGGGGTTGCCTTGGCGATCGAGCGTTGATTCGAGGGGGATGAAAGCAGGGCCGGCCCTTTCGCGGGGCTAGCCCGCTCCTACACAGCGGTAGGGCCAGAACGGAAAACGCCAATGTCTCGTTCAGAGCAGCCCGCTGCGCCCCCGGACATGACCCCGCCCATCACCTTCCGGCACAATGCCAACCTGAACCCTCCAGGTGCCCTCACCCCATGAGCCCGCTCAAAGCCGCGCTGCGCGAAAACACCTTCGTCTGCGTCATGGAATTCGTCCCCAAGCCATCGGCGGAGCGCTTCGCCGCCATGGAGGCGATCATGGCCCGCGGGCACCTGTGCGGCTGGCCCATGACCGTGGCCATTGGCGACCGGGTCGGCAGCCCGCTGGATCTCTCGCCGCTGGACGCCCTCGCCTCGTTCAGCACCCCGCAGCCTGCCCTGCCGCACTTCTCCGGCAAGGACCGCGAACGCCACCACCTGCTGGCCCAGCTGCAACGCATGGACGCCGCCGGCCTCGACCAGTTGTTGCTGCTCACCGGCGACCGCCTGCCCGGGCACCAGCCGGGTGAGCGGCCGGTACGCTACCTGGAATCGGTCGCCGCCCTGCAGGTCGCCCGCCAGGCATGCCCGCACTGGCTGCTGGGCGCTGCGCTCAACCCGTTCAAGTACCGCGAGGAAGAAGGCGGAGCCCAGTATTTCAAGGCCGAGAAGAAGCTCGCCGCCGGTGCCGACTTCCTCACCCTGCAACTGGGCTTCGACGCCGCCAAGCACCAGGAAGCCATGCACTGGATGCAGCGCCAGGCCGCCCCCAAGCCCATGCTCGCCTGCCTGATGAGCCTGACCCATGGCCGCGCCGCGATGCTTGAGCATGTTGCCGGGGTGACCGTGTCACCGTCGATGCGCGACATGCTCGAAGCTGAAACCGCGGTATCCAAGGCATTCGCCCAGGCGCGCAGTGTCGACCGCCTGGCCCTGCAGATCATTGGCGTGAAACTGATGGGGTACGCAGGCGTGCACCTGTCGGGGATTCACGAACTCAAGCAGCTCCTCGCCCTGGAGCAGCGCCTTGAGCACTGGCAAGGGCGAATCAGCTCGCTGCAACAGTGGGCCCCGGCCTGGGCCGACAGCTGGCAGATGCCCGGCCTGCCCGCCGTGGCCTTCCACCCACCCGAGGCAAACTGGCGTGACGGGCAGTCAACCGTCACGGCCTCGCCCAGGGAGAAACTGCGCTACCACGTGCTGCACACTGCCCACTCGCTGCTGTTCAGCCGCCAGAACTGGCTGAGCAAGGCCTTCGGCTGGGCCGTGGGCCAACCGCTGTGGGCCACACCGGGCGGTGCCCGCGTACTGCACGGGTTGGAGCGGGCCATCAAGCGCCCGATGGTGGGCTGCGACACCTGTGGCCGCTGCCGCCTGGAAGACACGCTGTACACCTGCCCGGAAACCTGCCCCAAGGGCCTGGCCAACGGGCCCTGCGGTGGCACGGCGCTGAACCGTTGCGAGTTCGGCGACCGCGAATGCATCCACAGCGTGAAGTACCGCACCGCCAAGGCCGTGGGCCAAACGGCGGTGCTCACTGAGCGCTTGATTCCGTGCATCGACGTTAACACCCGCCACCGCAGCTCCTGGCCGCAGTGGTTCGAAGCGCCCTCGACCCGCCGCCTCAGCCCGCAGCCAGCGCCTCGAACCCAGCCCTGATCGTGGCTTCAGGCAAGTCGTCGGCAATGAACACCATCACGCTCTCGCGCGTTTCGCCTTCGGCCCACTCGGCATCCCAGTCAAAGCCATAGAGCTTGAGCACGCCCTGGAACACCAGGCGGCGGTCGTCACCGGCGATGTTCAGCACACCCTTGTAGCGCAGCAATTGCTTGCCATGGGTTTCCAGCAATTGGTTCATGAAGTCGCTGAGGCGGTCGATGTCCAGGGCGGTTTCGCTGCGCAGCACCAGGGTCGAGATGCGGTCCGGCTTGGCCGGTGCAAGCACTGGGCGCAGGCTTGGCTTGAGGTTGGCGCCCAGGTCCGGGTTGAGGTTGAAGCCGCGCACATCGAGCAGTTCGGCCAGGTCGATACGGCCATGCTCAACCACGCGAATGGCCGCCCGGCCATTGATCCGGGCCAGGCGCTCGCGCAGGGCATCGACCACGGCAGGCTCCACCAGGTCGGTCTTGCTCAGCAGCAGGCGGTCGGCAAAACCGACCTGGGCCTGGGCGATGGCCTGGGCCAGGTGCTGGTCGGCATGGGCGGCATCGACCAGGGTGATGATGCCGTCGAGGATATAGCGCTCACGCAGTTCCTCGTCGATGAAGAAGGTTTGCGCCACCGGTGCCGGGTCGGCAAGGCCGGTGCACTCGATCACCAGGCGGTCGAAGGCGATTTCGCCGGCGTCCAGGCGTTCGAGCAGCAGGTACAGGGCGCGGGTCAGGTCGCCGTGGATGCTGCAGCACACGCACCCGTTGGCCAGGGTCATGACCTGTACCGGTTCGTCGCCCAGCAACTGGCTGTCGATACCGGCGTCGCTGAATTCGTTTTCGATCACGGCGATCTTCAGGCCGTGCTCGGCCTTGAGCATATGCTTGAGCAGCGTGGTCTTGCCGGCGCCGAGAAAGCCGGTGAGCACGGTGACGGGAATGGGCGTCTGCACGCGAAAAATCTCCTGAAACTGAAAATGACTGTGGGAGGCCGGTTGCCCGGCCTCCCACAGGTTTGCACGTGTCGCGGGTTCAACAGCACTTGGGCCCGGACTTGCCACCGTAACGCGCTTCCTGGCGTTCGCGGAAGAACGCCTCGTAGCTCATCACCGGTTGGTCCGGGTGGTTCTTCTGCATGTGCTCGACATAGTTGTCGTAGTCGGGCATGCCGACCATCAGGCGGGCTGCCTGCCCCAGGTACTTACCCAGTCGACCCAGGTCGTTGAACATCACTGCAGTCCTCTCAAGCGTCAGGCAGGGCCTGGAACGGGGTTTCCTTGTCGCTGCGCTCCTTGCGGCCAAGGGCGGCATAGCCGACCTTCAGGGCGAAGAACAGCACGCTGAACACCACCAGCAGGAACAGGATGGTCAGCCCGGCGTTGGTGTAGGCGTTGAAGATCACGTGCTGCATCTGGCCAACGTCCTTGGCCGGGGCCAACACCTGGCCGGCGTCCAGCGCCGTGCTGTACTTCTTGGCCAGGGCCAGGAAGCCAACGGCCGGGTTGGGGTCGAACAGCTTAATCAGGCCCGCGGCGGTGGTGCAGATCAGCAGCCAGGCAGCCGGCAACAGGGTGACCCAGATGTAGCGCTCGCGCTTCATCTTGATCAGCACCACGGTGCCAAGCATCAGGGCGATACCGGCCAGCATCTGGTTGGAGATGCCGAACAGCGGCCACAAGGTGTTGATGCCACCCAACGGGTCGATCACGCCCTGGTACAGCAGGTAACCCCACAGCGCCACGCAGCCTGCGGTGCCGATCAGGTTGGCGGTCCACGACTCGGTGCGCTTGAGGGCCGGCACGAAGCTGCCCAGCAGGTCTTGCAGCATGAAGCGCCCGGCACGGGTACCGGCGTCCACGGCGGTCAGGATGAACAGCGCCTCGAACAGAATCGCGAAGTGGTACCAGAAGGCCATGGTGTTTTCACCCGGCAACACTTGGTGCAGGATCTGCGCGATACCCACGGCCAGGGTCGGTGCACCGCCGGCGCGGGCCAGCACGGTGTGCTCGCCGATGTCGCGGGCCACGGCTTCGAGCTGGTCAGGGGTAATCATGAAGCCCCAGCTGCTCACGGTTTGCGCCACGGCAGTGACGTCACTGCCCACCACGGCGGCCGGGCTGTTCATGGCGAAGTACACGCCCGGCTCGATCACCGAGGCGGCAACCATGGCCATGATGGCGACGAACGACTCCATCAGCATGCCGCCATAGCCGATGTAGCGGGCGTTGGTTTCGTTGTCCAGCAGCTTCGGCGTGGTCCCCGAGGAGATCAGCGCGTGGAAGCCAGACACCGCGCCACAGGCGATGGTGATGAACAGGAACGGGAACAGGGTGCCCTTCCACACCGGGCCCGTGCCGTCGGTGAACTGGGTCAGTGCCGGCATCTTCAGCTCTGGCGCAAGCACCAGGATGCCGATGGCCAGGGCGACGATGGTGCCGATCTTGAGGAAGGTCGACAGGTAGTCACGCGGTGCCAGCACCAGCCACACCGGCAGCACGGCGGCGACGAAACCGTAGCCCACCAGCATCCAGGTGATCTGCACGCCGGTGAAGGTGAAGGCCGGGCCCCACACCGGATCCGCGGCGATCTGGCCCCCCAGCCAGATCGACGTCAGCAGCAGGACCACGCCCACCACCGAGATCTCGCCGATGCGGCCCGGGCGGATATAGCGCATGTAGATGCCCATGAACATGGCGATCGGGATGGTCGCCATCACCGTGAACATGCCCCAAGGGCTTTCGGCCAGGGCCTTGACCACGATCAGCGCCAGCACCGCGAGGATGATGATCATGATCAGGAAGCAGCCGAACAGGGCGATGGTGCCTGGAATGCGGCCCATTTCCTCGCGCACCATGTCGCCCAGGGAGCGGCCGTTGCGGCGGGTGGACAGGAACAGGACCATGAAGTCCTGCACGGCACCGGCCAGTACCACGCCGGCAATCAGCCACAACGTGCCGGGCAGGTAGCCCATCTGTGCGGCCAGTACCGGGCCGACCAGCGGGCCGGCACCTGCGATGGCAGCGAAGTGATGGCCAAAAAGAATGTGCTTGTTGGTCGGGACGTAGTCCAGGCCGTCGTTGTTGAGCACCGCAGGGGTGGCTCGGCGTGGGTCGAGTTGCATCACCTTGGTGGCGATGAACAGGCTGTAATAGCGATACGCGACCAGATAGATGGCCACTGCCGCAACCACGATCCACAAGGCATTGACTGCTTCCCCACGGCGCAGGGCAACCACACCCAGCGCGCAGGCTCCTATGACTGCCAGCGCCAGCCACGGAACGTGGCGTAGCAGGCTATTATTGTTGTTCATGGTTTACTTCCAGCTGGTGGATTGGAAAAGACCGCCCACCGAGTCTAGGGCGTGTCATCGCGCATTGCCATACTTGCTTTGGTCTAGAGCCTCTGCGGCCAGATTGCGGTACCTGATGTACCTATCCAACTAACTATAGTCAGGATGTCACCCGAGGACCTGCCCCATGAGCGATCACGACGAACGCCGCCGCTTCCAGCGCATCGACTTCGATGCCCCCACCGAACTGCGCCAGGGCGACCGCCGCTGGCCGGTAAAACTGCTGGACCTGTCGCTCAAGGGCATGCTGGTCAAGCGCCCCGAGCCGTGGGATGCCGACCTGAGCCAGGATTTCGATGCGGTCATCCACCTCAACCCCGAGGTGCGCGTGCAGATGCAGGTGGAACTGCGCCATGAGGAAGCCGCGCGCCTGGGGTTCGTGTGCCTGTACATCGACGTCGATTCGATGAGCCATTTGCACCGTCTTGTGGAATTGAACCTGGCCGACAGCACCGAAATGATGCGCGAGCTGCGCGAACTTATCGAAGAATGAAATCTGTTAGCTAGCTACCCGCCTTCCCACCTTCTGTTTCTTGTCTACCCAGACAGCTTTATGCCTGGGTAGCAATGCTTTGTACACACCTCTCTAGCACCGAATAAACCACGTTGGTACGGCTCCTGCATTGTGTTTTTGCACACACTGCAAGGCCGGCTGCACGCGCTCCGATCAAAATATTGTATACAATTTATGTGGCAATGATTTGTAGGAAGTGTCTACAGTAGCGGCACAACAATAAACAGAGAGCCTGCTCCATGACTACGTCCCCTAGCACGTCTCCCGCCCAGCGCCCCGAGGATGAAAACCTCGGGTTGGGTGCCAACCTGGCCTATGGTCTGCAGCATGTGCTGACCATGTACGGCGGGATCGTCGCGGTACCCCTGATCCTGGGCCAGGCGGCCGGCCTCAACGGTGCCGAAATCGGCATGCTGATCGCCGCCTCGCTGTTTGCCGGTGGCCTGGCGACGCTGCTGCAGACGCTGGGCATTCCGTTCTTCGGTTGCCAGCTGCCGCTGGTACAGGGCGTGTCGTTCGCCGGCGTGGCAACCATGGGGGCGATTCTCAGCAGCGAAGGCGGTGGCGGCTTGCCGGGCGTGCTTGGCGCGGTGATGGCTGCGTCGCTGATCGGCTTCCTGATTACCCCGGTGTTTTCGCGCATTACCAAGTTCTTCCCGCCGCTGGTCACCGGCATCGTCATCACCACCATCGGCCTGACCCTGATGCCGGTCGCGGCCCGTTGGGTGATGGGTGGCAACAGCGCCTCGCCGGAGTTCGGCAGCGTCGCCAACATTGGCCTGGCGGCACTGACCTTCGCCATCGTGCTGCTGCTGAGCAAGTTGGGCAGCGCGACCATCTCGCGGCTGTCGATTCTCCTGGCCATGGTGATCGGCACGCTGATCGCCTGGGCACTGGGCATGACCGACTTCAGCAAGGTCAGCGAAGGGCCGATGTTCGCCTTCCCTACCCCGTTCCATTTCGGCATGCCGGAGTTCCACGTCGCCGCGATCCTGTCGATGTGCATCGTGATCATGGTGACCCTGGTGGAAACCTCGGCCGACATCCTGGCCGTGGGTGAGATCATCGACACCAAGGTCGACTCCAAGCGCCTGGGCAATGGCCTGCGCGCCGACATGGCATCGAGCATCCTGGCGCCGATCTTCGGCTCGTTCACCCAAAGCGCCTTCGCCCAGAACGTCGGCCTGGTGGCCGTGACCGGGGTGCGCAGCCGCTATGTGGTGGCCACCGGTGGGGTGATTCTGGTGGTGCTGGGCCTGCTGCCGGTGATGGGCCGGGTGATTGCGGCAGTACCGACCCCGGTTCTGGGCGGCGCCGGCATCGTGCTGTTCGGCACGGTGGCGGCCAGCGGTATCCGCACCCTGTCGAAGGTGAACTACAAGAACAACGTCAACCTGATCATCGTCGCGGCGTCGTTGGGCTTCGGCATGATCCCGATTGCCGCGCCGACCTTCTACCACCAATTCCCCAACTGGTTCGAAACCATCTTCCATTCGGGCATCAGCTCGTCGGCGATCATGGCCATCCTGCTGAACCTGCTGTTCAACCACTTCAAGGCAGGCAACTCGGAGAACCAGTCGGTGTTCGCCGCGGCCTATGAACGCACCATCCAGTATTCGGACATTTCCGCGCTGCGCGATGGCGACTACTTCAAGGATGGCAAGCTGTTCGATGCCGACGGCAACGAAGTGCCGGTGATGGAGCTGGACGAGCATGGCAACCAGGCGCCCCGGCGCAGTGCGGTGGCCGAGCATTGACGGCTGACTGAGCGGTGAGGTGAAGGGGGGCCGATGCGCATCGTTGGCTTCCCTTTTTTGTTTGCTACGGGGGTTTACGCCAACCTGGTAGGAGCGAGCGCAGCTCGCGATGGGGCGCGCAGCGGCCCCAGGGGCCCAGCTTCACGGCACATAACGCCGGGGCTGCTTTGCAGCCCATCGCGAGCTGCGCTCGCTCCTACCAGGTCCACCGTCAACGGGTGCAGGTTCACTACTACTCGAACAAGGCATCCAAAGCCTGTTCCAGGCGCGTCACGGCAATTACCTGCAACCCAGGCGGCGCCTCTTTCGGGGCATTGCCCTTGGGCACGATGGCGCGCTTGAAGCCGTGCTTGGCCGCCTCTTTCAACCGCTCCTGGCCACTGGGCACCGGCCGTACCTCACCGGACAAGCCAATCTCGCCGAACACAAGCAGCCCATGGGCCAACGGCCGGTTACGCAGGCTGGACATCACCGCCGCCAGCAATGCAAGGTCCGACGCGGTTTCCAGCACCTTCACCCCACCCACCACGTTGAGAAACACGTCCTGGTCATGGGTGGGAATGCCACCATGGCGGTGCAGTACCGCCAGCAACATGGCCAAGCGGTTCTGGTCAAGGCCCAGGGTCACCCGCCGTGGGTTGGCCAGGTGGCTGTCATCGACCAACGCCTGCACTTCCACCAGCATCGGCCGCGTGCCTTCCCAGGTGGCCATGACCACGCTGCCCGGCACTTCCTCCTGGGTACGGTTGAGGAAGATCGCCGAAGGGTTGGACACCTCCTTCAAGCCCCGGTCGGTCATGCCGAACACGCCCAGTTCGTTGACGGCGCCAAAACGGTTCTTCACCGCCCGCAACAGGCGCAGGCGGCCATCGGACTCACCTTCGAAATACAGCACGGTGTCAACCATGTGCTCCAGCACCCGCGGGCCGGCCAGCGAGCCTTCCTTGGTGACATGGCCCACCAGGAAGATCGCCGTGCCGCTTTGCTTGGCGTAGCGCACCAGCAGCGCGGTGCTCTCGCGCACCTGGGCGACGCCGCCGGGGGCAGACTGCAACTGCTCGGTGAAGATGGTCTGGATCGAGTCGATGACCATGACCCGGGGCTTTTCCACGCGCGCAGTAGCAATGATGGTTTCGATGCAGGTTTCGGTCATCACCTTGAGCTGGTCCTGGGGCAGGCCCAGGCGCCGGGAGCGCATGGCCACCTGCTGCTGCGACTCTTCACCAGTGACGTACAGCGCCGGCATGCCCACGGCGATGTTGCACAGGGTTTGCAGCAGGATGGTCGACTTGCCGATGCCAGGGTCGCCGCCAATCAGCACCACCGAGCCGTCGACCAGGCCGCCGCCCAGCACCCGGTCGAGTTCGGTGCTGCTGGTGCTGAAACGCGGAATTTCCTCGACGCTGACTTCGGCCAGGGTCTTGATCTGTGCCTGTTGCCCGGCCCAGCCGGTGCGCCCGCTGGGGGCCGCGGCGCCGCCGCTTTCGATCATGGTTTCGGTGAGGGTGTTCCAGGCCCCGCAGTCGGCGCACTGGCCGGCCCATTTGGGGAAGGTTGCGCCGCACTCGGTGCAGCCATACAAGCGCTTGGCCTTGGCCATGGGCAGGGTCTCCTGGAAAAAACCGCCATGATAGCCGACAGCGGCGTGCCCCGAACGCTTGGGGATGCGACAAAACTATTCGTTCTAACCGCAGTCACTACCCCTGAAGCCAACGCATGACGCGCTGCAGTGGCTTACACTGCGTACACCTCACCTTTTGTTACAAGGAAACAGACATGGGCATGATCAGTGAATTCAAGGCCTTCGCGGTCAAGGGCAATGTCGTCGACATGGCGGTGGGTATCATCATTGGCGCGGCCTTCGGCAAGATCGTCTCCTCGTTCGTCGGTGACGTGGTCATGCCGCCACTGGGCCTGCTGATCGGCGGGGTCGACTTCAGCGACCTGGCCATCACCCTGAAGGCCGCCGAGGGCAACGTACCTGCGGTGGTGCTGGCGTATGGCAAGTTCATCCAGACGGTGATCGACTTCATCATCATCGCCTTTGCCATCTTCATGGGTGTGAAGGCCATCAACCGCCTCAAGCGCGAGGAAGCCGTGGCACCGACCGCACCGCCAGTGCCTTCTGCCGAAGAAACGCTGCTGACTGAGATCCGCGACCTGCTCAAGGCGCAGAACCAGAACCGCCTGCCGTAAACCAGCCCCGGGGCCGCCACGCGGCCCCTCGCCTTACCAGTAGTTTTCCACCGCCACCTGGCCAGGCCGTTTGCTCAGGCTCAGCTGCAGGTCGCGTGCCTTGAGCACCTTGCGCGTCTCGTCGATCATTTGCGGGTTGCCGCAGAGCATGATTCGCGAATGCTCAGGCGACAGTTCCAGCCCAGCGGCCTTTTCCAGTTCGCCGTTCTCGATCAGGGTGGTAATGCGTGCATTGAGTGCGCCCGGGTGCTGCTCGCGGGTCACCACCGGAATGAACTGCAGCTTGCCGGCGAACTCGGCCAGGTAGTCGCGCTGCTCCAACCCGGCAATGGCGTCCACGTAGGCCAGCTCTTTCGCCTCGCGCACCGAATACACCAACTTGATGTTGTCGAACCGCTCCCAGGCTTCGAAGTCCTGCAGGATCGACATGAACGGCGCAATGCCGGTTCCGGTCGCCAACAGCCACAGGTCGCGGCCACCGACAAAGCGGTCGAGGGTCAGGTAGCCGAAGGCCTGGCGGTCGATCAGCAGGGTATCGCCCGCGCCCAACCGGCTCAGCTCGCTGGTGAACTCGCCACCGGGAACTACGATGGAAAAGAAGTCGAGGTACTCGTCATGGGGCGCGCTGACCATCGAGTAAGCCCGCCAGGCCACGCTGCCATCGGCCTTGGTCACGCCCAGCCGCGCGAACTGGCCGGCCCGGAAACGGAACCCCGCATCGCGTGTAACCCTCAGGCTAAACAGGTTCGGCGTCAACGGCTGAACGTCGAGCAGGGTCTGGCGGGTGAATTTGTCGGCACTGGCGGTCATGGGGGGCTCCGTGGGTAGCGTGTGCCAAGTGTCGCGCAAAGTGCCGCGGATAAAAACCATCGGAGTGTAGGGGCACCCCCGGGCGAGCCTGCCGAGGAGCGAAAACAGCGAAGCGCTATAGCTAAATATTCCGAACGTATTAGTAGGAACCTTCCTACAATTAGGCGGAAATGCATACGATTAAGCTCGATGCTCCGAGGGTTTGATAGATGATTCACTGGAATCACGATCAACTGCAGCAGTTGGCCGGCGAACGCACGCCCCAGAAAGTTTTCGACCTCGCAGTAAATCTGGCCCAGGACTTGGACATGACCTTCCTGGGTTACCGGCTTCGCCTGCAACTGGCTGCCCAGGCCCCCAAGGTGTACCACTACAGCAACTATCCCAGCGAGTGGGTGGCGTGCTGCGAGCGTGACGACTTGCACCGCCAGGACGCCGCTGCCGTGCGCAGCCACAACTCCACCTTGCCCGTGCTGTGGACCGATGACCTGTACCGGGAGGTGCCGCATTTTCGCGAACAGGCCTGCCTGCATGGCCTGCGCCATGGCTGGACGCAGTCGCTGCACGACCTGCAGCACAACGAAAGCCAGGTGAGCGTGAGCCGCCCAATGGGTGAAATAAGCACATCGGAACTCTACGACAAGGCCGGCCGGGTGCAGTGGCTGTGCCACTCGATGCACGCGATCATCAGTGATTACCACCTGACCAGGCTCAGTGCGCCGCCCCTGAAGATGAGCGAGCGTGAACTGGAAGTGCTCAAGTGGTCCGCCGCTGGCAAAACCGCTGCGGACGTGGCCTGCATCCTGTCGTTGTCGCAAAGCACGGTGAATTTCCATATTCGCAGCGTGATCGCCAAGACCAACGCCACCAACAAGGCCGGCGCCATCGCCATCGCCCTGATGCGTGGCCTGATCGAATAGCCAGGCCTGCGACCTTCGGCAAAGCCCTGTAGAATCGCGTACTTCAAGCCCGCGGCGAATGGCCGTGGGCAGATCCGTACCCGAGCCAAACGCCATGCCCCTGTTGACCACCCCCTATGCCGAACTCGACCTGATCCGCCAGCCGGACCAGGCCAACGACCCGCTGCAGGCCTTCGACGCCGCCGACGAGTACCTGCTGCAGCAGCTGCACGAGCAGGGCCTGGCGGCGGGCACGCGGGTATTGGTGCTCAATGACAGCTTTGGCGCCTTGGCGGCCAGCCTGGCCGGGCAGTTGCAAGTCACCAGCAGTGGCGACTCGCACCTGGCACGCATGGCCCTGGAAAAGAACCTGGCGCGCAATGGCCTGGCATTCGACAGCGTGCCGTTCGTACCGGCCAGCGAACACTGGCAAGGCACGTTCGACCGGGTACTGGTGCGGGTGCCCAAGACCCTGGCGCTGCTCGAAGAACAGTTGATCCGCCTGCAAGGGCACCTGGCGCCGGGGGCACAGGTGATTGCCGGCGCCATGATCAAGCACCTGCCGCGTGCCGCTGGCGACTTGCTGGAGAAGTACATTGGCCCGGTACAGGCTTCGCTCGCCGTGAAAAAGGCCCGGCTGCTGACCGCCAGCGCTGCCGGGCGCCCCGCTGCCACCTCGCCCTACCCCAGCCGCTACCGCCTGGACACGCCTGAACTGGAACTGGTGAACCATGCCAACGTGTTCTGCCGCGACGGCCTGGACATCGGCACCCGCGCCTTCCTCCCGCACCTGCCGCGCAACCTGGGCAATGCCCGGGTTGCCGACCTTGGCTGCGGCAATGGCGTGCTGGCCATCGCCAGCGCCCTGGCCAACCCCGACGCGCAGTACACGCTGGTGGACGAGTCGTACATGGCGGTGCAGTCGGCCCAGGAAAACTGGCAAGCGGCCCTGGGCGAACGGGCGGCGACCCTGATGGCCGCGGATGGCCTGGCGGGGGTGGAAAAGCAGTCGCTGGACGTGGTGTTGTGCAACCCGCCATTCCACCAGCAGCAGGTGGTGGGCGATTTTCTGGCCTGGCGCATGTTCCAGCAGGCGCGTGAAGCGTTGGTGGTGGGTGGGGCGCTGTACATCGTCGGTAACCGCCACCTGGGCTACCACAGCAAGCTGGCGAGGCTGTTCCGTGGCGTCGAGCAGGTGGCGGCAACGCCCAAGTTCGTGATCCTCAAGGCCCGTAAATAATCCCCCAACACCCCGCAATTTCCTTGTAGGAGCGAGCGCAGCTCGCGATGGGCTGCAAAGCAGCCCCGGCGTTATCAGCCACGAAGCTGAAACCCGGGGCCGCTGCGCGCCCCATCGCGAGCTACGCTCGCTCCTACCGGTAGCGCTCAGGCTCAGTGGGTCGTCAGCCCAGCCGCGCCCATGAACAACCGCATCACCCAGGCCGCCACGCCCAGGGCCGCGACGCTCATCGCCCAGATCAACACCAGCCACCCCAGCCGCTGCCACAGCGGCTTCTTCTCTTCCAGGCCAGGTTTACCCGTCATCGTCAGGCCCTCCTAGTGGTAGCCATCTTCATGGGTGACCTTGCCGCGGAACACGTAGTAGCTCCAGAAGGTGTACATGAGGATGAACGGCAAGATAAACAGCGTACCCACCAGCATGAAGCCCTGGCTCTGGGGTGGCGACGCGGCGTCCCAGATGGAGATCGAGGGCGGGATGATATTGGGCCACAGGCTGATGCCCAGGCCGCTGTAGCCAAGGAAGATCAGCACCAGGGTCAGCAGGAACGGGGTGTAGTGGGCATTGCGCGCCACCGCCTTGAGCAGCCCGTAGAAGGTCACCAGCACCAGCAGCGGAACCGGCATGAACCAGAACAGGTTGGGCATGCTGAACCAGCGGGCACCGATTTGCGGGTAGGCGATGGGCGTCCACAGGCTGACGATGCCGATCACCGCCAGCAGCACCAGCGCCAGCGGCCGGGCGAGGTCGTGCATGCGCGTTTGCAGGTCACCTTCGGTTTTCATGATCAGCCAGGTGCAACCCAGCAGGGTGTAGGCAACGATCAGCCCGAGGCCGCAGAACAGGCTGAATGGGGTCAGCCAGTCGAGAGTGCCCCCGGCGAAATGCCGGTCGACCACCTTGAAGCCCTCCAGGAACGCGCCCAGGGCCACGCCCTGGAAGAACGTGGCAACCAGCGATCCACCGATGAACGCCTTGTCCCACAGGTGGCGCTTGTCGTCCCGGGCCTTGAAGCGGAATTCGAAGGCCACGCCGCGGAAGATCAAGCCGATCAGCATCAGGATCAGCGGCAGGTACAAGGCTTCGAGCACCACGGCATACGCCATGGGGAAGGCCCCGAACAGCCCGGCGCCGCCCAGCACCAGCCAGGTTTCGTTGCCGTCCCACACGGGGGCGACGGTGTTCATCATCACATCGCGGTCACGCTCACCCTTGACGAACGGGAAGAGCATGCCGATGCCCAGGTCGAAGCCGTCCATCACCACGTACATCATGACGCCGAAGATGATGATTACGGCCCAGATCAGCGGAAGGTCGATACCCATGGCTCAGTTCCCCTTGCTCAGGCTGGCAGGCTCGGCCTCGCGGCCATCGTCAGCGGCCGACAATGGCCGCGCCGGCGTGCGTTTGGTGCCGGGCCCCCCGGGGTTGTGCTCGTCGCCCTCGCCGGTCTGCGGGCCTTTGCGCACCAGGCGCATCATGTAGCCAAGGCCGGTGCCGAACAGGGCGAAATACACCACCACGAACGCCACCAGGGTGAAGCCAAGCTGTGCATAACTGTGGTTGGACACACCGTCGGCAGTGCGCAACAGGCCGTACACCACCCACGGCTGGCGGCCGATCTCGGTGGTGAACCAGCCGGCCAGCAGCGCCACCAGCCCGGACGGGCCCATCCACAAGGCCACGTGCAGGAAAGGCCGCGAGCTGTACAGCGTGCCGCGCTTGCGCAGCCACAGGCTCCAGAGGCCGACGAAGATCATCAGGAAACCGAGCCCGACCATCACCCGGAACGACCAGAACACGATGGTCGAGTTGGGCCGGTCCTCGGGCGGGAATTCCTTCATCGCCGGCACCTGCTGGTCGAGGCTGTGGGTCAGGATCAGGCTGCCGAGCGCCGGTATCTCGATTTTGAAGTGGGTGGTTTCGGCTTTCATGTCGGGGATGCCGAACAGGATCAGCGGGGTCGGCTCGCCGGGCTTGTTCTCCCAGTGGCCTTCGATGGCGGCGATTTTCACCGGCTGGTGCTTGAGGGTGTTGAGGCCATGGAAGTCGCCGATCACCGCCTGGATCGGGGCGACGATCAGGGCCATCCACATGGCCATCGACAACATGGTGCGCACCGCCGGGTTGTCACGCCCGCGCAGCAAATGCCAGGCCGCCGAGGCGCCAACGAAGAAGGCGGTGGAGACGAACGCCGCGGTGGCCATGTGCATCAGGCGGAACGGGAACGAAGGGTTGAACACCACTGCCAGCCAGTCCACCGGCACTACCCGGCCATCGATGATCTCGTGGCCCTGGGGCGTCTGCATCCAGCTGTTGGAAGCCAGGATCCAGAAGGTCGAAACCAACGTGCCGAGCGCAACCATGACCGTGGAGAAAAAGTGCAGGCCACGGCCGACGCGGTTCCAGCCAAACAGCATGACGCCCAGGAAGCCTGCCTCCAGGAAGAACGCGGTCAGCACTTCATAGGTGAGCAAGGGGCCGGTGACGGCGCCGGCGAAATCGGAGAAACGGCTCCAGTTGGTGCCGAACTGATAGGCCATGACCAGGCCAGACACCACGCCCATGCCGAAGTTGACGGCGAAAATCTTCGACCAGAAGTGGTAAAGGTCGCGGTACACCTGCGTGTTGGTGCGCAGCCAAAGGCCTTCGAGGACGGCCAGGTAACTGGCAAGGCCAATGGTGATGGCCGGGAACAGGATGTGGAACGACACGGTAAAGGCAAACTGCATTCGGGCGAGCTCTAAGGCCTCTATTCCGAACATGGTGCTTCCTCTTCAGGTAATTCGGCTTGCGGGCTTTTGGCCCGGTCGCCCACTGCCCCTACGTTTGAGTCGAGCGTGGCGCGTTGGAATTGTTCTGTTCGATCGCAGGGAATCCGGCCGTATGGCCAATCGTTGGCCAACCGTTGCAAATGCAACGATTGATCCAGATCAACGACTGTTAGGAAGCATAGTCCCGAATAGCCCGCCGGGCCGTGTGGTTGAATGCCGCGTGACCGGTTGCCCCACCCCCTTTCACAGAACGTGAAAAAGTGCCGACTTGGGCAAACAGTAACCACTTGTTACAAACAGATGATACGCTGCGCCCCCCTCTACTGCGCCGAGGCCAACAGGTTTCCGATGTCCGATTCCGCACCGCAGTTGTTGCGTCACCACCGCCCGTTCATCGCTTTCTGGCTGGCCCGGGTGTTCACCGCCAGCGGCTTCCAGATGCTCACAGTGGCCATTGGCTGGCACCTTTACCAGCTGACCGGCAACGTGCTCGACCTGGGCCTGGTCGGCCTGGTGGAGTTCGCCCCGCGGGTGTTGTTCATGCTGCACACCGGCCACGTGGCCGACCGCTACGACCGGCGCAAGGTGGCCGCCCTGTGCCAGACCCTGCAAGGTTTAATCGCCCTGGCGCTGGCCGTGGGCAGTGCCACCGACAACGTCAGCCGCGAACTGATCTTCGCCCTGGCCTTCCTGCTTGGCGCCACCCGCTCGTTCGAGATGCCCGCCACCCAGGCGCTGCTGCCCAACGTGGTACCAACAGGCCTGTTCCCGCGGGCCGTGGCGGCCTCGGCTTCGGCAACCCAGTCGGCGACCATCGTCGCCCCGGCCGTGGGCGGTTTCCTGTATGCCTTCGGCAGCATCTGGGTGTATGGCCCGACGGTGGTGCTGTACGCCATCGCCTGCCTGCTGATGCTCAGCCTCGACTCGCGCCAGCAAGTGCCCCAGCGTGGCCGCGCCAGCCTTGAGTCGCTGCTGGCGGGGATTCGTTTCATCCGCAGCCGCCCGGACATCCTCGGCGCCATCTCCCTGGACCTGTTCGCCGTGCTGCTGGGCGGCGCCACGGCGTTGCTGCCGGTATTCGCCAAGGACATCCTGCTGACAGGCCCCTGGGGCCTGGGCCTGCTGCGCTCGGCGCCGGCGGTGGGGGCGCTGCTGATGTCGTTCTGGCTGGCGCGCTTCCCGGTGGAACGCAAGGTCGGCCGCACCATGTTCACCGCAGTGGGGCTGTTTGGCGTGGCGACCATCGCCTTCGGGTTGTCGACGTCGTTCTGGTTCTCGCTGGCGGTGCTGGTGGTGCTGGGCGCGGCCGACATGATCAGCATGGTGATTCGCGGGGCGTTCGTGCAACTGGAGACGCCCGACGAGATGCGCGGGCGGGTCAGTGCGGTGAACGGGCTGTTCATTGGCGCCTCGAACCAGTTGGGCGAGTTCGAGTCCGGGGTGACGGCGCACTGGTTCGGGACAGTGCCGGCGGTGGTGCTGGGTGGCGTGGGCACGCTGGTGGTGACCGGGGTGTGGGTAAGGCTGTTCCCGACCTTGGCCAAGCGGGATCGGTTGCATAACGGGTGATCGATATAAGGCTGTGCGGGCCTCTTCGCGGGGCAAGCCCGCTCCTACACTGAGCGGGCTTGCCCCGCGAAGAGGCCGGCACAGGTCAAGAAAACCCTTTCCCCAACGGCCATAGGCCCCCGCCAAGCATGCTGGTATGATGCGCGGCTTTTTTCCGCCCTACACAAAACCACGGCACCGGCTGCGGTGTGTGCTTTGCTGATGGGGTCGATACATTCACGGCGCGCGAGCGCCCTGGGGAGCGGGCATGCTGGAAAGGCTGTTTCAACTAAAAGCACACAACACCAACGTGCGCACCGAGATTCTTGCGGGCGTCACCACCTTCCTGGCCATGGCCTACATCCTGTTCGTCAACCCGAGCATCCTCGGCGAAACCGGCATGGACAAGGGTGCGATCTTCGTCGCCACCTGCCTGGCCGCGGCCATCGGCTCGACCACCATGGGCCTGATCGCCAACTACCCGATCGCCCTGGCACCGGGCATGGGCCTGAACGCCTTCTTCACCTACACCGTCGTGCTGCACATGGGCCACACCTGGCAAGTGGCGCTGGGTGCGGTATTCCTTTCGGCGGTGATGTTCTTCCTGCTGTCGATCTTCCGTATCCGCGAATGGATCGTGAACAGCATCCCGCTGCCGCTGCGCTCGGCGATTGCCGCCGGCATCGGCCTGTTCCTGGCGTTCATCGCCCTGCATAACGCGGGTATCGTCGTCGATAACCCGGCCACCCTGGTTGGCCTGGGCGACCTCAAGCAGCCGGCGCCGATCCTGGCCACCCTGGGCTTCTTCCTGATCGTCGGGCTTGAGTCGCTGAAAGTGCGCGGCGCGGTGCTGATCGGCATCCTGGCCGTGACCATCGCCGCTATCGTAATGGGCGTGACGCCGTTCGGCGGCGTGGTGTCGATGCCGCCGTCGCTGGCCCCGACCTTCTTGCAGCTGGACATCAAGGGCGCCCTGGACGTAGGCCTGGTCAGCGTGATCTTCGCCTTCCTGTTCGTCGACCTGTTCGACAACTCCGGCACCCTGATTGGCGTGGCCAAGCGCGCCGGCTTGATGGGCAAGGACGGCCACATGCCGAAGATGGGCCGTGCGCTGATTGCCGACAGTACCGCCGCCATGGCCGGTTCCCTGCTGGGCACCTCGACCACCACCAGCTACATCGAGTCTGCTGCTGGCGTGAGCGCCGGTGGCCGCACTGGCCTTACCGCCATCGTGGTGGCCGTGCTGTTCCTGCTGGCACTGTTCTTCGCCCCGCTGGCCGGTAGCGTACCGGCCTTCGCCACCGCGCCGGCACTGCTGTTCGTTGCCGTGCTGATGGCCTCGGGCCTTGCGGAAATCAACTGGGACGACGTCACCGAGGCCGCACCTGTGGTGGTGACTGCCCTGGCCATGCCGCTGACCTACTCGATCGCCAACGGCATCGCCTTCGGTTTCATTTCCTGGACCGCCGTCAAGCTGATCTCGGGCCGCCACCGCGACCTGAACCCGGCCCTGGTGATCCTTTCCATTCTGTTCGTCATCAAGCTGGGCTGGTTCAACGCATGAGTGCTGCCTTCGACCCCTCCTCCTACGACAGCCAGCTGGACGCCAAGGTCGCCCGGCTGCGCGAGCTGCTGGCGCCCTTCGGGGCGCCGGAGCCGGCCGTGTTCGACTCGCCACGCGAGCATTACCGCCTGCGCGCAGAGTTCCGCCTGTGGCGCGAGGACGGCCAGCGCCACTACGCGATGTTCGCCCCGGGCGAGAAGCACAAGGCGATCCTGATCGACGACTTCCCCATCGCCAGCCAGCGCATCAATGCCTTGATGCCACGCCTGAAGGCAGCCTGGCAGGCCAGCGAGGCACTGGGCAACCGCCTGTTCCAGGTGGAATTCCTCACCACCCTGGCGGGTGATGCAATGGTCACGCTGTGCTATCACCGCCCGCTGGACGAAGCCTGGGAAGTGGCCGCGCGCCAGCTGGCCACGGACCTTGGCGTGAGCGTGATTGGCCGCTCCAAGGGCAAGCGCCTGGTGATTGGCCGCGACTACGCGGTGGAGCAGCTGAATGTTGCAGGCCGCGTGTTCAGCTACCGCCAGCCAGAGGGCGCGTTCACCCAGCCCAACGGCGCAGTGAACCAGAAGATGCTCAGCTGGGCCTTCGAGGCCATGGGCGAGCGTGAGGACGACCTGCTGGAGCTGTATTGCGGCAACGGCAACTTCACCCTGCCGCTGGCCACTCGCGCGCGCCAGGTGCTGGCCACCGAGATCAGCAAGACCTCGGTAAACGCAGCCCTCAGCAACCTCGACGAGAACGCTGTGGATAACGTGCGCCTGGTACGCCTGTCGGCCGAAGAGCTGACCCAGGCGCTGAACGAGGTGCGGCCGTTCCGCAGGCTCGAAGGCATCGACCTGAAAAGCTACGATTTCGGCACCGTGTTCGTCGACCCGCCGCGCGCTGGCATGGACCCAGACACCTGCGAGCTGACCCGCCGTTTCGAGCGTATCCTGTACATCTCGTGCAACCCCGAGACACTGGCGCAAAATATCGCGCAACTGCAAGATACCCACCGTATCGAACGCTGCGCGCTGTTCGACCAGTTCCCGTACACCCACCACATGGAAAGCGGGGTGCTGCTGGTTCGGCGCTGATCCATGCTGCAGCGGGGCCCCACCGGCTCCGCTGCAAGCTGCCAGGAGAGTCGTGCCGTTGGACCAGTTCAGTGCCATGCAAGCCTTTCGCCGGGTCGTCGACCTCGGCAGTTTCAGCGCCGCCGCCAGCCAGGCAGGCGTTTCTCATACCGTGCTGTCCCGCCAGGTCAAGCAACTGGAGCAGCAGTTGGGCACGCAGCTACTCACCCGCACCACCCGCCGCCTGCACCTGACCGAGGCTGGGGCCTTGTTCTACCGCCACTGCGCGCAAATCCTCGACCAGATGCAAGCAATGGCGTTGGAGCTGTCCGAGCACCAGCAACAACCCACTGGCACCTTGCGCCTGGGGGTAGCCACCGCGTTTGGTGAACTGGAACTGGGCCGCTGGCTGCCGGACTTCGTCGAACGCCACCCGCAGCTGCATATCGAGCTGCACTGCAGCGACCGTTTCGTTGATCTGCTGGAGGAGGAGATCGACGTCTGCCTGCGGGTTACCGACGCTCTGCCGGACTCAAGCCTGGTGGCACGGCGCCTGGCCAACAGTGAGGTGGTGCTGGTGGCCGCCCCGGGCTACCTCGAACGCCATGGCGCCCCTGCCACACCTGACGACCTGGCCAGCCACGCCCTGCTCGGGTACAGCCAGCTGCTGCACCCGCAGCGCCTGCTGCTGAGCGGCGCCGCTGGCGAGCAGCGCGATATCCTGATGCCAAGGCGCCTGAGCGCCAACTCGCCCATGGCCCTGCGCGCTGCCGCCATTGGTGCGCTGGGCATCGCCAGCTTCGACCGTTTCATCGTGCACGATGCCCTGCAGGACGGGCGCCTGGTGCCGGTGCTGGAAAGCTGGGCGCTGCCACCGCGCAGCCTGTATGCGGTTTATCCACAGAGCCGATACCTGGCCCCCAAGGTCAGGGCATTGCTCGACTACGTGCAGGCCTATTACTCAACGCCGAGGTGGTGATTTGTGCATTTTTCGCACAGGTCATGGCTGGATAAGCCAGTATTTGTGCACTGATTGTTTGGATAGCCTGCGTTGACAGTCACTCAACGAAGGAGCTCCATCATGAAAATCCTGCACGCAATTCTCGCAGCCCTGGCAATCGCTGGCGTGGCGGCCGGTGTCACCGCCGCGGAAAAAACCATTTCCGTCACCGATAGCGCAGCCCTGAAGTGGCAGGACGTGCCGGGCACCAAGGGCGCCGTCAGCTATGCCAATGTCGAGGGCGATATCTTCGGCAAGGGGCCGTATTCGGCCTATGTGAAATTCCGCAAGGGCACCGATAACGGCCTGCACCAGCACACCCAGGTGCTGCCCACGGTGGTGCTCAAGGGCACGTTCTACGCGGTGATCGATGGCAAGCGCAGCGAGTACCCGGCGGGGTCCTACTACAAGCTGCCTGCGGACCTGGTGCATGAGAGCGGCTGCACGGCCGCTGCGGATTGCCTGTTGTTCCAGTACCAGGCTGATGCGTTCGACCTCAAGCCCGTGAAAGGCTGAGAGGGATGGGGCCGCTTGGCGGCCCATCGCGGCCTGCGCTCGCGCCAACCGGGGGATGGTTGGGGCGAGCGCAGGTGTGAGTTAGAAGTCGAAGAACACCGTCTCCCCTTCCCCCTGAATACGGATATCGAAACGATAAGCCGTTTTCCCGTCCACTTCGCAACGCTTGGCGATCAAGGTTTCGCGGCGCTGCGGCTGTTCGATCAGGTTCAGCACCGGGCACTTGGCGTTGGCCTGGGCCTCATCGTCGAAGTACAGGCGCGTGTGCAGGTGGATGTTGATGCCGCGGGCAAACAGGCTGATGTTGATGTGCGGCGCCATCGGCACGCCGGCGGCATTGTTCACCACACCCGGCTTGACCGTGTGCACGGTCCACTCGCCGGCATCGAAGGTGGTGGCGGTGCGGCCAAAGCTGTTGAAGGCGTTTTCCAGGTTGTAGTCATCCTGGTACTGGCCATTGGCGTCGGCCTGCCACAGTTCCAGGAACGAATCACGCACCAGGTGGCCGTTACCGTCGTACACCTGGCCGATCAGCAGAATCTGCTCGCCCGGCGCGTCCGGCTTGGCCATGCGGTTCCAGATTTCCTGGTCGCGGGTGGGGTTGCCGGCCGCTTCCAGGGCCAGGCCGATGTGCACGTAGGGGCCGGCGGTCTGCGAGGGGGTTTCCGGCAGCAGTTCGATTGGCATGGCGGGGTCCTCAGCAGTTCTCGAAGTGGGTCTTGCGCTGGCCGCGCAGCACGATGTCGAAGCGGTACGCCAGGCAGTCCATCGGGTTGGCGTTGCTCATGTCGAGCTTGGCGATCAACTGCTGCACGGCTTCGGGGTTGGCGATCGACTTGACGATCGGGCACAGCGGGATCAGCGGGTCACCTTCGAAGTACAGCTGGGTGATCAGCTTGGTGGCGATCGACGGGCCGCTGATGCCGAAGTGGATATGCGCCGGGCGCCAGTCGTTCGGGCCGTTGCGCCATGGGTACGGGCCCGGCTTGATGGTGCGGAAGCTGTAGTAGCCGTCGCGGTCGGTCAGGCAGCGGCCAACACCACCGAAGTTCGGGTCCAGCGGTGCCAGGTAGCGGTCGTTCTTGTGGCGATAGCGCCCGCCCGCGTTGGCTTGCCACATTTCCACCAGGGTGTTGGGCACCGGGTTGCCATACTGGTCGACCACACGCCCGGCAACGATGATGCGCTCGCCGACCGGCAGGCCACCGTTGTTGAAGTTCAGCAGCAGGTCATGGTCGTGGGCACCAAAGCCCAGGTGGGAAAAATTCGGGCCTGTGGTTTCGCTGATCGACTGTGGAATGCTCACCAGTGCCTGGCGCGGCGAGCGAGCAATCGAGGTCTTGTAGTCGGGCGTCAGGGCCTTGGGGTGCCAGTTGCGATCACGGATCACAAAGCGGCTGTTGTCCTGGGCAGGCATGCCGGTTTCCTCTCTTGGAATTATGAGAACGGCCTGTACAGTGCAGGCGGACTTGCAGTTTCGGATAGGTCGCGCGGGATGAATATTGAAATCAGCCGCCCCTTACATAACCAAATGGTTATGTACTACGCCCTTTGGTGGCGCTGATCTAATCTTTAACCTCATGTTTCACGTTTCCGGGAGCACTTCATGGAATGGCGAAAAGGCCGGCGCAGCGACAATGTGGTCGATGCCCGAGGCGAAGGTGGTGGCGGCGGTGGCATGCGTTTTGGCGGTGGCAAAGGGCTTGGCCTGGGGGCAATCCTGCTGATCGTCGGCATCGGCTGGCTGACCGGGCAGGACCCGTTGCAGATCCTTGGCCAGCTCACCGGGCAGATGGAACAACAGCAGCAACGTGCAGCGCCCAGCGGCGCTGGCGGCAATGCGCCGCCGGCCAACGACGAGCAGGCACAGTTCGTCGCCTCGATCCTGGGCGACACCGAAGACACCTGGAAGGCGCTGTTCGCCCAGGCCGGCAAGCAATACCGCGACCCCAAGCTGGTGCTGTTCAGCGGCCAGGTGAGTTCGGCCTGCGGCTTTGCCACGGCGGCGGTCGGGCCGTTCTACTGCCCGGCAGACCAGCGGGTGTACCTGGACATGGCGTTCTTCCGCGAAATGGAAACACGCTTCGCCGCCGCCGGTGACTTCGCCCAGGCCTACGTGATCGCCCACGAAATCGGCCACCATGTGCAGACCCTGCTGGGGGTGCCGGCGAAGATCGATGCCGCGCAGCGCAGTGGCCAGCGCCTGAAGGGCGACAACGGCCTGCTGGTGCGCCAGGAGCTGCAAGCCGACTGCCTGGCCGGGGTGTGGGCCTACCAGGCGCAAAAGCGCCTGAACTGGCTGGAGCCTGGGGATATCGAAGAAGCACTGAACGCGGCCAATGCTATCGGCGATGACCGGCTGCAGCAACAGAGCCAGGGGCGCGTGGTGCCCGATTCGTTCACCCATGGCACCTCGGCGCAGCGGGTGCACTGGTTCAAGGCTGGGTTTGCCAATGGCAATGTGAACAGCTGCGATACGTTTGGGGCGCGTAGCCTTTGAATGTGTAGGGGGCCGCTTTGCGGCCCATCGCGAGCTGCGCTCGCTCCTACCGGAAGCGTATCCCCCCTGTAGGAGCGAGCGCAGCTCGCGATGGGCTGCGACGCAGCCCCTGTTACAAATCACCTGCAAAAGCGTTTCAGCTTTCCGCTCCCCGTGCCGATAACTGCTGCACGAATCAGCAGGCCCCAGAAGAACAACGCCCTGCGATCGAAGATCAAGTGAGCGAACGAATTTTCTGGAGAGCGTGCATGAACAGCTGGTTTGCCAATATCAGCGTCAACCTCAAACTCGGCCTGGGCTTCGGCCTGGTGCTGGTGCTTACCGGCCTGCTGGCCCTGACCGGCTGGACCAGCCTGGGCAGCCTCATCGACCGCAGCAACTGGATGGGCGACATCGGCCAGCTCAACAAAGACCTGACCGACCTGCGCGTCGCGCGCCTGCAATACATGATCGCCAATGGCGACGATACCGCAGCAGCCAACACCCAGGCCAAGCTCGATGCCTTCAGCAAACAGCAGCAATACCTGGTCAGCACCTTCACAAGCCCGGCCAACGTCGTGCTGCTCAAGGAGCTGGGGCAGACCATCGACCAGTACAAGGTGTCGCTGAGCAAGATGCGCGCCGGCTACAAGAACTCCCAGGCTGCCCGTGAGGCGATGAACGTGCTGGCGGCCAAGGCCGATGGCGCCATGGACACCCTGAGCCAGGACGTGATGTCGCGCCCTGAAGCCGACAGCGTGCGCCTGGCCCAGTACCAGCTGATCAGCAAGGCGCGCCAGCAACTGCTACAAGTGCGCATCGACGTGCGCGGCTACATTGCCGACAACACCGCCGCCAACGAGCAAGCCGCGCTGCGCCAGCTCGACGCTGCCCTGGCGGAAATCGACAGCCTCAAGCGCCAGCTGCCGGCCGAAACCACCCAGGTGCAGCAGTTCGAGCAGTCGGTGTTGGCCTACCGCGATGCCGTGCGCCAATTCCGCGATGCGGTTGCCGAAATCACCACGGCGCGTGCGGAAATGACCGTGCAGGGCGCCGACATCGTCAAGCGCAGCGACGCGCTGTACAAGATCCAGTTGGAGCGCCGCGACGCCGAAAGTGCCCAGGCCCGCAGCCTGCAGATCATCGCCACGCTGCTGGCACTGCTGGCCGGGGTGATTGCCGCCGTGGTCATCACCCGCCAGATCACCCGCCCGCTGCACGATACCCTCAAGGCCGTGGAGCGCATTGCCAGTGGCGACCTGACCCACGACCTGCGCATCATCCGCCGCGACGAAATCGGTGTGTTGCAGCAAGGCATCGCGCGCATGGGCACCACCCTGCGCGAGCTGATCAGCGGTATCCGTGACGGCGTCACCCAGATCGCCAGCGCCGCCGAGGAACTGTCGGCGGTCACCGAGCAGACCAGCGCCGGTGCCAACAGCCAGAAAGTGGAAACCGACCAGGTGGCCACCGCCATGCATGAAATGGCCGCCACCGTGCAGGAAGTGGCGCGCAACGCCGAGCAGGCCTCCCATGCCGCCACCGGCGCCGACGAGCAAGCCCGCGCCGGTGACCGCGTGGTGGCCGAGGCAATCAGCCAGATCGAACGCCTGGCCGAGGAAGTGCAGCGTTCCACCGAGGCCATGAACCTGCTGCAGCAGGAAAGCCAGAAGATCGGCAGCGTCATGGACGTGATCAAGTCGGTGGCCGAACAAACCAACCTGCTGGCGCTTAACGCCGCGATCGAAGCGGCCCGTGCCGGTGAAGCCGGCCGTGGCTTTGCCGTGGTCGCCGACGAAGTGCGTGGCCTGGCCCAGCGCACGCAGAAATCCACCGAGGAGATCGAGGAACTGGTGGCCGGCCTGCAGCACGGCACCCAGCAGGTGGCCAATGCCATGCAGGGCAGCCGCACCCTCACCGACAGCAGTGTGGAGCTGGCACGCAAGGCGGGCACCTCGCTGGAAAACATCACCAGCACGGTGTCGAGCATCCAGTCGATGAACCAGCAGATTGCCGCGGCGGCCGAGCAGCAAAGTGCGGTGGCTGAGGAGATCAGCCGCAGCATCCTCAACGTGCGCGATGTGTCGGAGCAGACGGCGGCGGCCAGTGATGAGACGGCGGCATCCAGCGTGGAGCTGGCGCGTTTGGGCGGGCACCTGCAGACGTTGGTGAGCCAGTTCCGCGTCTGACCTGAAGCCCGCTCCCACAGGGCCAGCGCAACATTCACACCCTGCGCCGTACCTCTGTAGGAGCGGGCTTGCCCCGCGAAAGGGCCAGCCAAGAGCTACTTGACGATCATCCCCACCCCACGCCCACGCGGATCGGAAGCGGTTTCAATCTTCCCCCCCTCCACCCGAATCGCCTGGATATCGCCCATCTCCCAGCCCTGGTCCTCCAGCACATACCCCATCTTCTTCAGCTCCTCAGCCACTGGCCCGGTCAGCGGCGCGTAGCTGTCGAAGTAAATGGTGTCCTTGGGCAGCAACTGGTGGTGTACCCGCTGCGCCGCCACGGCCTTCTCCAGCGGCATGCCGTAGTCGTACAGGTTGTTCATCACCTGGAAGATCGAGGTGAAGATCCGCGAACCGCCCGGTGTGCCGATCACCAGCTCGACCTTGCCATCGCGGGTCATCAGGCTCGGGCTCATCGACGACAGCATGCGTTTGCCCGGCGCGATGGCATTGGCATCACCGCCCACCACGCCAAAGGCGTTGGCCGTACCGGGCTTGGCGCTGAAATCGTCCATTTCGTCGTTGAGCAGGAAGCCTGCGCCTTTCACCACCACGCCGCTGCCGTAGTCGAGGTTGAGGGTGTAGGTGTTGCTGACCGCGTTGCCCTGCTGGTCGACGATGGAGAAGTGCGTGGTTTGGTGTGGCTCCAGCCCAGGCTTGACCTGGTCGGTGGCGGAAATGGCTTTCGGGTTGACCTGGGCGGCGCGCTTGGCCAGGTAGTCCTTGGCCACCAGCTGGTCGACCGGCACCTTGGTGAAGGCCGGGTCGCCAAGGTAGTCGGCGCGGTCGGCGAACACCCGTTTTTCAATTTCGGCCAGCAGGTGGATGTATTGCGCCGAGTTGTGCGCCACGCCCTTGAAGTCAGCGGCGCGGTCTTCCTTGATGCCCAGCAGCTGGGCCAGGGCCACGCCGCCAGAGCTGGGTGGCGGCGCGGTGTAGACCACATTGCCGCGCCAGCTCAGGGCCATTGGCTCGCGCCACACGGCCTTGTAGTCCTTGAGGTCCTGCTTGCTGATCAGGCCTTTGTCGGCCTGCATCTGCGCCACCAGCAGGTCGGCGGTCTTACCCTGGTAGAACTCGCTGACGCCCTTGTCGGCGATGCGTTCCAAGGTCTGCGCCAGCTCCGGCTGCTTGAACAGCTCGCCCACTTTCAGGGAACCGAAGTAGTCGTTGAAGTTGGTGGCGGTCTTGAACAGGCCCTGGGCATCGTTGCGGTACTGGTACTGCTTTTCAGCCACCTTGAAGCCGTTCTTGGCGTAGCCGATGGCCGGCGTCAGCAGTTCGCTCCAGGGCAGCTTGCCGAACTTGCGGTGGGCCTCCCACAGGCCCATCACCGTGCCGGGCACGCCTGCAGCGCGCACACCCACCAGGCTGAGGTTCTCGATCACCTCGCCCTTGGCGTCCAGGTACATGTTGCGGGTGGCTGCCTTGGGCGCCACTTCGCGGTAATCGAGGAAGTAGGCCTTGCCGTTGACGAACAAGGTCATGAAGCCACCACCGCCGATGTTGCCCGCCTCGGGGTAGGTCACCGCCAGGGTGAAGGCAGTGGCCACGGCAGCGTCCACCGCGTTACCCCCCTTTTTCAGGATATCGGCGGCAACCTGTGCACCATATTGATCGGGGGCGGCGACCGCGCCGCCCTCCAGCGTGGCGGCGAAGGTCGTGGAACAGCTCAGGAGCGCGGCGGCCAGGGCCAGGTACTGGAACGGGACAATACGCATGACACTTCCTTGGTGTTGTTTTTGTTGAGCAGTCAGTAAGGCCGAAGCGTATCGACTGTGCAATCAACCGTGGGAAGTTTCGCCGCCTGTGGGCAGGCGCTGTCGCGTTCAGGCAACTCAGCAGGCGTACATCGCCAACTTGCGCTGGATGAAATCGAGAAAGCACTGGATGCGCAGGGCCAGTTGCGTGTTGCGGTAGTACACCGCATGGATGGGCTGGCGGTAGCCGTTGTTGGCTTCGCCCAGCAGCACCTGGAGGCGGCCGCTGCGGATGTCTTCGTGGGTCATGAAGTGCGACAGGCTGACGATGCCCTCCCCGGCCAGCGCCAGCTGGCGCAGGGTTTCGCCACTGGAGGCAAGCAGCGCCGGGCGAATGCTCCAGCGGTCGCCCTGGGCATGGCGCAGGGGCCACTGGTTGAGCGATTCCGGCTGGCTGAAACCCAGCAGGCAATGCTGGTTCAGGTCTTCGACCTGCTGCGGCGTGCCGTGTTGCTCAAGGTACGCCGGGCTTGCCAGCACCTGCACCGGGCTGCAGCCCAGGGCGCGTGCATGCAGGCTGGAGTCGGCCAGTTCACCGATGCGAATGGCAACGTCAGTGCTCTGCTCCAGCAAGTCGATGATCAGGTCGTCGGTGTTGAGTTCCAGCTCGATGCCGGGGTACTGGCGGCGAAACTCACCGATCCACGGCAAGATGGCATGCAGCATGAACGGCGCGGCGGCGTTGATGCGCAGGCGCCCGGACGGGGTCTGGCGGTTCATCGACAGGCGCTCTTCCATCTCGTCCATCTGTTCCAGCACCCGGCGTGCGCGTTCGAGGAAGAAGCGGCCCTCTTCGGTGAGGTCCATGCGCCGGGTGGTGCGGTTGACCAGGGTGGTGCCGAGCTTGGCCTCCAGGCGTGACAACGTGCGGCTGACGGCCGATGGGGTTTGGCCCATCAGCTCGGCGGCAGCGGAGATCGAACCGCAGTCGATGACGGCGACGAATACCTGGAGTTCTTCGGATCGGGTTTTCACGGCGGGGGCCTGTGAGGGGGTGTGGTGGGATTAGATAGTGGTTGGCGGTTGCACGTCCAGTGGTAGCTGTACCGGCCTCTTCGCGGGGCAAGCCCGCTCCTACAAGGCCGTCGTATAGCCTGTAGGAGCGGGCTTGCCTCGCGAAAGGGCCGGTACAGGCAACAAATCACTCCGCCTTGCCAAACACCTTGTCCAGGTGCGCCTCATAGGCCGCCAAGGCTGCCGGCACATCGGGCCGCTTCATCACATCCACCGCCAGGAACGTCGGCAGCCCGGCCATGCCGAGGAACTGGTTGGCCTTGTGGAACGGGAAATACACCGCATCCACACCTTTGCCTTCGAAGAAATCACTCGGGTCGTCGAACGCCTGCTGCGGTGCGTTCCAGGTCAGCGACAACATGTATTGCTTGCCCTGCACCAGGCCGCCACTGCCGTACTTCTGCGAATGGTCCGAGCGGGTGCGGCCATCGTTGGCGTAGAGGCTACCGTGGCCGGCGGTGAACACATCGTCGACGTACTTCTTCACGGTCCACGGCGCGCCCATCCACCAACCCGGCATCTGGTAGATGATCACGTCGGCCCAGAGGAATTTCTCCACCTCGGCCTGGGCATCGTAGCCACCGTCGATGAAGGTCTGCTGCACGTCGTAGCCGGCGCGGTCCAGGTGGGCCAGCGCGGCGTCGTGCAGGGTCTGGTTCAAGCGCCCGTCGGAATGGGCGAACTGTTTGCCACCATTGAGCAGAAGGATCTTTTTCATGCTGGCCTCCCGGGCCGGGTCAGAAATTCAGGCCGGCAGGTTAGAGGCTCACGGGGACGGGATACAGCAGGTGCGGAGCAAAATACAATTGACCTGAAGTCAACAATGCACACTCCATTATTGCCGTAGAATCGGTTCACCCCTTCATTGTCGTTTTACGAGAACCCCTCATGAACGAGCAACACGCATTCATCCTCAAGGCCAAGACCCGCCCGGAAATGGCCGAAGCCTTCGAAACCCTGTTCCGCGCCTATGTCGAGCCGAGCCGCCAGGAACCGGGCTGCATCGAATACCACATGCTGCGCGACCAGCAGGACCCGAGCCTGTTCGTGTTCTTCGAGGTGTGGGCCAGCAAGGCGGCGCTGGATACCCACTCCGCCCTGCCGCACATGGTCGAGTTCTTCGAAAACCGCATGGACTACCTTGAGCGCGATTTCGATATCCAGCCGATCGTGATGCTCAGCGCCTCATCCGCTAACCGTTGATCAGCAAATGGCCGCCCAGCGCGGCCAGGCCGATGAAGAAGCAGCGCTTGAACAGCGCTGCGCTGATGCGCTGGCGCAGCCACTGGCCAGCCAGCATGCCCAGCAGGGCCGGCGCCAGCATCAGCAAAGAGGCACCCAAGGCCTGCCCTCCCAGGGCATCCTGGCCAGCCAGGCCTACCGCCAGTGCCAGGGTCGACACCGTGAACGACAGGCCCAGGGCCTGGATCATTTCGTCGCGGCTCAAGCCCAGGCTCTGCAAGTAGGGCACTGCCGGCATCACGAACACACCGGTTGCCGCCGTGACCACGCCGGTGACCAGGCCACAGAGCGGCCCCAGCCAGCGTTCCTTTTCCGCGGCCACGCGCAAGCTCGGCCCCGCCAACCCGTATAGCGCATAAACCACCAGTGCGGCACCCAACGCATGCACTGCCCATGGCCCACTGTCGATGCCAAGCCAGACACTGCCAAGCAGGGTCCCGGCGAAGATCATCGCCAGCATCCCCCCGAGCCTGCGCAGCAGCCCCAGCAGGTGCCCGCCGGTTGCCAACTGCCACAGGTTGGTCAGGGTCGAGGGCACGATCAGCAACGCGGCTGCTTGGGCAGGCGGCATGGCCAGCCCCAGCAGGCCCATGGCGATGGTGGGCAGCCCCAGGCCGATCACGCCCTTGACCGCGCCGGCCAGCAGAAAGGTGATGACCACCAGCAATGACAGTGCCGGGCCGATGTTGTGGTAGAACGCGATGAAGTTTTCCATGGGCGCCATCATGGCGCGAGGCGCCAGCGCTAAACAAGGGGGGAGCGTGCAAGCCGCTTGCAGCGTGCGCCGGGGAATGCTCACAATCGGCGGGTCGCACCCGAAAAGGAAATTCCCGTGCCCTCGATCTACCAGCTCAAACCCCGCTTCCAGGCCCTGTTGCGCCCTGCTGTGCAGCGCCTGCACGCCCGTGGCGTCAGCGCCAACCAGGTCACCCTTGGCGCCGCCCTGGTGTCGGTACTGCTGGGCCTGCTGCTCGCGGCTTTCAGCCACATCACCTGGCTGTTCCTGCTGGTTCCGGTGTGGATGCTGCTGCGCATGGCCTTCAACGCCGTCGACGGCATGCTCGCCCGTGAATTCGGCCAACAGACCCGCCTTGGCGCCTACCTCAACGAACTCTGCGACCTGGTGGCCGATGCCGCCCTGTACCTGCCCTTCGCCCTGGTGGCAGGCATTTCGCCGGCCCTGGTGGTGCTGGTGGTGATTGCCGCGCTGATCAGCGAATACGCCGGCGTCATGGGCCCGCTGGCCGGTGCGTCACGGCGCTACGACGGGCCGATGGGCAAGAGCGACCGGGCCTTCGCCTTCGGCGTGCTGGGCTTCGGGGTGGCCCTGGGGCTGCTCAACGCCAGTTGGAGCAACGGCCTGCTGGTGGTCATTCTGCTGCTCTCGCTCTATACCCTGTACAACCGGGTTCGCCAGGGCCTGGCTGAACTTCGCTGAGCCCTTCGCCAGAAAAGGACGCTGACATGCGCCAAGCCCAAGCACTGCATTTCTCCACCCATGACGGTGTCGAGCTGCACTACCGTCACTGGCCTGCCACTCGCAACGCTTTCCAGCCGCGCAGGGCGGTGGTGATGTTTCACCGTGGCCACGAACACGGCGGGCGCATGGCCCACCTGGCCGACGAGCTGGACCTGCCAGGCTACGACTTCTTCGCCTGGGACGCCCGCGGCCACGGCCAGTCGCCCGGCGCACGGGGTGACAGCCCAGGCTTCGCCACCAGCGTGCGCGACGTGCAGACCTTCATCGAACATCTCCAGGCGCAGCACGGCATCGCCGAACAGGACATGGTGGTGCTGGCGCAAAGCGTCGGTGCAGTGCTGATCGCCACCTGGGCCCACGACTACGCACCCAAGGTTCGCTGCCTGGTGCTGGCCTCCCCGGCGTTCAAGGTGAAGCTGTACGTGCCGTTCGCCCGGCCCGGGCTGAAATTGCTCAAGGCCCTGCGCGGCAACTTCTTCGTCAACAGCTACGTCAAGCCACGGCTGCTGACCCACGACCCGGAGCGGGTGATGTCGTACCAGGCCGACCCGCTGATCAGCCGGCCGATCTCGGTCACCATGCTTTTGGGCCTGTATGAAGCGGCCGACCGGGTGGTTGCCGATGCCCAGGCGATCCAGCTGCCGACCCAGTTGTTGGTGTCTGGCGCCGACCTGGTGGTCGAGCGCCAGCCGCAAGTGCAATTCTTCGAACGCCTGGGCAGCGCGCGCAAGGAAATGCACGTGCTTCCCGGCTTCTTCCACGACACCCTGGGCGAGCGCGACCGGGCCCATGCCCTGCGCCGCATCGAACGCTTCGTCAGCCATTGCTTCGACAACCCCGCTGCGCCGCCTGGCCTGCTCGACGCCGACAAGGCCGGCGCCAGCTGCGCCGAAGCCGAAAGCCTTGCCGCACCGTTGCCCCGGTACTCGCCCCGCGAGCTGTACTGGCGGGCCACCCGTGCCGGCCTGCGCCTGGGCAAGGGGCTGTCGGAGGGGGTGAAACTTGGCTTCGAAACCGGCTTCGACTCTGGCAGTACCCTCGACTATGTGTACCGCAACCAGCCCACGGGCAAGGGCAAACTGGGGCGGCTGGTCGACCGGAACTACCTCAATGCCATCGGCTGGCGGGGCATTCGCCAGCGCAAGTTGCATGTGGAAGCGCTGCTGCGCCTCGCCATCGCCCATCTGCGGGAACAGCAGCGGCCTGTGGATATCGTCGACATTGCCGCCGGCCATGGCCGCTACATCCTCGAAGCCCTGGAGGGGCTGCAACAGCGCCCGGACTCGATCCTGCTGCGCGACTACAGCGAGCTGAACGTGCAGCAAGGCCAGGCGCTGATCGGCGAAAAGGGCCTGGCGGATATCGCCCGCTTCGTTCAAGGCGATGCCTTCGACCGCGACAGCCTGGCTGCCCTGCAACCGCGCCCAACCTTGGCCGTGGTGTCGGGCCTCTACGAGCTGTTTGCCAGCAATGCGCTGGTGGCCAACTCCCTGGCGGGCCTGGCAGATGCCGTGCCGCCCGGCGGTTACCTGGTGTACACCGGGCAACCCTGGCACCCGCAACTGGAGATGATCGCCCGCGCCCTGACCAGCCACCGGGGTGGCCAAGCCTGGGTGATGCGCCGGCGCAGCCAGGCGGAAATGGACCAATTGGTGGAGGCGGCAGGTTTTCGCAAGCTGACCCAGCGCATCGACGAGTGGGGCATTTTCAGCGTCAGCCTGGCCATAAGGGTTGGCGAATGACGCCAGTGCGCGAACCGGGCCTGATCCGCCGGGGCGTGCTCTGGCTGTTGCTGCTGGGGCCGCTGTTCTTTATCAGCTATGGCCTGGCGAACACCCTTACGGCCGGGCGCAGCGATGTCGGTAGCCTGGTGTTCGCCTGGGAACAGCGCATGCCGCTGTGGCCGTGGACGATCATTCCGTACTGGTCGATCGACCTGCTGTACGGGCTGTCGTTCCTGCTGCCGCGCAGCCGCCGGGAAATGGACCGGCATGCCCTGGCACTGCTGAGCGCGCAGGTGATCTGCATTTTCTGCTTCCTGCTCTTGCCATTGCGTTTCACCTTCGAACGCCCGCCGCTGGACGGGCTGTTCGGCTGGCTGTTCGACGTGCTGATGGGCTTCGATAAACCCTTCAACCAGGCACCGTCGCTGCACATTACCCTGCTGGTGATCCTGTGGGCGATGTTCGCCCGTCACCTGCAGGGCCAACCCTGGCGCTGGCTGATGCATGGCTGGATGGCATTGATCGGTGTGTCGGTGTTGACCACCTGGCAGCACCATTTCATCGACCTGCCCACGGGGGCGCTGGCGGGGTTTTTCTGCCTGTGGCTGTGGCCGTCACAGGGCCAGTTGCCCTGGCAGGCGGCCCGCCTGGCACGGGTGCCCAAGCGCTGGTGGCTGGCACTGGCCTATGCGCTGGGCGCGTGGCTGTGTGCGGGGCTGGCGTTCGGCCTGGGCGGCGCGTGGCTGTGGCTGGCGTGGCCTGCGCTGTCACTGGGGCTGGTCGCGCTGAACTACGCCGTGCTCGGTGCCAGCGGTTTTCAGAAGAGGGGCGATGGCCGGCTGAGCTGCGCGGCAATCGGGTTGTTCGCACCCTACCTGGCCGGTGCGTGGCTCAACTCGCGGCTGTGGACCTGGCGCCAGCCACGCCCGGATGAAGTCTGCGATGGGGTGTTCCTGGGGCGCATTCCCGGTTGCCGCAGCCCGGCTGCGCACACCGCCATCGTCGACCTGTGCGGCGAACTGCCCTGCACCGTGACGCGCCAGCAGGCTTATCGGGCCTTTCCGGCGCTGGACCTGATCGCCCCCGACAGCGCCCTGCTGCACGCGGCAGCCACGAGCATCGAACAACTGCGCCAGCAAGGCCCGTTGTTGGTCTGCTGCGCCCTGGGTTACTCGCGCAGCGCCAGTGCCGTGGCGGCCTGGCTGATTATCACCGGGCGCTGCGCCGATGCCGACCAGGCCGAGCGCAGGATCCGCCAGGCACGCCCCGGTATCGTCCTGCACCCGGCCCACCGCCAGGTGCTGCAGCAGCTGGGAGCCCAACGATGAACCTGCAACTGATCGCCAGCCTGTTGCAGCGCGGCAGGCAACTGGAGCGCTGGTCGGACGGCATCAGCCTGGTGGCCCTGGCCTACGGCCTGGCGCCACTGGCCGGGGCTGCCGTGCAGCCAGGGGGAACGATGCTGTGTATCGCCCTGCTGCTACTGGGTGGGCTGCACAAATACTGGGCGATTCGCGTGGCACTGGACGCCGCGCTGTTTGCCCACCTCGCCGCCAGCAACGACCTTGCAGCCGATACCCAGGCGCTGGACCAGGCCCTGCACGGGCTGAAACTCAAACCCCAGGCCAGCGACACCCGCGATTGGCCAACCCGCAGCCAGGGCGCCCTGGCGCTGCTGCGCCGCCAGGTGTCATGCCTGGGCCTGCAAGTGCTGCTGGTGTTGGCTACCCTGCTGACACTGCCTTTCACCGGATAAGAACCGATCCATGCTCGCCACCCTGACCGCTTTCGTCATCACCTCCGCCGCCCGCCTGATCACCGGCGCCCGCGCCTTGTGGCTGGGCTGCACGCCGCAGCCGGTGCAGCGCCTGTACTTCGCCAACCACAGCAGCCATGGCGACTTCGTGCTGCTTTGGGCGTCGCTGCCCCAGGCCCTGCGCCAGCGCACCCGCCCGGTGGCTGGCGCCGACTATTGGGCCAAGCCTGGGATCCGCGACTTTCTGATCCGCCGGGTGTTCAATGGCGTGCTGATCGACCGCCAGCGCAGCGAAGGCCAAGGCAGCCCCCTGCAACCGGTGCTCGATGCCCTGGCCCAGGGCGACTCGCTGATTTTCTTCCCGGAAGGCACCCGCAACCTGGGGGACGAGGCGCTGCTGCCGTTCAGAAGCGGCTTGTTCCACTTGGCCGCAGCAAACCCCGGTATCGAACTGGTGCCCGTTTGGATCGCCAACCTCAACCGGGTCATGCCCAAGGGCCGCGCCCTGCCTCTGCCGTTGCTGTGCACCTTGAGTTTTGGCGAACCCCTGCACCTGCTCGCCGACGAAGGCAAGCAGGCCTTTCTTGAGCGGGCCAGCCAGGCCCTGCTGAACCTGGCCCCGAAGGATGCCTGAGATGGACGACAACACCCTTTCGCTGTTCGCCGGCATCGGCGCCCTGCTGCTGCTCGCCAGCGTGATCGGCCGCCTGCTCAAGTGGCGCGCCGGCCCTGCGCCACACGCGGTGATCGATAACCTCAATGCGCGCATCAATGCCTGGTGGGTGATGGTGCTGGTGATCGGGCTGGCCTTCCTGTTCGGCAAGTACGGCGTGATCGTGCTGTTCTATGGCGTGTCGTTCTACGCCCTGCGCGAGTTCATGACCCTCACCCCAACCCGGCGCAGCGACTACCCGGCGCTGGCGGCGGCGTTCTACCTAGCGTTGCCGGTGCAGTACGTGCTGATCGCCATGGACTGGTATGGCTTGTTCAGCATTTTCATTCCGGTGTACCTGTTCCTGCTGCTGCCGATTCTGGCGAGCCTGGGCGGCGACACCACGCGCTTTCTGGAACGCGCCTCGAAGGTGCAGTGGGGGCTGATGATCGCGGTGTACTGCGTGTCGTCGGTGCCGGCACTGATGACCCTGCAGATTCCAGGCTTCGAAGGCCGCAACCTGCTGCTGATCGCCTGGCTGATCCTGGTGGTGCAACTGAGCGACGTGCTGCAGTACGTGTGCGGGAAGCTGTTCGGCAAGCGCAAGGTAGCGCCCAACCTGTCACCGTCGAAAACCCTCGAAGGCCTGGTGGGCGGCGTCACGCTGGCCACCCTGATCGGCGCCCTGCTGTGCTGGATCACCCCGTTCACGTTCTGGCAGGCCGCGCTGATGGCCCTGACGGTAAATGCCATGGGCTTCTTCGGCGGCCTGGTGATGTCGGCGATCAAGCGCGACCGTGGGGTGAAAGACTGGGGCCACATGATCGAAGGCCACGGCGGCATGCTCGACCGGATGGACTCGGTATGCTTCGCAGCGCCAGTGTTCTTTCACTTTGTGCGGTATTGGTGGGCATAGCCAACGGCTGATGCCAACGCGCTGGGGCTTTAGTGCGCGAGAGCCAACTCGCGCAATGCCGCAGACGCCAGGAACCCGGAGCGGGATGCATAACGGTGGTCACGCTTCACTTTCTCGTCGATCCGCTGCAACAGGTTTTCCGGTAGCGTGGCGTTGAACCGAACGGCCTTGCCCAGGTACGGCGTGACATCGAAATCGATGACAGCCCAGACCCCGCCGGCATAATCGGGGTTCGCCACATGCACATCGACTTCCTGAGCCTGCGGCAGCGCTTCGTTATCAGCCACCAGGCCTTCGAAATGAAGCGCCAGCGCCTCCTGAACGTTCTCCAGTGCTTGGGCGACATTTACCCCGGCGGAAAAACAGCCCGGGACATCGGGCACGGTCACGCCGTAATCCGAATCGATGTCTTTATGCAAAACGACCGGGAATTTCATTGTGCCTCTCCACTGATGTTCGGACTGTCGAAGTCACTAGACTGCTTCAAGCCAGCTTGCTTCAGGATTCTATGTAGGGTGCAGTACACACTATGCACACTCAAGGGGACAGCGGATGTTTCAGATCCGGGAAGTAAGCTCCTACCTGCAGACTTGTAGGAAATCAGAGTTGGCGCGCTAGCCACTGGCCGGCATTGATGGCATAGCGCGGGCAGGCACCTGGGCGTCGAGCCCAGGCAACTGCGGCCCGGCAGATGGCCCTATGGTGACGAGTCATTCAGCCATCACCAGGAGTTGTGCCATGTCCGATTTCATCACCGTCCTGCGCGAAACCTGCCCGACGCCGGTCGTGGACGCCACCAAGTGGAAGCGCATCGGCGGCGATCCGCACACCGTCAACCTCAATGCCTACCTGTCGGCCGACGGCAGCAAGATCATGGGCACCTGGATCTGCACCCCGGGCAAGTTCGAGGTGAACTACGAGAAGTGGGAGTTCTGCCACTTCCTCGATGGCTACTGCATCATCACCCCTGAAGGTGAAGAGCCCAAGCACCTGAAGGCGGGTGATGTGTTCGTGATCGAACCGGGGATGAAAGGCACCTGGGAAGTGGTCGAGACCGTGCGCAAGTATTTCGTTTTCGCCTGATTCACGGGGATATTTTCAAACGCGAACACTGCACGCGTAGGAGCGAGCGCAGCTCGCGATGGGCTGCAAAGCAGCCCCGGGGGGTTCGGCGGCGAAGCTGAAACCCTGGGGGCGCTGCGCGCCCCATCGCGAGCTACGCTCGCTCCTACCAGGTTTTTGTGAGGGGCCTGCTTCAATCTTTTTTGCGGTAGCCCTCGATGATCGCCGAGAAGTCCTTGCCGCCGTCGCCGCGCAGGCTCATGGCCTGGTACAACTGCTGGGCCACGGCGCCGAGGATCACCGGCTGGTGCGCCTGGCGGGCGGCTTCGGTGGCCAGGCCCAGGTCCTTGAGCATCAGCTCCGCGCCAAACCCACCGGTGTACCCCCGCGACGCCGGCGCAGTTTCGATGATGCCCGGCCAGGGGTTGTAGGTATCGGAGCTCCAGCAACGCCCGGTGGAGCTGTTGATGATCCCGGCCAGCACCTGGGTATCGATGCCCAGCGCATTGCCCAGGGCCATGGCCTCGGACACACCGATCATCGAGATCCCCAGCAGCAGGTTGTTGCAGATCTTGGCGATCTGCCCGGTGCCGACTTCGCCGCAGTGCACGATATTGCGGCCCATCTGCTCCAGCACTGGCTTGAGGATGGCGAACAGCGCTGGGCTGGCGCCGACCATGAAGGTCAGCGTGCCCGCCGCTGCGCCGCCAGTGCCACCAGACACCGGTGCATCCCCCATGTCGATGCCCTTGGCGGCTGCAGCCTTGGACACGTCCCGCGCCGTTTGCGGGTCGATGGTGCTGCAATCGACGGTGGGCGTGCCTGGGCGAATGCCCGCCAGCACGCCGTCTTCTTCATTGAGGTACACGGCGCGCACATGGGCCGCCGCGGGCAGCATGGTGATCACCAGCTCGCTGCTCGCCGCAGCATCCCGGGGCGAGGCGCTGACCTGCCCGCCCAGCTCGGCGAGTTCGGCCAACACGGTTTTGTTCAGGTCGAACAGGTTCAGCTGATGCCCGGCCTTGATCAGGTTGCGGGCCATGGGCGCGCCCATGTTGCCCAGGCCGATGAATGCAATACGCATGGCGTGCTCCTTAGCGCAGGCTGATGGTGGTGTTCACACCGTCGTTGACGCTGTCGTCATCGAACCAGCGGGCGGTGACGGTTTTGGTCTGCGTGTAGAACTGCACCACTTGCTTGCCATATGGGCCAAGGTCACCGAGCTTGGAACCGCGCGAGCCGGTGAAACTGAAGAATGGCACCGGCACCGGAATCGGAATGTTGATGCCCACCTGACCGATGTCGATCTCGCTCTGGAACTTGCGCGCCGCCGCCCCGCTTTGGGTGAACAGGCCGGTGCCGTTGCCGAACGGGTTGGCGTTGACCAGGGCGATGGCCTCATCGAGGGTGTCGACTTCAAGCGTTACCAGCACCGGGCCGAAGATTTCCTGGGTGTACACCTGCATCTCGGTACGCACCCCGGAGAACAGGGTTGGGCCAACGAAGTTGCCCTGCTCGTAGCCCGGCACCTTGACGCCACGGCCATCGAGTTCGAGCGTGGCGCCTTCCTTGATCCCGCTTTCAATCAGGCCCAGCACGCGCTCCTTGGCGCGCTTGGACACCACCGGGCCAACGTCGGTACCCGGCTCGCAACCGGCATTGACCTTGAGCTTGCTGGCGGCGTCCTTGATGTCCGGCAGCCATTCCCGTGCCTTGCCCACCAGCACCGCCACCGAGGTGGCCATGCAGCGCTGCCCCGCCGCCCCGAAGGCGGCGCCAACCAGGGCGTTGACGGTTTGCGTGCGGTTGGCGTCGGGCAGCACCACGGCGTGGTTCTTCGCGCCCATCATCGACTGCACGCGCTTGCCGTGCTGGCTGGCCAGGTTGTACACATGGGTGCCCACTTCGGTGGAGCCGACGAAGGAAATCGCCTTGATATCCGGGTGGGTGCAAATGGTGTCCACCACCTGTTTGCCGCCGTGCACCACGTTCAGCACCCCGGCCGGCACTCCGGCCTCCAGCGCCAGCTCCACCAGCAGCAGGGTGGACAGTGGGTCCTGCTCGGACGGTTTGAGCACGAAGGTGTTGCCGCAAACAATAGCCATCGGGAACATCCACAGCGGGATCATGGCCGGGAAGTTGAACGGGGTGATGCCGGCGCACACGCCGATGGGCTGGCGCAGGGTGTAGGTATCCACGCCACCGGCAACGTTCTCGGCGAACTCACCCATCTGCAGGGTGCCGATGGAGGCGGCGTGCTCGACCACTTCCAGGCCGCGGAAGATGTCGCCCTCGGCGTCGGCAAGGGTCTTGCCCTGTTCGGCGCTGAGCACCTGGGCAATGCGCTTGGTGTGTTCGCGGATCAGCGCCTGCAGCTTGAGCATGATGCGCATGCGCGCACCAATCGGGGTGTCGCGCCAGGTTTTGAAGGCGCGCTGGGCGGCCGCCACGGCAGCGTCAACTTCCTCGGCGGTGGCGAACGGCACCCGCGCCAGCACTTCCTGGGTGGCTGGGTTGACGATGTCCCGCCATTCGTTGGTTTTCGATTCGACCCACTGGCCGTCGATCAGCAGCTTGGCTTGCTCGACCTTGGTATTGCCGGGGGATTGCGGTGCGTTCATCTGCGTTCTCCTTGGAATTATTGTCGGGACGCGATCGCCAGCGCCGGGCAGACGCGAGGTGGCGTACTGGGGCTTTTTTCGAGTATAGATGTGCAAACATCCAACAAGAACGCACAAAAAAACCGGATCAACATGCAAAAAGACCTGACCTCCCTCAGTGCGCTGAACTGGGACGACCTGAAGTTCTTTCTTGAAGTGGCGCGCACGCGCAAGGCCAGCAGCGCCGCCAAGCGCCTGGCCGTGGACTACACCACGGTGTCGCGGCGCATCAGCTCGCTGGAGGGGGCGATGGGCACGCTGCTGTTCGAGAAGTCGCGCACCAGTGGCTTCGTGCTGACCGCCGAGGGGCAGCGCCTTTTGGGTTATGCCGAGTCGATCGAAAGCACCCTGCACATGGCCTGCGAGCAGGTGTCAGGCTCGGGGGTGGCGCTGTCGGGGCATGTACGCATGGGCTGCACCGAGGGATTCGGCAGCTTTTTCATCACCCCGCAACTGAGCCACTTCGTCGATGCCTACCCGGCGATTTCGGTGGATATCCTGCCGCTGCCGCACTTCATCAGCCTGTCCAAGCGCGAGGCAGACATCGTTATCGCGCTGGAGCGGCCCGAGCATGGGCCTTACGTGTGCTGCAAGCTGTGCGACTACCGGCTGCGGCTGTACGCGACGCAGGACTACCTCGACAACCATGCGCCGATCCGCCAGGTGAGCGACCTGGTACGCCACCCGTTCATCAGCTATGTGGATGACCTGGCGTTCAGTTCCGAGCTGCTGTACCTGGCCAACCTGATTCCCAATGCCAACGCGCACCTGCGCAGCACCAGCGTGATTGCCCAGTACACGGCGGCGTTGCAGGGACGTGGGTTGGCAATTCTGCCGTGCTTCCTGGCGGCGCAGGATGCGCGGCTGGTGACGGTGTTGCCGGAGCAGATCGAGGTGACGCGGCAGTTCTGGATGTATTGCCGGGAGGATTTGAGGAAGTTGAAGCGGATTACCTTGTTGTGGGATTACATCCGTGGGGTGACCGAGGCGAATGCGCCGTTGTTGATGGGGGAAACGCGCAAGATGCGCTTCGCCCCACATTGATGGCACGGGCAGGAGTGTTTTCAGGCGTCAGTAGGACGCGACCACGATCGAGACGCGGCGGTTTTCGGTGCGCCCGGCACTGGTGCGGTTGTCTGCCACCGGCTGGGTGCTGCCCAGGCCGCGGGTGCGAATGTTCTGCTGGTGCATGCCTACCCCGACCAAGGCCCTGGCCACGCTCTGCGCGCGCCGCTCTGACAGCTGCTGGTTGTAGGCCGCCTTGCCGGAGGCATCGGCGTGCCCGTCAACCCGCACGCCTTGTATGCCAACGCCCAGCAGCGCCTTGCCGATGCGCTCGACAATCGCCTGGCTGGCACCGTTGAGGCTGTCCAGGTCGCTGCCAAACAGCACCTTGCCCGAGAGGTCGAAGGCCCAGCCTTCATCGGTGGGGGCGAACCCTTCGCGCTTGAGCACGGCAATCTGTTCGGCCGTCAGGCCTTTGGGCGGGGCGCTCTGGCAACCGCCCAGCGCCAGCAAGGCCAGCAACACTGCAAGCAAGGAAAAACGCACACGCTGGATCACGGTTCAACTCCTGTTCTTGATCTCGGCGGCAGGCGCTTGCGTCTGCGCCGCATGCCACTGGCCACGGCGCTTGCGCTTGGCCTGGTACATCGCCGCATCGGCGGCATTGAGAAGGCTGGCAGGGGTGCTGCCATCATCGGGGTAATAGGCAATGCCGACGCTCAGTGAGGTGGTGAGGTGGCCACCGCTGTCGAGCTGGATCGCCTGGCGCATGCTGGCGATGATCTTCTCGGCGATGCGCTCGGCATCTTCGCGGGTGTGCAGCGGCGTGAGCAACACGGCGAATTCGTCGCCGCCCAGGCGCGCCACCAGGTCGTGTTCGCGCAGCTGCTGGCGGATACGCTCGGCGACGCTGATCAGCACTTCGTCCCCCACGGCATGGCCGAGGCTGTCGTTGATCTGCTTGAAGTGGTCACTGTCGAGGAACAGCAGCGCCAGGTGGTCCTGCTGCTGCGCGGCGTTGCGCAGGCAGCGGTTCAAGCGGCCTTCGAAGAACGCGCGGTTGGGCAGGCCGGTGAGGCTGTCGTGGCTGGCCTGGTGGGCCAGGGTGGCGTTTTCGCTTTGCAGGTGCCCCTGCCAGACCTCCAGCTCGTCGAGCAGGGCATTGAAGTCGTTGCCCAGTTCGTTGAGTTCGGCAATGGGCGCCTCGGGCACGCGCCGGTCGAAGCTGCGTTCGCGGCGGGCCGCGTGGGCGACGCTGGCCAGGCCACGCAGCGGGCGCACGATGTCGCCAAGCAGGCGACGTGACAGGTGCAGGGCAATGAAGGCGCTGAGCGCGGTGCAAAACAGGATGCCACCCAGGCCGCTGAGCAGGAACAGCAACAGGCTGCGGCCCTGGCCGACCAGCTCGGTCTGCCCTACCTGCTGTTGCTGGTGCAGGATGGGCAAGCGGATCGGTTCATCGAGCAAGGCACTGGCCACATGCGCTTCCAGGCGCCCGAACATGCCATCGTCCTGGCGCTGCCAGTGGGCCAGCAGCTCGCCGTCGTGGTTGAACACCTTGGCCTCGGCCACCTCCTCGGTGCTGGCGATCAGCGCCAGCGCCTCGTTGGCGGCTGGGCTGTCGTCGAACACCACGGCCGCTTCGACGGTGTAGTTGATGGAGCGGGCGATCAGGTGCAGGTTGTGGTTGGCATACACGCGCAGGGCAAGCACGCCCAGCAGGGTCAGCGAGATGCCCGCCAGGCCCACGGCCAGCAGTGCCACGCTGAGGTGGCCACGGCCAAGCACCGAGCGCAAGGTCGGGCGGGTACGGCGTGGCTTGCCGGCGCTCATGGTTGCACCGCCCGGCGCCGTGACAGCTGCAGCACGCTGGGGTGGATACGCACGCCGGAACGCGCCACCGAATCGAGGTTGACCTCGAACGCTACCTGCTGGTCGCTGACCCGCAGGCAGAACAGGCTGCCGACCGTGCACGGGTCGTCGGCTTCACTGATACTCAGCACCGGGTGGCCGCTGATGGCCTGGAACAGGCGGTCGCGCTGGCCGAGGTCGAGCTTGCCAATGTAGAGGGCGTCGCAGGCATCGGCCAGCTGACGGTCATCGGCCAACAGGCGGCGTACCTGCAGGGGCTGACCGGAGTTCTGCACGTTGCCCTTGATCAGGTCATCGGCGTATTCGGTGGGGCCGACCAGGCACAGGCGCAGCGCCGGGGGTTCGACGGGCCAGCGGGCATAGCTGAGGATGCCGAGCACCACCTGGGTGACGGCCTTGGCCCGTTGCTGGGCCTGGGCGGCGGTGGCAGAGGCGTCGTCGGCATGGGCGGGGCCGGCCGATAGCAACAGGGCCGCCAGCAACACAGAAAGCACAACGCCGGTCTTCCGTTCCCTGGCCCCTGTCATGTGAGCATGCTCTCGCGTTTGCTGCCTGTACACGGCGCAACGATAGCATAACGGTGGCCTCAGGTAAGTGCTGAGCAGAAGGTTGCACGGCACCTGTAGGAGCGAGCGCAGCTCGCGATGGGCTGCAAAGCAGCCCCGGCATCCTGTGCCGCGAAACGGAAAAACCGGGGCCGCTGCGCGCCCCATCGCGAGCTACGCTCGCTCCTACCAGGGGTGGGCGTCAGACCTGCTCCAGCATCAGGCCCGAGATACGCCGGACCTTGCGCGCCACGGCTTCCTCGAAAATGCCTGGGCGCGGTTCGATCAGGCTGAAGCAGTGCTTGGCCCGGGTGATGCCGGTGTACACCAACTCCTTGGTCAGCACCGGGTTGAGCGCATCGGGCAGCACCAGGGCGGTATGGCTGAACTCCGAGCCCTGGGACTTGTGCACGGTCATGGCGAACACGGTTTCCACCTCGTTCAAACGGCTGGGCAGCACGAAACGTACCCCGCCACTGCCGTCGTTGCGGGCGAACGCCACGCGCAGCAAAGGCTCGCCGTGCTCGTCGGGCAGGCGCAGGGCGATGCCGATGTCGCCATTCATCAGGCCCAGGCCGTAGTCGTTACGTGTCACAAGCACCGGGCGGCCTTCATACCAGGGCTGCTGGCTGTCGATCAGCCCGGCATTGTGCAGCACCCGCGCCACCCGCTCGTTAAGCCCTTCGACACCCCAGGCGCCCTTGCGCACCGCGCACAGCAGCTGGAACGCTTCGAAGCTTTGCAGCACGCTGCCAGCCCATTGCTCCCAGCGCGGGTCGTCGAAGGCAGTGCCCGGCACCGGGCGCAAGCGGCCAATGGTGCGCAGGTAACTGCGGTAACCCTGGGGCCCTTCGGCGCCCCGGTTCAGGCCATCGAGAATCAGCCGGTCGAAGGCGCGGTCATGCTCACCGCGCAGGGCCAGCCCGAACACGTCGGCCGGCGGCAAGGTCAACAGATCGCGCGCCGCCCTCGCCTCCTGGCGGTTGACCAGGCGGGCCAGCTGGCCGATGCCGCTGCCTTCGCCAAAGCGCCGCGAGAAACGCAGCATCACCACCTGCTGGGCCAGCGGGTGCTGGCGCTCATCACCTTGCTTCAAGCCACTGTCGGCCAGCGACTGGCCGCCGGTCTGTTCCAGCCAGGCCTGAGTCGCGGGGGAGTAGCAGCCCTCCTCGGCATCCCGGCACAGGTCACCGAGTACCGCGCCCGCCTCCACCGAGGCCAGCTGGTCCTTGTCGCCCAGAAGCACCAGGCGCGCCTTTGGCGGCAAGGCGGCCAGCAGGTTGGCCATCATTTCCAGGTCGATCATCGAGGCTTCGTCGACCACCAGCACGTCCAGCGGCAGCGGGTTGCCGGCGTGGTGGCGGAAGTGCCGCGAGCCCGGGCGGCTGCCCAGCAGGCGGTGCACGGTGCTGACATCGGTGGGTATCTGCCCGCGCACCTGGTCACTGACCTGCAGCCGTTCGACCTGCTGGCCGATGGATTCGGTCAGGCGCGCGGCCGCCTTGCCGGTGGGCGCTGCCAGGCGGATACGCAGCGGCCTGCCCTGCTCCACCGCCGGGGCCTGCAACAACGCCAGCAGGCGCACCACGGTGGTGGTCTTGCCGGTGCCGGGGCCGCCGGTGATGATACTGAAGCCGGCGCGGGTAGCCAGGGCGCAGGCGAGTTTCTGCCAGTCCACCTGGCCTGCCAGGGCGCCTTGGTCGAACAGCTGCGCCAGGCGTGCGGGCAAATCGGCGGGGGTGGCTTCATCCTGGTTCAGGCGCTGGCGCAGGGTGTGGTCGATCTGCCGCTCGTAGCTCCAGTAGCGGCGCAGGTACAGGCGCTGGCCGCTGAGCACCAGGGGGCGCGAGCGTTGGGCCGGGGCATCGCCTGCCGCCACCAGCGGGCTGGCACCGATGCGCTGCAGCCAGGTGTTCAGGCCGAGGTTGGCCAACAGCTGCGAAGGCAATAGCAACGGCCCGGTGAGGGCATCGCCTTCCGGTGGCAGCGACAGGGCGAAGTCTGGCTCGGCGAGGGTCTGTTGCAGGTCGAGGCACACGTGGCCATGGCCCAGTTGGTGGCTGGCCAGGGCCGCCGCCAGCAACAGCAACGGGTCGCTGCCGGGGGCGCGCTCCTCAAGGAACGACACGAATGCGCGGTCCAGCGCACGCAGCCAGCCACGCTCTACCCAGCGGTCGAGCAGTTGCAGCAGGTCGGCGCTGTTGTGTTGCGGCGCAAGGGCCAGCAAGTGCTCGGCATGCAGCGGCGTGGGCAACAGGTCGTACAGGGTGCGGCTCATGGTGCGGCTCCGGCAAACAGGTCTTGCTGCGCGGGGGCGTGCTCGCCGCGAAACAGCGTATCGAGGGCTTCGATCAGCTCACGCGGCGGCTTGGCATGGTAAACGCCATGGCCACTGCTGCTGGCACCGCGCAGGAAGATGAACAGGGCGCCGCCCACATGGCGGTCGTAGTCGTAATCGGGCAGCCGGGCACGCAACTGGCGGTGCAGGGCCAGCAGGTAAAGCACGTACTGCAGGTCGTAGCGGTGTTCGAGAATGGCCTTCTCCATCGCCTGGGCGTCATAGGCCAGGGTGTCCGGGCCCAGCCAGTTGGACTTGTAGTCAGCCACGTAGTAGCGCCCATCCAGCTCATAGGCCAGGTCGATGAAACCCTTGAACATGCCGTTGAGCACGGTGGGCTGCGCAGCTGGCCGCGCGCTGCCGGGGTGGGTGTGGCGGGCCACCAGGCGGTCCAGTTGCTCGGCGTCGACGTTGTGGCTGGCAAACCAGAATTCCATCTCGATCTGGTAGTGCTGCAGCTGCGCGAGGGCCAACGGCGAACCGCCGGCGGGCAGCGGCTCGTTGAGCAGGTGCTGCAACCATTGGCTGAGCGTGGGTATCCAGCCGGCCCAGTCGCGGCGGTTGCAGCGCTGGCCGACCGTGCGTTCGATCAGCTTGGCATTGCCGGCGACGTCGGCAAAGCCTTCACGGCCAGCCCATTCGAGCAGGCCATGAAGGAAGGTGCCGGGGTTCGGGCCGCGTGGGAAGCGGTGGATATCCCCGCCATCGGCGGGCACTTCGCGAATCACCTGGGCATCGACAACCTCGTCGTCCTGCAGTTGCTGGGCTTGGGAGCTGTCGGCGCCCAGGGTCTGCTCACCCACCCGCAAGGCGCTGTAGGAGGCAATCCACCAATGCTCGGCAGCGGCCCGGCGTGGCTTGCGCGCGGGCAGCAGTTCGCGTTCGTCATGGGGGGCGCGGTAGGTGTCGTCGCTGGCCGGCGGCAGGGCCTGGCAGGCAATGTGCGAGCAGCCCGCCTGCAAGCCCTGCAGCCAGCCAGCCAGTTGCACCGAGGCTGGCAGCGGCAGGCCGCCGCCGAGCAGGTAGCCAAGTGCCGAACGGTGCAGCTGCGAGCTTTTCTGGTTGCCGCGCTTGAGGTCGGCGACACCCAGCCAGCAGGCATATTGGGCACGGGTGAGGGCCACGTAGAGCAGGCGCAGGTCTTCGGCCAGGCGCTCGTCGTCGGCCAGGGCGATCTGTTCGGCGGTTGGGGTCAGGGTCAGCTGCGCGTTGCCTTGGCTGTCGTGCCAGGCCAGCGGCAGGCGGCTGCCGTCCACCGGCTTGCTGGTGCAGATGAAGGGCAGGTAGACCAGCGGATATTCCAGGCCTTTGGACTTGTGGATGGTGACCACCTTGACCAGTTGCTCGTCGCTTTCCAGGCGCAGGATCTGCTCTTCACCGGCCTGGCCGGCATTGGCCAGGTGCTCGGCCAGGTGACGGATCAGCGCTTGCTCGCCGTCCAGCTCGCCGGCCGCCTGCTGCAGCAGTTCGGCCAGGTGCAAGAGGTTGGTCAGCACCCGCTCGCCATCGCTGCGGCCAATCAACGTGCGCGGCAGTTCGAAGTCATGCAGCAGGTGGCGCAGCATGGGCAGCACGCCCTGGCGCTGCCAGGTGTCGCGGTAGCGACGAAAACGCATCACCCAGTCTTCCCATTCCCGTTCGTCCTGGTTGAGCTGGTCCAGCCGGGCCAGCGACAGCTCCAGGGTGGGGCTGGCCAGGGCGGCCTTGAGCAGGCGCTCGGAATCCGGTTCGGCACAGGCCTTGAGCCAGGCCAGCAGGTCGTGGGCTTCCTGGGCGGCGAACACCGAGTCCTTGTCGGACAGGTATACGCTGCGCACTCCGCGTGCGGCCAGCTCGGCACGCACCAACTGCGCTTCATGGCCGTCGCGCACGAGGATGGCGATGTCCGAGGGCAGGCACGGGCGCAGTTCGCCGTCAGCGTTGGCGAAGCCGCTCTGGCCGCGTTGGCCTGCGTTGAGCAACTGGACGATATGGCTGGCACAACTGCCGGCCAGCTGCTGGCGGTAGGTGGTGCTGGAGACGGGGTCTTCGCTTTCCAGCTGCCAGCAATGCAAGGCCGCGCAGGCTTCACCTTCGATCAACAGGCGCTCGCCCCGCCCTTTGGCCTTGACCTCGACGAAGGGCAGCGGGTTGTCGCCGTGGGCACGGAACAGGAAGGCGCCGCGCCCCTGCTCGCGGGCTTCGGCCTGCAGGAACACCCGGTTGACCGCGGCCACCATGGCCCCGCTGGAGCGGTAGTTGGTGTCCAGGCTGTGCAGCCGGCCTGCGGTGGCGCGCCGCGCTGCCAGGTAGGTGTGGATGTCGGCGCCACGGAAGGCGTAGATCGCCTGCTTGGGGTCACCGATCATGAACAGGCCGGTGTCCGGGCGGTTTTCGCCGATGTGGTAGATGCGCTCAAAAATGCCGTACTGGACCGGGTCGGTGTCCTGGAATTCGTCGATCAAGGCCACTGGGAACTGCTCGCGGATCAGCCCGGCCAGGCGCTCGCCGGCCTCGCTGCCCAAGGCATGCTGCAAGCGCAGGAGCATGTCGTCGAAGCCCATTTCGGCGCGGCGGCGCTTTTCCACTTCAAAGCGTGCCGACACCCAGGCGGCGGCATGTTCGAGCAGGCGGGCGTCGGGGCTGGCCAGGCCTTGCAGCTGTTGCGGCAAGTGCTGCATGGCCTGCAGCGCAGGGTGCTCGGGGGGATCGCCGGCTTTCCAGGCTTCGGCCATGCCGTCTGGGGTCAAGCGGGTGAAGCCGGTGCCCAGGTCAAGCTCCACGGCCTGCTCGTCTGCGGCCCAGGCGCGGAGTTTGTCGAACCAGGGCTCGAAATAGCGCGCCTGCAACTTGCGGCCATCGGCTTGCTTGGCGGCCACGGCATCGCGGCAGATCTGCTGCAGCGCGTCTGCCCATTGCCCCCAGGGGGCCTTGAGCTGGCGCAGTTGTTCAACCCGTTGTTGCAGCGCGGTATCGATCAGCGCCTGGGGTTCCTGCTCGTCCTGCTGGCCACGCACCCGGCCAAACAGGGGGCGAATGCGCGGCAGCAGCGCGTCGGGGCTGCCCCAGTGGCTTCGCACCCAGTTCAGCGCCTCGCCGTGCATGCCGTAGCAGAAACGCCGCCAGTAATCGCGCATCACCTGGCCGAGCAGGTCGCTGTGGTCGGTTTCCAGGCTCTGGGTGAACAGGCTGCCGCTGTCGAAGGCGTGTTCGCGCAGCATGCGCTGGCACCAGCCGTGGATGGTCGAGACAGCGGCCTCGTCCATCCACTGCACGGCGATTTCCAGGCGGCTGGCACAACGTGGCCAGTGGTCTTCGGCATAGTCGTCGCGCAGCTGGTGCAGCAGCGGGTCGGCGCCTTCCAGCTCACCGCGGAAGAACCGCGCGGCCTCGGCCAGGCGAGCGCGGATACGCTCGCGCAGTTCCTTGGTGGCTGCATCGGTGAAGGTCACCACGAGGATCTGCGGTGGCAGCAGTTCACGGCCGAAGCCTTGCTCGTCACCATGGCCGAGGATCAGGCGCAGGTACAGCGCGGAAATGGTGAACGTCTTGCCGGTGCCGGCGCTGGCTTCGATCAGCTGGCTGCCGTGCAGGGGGAAGCTCAATGCCAGGGGACGGGCCTGGGTCATGCGTCATTCTCCGGGTTGCCCTGGGCCTGCCAGTTGGCACTGAACAAGGGGCGGTACAAGGTTTCGCACCAGCCTTCGAAGGTTTCGTCGGCGCTCAGTGCGGCAAAGTCGCGGAACTGCCGGGCCAGGGCCAGGCTTTCGCTGCGCTCGCCAAAGCTGGTGCGGCCATCGCCTTCGAAGGCTCGGGTGGCTGCCGCCAGGGCTTTGTCCGGATCTTCCTGGGCGAGCCAGGCAAATGCGGTTTTGGCGGCAACCGGCAGCGGTGCATTCATGCCCGCCTGGCGCGACACCAGCAAGTGGCCAAGCTGCTCGGCGGCATCGGCCTGGGGCAAGGGGCCGAGCAGCAGGGTGACGTCACTGGCCAGCAACGCGCTGTGCAGCGGATAGCCGGCGGCGCAGGCGGCCAGGTGCATGACCCAGCTGGCGATCAGGCGGTGCCACTTGAGGTTGTTGCGCCCGGCGTTGATGGTGTTGGGCACCGTGGTGATGCTCAACAGGCTGTGGTCTTCGGCCTGGTAGACCCGGCCCAACCAGCCTTCCAGGCGATGGCCGGCGTGCTCGAAGTGTATCGGCAGCGCGCCTTCGACCACCGTCGGCCAGCGTTGCAGCAACTGGCGATGACGTTGCAGCAGGTCGGGCAGTGGTTGGATCAACTCGGCCTGCAACAGCTCGCCAAAGCCGGCCAGCGGCAGCATGCCACAGGCCTGCAGGCGTTGGGCCTGGGCTTGTAGCGCCTGCTCGGCGTTGTCCGGGTCGCCCAGGGCAGCGCCCAGCAGCATTTCGCTGGCACTGTAGCGTTGCAGGGCATCGAGGACGAAGGGTTCTTCGTCTGGGGTCGGGGCCTCCAGCGCTTCGAAGAACACTTTCAGGCGCTGGCTGAAGAAATGCCGCACCGGGTGGCGCAGAAAATCCTGCAACTGGGTCAGCGTCAGGGCTTCATCGCTGACATAGGTGGGCAAGTTGGGGCCGGGCGGCGCTGCTGCATCCGCCGGGTTGTGCAGCAGCTGCCATTCGTGGGCATAGCTGAACAGGGCACTGCCTTTCTGGAAGTACCGTGCGCTGAAGGGTTGCAGCGGGTGCTCCTGGGTCAAGGCGTGCAGCAGCAGTTCGCCGGCTTGTGGCTTGTCGGCACCGGCCAAGTGCCAGCCGGCAGCCAGGTGGTCGCGCAGCTGGCCGATCAACACCGAGGCGGGGCGTTCGCTGTTGTCGCGAATACTGCGCCCGACCCAGCTGATGTAGAGCTGGTCGCGCGCCGACAGCAGTGCTTCGAGCAGCAGGTAGCGGTCATCTTCACGGCGCGAGCGGTCGCCGGGGCGGTAGTCGCTGGCCATCAGGTCGAAGTCCAGCGGCGGCTGGGCACGGGGGTAGTCGCCGTCGTTCATGCCCAGCAGGCAGACCACGCGGAAAGGGATCGCGCGCATGGGCATCAGGGTGCAGAAATTGACCGAGCCTGCGAGGAAGCGCTGGGACAACTTGCCCTGGTCGAGGCCCGACAGCCAGGCCTCGCGGATCACCGTGAGCGGCAGCGGGTCTTGCAGGCCAACGGTGTCGCAGACTTCCAGCCAGCTATCACGCAATTCCTGCAACTGCATCAGGAGGAATTCGTCGTGCTCGCCCTCGGCGAGGAAGAACACCTGCAGCAATGCATTCAGCCGCTCGCCCCACTCGCCGGCAGTGGCGGGCTGGGACAGGGCCTGGTTGGCCACATCGAGGGCATCGAGCAGCGCGACCAATGGGCCAATCAGCGCGGCATCGAGGCCGCCGATTTCGTCATAGGGTTCGATGCCATCACAGCCTTCACCCACGCCCACGGCATAGCCCAGCAACATGCGCCGCAGGCCGAAGCGCCAACTGTTCTGCTCAAGGCCACCTGGCAGGCCGAGGCTGGCGCGCTGGTCGGCATTCAGGCCCCAGCGGATGCCGGCGCCTTCGATCCAGCGGTGCAAGGTGGGCAGTTCGCTTTCGCGGATGCCAAAGCGTGCGCGCACGGCCGGGACATCCAGCAGGTCGAGCACTTCGCTGACGGCGAAGCGGCTTTCTGGAAGCTTGAGCAAGTGCTCCAGGGCAATCAGCAGGGGGTCGCGGCCGCGCTGGCCCTGGTCGGTCAGGGTGAAGGGGATGTAGCGCGGGTCGTTGCGTTGCAGTTGGCCGAACACCGCGCGGATATGCGGGGCATAGGTGTCGATCGCCGGTAGCATGACGATGACGTCACGCGGGCGTAGGCTGGGGTCGGCGCTGAAGCGGGCCAGCAGTTGATCGTGGAGGATCTCCACCTCGCGCTGGGGGCTGTGCGCCACGTGGAACCGTACCGAACGGTCCTTGGCCAGGTCGACTTCGGGCCAGCGCTCGCGTGTTTCGGCAAGGGGGCGCAGTTCGAGAATGTCGTCCTGCAGCTGGTTGAGCAGCGTGGTCGGCTGGCCGTCGCTGAACAGGTCGATGCGCCCCTCACTGAACACGCCCTGGTAGCTGCCGGGGTCATCGTAGCTGTCGAGCAGGTTGATGTAGTCGCGGCCTTGCTTGCCCCAGGCGGCCAGCAGCGGGTGGGCGTGCTGGTGCAGGGACTCGTCGTCCAGTTGCAGCGGCATGCCTTGCTTGCGCTGCTGGCGTTTGTACTGGTGGCGCAGCAGGTCTTTGTCGGCAACGATATCGGCCCAGTGGTGGCGGCAAGGGTTGTGCACGCACAGCAATACCTGGCTGAAGCGCGACAATCCGGCGAGCGCTTCCAGCGCCTGGGCGGGCAAGGACGAGATACCGAACACGATCACCCGCGGGGGCAGGCCAGGGGGGGCCTGGTCCAGGCCATTGACCCGCTCGATGAAGCGTTGATGCACACCGGCCCGGCTCTGCGCCATGCCCTGCTCGCCCACATCTTCCAGCAAGGCCCGCCAGAGCTCGGCCTGCCAGCGGTTGCCGGGGGGCAGCGGCTTGCGTTCGCCACGGGCGGTGTTGAGGATGTGCTCGCCATTGGCCCAGTCCTTGAGCCAATCGGCGCGATAGACCTGGTACTGGTCGAACAGGTCGGCCAGGCGTTCGGCCAGCTGGTAGCGTTTGCGCAGGTCGCTGTCGTCGGTGAGGAAGCGCCGCAGCGGTTCGAAATGCGGGCGTTCGATCAACGCGGGCAGCAGGCGCATCAGGCGCCAGGTCAGGGGGGCTTTGTCGAGCAGGGAAACTTCCGGAATTTCCTCGCGGCCCAGCACCTTGCGGTACAGCTGCCACATGAAGCTACCCGGCAGTTGCACGTCGATGGCAGCCGCGATACCGCAGCCGCCCTGGTCGTCGTCCTGGGGGTCTTCGGCCAGGGCCAGCTTCAGCCACTGGGCGATGCCGTTGCTTTGTACCAGGGCAATTTCGTTTTCCAGGGGAGCCAGCGGGTAACGCCGCATCCAGCTCACCACCAGGCTACGCAGGTCATCCAGGCGGTTGCCGTGGACAATCATGAAGCCTGGGTGCAGTGAGGTTGGATTGGGCATGGGGCAGTCTCTGGGGGCATGAGCGGGAACGATATCATGGCTGACGAGAATCATTGCCCATGATGGCAAAACGCCGCGCTTCGATCCCCTATTTCGATCCCCTGTAGGAGCGGGCTTGCCCCGCGAAACAGGCGACGCGGTGGGTGGCACCGGCTGCGCCGGTGTTCGCGGGGCAAGCCCGCTCCTACAGGATTCTCCGTCAAATCAGATAGGAATGGGGTTTGTGCTGGGGCGGGGTTGTGCGGGCCGGAAAAGACAAAACCCCTACCTGCTCGCGCAGATAGGGGTTTTGCGAAATGAATCTTGACGATGACCTACTCTCACATGGGGAAACCCCACACTACCATCGGCGATGCATCGTTTCACTACTGAGTTC
>NZ_VWXK01000018.1 GCF_011752565.1 Pantoea sp. Ap-967
TGCTGTCATGCGCAAGTATCTGACAGGCATCTGGGCGTGCATGCGTGGGGATGAGCCATTTGATACGGCCAAGCTTTTCAGCTCTGAACACCTCAGAAAAGCTTGACCATCAACAGAGTATCTACATCTGTTTCGGGCCAATGTTCCTGTTGCCTGCGCGCGCGGCCCCTTGGCGCGCGACTGTAGGAGCAGGCTTGCCTGCGATGCGCCGCGCGGGCGGCGCTCGATCTCACAGGCCCTGAAAAACTCAAGCCAGGCACCCCATCAAAAAAACAAACCCGCATTTCACCGGTTGTTCCCCCCTTAACCCCACCCCGCCGCCGCCCACAATAGCGCCCCCAGCATCACCCCGGGTGGCCGAGCCATGGCCGAGACCAGCACAGAAGACCGGACGGAAGCGGCCACCCCGCGCCGCATCGAAAAGGCCCGCGAAGAAGGCCAGGTCGCCCGTTCCCGCGAACTGAGCACCTTCATCATGCTGCTGGCCGGCATCGGTGGCCTGTGGAGCCTGGGTGGCCACCTGTACGACCGCCTGGGCGGCATCGTCGAGCGTGGGCTGCTGTTCGACCGCGCCCAGCTGTTCGACACCGCGCTGATGCTCAGCACCCTCGCCTCCCTGGCCAGCTCTGCGCTGCTGGCGCTGGTGCCGTTCTTCGCCCTCATGCTGCTTGCCGCCATCGCCGCACCCACCCTGCTCGGCGGCCTGGTAATTACCCTGGGCGCGCTGAAACCACGGTTTTCCAGGCTCAACCCCGTCAGTGGCCTGGGCCGCCTGTTTTCCCTGCAGGTGCCGGTGGAACTGGCCAAGGCCGTGGCCAAGGCAGCGCTGATCGGCACCGTGCTGTACCTCTACCTGAAGGCCCATGTCGGCCAGCTGCTGGGCCTGCCCAAGCTACCGCCGCACCAGGCCCTGGCCACCTTGCTGGCCTTGACTGCCAAGTCCTGCGCCACCTGCGTGGCCGCGTTGATCGTGGTGGTCGGTATCGACACCCCCTACCAACTGTGGACCTACGCCAAGAACCTGCGCATGTCCAAGGAGGAGGTGCGCCAGGAACACAAGAACGCCGACGGCGACCCCCACGTCAAGGCGCGCATCCGCCGCCTGCAACAGGCCCGCGCGCGGCGGCGAATGATGAGCAAGGTGCCCAAGGCCGACGTGGTGGTCACCAACCCCAGCCACTTCGCCGTGGCCCTGAGCTACCGCCGCGACAAGGACGGCGCGCCGCGGGTCATCGCCAAGGGCGCCGATGCCGTGGCCCTGCGCATTCGCGAGATCGCCGCCGAACACCAGTTGCCGATTCTGCAAGCCCCGCCCCTGGCGCGGGCCCTGTACTTCAACGTCGACCTCGACCGGCAGATTCCCGGCGAGCTCTACACGGTGGTGGCCGAGGTGGTGGCCTGGGCCATTCGCCTCAAGCGCGTCGCCGAGCACGGCGGCCTGGTGCCGCCTACCCCCGTCAACCTCAACGTCCCTGAAGGCATGGACCAACCAGGGCGCAGCCGAACCCGAACCGAGGACCCAACACCCCCATGAAAGGCCTGACCGCCCTGCTCCGCCGCGACAACTGGCCCGCTGGCGCCGACCTGAAGATCATGACCGGCCCGGTGCTGATCGTGCTCATCCTGTCGATGATGATCCTGCCGCTGCCAAGCTTCATCCTCGACCTGCTGTTCACCTTCAACATCGCCCTGGCGATCATGGTGCTGATCGTCAGCATGCTCACCGAGAAGCCGCTGGATTTCTCCGCCTTCCCCTCGGTGCTGCTGTTCACCACCCTGCTGCGGCTGTCACTGAACGTGGCCTCCACGCGGGTCATCCTGATGCACGGGCACACCGGCACCGACGCTGCCGGCAAGGTCATCGAAGCGTTCGGCGAGTTCCTGGTGGGCGGTAACTTCGCGGTGGGCCTGGCGCTGTTCCTGATCCTGGTGACCATCAACTTCATGGTGATCACCAAGGGTGCCGGGCGTATCGCCGAGGTGGGCGCGCGCTTCACCCTCGACTCGATGCCCGGCAAGCAGATGGCCATCGACGCCGACCTCAACGCCGGCCTGATCGGTGAGCCAGAGGCGCGCAAGCGCCGCCGCGAGGTGGCCCAGGAGGCCGACTTCTTCGGTTCCATGGACGGCGCCAGCAAGTTCGTGCGCGGCGACGCCGTGGCCGGCCTGGTAATCATGGGCGTGTGCGTGGTCGGTGGCCTGGCCATCGGCCTGCTGCAACACGGCATGAGCTTCGCCGACGCCGCCCACACCTACACCATGCTGACCATTGGCGACGGCCTGGTGGCGCAGATTCCCGGGCTGGTGATTTCCATTGCCGCCGGCGTGATGGTGTCGCGGGTCAACACCGAGGAAGACGTCAGCCGGCAGATGATCGGCCAGCTGTTCAGCCGGCCCAAGATGCTGATGATGACGGCCGGGGTGATGGGCCTGCTGGGCCTGGTGCCGGGCATGCCGAACCTGGTGTTCCTGCTGCTCACCGCCCTGCTCGGCGGCCTGGGCTGGTGGTTCTCGCGCCAGGAGCAGGAAGCCGCGCAGGCCCCTGCCTTGGACGCCCAGCCCAAGGCCGCGGTGCAGAGCAGCGAGGCCAGCTGGGATGACGTGAAGCTGGTGGAAACCTTGAGCCTGCGGGTGGGCCACCGCCTGATCCCGCTGGTGGACGTGCGCCAGCAGGGCGAACTGAGCACGCGCATCAAGAGCCTGCGCAAGAAGTTCGCCCAGGACGTGGGCTTCCTGCCGCCCGTGGTGCATGTGCGCGACAACCTGGAGCTGCCGCCCAACACCTACATCATCAGCCTCAAGGGCGTGGAAGTGGGGCGCGGCGAGATCTACCCCGGCAAGTGGCTGGCGATCAACCCCGGCAAGGTCACCGGCCAGCTGGAGGGCAAGGAGGCCGTGGACCCGGCCTTCGGCCTGCCCGCCATCTGGATCGAGCAGAACCTGCGCGAGCACGGGCAGATCTACGGCTACACCGTGGTCGACGCCAGCACCGTGGCCGCCACCCACCTGAACCACCTGCTGCACCAGCACGCCAAGGATCTGCTGGGGCGCAGCGAGGTGCAGAAGCTGCTGGACAAGCTGGGCAACGACGGCAAGAGCCTGGCCGACGAGGTGGTGCCCAAGCTGCTGAGCCTCACCCAACTGCAGCGTATTCTGCAGAGCCTGCTGGAAGAACAGGTGCCGATTCGCGACCTGCGCACCCTGCTCGACACCCTGGCCGAACACGCCGGGGCCCAGCAGCCGCCAGACATCGCCGAGCTGACCGCACTGGTGCGCGTGGCCCTGGGCCGCTCCATCGTCAACCAGTACTACGCCAACAAGCCCGAGCTCAATGTCATCGGCCTGGACTTCAACCTGGAGCAGGTGGTGATGCAGGCGGTGGGCAATGGCGGCGCGCTGGAACCCAGCCTGGCAGACACCCTGATGAAGGAAACCACCCAGGCCTTGAAGCGCCAGGAGCTGGGCAACAACCCCGCCGTGCTGGTGGTGCCCAATCGCCTGCGCCCGGTGCTGTCGCGCTTCCTGCGCCGGCGCCTGCGCCAGTTGGCGGTGATCGCCCTCAGCGAAGTGCCCGACGACCGCACCCTGCGCATCACCAGCATCATTGGCGCGCCGGCCGGTTAAGGGGCGAATACCCCTGCAACTTCGGGGTTGTTCTCGGCTTAGCCTGCGCCCCGTCACGCCGATAATCGCGCCGTTACCCCCATCGCCACCCTTGTTCTTCACAGGCACGCACGATGTATACGGCACAAGGCAAGATGCACCAGCAGGAGCTGCTTCAGCAGTACTTGCCCTTGGTCAAGAAGCATGCGCTGAACCTCAAGACCCGCCTGCCGGCTGGCGTCGACATGGATGACCTGATCCAGGCCGGCAGCATCGGCCTGCTCGATGCCCTGACCCGCTACGACCAGAGCCTGGGCATTCCCTTCGGCACCTTTGCCGCGCACCGCATCCGCGGCGCGATGATCGACGAACTGCGCACCCGCGATTGGGCGCCACGGCGGGTGCGGCGCTACGCCCGCCTGCTCGAAGACACCCTGCACCGCCTGGAGCAAAGCCTGGGCCGCCCCCCCGGCGAGCGCGAGATCGCTGCCGCCATGGGCATGTCCCTGGGTGAATACCAGCAGCTGCTGTGGGACATCAACGGCAGCCACATGCTGGCCATCGACCAGGTGCACGAAGACACCCTGGAACACGACGAGCCCCATGGCCGCAACCCGCTCAATGCCTTGCTCGACGAACGCAACCACAGCGGCCTGATCCGCGCCATCGAGAACCTGCCGGAACGCGAGCGGCTGCTGATGGTGCTGTACCACCAGGAGAAGCTGAACATGCGCGAGATCGGCCTGGTGCTGGAGATCAGCGAATCGCGCGTGTGCCAGTTGCACAGCCTGGCAATCGCCCGGCTGCGCGCCTCGTTGGCGGCCTGACCGCCTTTTTGCCGAACGGAACCTCACCATGAAAATCAGCGTATTCGGCTCGGGCTACGTCGGCCTGGTGGCCAGCGCCTGCCTGGCCGATGTTGGCCATGACGTGCTGTGCATGGACATCGACCCGCAACGCATCGCCCAGCTTGAGCAAGGCGAAGTGCCTATCCATGAACCCGGCCTGGGCCTGCTGGTGCAAGCCAACCTGCGCGCCGGCCGGCTGCGCTTCAGCACCGGCGCGGCCGATGCGGTGGCCTTTGCCGAAGTGTTGTTCATCGCAGTGGGCACGCCACCTGACGAGGACGGCTCGGCCGACCTGCGCCACGTGCTGGCGGTGGCCCGCGACATTGGCCGCCACATGAATGCCTACAAGCTGGTGGTGGGCAAGTCCACGGTGCCGGTCGGCACCGGTGAGAAGGTGCATGACACCATTGCCGCCGAGCTGGCCGCACGGGGCCTGACGCTGCCGTTCGATGTGTGCTCGAACCCGGAATTTCTCAAGGAAGGCGCCGCCATCGAGGACTTCACCCGTGGCGCGCGCATCGTCGTCGGTAGCGACTCCGAGCAGGTGAAACGCCTGATGCGCGAATGCTACGCGCCGTACAACCGCCACCACGACAAGCTGATGTTCATGAGCCTGCGTGCCGCCGAGCTGACCAAGTACGCCGCCAACGCCATGCTGGCGACCAAGATCAGCTTCATGAACGAAATGGCCAACCTGGCCGAGCACCTGCAGGTCGACATCGAGCAAGTGCGCCTGGGCATCGGCAGCGACCCGCGTATCGGCTACGACTTCATCTACCCCGGCTGCGGCTATGGGGGCTCGTGTTTCCCCAAGGACATCCAGGCCCTGAGCCGCAGCGCCCAGGCGGTGGGCTACGAGGCGCAATTGCTGGAGGCGGTGGAGGCGATCAACCAGCGGCAGAAAGCTTCGCTGTTGCGCAAGTTGCAGCAGGCCCTGGGCGGTGAACTTGAAGGCCGGACCATCGCGGTATGGGGCCTGGCATTCAAGCCGAACACCGACGACATGCGCGCCGCGCCCAGCCGCGCGCTGATGGAGGCGCTGTGGCAGGCCGGTGCGCGGGTGCAGGCCTACGACCCGGAAGCCATGGCCGAATGCCGCCGCTTGTATGGCGAGCGCGATGACCTGTTGCTGGCCGGTGACCGGATTCAGGCCGTGAAAGGCGCCGATGCGCTGGTGATCTGCACCGAGTGGAAGGCGTTTCGCAGCGTCGATTTTCACTGGCTGCGCCAACAGCTGCGCTGCGCGGTGGTGATCGACGGGCGCAACCTCTACGACCCCCAGGCGGTGGCCGAAGCCGGCCTGATCTACCGGGCCGTGGGCCGCCAGTCCCTGTAGGAGCGGGCTTGCCCCGCGAACACCGGCGCAGCCGGTGCCATGCACCGCGTCGCTTGCTTCGCGGGGCAAGCCCGCTCCTACAGGTCACGCGCGGCAATGGCGCCGGTAGTGCTCGGCAACATCACCCTGCAGCACCTGCAGGGCCGCATCCTTGGCGTCGTAGACCGTGTGCAGCAGAAACGCCAGTTTCAGCCGCTGGTTATCGCTCAAGCTCGCCAAGCGCGTGGCATCTGGCAGATACAACGCATCTGCGCACATCAACTGCGACGCGCCCAGCCCAGCGCTTGGGGCATCGCCCTGGGTATAGCGGCGGTACTGCAGGTTATGCAGCCCGCACAGGCTGAACCCCAGCGGCGCCAGGCACTGGCTGAGGCGGCTGGCATCCGCCTGGCCCTCATGGGTCGGGGTGAAGTTGACCCGCGCTTGCACCAGCAGGCAATCGGCCAGTGTACGGCTGCCGTGCTCAAGCACCTTCAGGCTGTCATTGAGGTTGTCGAGCAGCAACCAGTCCAGCGAGCCCAGGCCCTCGATGGCGTCCAGGCGCAGGGACGGCATCGGCAGGCGCGCCAGCACCCGCGCAGGGTCCAACGCGCCAGCCGCGGGCAGCGGCGCCAGGGTCGCGCTCAGCGCTGGGTCCAGGCAGGCATGCAAGGTCAGCGGCTGGCCGTCGCCCAACGCCACCTTGGGGAAATGATGCAGCTCGCCCAACTGCGCCAGTTGTTCGGCGTTGCCCACACGCCCGGCCGGGTCGAAGGCCAGGGTCGACAGCACCCCCAGGCGCTGCAGCGCGACGTAGTGCGGCGAGGCCAGCAAGCTGGCGCCATGGTCGAGGGTGACGATGCGGCCCTGGAACTTGAAGCTGAACGCCTGCGCCTGGGCCGGGGCTGCCGGGTGCTGCAGCACCACCGCTTGGCTGTCGCCGTCGAACACTGCCTGCCCTTGCGGGTTCAGGGCCAGCGCCGCCGGTGCCTGGCCCGCGCAGTGGCGCTGCCAGATGGCCCGCAGGGCATTGCCCAGGTGGCCGGCAAAGCGCTTGCTGTCGCACACCGGTGAATTCATCAGCACCCCGCGCAGCAGGCTACGAATGGTGGCCAGGCTGCGCAGGTCGCGGGCCAGGCCCGCTGCGCGCTGGCAATAGGCATCCCAACTGTCGACCACCAGCTCAGGCAGCCCGGCATTGACCAGGTGCGTGGCAGAGTGACGGCCAGCGAAGGTCGGCCCTGGCAGCGTGACCACAGGCACCCCCATCAACAGCGCTTCGCAGGTGGTCAGGCCACCGGAATAGGGCCAGGGGTCGAGGGCGATATCGACTCGGTTGTAGCTTTCCAGCAGGCCCTTGTGGCCCACCGGCCCTTCGATCTGCACCCGCTCTGGCGCGATGCCGTGGTCTTGCAGCACCCCGTGCACATGCTGCTGCAGGCCAGGGTTGGCGAAGGCTCCGCCCTTGAGCAGCAGGCGCGAGCCGGGCACTTCGTGCAGCAGCTCGGCCCAGCGGGCCAGCAGCAGGTCGTTGACCTTGGTGGGGTTGTTGAAACAGCCGAAGGTGACATAACCGTTGGCCTGCGCCGGCAACGCCTGCACGTCCGGGGCGTAGGGCGGTGGGTCGTAGCAGATGTAGTCATCAGGCAGGCGGATCAGCTTTTCGGTGTAGAAGGCGTCTTCACCCGGCGGTGACTCGATGGCATCGCTGAGCAGGTAGTCGATGGCCGCAAGGCCTGTGGTGTTGATCAGGCCACCGACCCATTTGACCAGCAGCGGCGCTGGCTGCAAGGCCATGCAGCCCATGCGGTTGCCGGCGTTGTGGCCGCTCAGGTCGATCAGGATGTCGACCTGATCGTCGCGAATCTGCTGGGCCAGGCGCTCATCGTCCATGTGCTTGATCGGGCGCCAGGCCTGCACGCGGGCGCGGATGCGCCGGGTCAGGTGATCGCTGACCTGGCTGCTGCTGTAGGCCAGCAGCTGGAATTGATGAGCCGGCAGGTGTTCCAGCACGCCGACGATCATGTTGCCCACCGGGTGCTGGCGCAGGCCATCGGAAACCAGGCCGATGCGCAGGCACTTGTCAGGTGCCAGGTCGGCCATCCGTGGCCGTGGCGGCACATGGGCCGGGCCGAAGCGGGTTTGCCACTGCTTGCAGACCTCGAAGATGTAGTCGCGGCTGCGGGTGGGGTCGTAATGCAGGGTGGTCAGGCGGTTGGAATACGGCAGTACGTCCTTGCGCCCAGCCAGCTCGACGGCGCGGCTGTAGTGTTGGTCAGCCAGGGCCAGTTGGCCGATGTCCTTGTACAGGTTGGCCAGGTTGTTCCAGTGGCTGTAGTCGGTGGGTTCTTTTTTGACCAGCGTCTCGAACAGCGCGATGGCTTCGCCATGGCGGTCGAGGCGGCCCAGGGTCAGGGCCTTGCGCGAGAGCATGCGGCCATTGCCGGGCTCGGCGTGCAGGGCCTGCTCGATATGCGCCAGGGCCTGGGTGAAACGGCCTTTTTCGAAATGCAGCGTGGCCAGGCGGTGGTGCGCCGGGGCGAACTGCGGGGCCAGTTGCACGGCGTGGTTGGCCAGGGTTTCGGCACGCTCGCTGTCGCCCAGCTTCTGGGCTGCCTTGGCCACCAGCTCCAAGGCTTCGGGATGCGCGGGGCGCAGCTGCAGGGCTTGCTCGAAACTGGCCAGGGCCTGCTCCGGTGCCAAGGCCAGTTGCAGGTTGCCGAGGGTTTGCCAGGCAGCGGCATCGTCCGGGCGGCGCTGGCAGAGGCGGCGGGCCTGGGCGAGGTCGGTGGGGGCAGTGGAGCGGCTGGGTTTGGGCATGGGGGACGGCCTTGTGGCGGTGGAAGCTTGGGGAATCCTATGCCTGGGTCGCGCGGTTCAAAGCCGGGATAAACCCCATAAAAAGCAGCGCCGCCTTCGCGACGCATCGCGAGCTGCGCTCGCTCCTACGGGTTGTATGCAAAACCGGTAGGAGCGAGCGCAGCTCGCGATGCGCCGCGAAAGCGGCGCCCGTTGCGCATTACTGCAGCAGCGACAGCATCTGCTGTGGCATCGAGTTGGCTTGCGACAACACCGAAGTACCTGCCTGCTGCAGGATCTGCGCGCTGGTCATGGCCGACACTTCGGTGGCGTAGTCCACATCCTGAATCCCCGAACGCGCCGAGGTCAGGTTGGTCACCGTGGTGGAGATGTTGGTGATCGCCGAGTCGAAGCGGTTCTGGATCGCACCCAAGTCCGAACGCATCGAGTCGATGGTGTTCAGCGCGCTGTCCAGGGCAGTCAGGGTGTTGGTCGACTTCTTGGTGACCGCGTTGTCGGTGTCGATGGTGATGGTTGCGGTGGTGGTCGAGCCGCTGGTGGTGGTGTCCACGGTGGCCGCGTAAGTCTTGCCGCCCACGGTCAGGAAGTAGTCGCCATCGGCGTCCTGGGACAGGGTGCCGCCGCTGACGGTGGTGCCCGAGCTGTCGACGTAGCTGGTGTTGGTCGAGGTGATCGCGGTGCCCGAGTCGTCAGTCAGGGTAGTGGCGGTCAGGGTGGTGTCGTAGCCGTTGACGTTGAAGTCGCCCAGGCCCAGGGTGGTGGCGTTGATCTGGCTCAGGGAAATGCTGATGGTTTCACCGTCGTTGGCACCGACCTGGATGCTGATGGTCTGGTCCTTGGCCAGCACGCTCACGCCGTTGAACGAGGTCTGGTCGGAGATACGGTTGATCTCGTCCAGGCGCTGGGTGATTTCATCCTGGATCGACTGCAGGTCGGACTGCGAGTTGGTGCCGTTGGCAGCCTGTACCGCCAGCTCACGGATACGCTGCAGGTTGTCGTTCACCTGGTCCAGTGCGCCTTCGGTAGTCTGCGCCAGGGAGATGCCGTCGCTGGCGTTGCTGCTGGCCTGGTTGAGGCCGGTGATCTGCGAGGTCATGCGGTTGGCGATGGCCTGGCCGGCGGCGTCGTCGGAGGCGCTGTTGATCTTCAGGCCCGAGGACAGGCGCTCGATCGAGGTGCTCAGGCTGCTTTCCGAAGCGCTGAGGTTCTGCTGGGCGATAAGCGAGGTGATGTTGGTATTGATGACAGACATCGTGCAGTTCCTTTCGTGGTTGGGCAGTTGTCCTGCTGACAGCGCGAACATCGGCGCCTCGAAAACCCACCTTTAGCCCCACGCAAAAAAATTTTTGCCCCTGCTGCCGTCCCCCACGGTCGCTCAAGCTGAACGGCAAAAGTGCCTGTATTAGCGCCTTTGCCCAACCCGGGCTGGCGCTATAAAGCTCGCCATCATTGTTTACGGCCGGCTGCCGTCCACGGAGTGCCCATGAACCCCTCGACCCTGGTCGGGCTGCTCGCCAGCCTGCTCCTGCTGACCGTCCTGCTGCTGTTCACCGCCCAGCAACCGTCGCTGCTCATCGACCTGCCGGGCCTGGGCGTGGTGCTGCTGGGCACCTTCGCCGCCACCTGCATCAGCTACCCGCTGGCCGAAATACGCCGGGTGCCGCGCTTGTTCGGGGCGGTGCTGCGCACCGAACCGGACCGCACCGAGCGCGACATCGACGACCTGGTCAACCTGGCCCGGCGGCGCCTGGACGGCGACAGCCGCGCCGTGGAAAACGCCCTGGCCCAGGTGCACAACCCGTTCGTTTGCCACGGCGTGCAGCTGTTGGTGGACCAGGTGGCCGAGGAAGACATTCTGGAGCTGATGCAATGGCGCATCGCCCGCCTGCGCGCCAAGGAGCGCGCCGAAGCGCAGATTTTCCGCACCATGGCCAGCTACGCGCCAGCCTTCGGCATGCTTGGCACCCTGGTGGGCCTGGTGAACATGGTGTTCGTGCTGGGCGACGGTGACCTGGGCAGCGTTGGCCGGCAAATGGCCCTGAGTCTGACCACCACCCTGTATGGCGTGCTGCTGGCGAACCTGCTGTTCAAGCCGGTGGCGCTGAAGCTTGAGCGCCGTACCGAGCGGCGCGTGGTAATCATGAACATGATCCTGCAGGGCATCTCGATGATGGCGCGCAAGCGCAGCCCTGGCCTGATGCGCGAAACCCTCAAGGCCTTCGTCGCCCATTACCACGACGAACTGCAGGCCGAAGGCGCCCGGCCGGCACGCAAGCCACTGTCGCTGGCCTGGCGCAAACGCCCATGATGCCCACCACCTCCCCCAGCAGCCTGGCCGATAACCGCCACTGGCTGGCCCACCAGCGCACACTGGAAGTCGAGCTGAACAAGGCCCGCGAGCGCCAGAACAACCTCAAGCGCGCAGCCACCACCCCCGCCTGGCTGGACGAACCTGCGCCGGAGCCGGAAAGCGACAGCTGGATGCTGACCTACCTCGACTTGATGACCCTGTTGCTGGTGATGATCCTGGCAATGCTGGCCCAGGCGATGATCCACCATACCCCTGTGCCGCAAGCACCTGCCCGCTTCGCGTTGCCGGTCGACCTCGACCAGCTGACCCACATCGACCCACCGGGCACGCTGCTGCGGGTGCCGCCCGCCCCGGTCGAACCTGTGCCTGTCGAGCCCGTCATTGCCCAAGTGCCCGCCATCGAGGCCACCCCTGCCGCACCGCCGGAGCCTGAACCCGACCCACTGGCCGAGTTGCCGGTGGAGCAGCTGGGCGCTGATGTCGAAGTCATCCGCAACGCGCGCAGCGTGAGTTTTCGCATCGACAGCAGCATCCTGTTCCCTTCCGGGCAAACCGAACTCGACCCAAAGGGCATGCAGGTACTCCAGCGCCTGGCGCGGGTACTGGCCACGGTGCCGCACAGCATCGTCGTGGCCGGCCACACCGACACCCGCACCATCCGCAATGCCCGCTACCCGTCGAACTGGGAGCTGTCCGGGGCACGAGCAGGCAGCGTGGTGCGCTACCTGCAGCAGCAGGGTATTGCTGGCGGCAGGCTGAGTGCCGTCGGGCTCGCGGATACCCAACCGCTGGCGGACAACGGCACGGCTGAAGGGCGGGCGAAGAATCGGCGGGTGGAGTTGACGCTGGAGCAGCGGGAACAGCCGTGAGCTGCCCGGTTTGATCGCGTACCAGTCAACAAAGGGTATCCCCTATTGTTGGCTACAGATGATCGTTGAGTTACCGCTGCCCTCTTCCACGAGATCCCCTTGAGCATCCGGCATGGCCAGGTCGGCTTTCTCAGCAGGCACTTCGGTGCCCTTCTGGTGCTCGGGATTCCTTGCCCAAAAACACGAAAACCCGCTGCTTTCGCAAGGCGGGTCTCGGAAGGTAGGCACGAGAGTTAACCCTCATGCGTTGAGAAAAATGTAGGGATGGGAGATACGCATGTCAACCACATTACCCTCGAACAGCTGCTCTGGCTGCAATGCCCGACATTCCGTGACTCACTTTCCAACAGGATCGTTGATCTAGCCGATCTATGCTTGCCAAGCCGCAGGAAGCGGCCTCCCCATTTGCGACAACGGAGCGTCCATGTCCCTCGCCCTCGTCCACAGCCGCGCCCAGGTTGGCGTGCAGGCCCCAGCGGTCAGCGTCGAAACCCACCTGACCAACGGCCTGCCGCACCTGACCCTGGTTGGCCTGCCGGAAACCACCGTCAAGGAAAGCAAGGACCGGGTGCGCAGCGCCATCGTCAATTCCGGGCTGAACTATCCGCAGCGGCGGATTACCCAGAACCTCGCCCCGGCCGACTTGCCGAAAGACGGTGGGCGCTATGACCTGGCCATTGCCCTGGGCATCCTCGCCGCCGACGGCCAGGTGCCGATGGCCGCGCTGGCCGACCTGGAATGCCTGGGCGAGCTGGCGTTGTCGGGCAGCTTGCGCCCGGTGCAGGGGGTGCTGCCGGCAGCATTGGCGGCGCGCGAAGCCGGGCGGGCGTTGGTGGTGCCCAGGGAGAACGCCGAGGAGGCCAGCCTGGCTGGTGGCCTGGTGGTGTATGCCGTGGGGCACCTGCTGGAGCTGGTGGCGCACCTGAACGGGCAGGTGCCGCTGCCGCCATTCGCGGCCAATGGCCTGGTGCTGCATAGCCAGCCCTACCCCGACCTGAGCGAGGTGCAGGGCCAGGTTGGCGCCAAGCGCGCCTTGCTGCTGGCGGCGGCAGGGGCGCATAACCTGCTGTTCACAGGGCCGCCCGGTACCGGCAAGACCTTGCTCGCCAGCCGCCTGCCCGGCCTGCTGCCGCCCCTGGATGAGCAAGAAGCGCTGGAAGTGGCGGCGATCCAGTCGGTGAGCGGGCACACACCCCTGAGCAGTTGGCCGCAGCGGCCGTTTCGCCACCCCCACCACTCCGCATCGGGCCCGGCGCTGGTCGGTGGTAGTAGCCGCCCGCAACCAGGCGAAATTACCCTGGCCCACCATGGGGTGCTGTTTCTGGATGAACTGCCCGAGTTCGAACGGCGCGTGCTGGAAGTGCTGCGCGAACCCCTGGAGTCCGGCGAGATCGTGATTGCCCGGGCGCGGGACAAGGTCCGCTTTCCTGCCCGCTTCCAGTTGGTGGCGGCAATGAACCCCTGCCCCTGTGGCTACCTGGGCGACCCGACTGGCCGCTGCCGCTGCAGCACCGAGCAGATCGCGCGCTACCGCAACAAGTTGTCCGGGCCGTTGCTCGACCGCATCGACCTGCACCTGACAGTGGCACGTGAAACCACCACGCTCAACAACCAGCCCTGCGGCCAGAGCAGTGCCGAGGTGGCGGCGAAGGTGGCCCAGGCGCGTGAGGTGCAACAGCGGCGCCAGGGGTGCGCCAATGCATTTCTCGACCTTGAGGGGCTGCGCCGGCATTGTGCGTTGCAGGCGGCGGACCAGGCATGGCTGGAGAGTGCCTGTGAGCGGTTGAGCCTTTCCTTGCGGGCGGCGCACCGGTTATTGAAGGTGGCGCGGAGCTTGGCCGACCTGGAAGCAAGCCAGGCCATTGGCCGGGCGCATCTGGCTGAGGCCCTGCAGTACCGACCGGGGAGCGGATAGCGCCGGGGACCGCGAGATCGGTCAGGTGGCGTGATGCGTCGTAGGAGCGACCGCAGGTCGCGATAGGGCCCTCGAACGCCCCACAAACCTCAGGCCATCCCACGCCGCCCCATCAACCCGGCAATCGAATACGCCCCCGGCCCGGTCAACGCCAACCCGCCATACAGCGCCACCAGCAACCAGGCGAACTGCCCCTGTTCCAGCGTCCACTCCGGGTGCACCACCACCAGCGCCACCAGCAGCACGGCCAGCACCGGCAGGCACGCCAGCCGTACCATCACCCCCAGCAGCACCAACACCGGGCACAGTACCTCGGCAAATACCGCCACGCCCAAGGTCAACGGCGCGCCCAGGCCAAACGGGTCTTCGATCCGCTGCAATTCGCCACTCCAGTCCAGCACCTTGGGCAGGCCATGCACGAACAGCAGCAGCAAGGCCGCCATTACCCGCATGAACAGCAGGCCAGCAGCGGTCGAAGTGGCAGAAGCAGGGTTGAGCCAGTGTGTCGGGCGGTTCATGGGCAAGGCCTCGCGGATCGGTCAGCCGCCGAGCATCACCGATCCAGCACCCGATTGCTTGCTCAGGTGTGCTGAGCTGCGCAGGTCACGCCCGTAGGCCGGCGACCTGCTCGATCAGCAGTTGCCAGTTGCGCGCTTCCTGCCAGTCGTCGGCAAAGGGCAACTGAACCCAGAACGGCGCCTGCCCTTCGCACTGCAATTGAACCTGCAGGGTGAAGGTGCGCACCGTCTTGTGGGTGGTCGTGGTCGTCGAGCGGGACTTGCCGCCGCCAATCACGGCGATAAAACTGTTACTGGGCCCATAGATATTGCGCCAGCCATGTTTGGTAGTGGTCTTGCTGGTGCTGCTGGTGGTGGCCTGCTCATCCACGCTGACCTGCTTGACCACCCGCGCAGCGTCCATCAGCAGGTGGCGGTCGCCCACATCAGGCGCCAGCAGGTACAGTGCCCGGCTTTCCGGAAACACCCCAAGCATGCGCCCGCCACGGCTGACCCAGCGGTAAGGCCCCAGTGCCTGGCTGGCCAGAAATGCCTTGCCCGCCTCCATCCGCTCGGCGTCGGCCGCCCGGCAGGCCTGCTCGAACGCCCGCTGGCGCGGGTACCACAGCAGGCTGACCGGGTAGTAGAGGAACATCAGCAGGCCCCAGACCAGCACGGCGTAGATTGGCCCGCCGATGTAGTGCCCCTGCCAGATCCACTTGAGCATCAGGTACAGGCAGTAGCCCGTCTGCACCGCCAGGAACGCCTTGGACACCTGGCGCCTGCGGGCATGCAGGGCAAGCTCGGCCTGTGCCTGGCGCTCAAGCGCAGCGCGCAGTGAGTCCGAGGTCGGGGTGATTGTGGTATCGGGAGGGGTCGCGAGTTGCTGGGTCGACATGGGGCGTCCTTGCGCTGGGAAATCACAGCGCGCCAGTATACCTGTGGTCAAAAGCAGGTTCGACCCGTCAGGGGAGCCCGTCACCGGCCAGTGCCTCTTCAACCCCTTTGAGCAGCACATCTTCGGAAAACGGCTTGCCCAGGCACGCCAGTGCCCCCTCGCGCATGGCCGCCTGCAGCGTGCCCTCATCCCAATGCGCTGACATGCAGATCACCGGCACCCGCCAGCCCTGGCGCGCCAGTTCGCGCTGCACCTCCAGGCCGCCCAGCCCCGGCATCTTCAGGTCGAGCAGCAGGCACCCGGCGTCACGTGAAAGGTCCGAGGCCAGGAAGGCTTCCCCGGCTGCGAACGCCAACGTCTCGTACCCCGCCGAGCGCAGCAGGTTGGCCAGGCTTTTGCGCACCGACGCATCGTCGTCGACGATGCACACCACTCTGCTCATGCGCCTGGCCGCACCCCGATCACCTGGTGCATGGCCACCAGCTCCACCAGCGAGCGGGACTGCATCTTGTTCATGATGTTCTTCTTGTGCACCTTGGTGGTCACTTCACTGGTGCCGATCTGCTTGGCGATCTGTTTGTGCGACAGGCCGCCGACCACCAACGAGAACACCTCGCGCTCGCGCTGGGTCAGGCGCTGGTACTTCTCTTGCACCTGGCGCGCATGGCGCCATTTGCGCCCCTCGGCCACGGCGCGGGTACGCACCGAGGCCAGCAGTACCAGCAGTTGGTCTTCGTCGAAGGGCTTGGTAAGGAACTCCACGGCGCCCGCGCGCATGGCCTGCACCGTCATGGGAATGGTGCCGAACCCGGTCATGAACACGATCGGCCAAGGCAGCGCCAGCTGGCGCAACGCGGCCTGCACCTCCAGGCCGCTGGTTTCGGGCAGGTGCATGTCCAGCAGCAGGCAGGCGTAGGGGGTTTCCAGGCGCGCCTCGAAAAGCGCCTCGGCACTGGCGAACAGGCGATGGGGGATGTCTTGCGAGCGCAGCAGGCGGGACAGCGCCGTGCGTACCGACGGGTCATCGTCCACCACCAGCACGGGCACACCGGCGCTGTCGTCAAGCGGCTCGGCAGCCTCGGCGGTGTCGCTCAGCGGCGAGGCGGCCAGCGCCTGGCAGGGCACGTCGAAACTCATCTCGGCCGCCAGCCGATAGCCCCGGCGCGGCACGGTCTGAATCAGGCCACGGTCGCCGAATGCCTTGCGCAGCAGCGACACCTGCACCTGCAGGTTGTTGTCTTCGACCACCGTGCCGGCCCACACCTGGCTGAACAGCTCGTCCTTGCCAACCACCCGGCCCTTGGCCTTGATCAACGTGGCCAGCACCTCGAAGGCGCGCCCGCCCAGCGGGATCGGCCTGCCGTCGAGAAATGCTTCTCGCCGCTCCAGCGACACCTGGGCATTGCCTAGTCGGATCATGGTTTCCTCGCGCGGGCACGGGCGTTTGCGCAAACCCAACGAGCCTAGGGCAGCGCACGCATTCAGACAATTATCCCGAGGGATAGGTGGAACTGAAGGACTATACAAACCCCACGTCGCGGCCCAGGGGGCGATAACGGACAACAGCGTGCCCGTTCCTGCCAAGCCGGCTACAGGCCGCGTCCGCACTGGGCCCGCTGCGTATACTCGCGGCTCTGGATGTCGCTAGCAGGGGGTGCTTGATGCTCGATGAACGCCTTGCTCACAGGCCCATCGATTTCGACCAGTCGATCGACGAGGGCTGGCTGCAGCGGTGCGACATCACACCGCTGGGCCAGGAAGGAGAGCTCAGTTACTTCCGCTTGAGCGACCCGGTCACCCGCCAGGCCTGGACCGCCGTGCGCGCCCCGGTCGAGGCCCCGGCCGCCTGCCAGCGCCTGGAGCGTGATTACCGCCTGCAACTCGACCCGCAGTGGGCAGTGATCCCTTCGGCCTTCGTGCGTTCGGCCGAAGGCCCGTTGCTGGTGTACCCGGCCGGCCGCTCCCTGGCCGACCTGATCAGCCAGGGCCCGCTCGCCCTGGGGCCGTTACTGGACATTGCGGTGAACGCCGCCAACGCCCTGGCCCTGGCCCATGAACGCAACGTGCTGCACGGCGCGCTGCAGCCGGCGCACCTGTGCCTGCACAACCAGCGCGTGCGGCTGGGCTGCTTTCGCGCCGACACCCCGGAGCTGGTCAGCGACCAGGGCACCGCGCTGGGCAACTGGGCGTACCTGGCGCCCGAGCAGGTCTGCCCCCACGGCAGCAGCAGTGACCGGCGCAGCGATATCTACGCCTTGGGCGCGATTTTCTACCAGGCGCTGCTCGGCGAGCTGCCCTTGGCCGGGCGCGACACCCAGCACTGGCGCCAGCTGCACGCCGGCGTGCAGCCACGCGCGGCCCATGAGGTCAACGCCGATGTGCCGCCAGCACTGGGCCAGATCCTCGCCAAGGCCCTGGCCAAGGAGCCGGACGCCCGCTACCAGAGCGCCCGCGCCCTGGCCGTGGACCTGGCCCATTGCCAGCGACAATGGGCCAGCAATCAGGCTATCGAGCCTTTCGCGCCCGGCTGCGCCGACCCGGTTTCAACTGGCTGCGAGCGCTTGTATGGGCGCGACGCCGAGCAAAAGGCCATCGCCCTGCTGCTCAAGGCCCTGCGCCGCGAAAGCCAGCCGCACGCGCTGTTCATCAACGGCGCCGCCGGCATGGGCAAGACGCGCCTGGTCGAAACCACGCTGAAGGCCCACGCCCAGGGCTACTGGGCCGTCGGCAAGTGCAACAGCCTGGAGCAGGCAGTGCCCTACGCGCCCTGGGTCGAAATCCTTGGCGCACTGGCGACCCAGTTGCTGGCCAAGAACAGCCACGACCTCGACACCTTGCGCCGCGACATCCTGCGCCGCATCAAGGGCCAGGGCCGGCTACTCGGCAAACTGGCGCCAGACCTGCAACTGATCCTCGGCCCCCTGCCCGACCTGCCGGCCAAGCCCACGCGCCTGGCACTGCAGAAGGAGTACCGGGCCATCGTCGAATTCCTCCAGGCGCTCAGCCGCCCCGGCCAGCCGTTGGTGCTGTTTCTCGACGACCTGCAATGGGCCGACGACGCCTCACGGCACCTGCTGAGCCAACTGCTCGCCCAGGCATCGGGCAACCTGTTGCTGGTCTTCGCCCGGCGAAACGACCCGCAGGCGCCGGGCACGCCGCTGGCCACGCCCGCCTCGGTGCGCAGCACCACCCTGAACCTGCGCCCGCTGGCGGTTGGCGCGGTGACCGAGCTGATCGCCGAGCGCTACCACGTCCACCCCGATGCGGCCTTGCAGGTGGCCGAACTGGTGCACGACAAGACCGCGGGCAACCCGTTCTTCATCAACCAGATCCTGCGGGCGATGGTCGAAGACCAGCTGTTCACCTTCGACACCCAGGCCATGCGCTGGTCGTGGTGCCTGAAGGCCGTGGCTCGGCACCGTTACTCCGACAACGTCGCCGACCTGATGATCCACCGCCTGGCGCGCCTGCCAGCGCCACAGCGCGATGTGCTGCGCATCGCCAGCGCGTTGGGCAGCCGCTGCGACGGCAAACTGCTGGCCCAGGTGCTCGAAAAACCCCTGGGCGAGCCGTTGCGGGCCTTGATCGGCGCGGGTTTCCTGCTGCCTGGCCAGAAAGGCCTGGGCTTTGCCCATGATCGGGTCATGGAGGCCGCCTACGAACTTACCCCCGTGAACGAGCGCCCGGCGTTGCACGCCCGCATTGCCCAGGCCATGCACCAGGCCTGGCAGGGCGGCCAGAGCGAGGAGCTGTTCGAGATCGCCAACCAGCTGCAACGCGCCAGCCCACGCGGGTTTGCAGCGAATGACTGTGCGCTGTTCCTGGGGCTTTTGCATGAGGCTGCCCTGCGCACCCGCGACAGTGGCGCCCCGGAGCAGGCCGCCGCCTACCTGCGCACAGCCGAACACCTGCTGAGCCAGGCCGAATCGCGTGAAAGCCACGCCACGCACGGCTTTGCCATAGCCTGCCTGGCCTCCGAGTGCGACCTGCAACTGGCGCGCACGGGCGAAACCGAAGCCCGCATCATCGAATGCCGGCAACGGGCGCGTTCGGCGCTGGAGCAAGCCCAGGTCAGCCGGTTGCAGGCACGCCTTCACACCTTGCACGGCGACTACCAGGCGGCCATCGCCTGCGCGCTTTCGGGCCTTGAACTGCTAGGCATCGACTTGGCCCGCGGCAACGACCCACAGCACCTGGCAACCTGCTACGCCCATGTACAAGGCCTGATCGAGCGCAAGGGCCGCCACTGCCTGGAGTCGCTGCCGCGCACCGATTCACCCGAGGTAGCGGTGGCGATCAGCCTGCTGGCCACCCTGTCTGCTTCGTTTTCCGTGCAGGGTGATCTCTGCTTCCTGCACCTGGCGAAGATCATGGAACTGTCGCTGCTGCACGGCGTGGCGCCGGGCAGCACCTATGGCCTGGCCTGGTACGGGGTGATGATTGCCGAGCGCTTCGGCGCCTACCACGACGGCCATGCCTGCTGCCTGGCGGCGCTCAAGTTGATCGAGCGGCATGGCTTCGAAGCCGACCTCACCAGCGCGCTGCTGGCCCTGGACCAGGCCAGCGCCTGGACCTCGCCCATGGAGTTTGCCCGCCGCACCGCCCAGGAGGCCGTGGACTCGGCGCGCCTGAGCGGCGACCTGGCGATGACCTGCTACGCCTGCAGCCACCGGGTGTCCGACTCGCTGTTCATGGGCCGCTACCTGCCGGATGTGGCCGAGGAAGTCACCCAGGGCCTGGCCACCGTGCGCCGCCACGGCTACCCGGCCAACGAGCGGATCCTGCAGGCCCAGCAGGCGTTCGTCGCCAACCTTGGCGGTGCAACCTGCCCGCCCGTACCTGGGGCGGTGAACGCCCCCGCCACGCTGTTCTTCCAGCAGCTGTTCAACGGCATGTCGGCGTTCTACCTGGGCAACATCCCCCAGGCGATTTCCAGCCTGGCCCAGGCTGGCAACCACGCCTGGGCGGTGCCTGCGCACATCAACCTGGCCGATTACCACCTGTTCCGTGGCCTGGCCCTGGGCAGCCCGGAAGCCCCCGGCCAGGTGGCCGACAAACTGGCTGAACTGCAGGCCCTGCGCGAGCGCTTCAGCCACTGGGCCGGTTTCAACCCGGCCACGTTTCGCAACAAGCTGTTGCTGATCGAAGGTGTGATCGCCAAGCTCGAAGGTGACGGCCTGGCCGCCATCCGCTGTTTCGACCAGGCGCAGATTGCCGCCACCGCCGCCGGGTTCATTCACGAACAAGCCCTGGCCCACGAGCAACTGGCCGAGGTGTGCATTCCCAGTGGCCTGATTTCCGGCGCCAACCTGCACCTGCGCATTGCCCGCGATTGCTTCCATATCTGGGGCGCGACCGGCAAGGTGCACCAGCTGGAGGCCCTGCACCCGTTCCTGCGCACCCAGCCGATTCAGGAAACCTACCGCGCCACGCAGCAGGCCAGGCTCGACCTTGAGGCCGGCATCGAGGCGGCGCGAGCATTGTCCGAGGAAGTGCTGCTCGAAGGCCTGATCGAAACCTTGATGGGCCACCTGACCCAGCACTCCGGTGCCGACCACGGCGCCCTGCTGATCGTCAGTGGCGCCGAATTCCAGATGGCCGCCCTGGCCGATATCGACGACAGCGGGCTGCACGTGCGCATGGACAACTGCCAGAAGTTCATGACCCAGGCGCCGCTGTCGATCATCAACGCCACCCTGCGCACCAAGAAGCCGCTGCTGCTCAACGATGCCTTGAGCGACTGCCCTGAGGCCTTTCGCCAGGAACTGCTGGCACGGGGCGCTCGCTCGGTGCTGTGCCTGCCCCTGGTGATCCAGGGTGTGCTGATCGGCCTGGTGTACCTGGAAAACCGCCTGGTGCCGAACCTGTTCGGCAGCCAGCGCCTGGCCATGCTGGAAATCCTGGCGTCCCAGGCGGCGGTGTCGCTGCAAACCGCCAAGTTCTATACCCGCCTGGCCGAAGACAACCAGAGCCGTGCGCAAATGGAGGCCGAGCTGCGCCGCTCACGCGCCGAACTTGCGCGCAGCGCGCACCTGCAGGTGATGAACGAGCTGTCGGCGTCGATCGCCCACGAAATCAGCCAGCCGCTGTTGGGTATCACCTCCAATGCAGCCGCCAGCCTGCGCTGGCTCAAGCGCGCCGAGCCGAACCTGGAAGAGGCCATCGCCGGCCTGGAAGATATCCGCAACGACGGCGAACGGGCGGCGAATATCGTGCGTGCCCTGCGCTCGCTGGCCAAACAGTCGCCGATGCAGCTCAAGGCGGTGAAAGTGGATGAGCTGATCCGCGAAGTGGTTCGGCTGACCTCGGCCGATGCCGGCAAAGGTGCAGTGCAGGTGCAGACACGGTTGCAGGCGGGCGTCAGCGTGATGGCCGACCCGGTGCAGTTGCAGCAATTGGTGTTCAACTTGATCACCAATGCCCTGGAGGCGCTGGCCGGGTACCGTGACGACGGGCTGCTGCGCATTGGCTCGGCAGTGGTGGGTGACGCGGTGGAGATCTGCGTGGACGACAACGGGCCGGGAATTGCGGCCGAAGAGCGGGCGCGGGTGTTCGAGGCGTTCCATACCACCAAGCGCGAAGGGCTGGGGATGGGCTTGGCGATCTGCAGCTCGGTGGTGCAGGCCCATGGCGGGCAGTTGCAGGCGTTGGTGTCGGAGTGTGGCGGGTGCCGGATTCGCTTTACGTTGCCTTTGGGGCATGCGTAGTCTGTACCGGCCTCATCGCGAGCTCTGCTCGCTCCTACCAAGCGTTGAACTGCGCCTGTAGGAGCGAGCAGAGCTCGCGATGAGGCCGGTACAGGTCTACATCAACGCGAAGTCAAAGCCGCATAGCTGTTCATCAGGTTGCGGTAGTTGGGAATGCGCTGCGACAGCAGGTTGCCCAGGCCTTCGATGTCGTTGCGCCAGTCGCGGTGCAGCTCGCAGGCTACCGAGAACCAGTTCATCATCTGCGCACCGGCCTGGGTCATGCGCACCCACGCCGCCTGTTGCACCGTCTCGTTGAAGGTGCCCGAAGCATCGGTGACCACGAACACCTCGAAGCCTTCAGCCAGCGCCGACAGGGTCGGGAAGGCCACGCACACGTCGGTGACCACACCGGCGATGATCAGTTGCTTGCGGCCGGTGGCCTTGATCGCCTTGACGAAGTCTTCGTTGTCCCAGGCGTTGATCTGGCCAGGGCGGGCGATGTACGGCGCGTCCGGGAACATTTCCTTGAGTTCCGGCACCAGCGGGCCGTTCGGGCCTTGCTCGAAGCTGGTGGTGAGGATGGTCGGCAGGCCGAAGAACTTGGCCAGGTCGCCCAGCGCCAGCACGTTGTTCTTGAACTCGTTGGGCGAGAAGTCTTGCACCAGCGAGATCAGGCCGGTCTGGTGGTCCACCAGCAGCACCACGGCGTCGTCTTTGTTCAGGCGCTTGTAATCGGGTTGGCTCATTGGGGTGACTCCTTGGGTTGGGAAAACGAACCGGCACTGCCCGATGGGGCTATACCGGCGGATAGATCCGGCTTAAGGATGGGCCTGCGCCTGGCGCCAGGCCTTCGGTGGCTGGCCGACCAGGCGGCTGAAGGCGCGGGTGAAATGGGCCTGGTCGCAGAAGCCGCACTCCAGGCTCACATGGGTAATCGGGGCTTCGGTGGCAAGCAGGCGCTTGGCCTTCTCCATGCGCGCCAGCAGGCGCCAGGCCTGGGGCGAAAGGCCGGTGTTGACCTTGAAGGCGCGGGAAAAATGGCTGCGGGTCAGGTTGCACACGCTGGCGATCTCGATGATCGAAAGCGAACTGCGCAGCATCAGTTCCTTGGCCTGGCGCAGCCGCGCGGGCGTCAGGGCGCCGGTCGGCTGCAGGGGTTGTTGGGGCATCCCAGGGGGCATGGCGACTCTCCTGTTCAATGCAGAAAGTCTGGCCCCCGGCACATGACAAAGTCCTGAGCCAAAGCTGAATTGTTCTTAATTGTGCGGCACTGCCCTAAGATGCAGAGGTCACGACATGCAGGACTCTGGGGTATGCAGGAAAATCGCGCTCATCGAACCGTGGCCATGGTGCTGTTCAACGATGTATTGCTGCTGGATGTGACCGGGCCGATGGATGCCTTCGCCATCGCCAACCGGTTCCTCCCTGAAAACAAGCAATACCGGTTGCTCACTGTTGCCGAGCACCCCCACCCCATTCGCGGCTCATGCGGGCTGAAGGTGGTGGCCGACCTTTCTCTGCAGGACCTGCCTGCTGGCCTCGACCTGCTGCTGGTCCCCGGCGGGCCGGGCGCCTATGACGTGGCCCTGCCGGCGCTGGAGCGCTGGCTGCCGCAGGCGGTGGGCGCGGCGAAGCGCTTTGGCGCTATCTGCACCGGGGTGTTCCTGCTCGGCCGTGCCGGGTTGCTGGGCGGCTACCGCTGCACCACCCACTGGAACTACCTGGAACGCCTGGCGAAGGCATTTCCCGAGGCCAAGGTGCAAACCGAGCAGATCTACGTGATGGACCGCAACCTGATTACCTCCGGCGGCATTACCGCGGGTATCGACCTGGCGCTGGCCATCGTCGCCGAAGACCATGGCAAGGCGCTGGCGCTTGAGGTGGCCAAGGTGCTGCTGGTGGCACGCCACCGCCAGGGCGGGCAGACGCCTTACGGGCCGCTGCTGGCGGCCGTGCCGCGCGATGGGTCGCCGGTGGCCCGGGTGCAGGCCTACGTGGTCGACCATATCGACCAGGCGTTCACGGTGCAGAAGATGGCCGACCTGGTGGCCATGAGCGGGCGCAACTTTGCCCGCACGTTCCAGCGCGAAGTCGGCATCACGCCGCTGCAGTACCTGCAGAACGCGCGGATCGACCAGGCGCGCAAGTTGCTCGAAGGCAGCGACCTGCCATTGAAGGTGGTGGCGGCGCGCTGTGGGTTTGGCAGTGACCGGCACATGCGCAAGGTGTTCTGCGAGCGAATTGGCATGACACCGGCGCAGTACCGGGCGCAGTTCGGTGGGGTTTGAGTCGGGCTTCGTCCTGTGCGGGCGTTTTCGCGGGGCAAGCCCGCGCCTGCAACGCTCACGCTGGCCTTTGTAGGAGCGGGCTTGCCCCGCGAAGAGGCCCAAATAGGTTGTCTCATTTATCAGGACAATGTTTCTCCATCCAGGCAGATTGTCTGGCTCACCCCCAACCCACAGAATGGTCGGCCATATTGTTCTAACGCTGCCCCGGCAGCTCATGGAGTACGAGCCAATGCCACACGAAGGCAGCCTTCTGCAAACCGCGGTGATCTTCCTGCTCGCCGCTGTCCTCGCCGTTCCCTTGGCCAAGCGCCTGCAACTGGGGGCCGTGATCGGCTACCTGCTCGCAGGCGTCGCCATCGGCCCGCAGGCCCTGGGCCTGATCCGCGACACCGAAAGCGTCGCGCACATTTCCGAACTGGGCGTAGTCCTGCTGCTGTTCATCATCGGCCTGGAGCTTTCGCCCAAGCGCCTGTGGTTGATGCGCAAGTCGGTGTTCGGCGTTGGCACCGCCCAGGTGTTGCTGACCGGCGCGGTGATCGGCGCCATTGCCCTGTTCGGCTTTGGCCAGTCGCTGCCGGCGGCCATCGTGCTGGGCCTGGGCCTGGCGCTGTCGTCCACCGCCCTGGGCCTGCAGAGCCTGGCCGAAACCAAGCAGCTCAATGCCCCCCATGGCCGCCTGGCATTTGCCATCCTGCTGTTCCAGGACATCGCCGCGATCCCGCTGATCGCGCTGGTGCCACTGCTGGCAGCCAGCGGGCCGGACACCAGCCACGGCGACAGCCTGCAGCACGGCCTGAAGGTGTTCGCCAGCATCGCAGTGGTCATCATCGGCGGGCGCTACCTGCTGCGCCCGGTGTTCCGCACCGTGGCCCGCACCGGCCTGCCGGAGGTGTCCACGGCCACTGCGTTGCTGGTGGTCATCGGCACCGCCTGGCTGATGGAAGAAGCCGGCATTTCCATGGCCCTGGGCGCCTTCCTCGCGGGCCTGCTGCTGGCCGACTCGGAATACCGCCATGAACTGGAGTCGCAGATCGAGCCGTTCAAAGGCCTGCTGCTGGGGCTGTTCTTCATCAGCGTGGGCATGGGCGCCAACTTGAGCCTGCTGCTGGAAATGCCGCTGGTCCTGCTGGGCCTGACCCTGCTGCTGGTTGCCGTGAAGCTGGTGCTGCTGATTGGCGTCGGCCGCCTGGCCGGTGGCCTGAACAGCGCCAGCGCGCTGCGCCTGGGCATGGTGCTGGCGGCCGGTGGCGAGTTTGCCTTCGTGGTGTTCAAGCTGGGCAAGGACCAGGGCCTGTTCGACACCCAGACCTACGACCTGCTGCTGATGACCATCACCCTGTCGATGGCCATAACCCCACTGCTGATGCTCGGCTGCGCCCGCGCCCTCAAGCGCCCGCAGCCGGCGCGTGAGGTGCCGGAGCAGTACAAGAGCATCGATGCCGGTACGCCGCGGGTGGTGATCGTCGGCATGGGCCGCATGGGCCAGATCGTCGCGCGCATTCTGCGGGCGCAGAAGATCCCGTTCATTGCCCTGGAAACCTCGGTGGACACCATCGAGATGACGCGCATGTTCGAGCAGGTGCCGGTGTTCTACGGCGACCCCCTGCGCCCGGAGGTGCTACATGCGGCCAAGGTGGGCGAGGCGGAGTATTTCATCATCACCATCGATGACCCTGAAGCCGCCATTCACACGGCAGAACGGGTAAAACGCCTGTACCCGCACCTGAAAGTGCTGGCCCGCGCGCGTAACCGCCAGCATGTGCACAAGCTGGCCGACGTGGGCGCCGAGCCGATTCGCGAGACGTTCTATTCGAGCCTGGAGATGACCCGCCGGGCGCTGGTCGGGCTGGGCTTGAGCGAAGCGCAGGCCAGCGACCGCATCGAGCGCTTCACCCAGCATGACGAGGAAGTGCTGGAGGCCCAGGGGCAAGTGCGCGATGACCGGGCCAAGGTGATGCAGACGGCCAAGGAGGCACGGGTGGAATTGGCGCGGTTGTTTGATTCGGACGCCGATTGAGGCTTGTTGCGCCTGCCTTGAGGGCTGCAGCGTTATTGAGATCGGGCGCCGCCTGTGCGGCGCATCGCGAGCGTTGCTCGCTCCTACGGGATTGTTGAGCATTCCCGGTAGAAGCGTGGCTCGCGATGTGCAGCCACTTGATACCGAAGACAATCTAAATGTCTTTGGCTTGCCCCTTAGGTTGTTGATTGTAGATATCGATGAGTCTCGAAAGAAAATCCAGCGAATCGTCTGTCGCACTGCACAGTCCGGTTCTTGGGTTCAGAAGATACTCGACAAAGTCACCGGCCAGGCCTGTACCACCTTGTAGCTTGTTTCTGATTTCATCAGCTTTTTGCGTAATGGAGCCTGGCAACTGATTTTTCGCAGCGGCAATTTTATCCGGGTCAGTTTCGCTAAAGTCCCAGCCGTAGGGATAGATGTCGAATTCCTTCAATGTACTTCCGTACCGATTCTGAATACCTCGATCAATGGCCAAGCCGGCGACCTGCTCAAGGTCCAAGCCGTTTTCTTTGGCCGCTATATAAATGTCAGTAAAGTTGTCCAGGTCGGAAGATGTCAAGTTGTAGAGCACACTCTCTGCTCCCGCCCTACTCTTGCGATTCCGCTCATCCATTTGGATGTCGGCAATATCTTGGTTGTCCACTTTTAGCTGCGCCAGCACATCAGACACCTTCAAGGTTATACCAAGATCGCTCGCGGCCGACACCATCTTACCCGCCGCCTTTTCGAACAGGTAGTTATTATATTTTTCAATATTTATATAACCACTTGGCGGTGAATTTCCATTGACCCTGCCTGCATAGGGTTCCATGTACTGCCCTCTCACGTAATCACCAGCAGAAGCGTAAAGTTTCAATAATGCTTTGGCCTCATCCGAAATGGCGGGTTCATCGCCAACTTGCAGGGTGGTAGGCTGCTGACTCACGGAGTTTGCACCGCCCGTGGAAAGGTCCGATTTAGCAATGCGTGCTGAGTGGAGTTGATCGAGAGGGGTTGCGCTGATATGAACCATGAATTTCTCCCTGAAAACAATGCCTGCGCCTTGTTAAAGGCATCCTTGGCGGACTAATCAGTAATGGTAATCGACCTTGATGGTGTTCCTGTGGCTGGGATAGACAGGGTAGGAGCCGCCTGTTAGAACTCCGGTGATTTTAAATTTACCCTTGGCATCCTTCCCCTTGAAGTAATCGGTTGTACCGACACGACTTGCAGATATATCCCGGCACTCGCCGTAAGAGGTCTCATACCTTCCCGCATAGCAGATCTTAAAGTTCTGACTGGTAGCACCATTGGCATAGGCACCTACATTCCAAGATAGGGAGCTAATCAAGGCACCTTTAGGTACAGACTGAGGAGTGATATAGAAGTTTGAATTTTCAATTCCAGCACCGTAAACATTAGGTGCCAGATTGTTCGCTGTCCAACTGCCTGTCGTTGCCGCGAGCGATGCATGAGCCAGGCAGAGTGCGCTGAGCCCGAAGAGCACATGAGGAATTACGTTCATTTTTAGCCTCCCGCCAAAAAACGTGTGCCCTCCGTGGCGCTTCTAAGTATTGTTTCGTGCAGGCGACTTAATTTGCCTACCCTGCAAGCCAAAATGACTTGCCTAGTAGCGTATCGGCTTAACCCCTAGCAGCTTTAGAAAAAATATTATGTTTCAGATATTCATATTTTGATACACACTGATTTATCCAGACGTATGGAACAAGCAGCCCACGCATTATGGCCACCCGTTTACTGGCCCGAAAAAAACGTAGGAGCGAGCGCAGCTCGCGATGCGCCGCGCGGGCGGCGCTCGTTCTCATAGGCGCCACAACCATCAAGGCATACACCTGCTAGCCCTGACACGCCATGAAGGCAGGCATATCATCGCCATCACGCAAAAAAACCGGCCCCGCAATCGGGGCCGGCCTCTTCAACCAAAAATTGTCGCTATTACTTAGTCGCCGTCAGCGCATTGTAACTAGTCATCAGGTTGCGGTAGTCCGGGATGTGGTTGGAGCACAGCGCCGCCAGGCCTTCGATGTCGTTGCGCCAGTCGCGGTGCAGCTCGCAGGCCACGCCGAACCAGGTCATCAGTTGCGCGCCCGCCTGGCTCATGCGGTCGTGGGCGGCATCACGGGTCATTTCGTTGAAGGTGCCGGAAGCATCGGTCACCACGAACACATCGAACTCTTCTTCCAGGGCCGACAGGGCCGGGAAGGCGACGCACACTTCGGTCACCACGCCAGCAATGATCAGCTGCTTCTTACCGGTGGCCTTCACCGCTTTCACGAAGTCTTCGTTGTCCCAGGCGTTGATCTGGCCTGGGCGGGCGATGTACGGGGCGTCCGGGAACAGTTCCTTGAGTTCCGGCACCAGCGGGCCGTTGGGGCCTTGCTCGAAGCTGGTGGTGAGGATGGTCGGCAGGTTGAAGAACTTGGCCAGGTCAGCCAGGGCCAGCACGTTGTTCTTGAACTTGTCCGGCTCGATGTCGCGTACCAGGGACAGCAAGCCAGCCTGGTGGTCGACCAGCAGGACAGCGGCGTCGTCTTTGTTCAGGCGGTTGTAGGTGAATTTGCTCATGGTCTGTGCTCCTAAGGTTTATGAATTTTTCAGCAATTCGGGGTGTTTCGCGTTGATGGGCACAGATTAAAATCATCACCCTAAGGGCGGTAGTCAGCAGATTTTGGCTTTAGCGTTCCATCTGGAGAACGATCATTGGAAGACCTCAATTCCCTCTACTACTTCACCCAAGTGGTCGAGCACGGCGGCTTCGCACCCGCCGGGCGGGCGCTGGACATGCCCAAGTCGAAGCTCAGCCGGCGCATCGCCGACCTCGAAGACCGCCTGGGCGTGCGCCTGCTGCACCGCACCAGCCGCCTGTGCTCGCTGACCGAGATCGGCCAGGCCTATTACAACCGCTGCCTGGCCATGCGGGTGGAGGCCGAGGGCGCGGCAGAGATCATCGAGCGCAACCGCAGCGAGCCGCGCGGGCTGGTGCGCATCAGTTGCCCCACTACCCTGCTCAATTCCTGGGTCGGGCCGATGCTGACCCGCTACATGCTCAAGTACCCCCAGGTGGAGCTGTTCATCGAAAGCACCAACCGCCGCGTCGACCTGCTGCACGAAGGTTTCGACCTGGCCCTGCGGGTGCGCTTCCCGCCGCTGGAAAACACCGACATGGTGATGAAGGTGCTGAGCAACAGCACCCAGTGCCTGGTGGGCCAGCCGCAGTACCTGGAGCAGCTGCCCGAAGGCTTCGACCCGCAGCTGCTTGGCACCCTGCCCAGCCTGCACTGGGGCAGCGCCCAACGGGAGTACCAGTGGGAACTGTTCCAGGGCGAGGACACCAGCCGCAGCATCGTCATCCCGCACACCCCGCGCATGGTGACCGATGACCTGTTCGCCCTGCGCCATTTCGTGGTGGCCGGGGTGGGCATCGCGCACTTGCCGCGGGTGGCGGTGCGCGATGACCTGGCGGCGGGGCGGCTGGTGGAGCTGATTCCGGATTGGCACCCTCGGTGCGGCATCGTGCATGCAATTTTCCCGTCGCGGCGTGGGTTGCTGCCGTCGGTGCGGGCGCTGATCGATCACTTGGCCGAAGAGTTCGCCATCAGTGACATGGCTTGAGGCTAACTCGTCTCACCGGCCCTTTCGCGGGGCAAGCCCGCTCCTACAACCGCTGTTTTTGTAGGAGATAACCCAGCCCTCGCGCAGGGAACATTGCCAGCAGCCGCGCCGCAATTCCCTGTAGGAGCGGGCTTGCCCCGCGAAAGGGCCCGCACAGCCCCCCACACCAGCACACCCTTACAAGACCCCCACCCCACGCTTACCCCAAAGTCCCGGATCATAGCCCCCTCGGAGCCCCCATGATCCGCGCCACCCACGGACCAGGCCGCGCCCTGCTCGTCACCCTTGCCTTGTACCCGGCACTCAGCCAGGCCGACGAACCCGGCTGGTCGCTGCTCAGCCGCAACTATTTCCTCCACAGCGATTTCCGCTCCCCCTCCCCCAGTGGCCAGAACTACCGCCAGGAATGGGCCCAGGGTTTCATCGGCGAAGTGCGCTCCGGGTTCACCGAAGGCGTGATCGGCGTTGGCCTGGATGCCCACGGCTTTGTTGGCCTGAAGCTCGACGGTGGCCGTGGCCACGCGGGCACCGGCCTGCTGCCACGCGACAGCGATGGCCGCGCCGAGTCCGATTACGCCAGCGCCGGGGCCGCCCTCAAGCTGCGCCTGGGCGACACCCAGCTGCGCTATGGCGAGATGACCGTGGAAACCCCGGTGTTCGACACCGGCGACAAGCGCCTGCACCCCGAATACGCCACCGGCTGGTTTGTGGAAAACACCAGCCTGCCCGACTGGCGCCTGCAGGCCGGGCGTTTCACCGCGTTCAACAACCAGGACAACAGCTCCACCCACGATGACTTCACCGGCTACGGCGCCACCACCCGCAACCATGCCATCAGCCTGGCCGGGGCCACCTTCGCCCCGCACGGCCCCTTCGGCGGCGCGCTGTACGCAGGCCAACTGGAAGACACCTGGCGCCAGGCCTACCTGAACCTGAACCTGGCCCAAGGCAACTGGCGCCTGGACGGCAATGTCTACAAAACCCGCGACACCGGCAACGCCAGCGCCGGGGCCATCGACACCCTGGCCTACAGCCTGCTGGGCAAATACAGCTTCGGCGCCCAGGCCCTGACCCTGGCCTACCAGAAAGTCGAGGGCAACACCCCGTTCGACTTCGTCGGCGGCGACTCCATCTACCTGGCCAACTCGATCAAGTACGCCGACTTCAACGGCCCCGGCGAGCGTTCCTGGCAACTGCGCTACGACCTCAACTTCGCCAGCCTCGGCGTGCCCGGCCTGAGCCTGATGGGCCGCTACGTCAGCGGCCGCGGCATCGACGGCAGCCATGCCCCGGCTGGCGGCGTGTATGTCGGCCAGCAAGGCCAGGGCGGCAAGCACTGGGAGCGCGACATCGACCTCAAGTACGTGGTGCAGTCGGGCGCCGCCAAGGACCTGAGCCTATCGTTCTCCCACGTCAGCCACCGCGCCAACCAGGCCCAGGCCGGCGACGATATCGACCGTATCTACCTGATCATCGAATACCCACTCAAAGGCAGCTTCTGACATGAGCACATCCCCTTCAGGCGCCTGGAGCCCGTTGCGCAACCTCACGTTCCGCATGCTGTGGATCGCCACCATCGCCTCCAATATCGGCACCTGGATGCACGAAGTGGGCGCCGGCTGGCTGATGACCACACTGTCGGCCAGCCCCCTGCACGTGGCATTGATCCAGGTGGCAGGCTCCTTGCCGATGTTCTTCCTGGCCCTGCCCGCAGGCGCGGCGGCCGATATCGTCGACAAGCGCCGCTACCTGCTGCTGGTACAGCTGTGGATGTCCGCGGTGGCGGTGGTGCTGGCGGCACTGACCCTGCTGGGGTTGATGAACGTCACCCTGCTGCTGGTGCTGACCCTGGCCCTGGGTATCGGCACGGCGCTGATGATGCCGGCCTGGAGCGCGCTCACCCCGGAGCTGGTGGGCAAGGAAGACCTGGCCAATGCCGTGGCGATTTCCAGCGTTGGCATCAACGTGTCGCGGGCCATCGGCCCGGCCTTGGCCGGCGTGGTGGTGAGCCTGGTCGGGCCGTGGCTGACCTTCGCACTCAATGCGGTGTCGTTCGCCGGGGTGATTCTGGTGCTGGTGCTATGGAAGCGCGAGGTGAAGGAGCCGCTGCTGCCGGCCGAGCGTTTCGTCGGCGCCATGCGCACCGGGCTGCGTTTTGCGCGCAGCGCCAAACCCTTGCAGGCGGTGCTGCTACGGGCACTGGCGTTCTTCTTCTGCGCCAGTGCCGGCACCTCGTTGCTGCCACTGATCGTACGCGGCGAGATGCACGGCACGGCCGCCGATTTTGGCTTGTTGCTGGCGGCCATCGGCATTGGTGCGGTGGCGGGCGCCACCCTGCTGCCGCGCCTGCGCGAGCGCATCAGCCGCGACCGCCTGGTGATGCTTGCCAGCCTGTTGTATGCCCTGTTCCTGCTGATGCTCGCGTTGGTACGCGACTTCTACCTGCTGCTGCCGGCGATGCTGCTCAGTGGCGCGGCGTGGATCGCCGTGCTGTCCAACCTGCAGGTAGCGGCACAAACGTCAGTGCCGGCCTGGGTACGGGCCCGGGCGTTGTCGGTGTATATCCTGATCTTCTTCGGCGCCATGGCCTGCGGCGGGCTGCTGTGGGGCACCCTGGCCAGCCATGGGTCGATCACCTTGAGCTTGTTGCTGGCAGCCGGTGGCCTGGCGCTGGGCACGCTGCTGACCTGCAAGGTGACGCTACCGGAAACCGAGGCCGAGGAACTGACACCGTCGCTGCACTGGCCAGTGCCGGTGCTCGGTGATGACCTGGACAAAGACCGCGGCCCGGTGATGGTCACCGTGGAATATCACATCGAGCCGGCCAAGGCCGAGGCGTTCCAGGTGGCGGCGCGGGAGCTGGAAGCCATGCGCAAACGCAATGGCGCGTTGTCCTGGGGGTTGATGCGCGACAGCGCCGACCCTGCCTTGTGGCTGGAGTTCTTCTTCGAAGAGTCGTGGCTTGAGCATTTGCGGCATCACCATCGGGTGACCCGGGGTGAGCTGAAGATCGAGGCGCGGGTGCGGATGCTGCAGAGCGAGGGGGTCGAGGTGAAGATCCGGCATTTGTTGGCTGGGGAGCACCGGGGCCATCATTGATGATGGGTTTGCCGGCCTCATCGCGAGCTTTGCTCGCTCCTACGGGGCGGCGGGAGCCTGGTAGGAGCGAGCGCAGCTCGCGATGCGCCGCGCAAGCGGCGCTGAGAGGGTCAGCTTAGAACGCGAAGCACGAGCAACCCAAAGCCCCCCAGAAGCCCTGGAAGTCATTGACCGGCACACTCGATTTGCGTGCCTTGTCATGGCTGTGCGCGTGCACCCCGCACGGCCCCGAGCATTGGTGCACGGATGCCGCCAGCGATGGCGTGCCCACGCGCCAGTGCCCTGGCACCTTGGCCACCGGGGACCACTCCGGCAGCACCGGCACCTGCGGTGGGCCGAGGCGGTCGAATTCGCCCGCCGCATACACCACCTTGCCGTCGACGATGGTCAGCACCGACTCGATGCCCTTGATCGCCTCTTCTTCAACGCTGAAGAAGTCCAGCGACAACGCCGCCAGGTCAGCCAGCTGGCCTACCTTGATCTGGCCCTTCTTGCCCTGCTCGCTGGAGAACCAGGCACTGCCCTGGGTGAACAGCTGCAGCGCGGTGTCGCGGTCCAGGCCTTCTGGGTACAGCTCCATGCCACCCACGGTTTTGCCGCTGACCAGCCAGTACAGCGAAGTCCAAGGGTTGTAGCTGGACACGCGAGTGGCGTCGGTACCGGCGCCCACCGGCACGCCCATGTCGAGCATGCGCTTGATCGGCGGGGTTTGCTCGGCAGCCTTGGCGCCGTAGCGGTCGACGAAGTACTCGCCCTGGAAGGCCATGCGGTCCTGGATGGCGATACCACCGCCCAGCGCACGCACACGCTCGATGTTCTGCGGGGTGATGGTTTCAGCGTGGTCGAAGAACCACGGCAGGCCATTGAACGGGATGTCGCGGTTGACCTTCTCGAACACGTCGAGCATGCGCGTGATCGATTCGTTGTAGGTGGCGTGCAGGCGGAACGGCCAGCGCTGTTCCACCAGGTGGCGGACCACCGGCTCCAGCTCTTCTTCCATGGTTTGCGGCAGGTCCGGGCGCGGTTCGAGGAAGTCCTCGAAGTCGGCGGCGGAGAACACCAGCATCTCGCCGGCGCCGTTGTGGCGCAGGAAATCGGTGCCGCTGTGCAGCTTGACGCTGGAGGTCCACTTGCGGAAATCGTCCAGCTCTTCCTTGGGCTTCTGGGTGAACAGGTTGTAGGCAATGCGTACGGTCAGCTGGTTGTTGTCGGCCAGCTCCTGGATCACCGAGTAGTCATCGGGGAAGTTCTGGTAACCGCCGCCGGCGTCGATGGCGCTGGTCAGGCCCAGGCGGTTCAGCTCACGCATGAACTGGCGGGTGGAGTTGACCTGGTATTCCAGTGGCAGCTTCGGCCCCTTGGCCAGGGTGGCGTAGAGGATCATCGCGTTCGGGCGAGCAATCAGCATGCCGGTGGGGTTGCCGAACTTGTCGCGCTGGATTTCGCCACCCGGCGGGTTCGGGGTGGTCTTGTCGTAGCCAACGGCCTTGAGCGCGGCGCGGTTGAGCAGTGCGCGGTCGTACAGGTGCAGCAGGAACACCGGGGTATCGGGGGCTGCCTGGTTGATTTCTTCCAGGGTCGGCATGCGTTTTTCAGCGAACTGGAATTCGTTCCAGCCACCGACCACGCGCACCCACTGCGGCGTTGGCGTGCGTGCGGCCTGGTCCTTGAGCATGCGCAGGGCATCGGCCACCGACGGCACGCCTTCCCAGCGCAGTTCCAGGTTGTAGTTCAGGCCGCCGCGGATCAGGTGCAGGTGCGAGTCGTTCAGGCCCGGAATCACCGTGCGCTGCTTGAGGTCGATGATCTGCGTGACGGCGCCTTTGTGGGCCATGGCCTCGGCGTCGTTGCCCACGGCGATGAAGCGGCCATCCTTGATGGCGACGGCGGTGGCGGTGGGCTTTTCGCGGTCAACGGTGTGCAGTTTGCCGTTGAACAGAATCAGGTCGGCGGTCATGGAACCTCCTCGGATGAATGTGTGGACGCAACCGCAGAGCATGCCGGTTGGCTTGGCGTCAGGGATTGGATGGATGTGCTGCCAGGTCTGGCCTCTTCGCGGGGCAAGCCCGCGCCTACAGGTTTCGCGCAACCCTGTAGGCGCGGGCTTGCCCCGCGAATGCCTCACACCATTACTTCTGGAGGAACGCCAGCAGGTCTTCGTTCAGCTGCTGGGCATGGGTTACGGCGAACCCGTGGGGCGCCCCGGCATACACCTTCAGCTCAGCCCCGCGAATCAGCTCGGCCGCCCGCTTGCCCGTGACCTCGAACGGCACGATCTGGTCGTCGTCGCCATGGATCACCAGGGTTGGCACATCGATCTTGGCCATGTCCGGGCGGAAGTCGGTTTCGGCGAACGCGGTCACGCAGTCCAGGGTGCCCTTGATCGAGGCCAGCAATGCGATATTCAGGGTCTGGCTCTGCACGCCCTGGGATACTTTTTGCCCGTGGTTGATGCCATAGAACGGTGCGGCGAAATCGGCGATGAACTGCGCGCGGTCGGCACGCAGGCCGTCGCGAATGCCTTCGAACACCGACAGGTCGACGCCCTCGGGGTTGTCGTCACGCTTGCCGAACACCGGCGTCACCGCCCCCAACAATACCAAGCCGGCCACCCGCTCGCTGCCATGGCGGGCGATGTAGCGGCTGACATCGCCACCGCCCATCGAGAAGCCCACCAGGGTGACGTCGCGCAGGTCGAGGTGTTCGATCAACTGGGCGATGTCATCGGCGAAGGTGTCGTAGTCGTAGCCGCTCCACGGCTGGCTCGAACGGCCGAAACCGCGGCGGTCGAAGGCGATGGCGCGGTAGCCGCGGCTGGCCAGGAACTCCATCTGCGAATCCCACATGTCGGCATCCAGGGGCCAGCCGTGGCTGAACAACACGGGCTTGCCACTGCCCCAGTCCTTGTAATAGATCGAAGTGCCGTCGCGGGTAACGAGCGTGGTCATGTCGGTATCTCCTTGAAGTGTCGAGGTGAAGGCGTTGCTTCAGCCGCGCAGCCAGGTGGCGCAGCGGCGGGTTACCCAAGGCATGATGTAGAACACCACGGGCAGGATGACGAACAGGTTGGCGATCAGGTTGCCGCTGATCGGGCCGCCCAGGTGTGGGAAGCGCGCGAACAGGGGCGCCAGCAGCTGCGGGATGATCATGGTCATGGGGCAGATCACCAGGTAGGTCAACAGCGCCTGCTTCCAGCGCGGCGGTTGCGGCGCGCTGGTGCTGGGCGGGGTGAACCAGAACTCCGGGTCGTCGTGGACCTGGGTGTGGTCACCGCCTTCGAGCAACGGCAGCACTTCACTGACCAGTGCCTGGCGCTCGGCGGAGTTGACCCAGGCCTGCAACAGGCCAGCGTCGGCGAAACGCACCACGGTGGTGAAGTGTAGCCCGCCCTCGTCGGGGCGAATGACGTTGACGTCCAGGTGCCCTGGCTGGCGACGCGCGGTGCTGACCGTGCGCTTGAGCCAGGCCTCGTAGCCCGCCAGTGACTCGGCGCGGACCTTGTGCTGGATGACCAGGGTCACCACGTTGCGGTTGTCTTGGAATGCGGTGTTCATCGGCGTTCCTTGGGATGAGCTTGCCCGCATCCACTGTGCAACGGTGGACGGGCGGAGGATTGGATAGGTGTGCTGCGCTGGGCGGGCACCGACTGGCGGTGCCCGGGCGCAAGGCTTACTTGTTGGCGTTGAAGGCGTTGTAGCTGGTCATCAGGTTGCGGTAGTCCGGGATGTGGTTGGAGCACAGCGCCGCCAGGCCTTCGATGTCGTTGCGCCAGTCGCGGTGCAGCTCGCAGGCCACGCCGAACCAGGTCATCAGTTGCGCGCCCGCCTGGCTCATGCGGTCGTGGGCGGCATCACGGGTCATTTCGTTGAAGGTGCCGGAAGCATCGGTCACCACGAACACATCGAACTCTTCTTCCAGGGCCGACAGGGCCGGGAAGGCGACGCACACTTCGGTCACCACGCCAGCGATGATCAGCTGCTTCTTGCCGGTGGCCTTCACCGCTTTCACGAAGTCTTCGTTGTCCCAGGCGTTGATCTGGCCTGGGCGGGCAATGTACGGCGCGTCCGGGAACAGTTCCTTGAGTTCCGGCACCAGCGGGCCGTTGGGGCCTTGCTCGAAGCTGGTGGTGAGGATGGTCGGCAGGTTGAAGAACTTGGCCAGGTCCGCCAGGGCCAGCACGTTGTTCTTGAAGGCATCCGGCTCGATGTCACGCACCAGGGACAGCAGGCCAGCCTGGTGGTCGACCAGCAGGACAGCGGCGTCGTCTTTGTTCAGGCGGTTGTATTTGAAGTTGGTCATTTGGGTAGCTCCTAAGGGTTTTGATGTTTAGTAAGTTGGGTGTTTCGCGTTGATGGGAGAAGATTAAAACCATCACCTTTGGAGCGGTAGATAGTGGTTTTTGGCTTTAGCGTTCTGTTTTAGGAACGATGGATTGGCGCTGCTGTGCAGCGCATCGCGAGCTTTGCTCGCTCCTACCCAGCCAGTGCACGGCCTGTAGGAGCGGGCTTGCCCCGCGAAGAGGCCGGCACAGGCCCATTGCCTGCCCGGCCAACCTGCTCTATTACTACGCACAGCCCTCCCCTCACCCCCGAGACGCCCATGCTGGCATTCATCCAGTCATCCCCGTTACTGCTCGGTACCGCCCTGCTCCTGCTCGACCTCGTTCTCTGGCAGCTGATCCCGATGCAGCGCCGTGCCTGGCGCATCGGTACTCGGCTGGTGATCTTCCTGCTGTTCAGCTCAGTGCTGGTGGCCGCCGGCATGAGCCCGCTGCAACCGCCGCCGTGGCCGGACGACGTTTCGCGCAACCTCATGGCCACGGTGCTGGCGATCGGCTGGTGGCTGTTCGGCGCGCGCACGGTGACGGTGGTGTTCGGCCTGCTGCTGGTCGCCCGTGGCAGCCATGGCGGGCGCCTGCTGCAGGATGTGCTGGGGGCGCTGATCTTCCTCGCTGCCGTGGTCGCCGCTGCTGGCTATGTGATGCAGCTGCCGGTGAAGGGCCTGCTGGCCACTTCCGGGGTTATGGCCATCGTCATCGGCCTGGCGCTGCAAAGCACCCTGGCCGACGTGTTCAGCGGCATCGTGCTGAACACCACGCGGCCCTACCAGATTGGTGATTCGATCTCCATCGACGGCACCGAAGGCAAGGTGCTGGACATCGACTGGCGCGCCACCCGCCTGCTCACCGGCAGCGGCAGCCTGGCGGTGATCCCCAACTCGGTGGCGGCCAAGGCGCGGCTGCTCAACCATAGCCGCCCGGCCGATGTGAACGGGGTGTCGATCAGCGTGGTGGTGCCGGCCAAGGTCCGGCCCAAGCGGGTGTTCGATGCGCTGGAGAAGGCCCTGCAGGGCACCAGCGCGATCCTTGCCTCACCCAAGCCCAAGGTCACGGTGAAGGCCTCGTCGCTGGAGTCGGTGGAATATGAGGCCAGTGGTTTCATTGCCGACATGGCCGGCAAGACCGAGGCGCGCAACCAGCTGTTCGACCTGGCCCACCGGCACCTGGAGGCCAGCGGTGTGATGTGGAACGTCGACCTGGCGATGCCGCCGCGCACGCGCCAGCGTGAAGTGCTGGACGAAGTGCGGGTGTTCCGCTCATTGACCGAGGAGGAACGCGATGCCCTGAGCCAGCGCATGACGACGGTGGAGTACCTGGCCGACCAGGTGATCCTGGGCGTGGGCGAGCATTCCGAGCATTTGCTGGTGATTGGCAGCGGCGTGGTGTCGGCGTCGGTACGTGAGGGTGACCGGCTGCTGGAGGCCGGGCGCATGGGGCCGGGCGAGGTGCTGGGGATCGAGGGGATCATCGACGAGGAGGCGTCGCTGGCCGAGTTCCGCACCTTGACCAGCTGCGTGCTGTACCGAATCGACAAGGCGCAGGTGAAGAACTGCCTGGAACAGCGGGGTGATGTGCAGACCGCGTTGAGCAAGCTGCAGCGGTTCCGGCGCCAGAGCCGGGAATCGCTGTTGTTGCAGAAGCCGGTTTCGATCAAGAAGGGCGGCTTCTTGAGCTGGTTGCACAAGTAAGCCTGGGCGGGCCCTTTCGCGGGGCAAGCCCGCTCCTACACCGCGAAGGGGCCGGTGCCTACAACACAACTCTTAGGCATTGCCCCGCGTGGTACAGCGAGAACCCGGACTCGTAGAACGCGGTTCGCAACGAAGGCGCACTCACCCCGCGCATCGGCGAGAACGGAATCGGCAAGCTGTCCGCCTCCCCCTTCAACAGAAACTCGGCAAACGCCCGGCCAATCACGGTGCCGGTGGTATTGCCGCGCCCGTTGTAGCCGGTGACCGCCACCAGCCCTGGCGCCGGTTCGAACAAACGCATCAGGTGGTCAGGGGTGAAGTCGATGCAACCGGTCCAGTGCATTTCCCACTCGACCTTGCCCAGCTGCGGGTAGTAGTGCCCCTGAATCCGGTCTGCCCAGCTGCGCACGAACCAGGCCGGCTTGTTGTCGACCCGGCCAAGGCTGCCAAGCAGCAGGCGGCCCTGGTCGTCACGGCGGATGCTGCTGAGCACGGTGCGGGTGTCCCACGAGCCTTGCCCGTGTGGCAACACCTTGTCGGCGGCGGCGCCGTGCAGCGGCTTGGAAGCCACCTGGTAGTAGTAACCGCGGAAGAACTGCTTTTGCAGGTTGCTCCAGTCGCCTTCGGTGTAGGCGCCGGTGGAAATCACCACCTTGTCGGCGCGCACCGAACCCCGCGCGGTCTTCACCCGCCAGGCATCGCCCTCACGCTCAAGGCCTTCGACCGAGGATTGCTGGAACAGCTTGCCGCCCAGGCCCGCCACGGCAACGGCCAGGCCCTGGGTGTAGCCCATCGGGTTGATGGTGCCAGCGCGGCGGTCGAGCAGCGCGGCGGAAATCTTGTCGGTACCGCAGTATTCCTGGCACTGGGCGCCGGTCAGCAATTCGACATCAGCCCCGCGGCGGCGCCATTGTTCGTGGCGGGCTTCGAGGTCGGCGATACCGGTGGCGTTGTGCGCCATGTGCAGCGTGCCCTGGTGCCGGGCCTGGCAGTCGATGCCCAGGCGGTCGATCAGTGCGAACACCTCGCCAGGGGCTTCACCAAGCACCTTGTTCAGGCGGCTGCCCTGCTTCTGGCCGAGGGTGGCCTCGACGTCATCGGGGCGGATCCAGGTGCCGGCATTGACCAGGCCGACGTTACGCCCGGAGCCACCATGGCCGATTGTCCAGGCTTCCAGCAGGATCACCGACTTGCCCTGTTCGAGCAGGTGGATGGCTGCCGACAGGCCGGTGATGCCGCCGCCGATCACGCAGACATCGGCCTTGTGCTCACCGGCCAGGGCCTGGGTGGCGACGGTCGGTTGGCTGACGTGTTCCCACAAGCATTGTTGACGCAGTTCGGACATGGCCCGGCTCCAGCAGTGTTGTTCTTGTTGGGGCTGCTGTGCAGCCCATCGCAGGCAAGCCAGCTCCTACAGGGATCTCCATTGCCTGCGCGAACCGGGGGCAAGCCCCCGGCCATACCGCCTCATTCCATCAATCGAACACGATACCCTGGGCCAGCGGCAGCTCACGCGAGTAGTTCACGGTATTGGTCTGGCGGCGCATATAACCCTTCCAGGCATCCGACCCGGACTCGCGCCCACCGCCGGTTTCCTTCTCGCCGCCAAACGCCCCGCCGATCTCCGCACCGCTGGTACCGATGTTGACGTTGGCAATGCCGCAATCGCTGCCCGAAGCACTCTGGAAGCGCTCGGCCTCGCGAATGTCGGTGGTGAAGATGCACGAGGACAGGCCCTGTGGCACTTCGTTGTTCAGGCGCAGGGCCTCTTCGAAGTCATCGTAGGCCAGCACGTACAGAATCGGCGCGAACGTCTCGTGGCGCACCACATCGCTCTGGGCTGGCATTTCGGCAATGGCCGGCGACACGTAGTAGGCATTCGGGTACTGCTCGGCCAGTTGGCGCTCACCGCCGAACACCTGGCCACCCTCGTCGCGGGCCTTGGCCAGTGCGCCTTGCATGGCGTCGAACGACAGCTTGTCGATCAGCGGGCCGACCAGGTTGTCCTTGCGAGGGTCGCCGATGCGCACCTTGCCATAGGCGGCTTTGACGCGGGCCACCACTTCGTCCTTGATCGAGCGGTGCACGATCAGGCGGCGCAGGGTGGTGCAGCGCTGGCCGGCGGTGCCTACGGCCGAGAACAGGATGCCGCGCACGGCCAGGTCCAGGTCGGCGCTCGGGGCCAGGATCATGGCGTTGTTGCCGCCCAGCTCCAGGATGCTGCGGCCAAAGCGGGCCGCTACCCGTGGGCCCACTTCACGGCCCATGCGGGTGCTGCCGGTGGCGCTGACCAGCGGCACGCGCGGGTCGTCGACCAGGGCTTCGCCGGCTTCACGGCCACCGATCACCAGCTGGGCCAAGCCCGCCGGGGCATCGCCGAAGGCGTTCAGGGCTTTTTCGAACAGCGCCTGGCAGGCCAGGGCAGTCAGTGGGGTTTTCTCGGACGGTTTCCACACCACGGCGTTGCCGGCCACCAGGGCCAGGGAGGTGTTCCACGCCCACACGGCGACCGGGAAGTTGAAGGCGCTGATCACGCCGACCACGCCCAGCGGGTGCCAGGTTTCGCGCATGTGGTGGCCGGGGCGTTCGGAGGCAATGGTCAGGCCGTACAGCTGGCGCGACAGGCCAACGGCGAAGTCGCAGATGTCGATCATTTCCTGCACTTCGCCCAAGCCTTCCTGGGTGATCTTGCCGGCTTCGATGGACACCAGTTCGCCAAGGTCGGCCTTGTGCGCACGCAGCACTTCGCCAAACAGGCGCACCAGTTCGCCACGGCGCGGGGCCGGCACGCTGCGCCAGGCTTCGAAGGCGCGCTGGGCCTGGTCGATGCGGGCGGTGGTCTCGGCCTTGCCGAGCAGTTTCACCGAGGCGATCTGGCTGCCGTCGATCGGCGTGTGAACAGGGTAGTCGCCCTGGGTGTAAGCCTCGGCGGCAACGCCAAGGCGCTCGAGCAATCCAGCAACCATTTGTGCTTCTCCTACATCGGGTGATGGGGTGGAAAAATGATGTGGATCAGTATTAATCCGATCACACCGGTGCAACAAACGACCTTTATTCCGCATATCATTCCGTCAGGTAATGATCCGAGCCACAGAGACCGCTATGTCCAAACGCCTGGTGCCTTCCATGACCGCGCTGCAGTGCTTCGAGGCCGCAGCCCGTCACCTGAGCTTTACCCGTGCCGCCGAAGAACTGCACCTGACGCAAAGTGCGGTCAGCAAGCAGGTGGCGCAGCTTGAAGACATGCTGCGCCACCACCTGTTCCTGCGCATCCGCCGGCGCCTGCAACTGACCCCGGCCGGCAGCCTGTACCTGGCCGAGGTCAACAAGATCCTCACCCAGGTCGACATGTCCAGCCGCTACGTGCTGACCTACGGCGAGCAGACCGAGATATTGAAGGTAGCCACTCAACCGAGTTTTGGCGTGCGCTGGCTGATTCCGCACCTCAAGGGCTTCGGCAAGCGCCACCCCAATATCCACCTGGATATCCGCAACGAGATGGAGCCGTTTGCCCTGCTGCAAGGCTCGGCGGATGCGGTGTTCTTCTATGGGCAGGGCACCTGGCCGGGGGCAACCTGCATCGAGCTGTTCGGCGAGGAAGTGGTGCCGGTGTGTGCCCCGGAGTTGCTGGCCGGGGGTGAGCCAGACAGTGCCGAGGCATTGGCGCAGCGGGTGCTGCTGCAAAGCACGTCGCGGCCGGAGGCCTGGCATGAATGGTTTCTGGAGCTGGGGTTGCACAGTGTCAGTGCCTACCACGGGCCGCGCTTCGATACGTTCTATATGGCGCTCAGTGCAGCGCAGGCCGGCTGTGGGGTGGCGTTGGTGCCGCGGTACCTGGTGGCGAAGGAGTTGGCCGAGGGCAGTCTGGTGATTGCCTGGGACCATGCGATGAAAAGTGCCGGGAAGCATTACCTGGCGTTTGCCGAGCATGCGGCGGAGGTGCCGAAGGTGCGGGCGTTGGTGGAATGGATTCGCGAGCAGCTTCCGGGTTGAGGGCCTCTTCGCGGGGCAAGCCCGCTCCTACAAGGCGCGGGCTTGCCCCGCGAAGAGGCCCTAAAGGTCGATCGCAAATGGAATGACTGGCGCACTTTTTTTCGCTTGTGAGCCAAGTGCATTCCCAGCTTTCATGTAAGTGTCCGAACCCAACCAGGAAGCTTGCGATGCCCGCCCACGATTTCGTCAGCCCCGACAGCATCCGCGCGCAGTTCTCTGCCGCCATGTCGCTCATGTACAAACAGGAAGTGCCGCTGTATGGCACGCTGCTGGAGCTGGTGAGCGAAATCAACCAGCAGGTGATGGCCGAACAGCCTCAGGTGGCGCAGGCCCTGCGCTGGACCGGCGAGGTCGAGCGCCTGGACCAGGAGCGCCACGGCGCCATCCGCGTTGGCAGCGCCGAGGAGCTGGCGACCATCGCCCGCCTGTTCGCGGTCATGGGCATGCAGCCGGTGGGCTACTACGACCTCAGCTCAGCCGGCGTGCCGGTGCATTCCACGGCCTTTCGCGCCGTGCACGAGCAATCGCTGCACGTCAGCCCGTTCCGTGTGTTCACCTCGCTGCTGCGCCTGGAACTGATCGACAACCCGCAACTGCGCGCCATGGCCCAGGGCATCCTCGCCAAGCGCCAGATCTTCACCCGCCGCGCCCTGGAGCTGATTGCCCAGTGCGAACGCGATGGCGGCTTGAGCGCGGCCGATGCCAACGAATTCGTGCAAGAAGCGCTGCACACCTTCCGCTGGCACCAGGAGGCAACGGTCACCGCCGAGCAGTACCAGCAGCTGCACGACCAGCATCGCCTGATCGCCGACGTGGTGGCCTTCAAGGGCCCGCACATCAACCACCTGACCCCACGCACCCTGGACATCGACGCCATCCAGCTGGGCATGCCGGCCAAGGGCATTCCGCCGAAGGCCGTGGTCGAAGGCCCGCCCACCCGTCGCCACCCGATTCTGCTGCGCCAGACCAGCTTCAAGGCACTGCAGGAGAAGGTGGCCTTCAGCGACCACCAAGGCAGCCACACGGCTCGCTTCGGCGAAATCGAACAACGTGGCGCGGCACTGACGCCCAAGGGCCGCCTGCTGTACGACAAGCTGCTCGATGCCACCCGCGCCGCCCTGGGGGGCGTGCCGGCCGAAGCCAATGCCGAGCGCTACAGGGCGCTGTTGCAGGAAACCTTCGCCCAGTTCCCGGATGACCTGGCGCAGATGCGTGAGCAGGGCCTGGCGTATTTCCGCTATTTCGCGACCGACAAGGGCCTGGCGGCGCGTGGTCAGGCTGACCGCCCGACCACGCTGCAGGGGCTGATCGAGGCTGGTCACGTGCACTTCGAAGCGCTGGTGTACGAGGACTTCCTGCCCGTGAGCGCTGCGGGGATCTTCCAGTCCAACCTCGGCGATGAAGGCCAGGCCGACTATGGCAGCAATGCCAACCGCGAGGCGTTCGAGGCGGCGCTGGGGTTGCAGGTGCAGGATGAGTTGGCGCTGTATGCGCAGAGTGAACAGCGCTCGTTGCAGGCGTGTGCCCAGGCGTTGGGCCTGAGTTCAATGTAGGGCCCCGATCGCGACCTACGATCGCTCCTACCAGGGATTGCACGCCCCGGTAGGAGCGACCGCAGGTCGCGAATGGGCCGCAACGCGGCCCCGTACGGTGTCAGCGGAAGCGCCCCACTTCCTCGCGCAACTGCGCCGCCAACCCTTCCAGCTCACGAGCGGTAAAGGCCAGTTCATTGGCCACATCCCGCTGCTCGCTGTTGGCCTGGGCAATGCTCTGCAGGTTGCGGCTGAGCACCGTCGCAGTGCTGCTCTGCTCCTGGGTCGCCGTGCTGATCACGGCAAACTGCTCACCCGCCGTGCGGCTTTGTTCATCGATCCGCGCCAGCGCCTGAGCCACCTTGTCGTTACGCTCCAGCCCCTGCTGCATCAATTGGTTACCCTGCTCCAGGGTGGTGATGGCATGCCCGGTCTGCTGCTGGATGCTGGTAATCATCCCGGAAATTTCATCGGTGGCCTGGCGGGTACGGGCCGCCAACCCACGCACTTCGTCGGCCACCACGGCAAAGCCGCGGCCCTGCTCACCAGCACGGGCGGCCTCAATGGCTGCGTTGAGCGCCAGCAGGTTGGTTTGCTCGGCAATCGACGTGATCACGCTGATGATGCCGCCGATCTCCTGCGAGCGCGCGCCCAGGCTGTCCATCACCGTGGCGGTGCCACCGAGGGCTTCGGCAATCTGTTTCAGCGAGCTGGACGCCTCGTCCATGGCGCTGCGGCCGATGCGGGTTTGCTGGGCGTTGTCGCGGGCCATGCGCTCGGTGCCGGCCATGTTGTCGGCGATGTTCATGGACGTGGCGCTGAACTCTTCCACGGCGCCGGCCATGCTGGTGATCTCCCCTGACTGCTGGTCCATGCCCTCGCACGCCCCGGTGGACAACCCCGAGAGCGACCGGGCACGGCTGCTGACCTGTTCGGAGGCGCTACGGATGTGCTCGACCATGGTCGACAAGGCATCGCCCATGCGGTTGAAACTGCGCGCCAACTGGCCGATCTCGTCATGGCTGGTGACGTTCAGGCGTGCACTGAGATCGCCTGCGCCGAGGGCTTCGGCCTGGCGAACCAGGTCGTCCAGCGGGCGCAGCCTGCGGCGCAGCAGCCACAGGGTGGCGGCCACGGCCAGCAGCATCGCCAGCAGGCTACCAATGGCCAGGCGCAGGCCAACGCTCCAGGTCACCTCGCGGATTTCCGCTTTGGGCATGCTGGCGACCACGGTCCAGGGGCCTTCGGCGAAGGGTGCGCTGGCGCTGAACAGGTCCTGGTCGGCATTGGCCGGGGGCACCAGCCACTGGCCCTGCTCGTCGCGAATGGCCAGGGAACCGGTTTCGCCGATGCGAAAGCGCTTGAGGTTGGCGAACTGGGCATTCTGCGCATCGGTGTAGTCGAAGCCGACGAACAGCACGGCGATCACCCGGCCGCTGCTGTCGCTGACCGGCACGTAGCGGGTCATGTAGTTGCGCTCGAACAGCACCGCGCGGCCAACGTACATCTGCCCGGCCAACAGCTTGGTGTAGGCCGGGTGCTTGCGGTCGAGCAGGGTACCGATGGCGCGGCTGCCGTCTTGCTTCTTCAGGTTGGTGCTGATGCGTACGAAGTCATCGCCGCTGCGCACGAACAGGGTCGCGATGCCGGCGGTCATCTGCTGGAATTCGTCGACCACCTGGAAGTCGTTGTTGAGCAGCTGATCGCCCTGGTACAGCGCAGGCGTAGCCTGGCCTGCAACCTCTACCGTCTCACCCGGGCGCAGCGCCAGGCCTGCGGCAAAGCGGCGCTCGAACAGGCCGCTGAGGCGTTGGGTGTTTTCCTTGAGCGAGCCGTGGAAGGTGTCGAGCTGGTCGGCCAGCAGCCGAGCTTCGCTGGCCAGGTGCGCCTGGCGGGTGGCGAGGTTGGCGTCGTCCAGCGCGCGCAGGGCGAACAGGGTACTGCCGGAAATCACCAAGGCCAGCACGATGGCGAGGGCGACACCGAGCTGGGAGGCGATTCGGGCACGCGGTTGAGACATGAAAAGGCTCCTGGCAAGAGGCTGGGATCGATCCTGATCACGCTGACCGCCTGCTGATAATCGACGGGAAAGCGCGTCCTCTTCCGGGACGCTGGTACCAGTAGATCGGCGTCGGTTTTGAATACTTGAGTGTCGGGTTGGGGTATTGGCAAACGTTTTCTTTTGCCTGTGCCGGCGCTTTCGCGGGGCAAGCCCGCTCCACAAGGAAGGTGGATGTAGGAGCGGGCTTGCCCCGCGAAAGGGCCGGCACAGGCAATCAAAAGGCCGGCAGGATATCCACAGCTGGCAACGCCACCGCCGCCGCCTCTTCCTGCAAGAACACGCTCAAGCGCCGTAACCGCTCGCCACCGGGCCGGGTCCGAGGCCACACCAGGTAGTAGTCCATCCCGCTGGGCACCGCCGTTGGCCACGGCAGGCTCAAACGCCGCTGGGCCACATCCTCGGCCACCATCAGCAAGTCGCCCATCGAGATGCCGTACCCTCGCGCCGCCGCGATCATGCCCAGCTCCAGGGTGTCGAACACCTGCCCTCCCTTGAGCGATACCTTGTCGCTCAGGCCCATGCGCTCCAGCCATTCGCGCCAGTCACGCTTGTCTGGCGTGGGGTGCAGCAACTCGATACCGGCCAGCCTGCGCTCGTCCCAAGGCCCCTGCTCCAGCAGATCGGGCGCGCCCACGGGAATCAGCAGCTCGGAAAACAGCCGGCGCACTTCCCAGTCGGCGGGAAATACCCCATCGCTGAGCAACACCGCGCAATCGAACGGTTCCTGGTTGAAGTCGACATGGTCGACATCCATCCAGGCGCTGGTCAGTTGCACCTCGTTGCCCGGCTGCAGGTGCCGGAAATGGCTCAAGCGTGCCAGTAGCCAGCGCATGGTCAGGGTCGAGGGGGCTTTCATGCGCAAAATGTCATCTTCCCCACGCAAGGTATCGCAGGCCCGCTCCAGCGCGGCGAAGCCTTCACGCACGCCGGGCAACAGCACCCGCGCTGCCTCGGTCAATTGCAGGTTGCGACCGCTGCGCACGAACAAGCGGCAGGCGAAGTGCTCTTCCAAGGTGCGAATATGCCGGCTGACGGCACTCTGGGTAATCGACAGCTCTACCCCGGCACGGGTAAACGAACTCAGCCGGGCCGCGGCTTCGAATGCGCGCAGCGCATACAACGGGGGCATCTGACGAGACATGAGGCACCTGCCATGTTTGGGCGCGACGAACATGGGAGAAATCATACGCGCATGACTTTAACTCATGCCATGCATCGCTTTTATCCTTTTGTGCAAAGCTGACCGAAGCCTCAGAATCGTCCCTCGCCCACAGGCCCAGGAAGAAGGATTTCACCCATGCACGTTGCGCCCACCACTGAACTCAAGGCTTTGCTGCGCCTGGCCGGGCCGCTGATCGCCTCGCAGTTGGCGCACATGCTGATGGTGCTGACCGACACCCTGATGATGGCCCGCATCAGCCCCCAGGCCCTGGCCGGCGGTGGCTTGGGGGCGGCGAGCTATTCGTTCGTGTCGATCTTCTGCCTGGGCGTGATCGCCGCAGTCGGCACCCTGGTGGCGATTCGCAAGGGCGCCAAAGACATCGAAGGCGCCACGCGCCTGGCGCAGAACGGCTTGTGGCTGGCCTGGGGCCTGGCGCTGCTGGCGGCATTGGCACTGTGGAACCTCAAGCCGGTGCTGTTGCTGTTCGGCCAGCAGCCAGCCAACGTCGACGCGGCCAGCGAGTTCCTGACCCTGCTTCCACTGGCCCTGCCCGGCTACCTGACCTTCATGGCCCTGCGTGGTTTTACCAGCGCCCTGGGCCGCTCCACCCCGGTCATGGTCATCAGCCTGGTGGGCACGGTGCTCAACTACCTGCTCAACGTGGCCCTGATCGAGGGCATGTTCGGCCTGCCCAAGCTGGGCCTGATGGGCATTGGCCTGGTGACGGCGGTGGTGTCGATGGGCATGGCCATCGCCCTGGCGCTGTACATTCGCTGGCACCCGGCCTATGCCGACTACCCACTGCGCAAGGGCCTGTCGCGCCCGTCGCTGGCGGCGCTGCGCGAGTTGTGGCGGCTGGGGCTGCCGATTGGCGGCACCTACATGGTGGAAGTGGGGCTGTTCGCCTTTGCCGCGCTGTGCATGGGTGTGCTGGGCAGCACCGAGCTTGCGGCGCACCAGATCGCCCTGCAGATCGTGTCCACCGCGTTCATGGTGCCGACCGGGCTTTCCTATGCGGTAACCATGCGCGTGGGGCTGTACTACGGCGGCGGCAACCTGCTTGCGGCGCGCAGCGCCGGGCGCGTGGGGATCGGCTTCGGGGCGATGATCATGTTCGGCTTCGCGGCATTGTTCTGGCTGCTGCCCGAGGCATTGGTGGGTGTTTTCATCAACCGTAGTGACCCAGGCTTTGCGGCGATCTATCAACTGGCCGTGCAACTGCTGATGGTGGCGGCCTGGTTCGAGCTGTTCGACGGCATGCAGACCATCGCCATGGGCTCGATCCGTGGGCTGAAGGACGCCAAGACCACCTTCCTGATCGGGCTGTGCTGCTATTGGCTGGTGGGGGCGCCGAGCGCCTGGCTGTTCGCCTTCAACCTTGGTGGTGGCGCGGTGGGGATCTGGTGGGGGCTGGCGTTGGGGCTGGCCTGTGCAGCGGTGGCGTTGACCTTGGGGTTCGAGTGGCGGATGAAGCGGTTGATGGTGAAGGCCGGGGTTGGGGTGGCGGTTTCGGCCTGACATGAGGGCCCTTTCGCGGGGCAAGCCCGCTCCTACCAAGAGCAGGCGGGCCCCGCGAAAGGGCCCTAGAAGGCTGCCGCCAGCTCCAGGCCTGAGGCCTGTACCAGGTATTCGATCAACTCCCCCACCGGCAGCGGCTTGCTGACCAGGAACCCTTGCACCTGGTCACAGCCGAACTCGCGCAGCAAGGCCATCTGCTCGGGGGTTTCAACCCCTTCGGCTACGACTTCCAGGTTGAGGTTGTGCGCCAGGTTGATCATCGCATGCACCAGCTTGCGGTTCTCCTCGCGCATCTCCATTTCAGCGACGAAGCTGCGGTCGACCTTGAGCAAGGTAATCGGCAGGCTGTTCAGGTGCACGAACGATGAGAAGCCGGTGCCGAAGTCGTCCAGCGAGAAACGCACCCCCAGCCGGCCCAGGGCGTCCATGGTCTGGCGCACCAGCTCGTTACGGCGCATCACTGCGGTTTCGGTGAGCTCGAACTCCAGCCAACGGGCGTCCACCCCATGCTCGATGATCAGGCGGCTCAGGGTTGCCAGCAGCTGGCTGTCCTGGAATTGGCGGAAGCTCAGGTTCACCGCCATGTGCAGCGGCGCCAGCCCGCGCTCGCGCAGGGCCTGCATGTCGCGCAGGGCGCGGGAGATCACCCAGTAGCCCAGCGGCACGATCAACCCGCTCTGCTCTGCCAGCGGCACGAACTCGCTGGGCGGCAGCAGCCCGCGCTCGGCGTGGCGCCAGCGCACCAGCGCTTCCAGGCCGACGATGCGGCCATCGGCCAGGTTCAGCCGCGGCTGGTAATGCAGCTCCAGCTCATCGCGGCGCAGGGCGCGGCGCAGCTCGCTTTCCAGGTCGGCCAGGCTGCGCGCGTTGCGGTTGATACGCTCGTTGAACACATGGAACGTGCACCCCTGCACGCCCTTGGCCTGGCGCATGGCAATGTGCGCGTGCCACATCAACGGGTCGGCGCCGCCCTGGGTACGGGCATGGGCGATGCCCAGGCTGCAGCCCAGCAGCAGGCTTTCGCCGTCGATCCAGTAGGGCTCGGCCAGGGCCTCGACGATACGCTCGGCGATCCACTCGGCGCGGTTGGGGTCGCGGCGGGTGTCGATCAGCAGGGCGAACTCATCGCTACCCAGGCGCGCCAGCTGGTCGCTGGCTTCGAGCTCTTTCTTGAGCCGCGACACCACCTGCAGAATCAGCCGGTCGCCGCCTTGGTGGCCAAGGGCGTCGTTGACGTGGCGGAAGTTGTCGAGGTCGAGATGGCCCAGGGCCAGGCCGCGACCGTCGTTTTCCGCCAGGCGTGCGGTGAGCAGGGCCTGGAAGCCCTGGCGGTTGGCGATGCCAGTGAGCGGGTCCTGCTCGGCCAGGCGCTGCAAAGTCGCCACCAGCACCCCGCGCTCACGCACATGGCGCAGCGAACGGCGCAGGGCATCACTGGTGAGCTGGCCGCGTACCAGCCAGTCGCTGACGCCCGTGGGGGTGGCCGCAGGTTCGTGGTCCAGCAACAGGATGGTCGGCAGTTCGCAGCGCCCCGCAGCCGGTTGCAACGCTGGCGTGGCCAGCACCACGGCCTGGCGGTCGTGGCTGAACAGGCTGTCGACCGCCGCCCAGTTCGGCGCGGTCAGCAATACCGCGGCGTCGCCCAGGGGCTTGAGGCGCTCGCGCAACAAGGCGGCCCACTCCGGCTCATCGGCCAACAGCAGCAAACGCAGAGGTTCGGCAGGCGTGGACAAGCGGGCTCCTTAAGGCTTGGGCGTAATACGTTGGGCGCACGATATGCTACTGCATAAATGAAAATGATTTTCACTTTTAGACATATCCTTTGCCTGCAGCGCCTCCCGTCGCAATTTGACGTGCATCCTGAGGGAAACGCGCTAAAGCAGCAATTAGGTTTTTTTCGGTGAATACCATTAGTTTGATTCATGCTATGGGCCGCAAGAGAAAGTCTGACTCAAACGTCAGACGGTCACGCCACAAACGCCCCATGCCTGTTAGAATGCGCGGCTATTTTCTGGCGACCCCCGGTTTCTAGCATGTCCCGACTCAATCCCCGGCAACAGGAAGCCCGTGACTACGTCGGCGGCCCTCTATTGGTGCTCGCCGGTGCAGGTTCGGGCAAGACCAGCGTGATTACGCGCAAGATTGCCCACCTCATCCAGAACTGCGGCATCCGTGCCCAGTACATCGTGGCGATGACCTTCACCAACAAGGCTGCCCGCGAGATGAAGGAACGGGTCGCCACCCTGCTGCGCCCGGGGGAAGGCCGCGGCCTGACGGTGTGTACCTTCCACAACCTGGGCCTGAACATCATCCGCAAGGAGCATGAGCGCCTGGGCTACAAGCCGGGCTTCTCGATCTTCGACGAGTCCGACATCAAGGCGTTGCTGTCGGACATCATGCAGAAGGAATATTCCGGCGACGACGGCATCGACGAGATCAAGAACATGATCGGTGCCTGGAAGAACGACCTGATCCTGCCCGCCGAAGCCCTGGAAAACGCCCGCAACCCACGCGAGCAGACCGCCGCCATCGTCTACACCCACTACCAGCGCACGCTCAAGGCGTTCAACGCGGTGGACTTCGACGACCTGATCCTGCTGCCGGTCAAGCTGTTCCAGGAACACCCCGACGTGCTCGAACGCTGGCAGAACCGCGTGCGCTACCTGTTGGTGGACGAATACCAGGACACCAACGCCAGCCAGTACCTGCTGGTGAAGATGCTGATCGGCATGCGCAACCAGTTCACCGTGGTAGGCGACGACGACCAGTCGATCTACGCCTGGCGGGGCGCGCGCCCAGAGAACCTGATGCTGCTCAAGGAGGACTACCCCTCCCTGAAGATCGTCATGCTCGAACAGAACTACCGCTCCACCAGCCGCATCCTGCGCTGCGCCAACGTGCTGATCGCCAACAACCCGCATGCCTTCGAGAAAGAGCTGTGGAGCGAGATGGGCGTGGGTGACGAAATCCGCGTGATCCGCTGCAAGAACGAGGAAGCCGAGGCCGAACGGGTGGCCATGGAAATCCTCACCCTGCACCTGCGCACCAACCGCCCGTACAGCGACTTCGCCATCCTCTACCGTGGCAACTACCAGGCCAAGCTGATCGAACTGAAGCTGCAGCACCACCAGGTGCCGTATCGCCTGTCCGGTGGCAACAGCTTCTTCGGCCGCCAGGAGGTCAAGGACCTGATGGCCTACCTGCGCCTGCTGGTGAACCCGGACGACGACAACGCCTACCTGCGGGTGATCAACGTGCCGCGCCGGGAAATCGGTTCCACCACCCTGGAAAAGCTGGGCAACTACGCCACCGAGCGCAAGATCTCGATGTATGCCGCCAGCGAGGAGCTGGGCCTGGGCGAGCACCTGGACGCCCGCTACACCGAGCGCCTGCAGCGCTTCAAGCACTGGCTGGACGGGGTACGCCACAAGGTCGCCCTGGAAGACCCGATTGCCGCGCTGCACGAGATGATCCGCGACATCGACTACGAGAACTGGATTCGCCAGCAAACCGCCAGCGACAAGGCTGCCGAGTTCCGTATCAGCAACGTCTGGTTCCTGGTCGAGGCGCTGAAGAACACCCTCGAAAAGGACGAAGAGGGCGACATGACCATCGAGGACGCCATCGGCAAGCTGGTGCTACGCGACATGCTCGAACGCCAGCAGGAAGAGGAAGAGAACGCCGAGGGCGTGCAGATGATGACCCTGCATGCCTCCAAGGGCCTGGAATTCCCTTACGTGTTCATCATGGGCATGGAGGAGGAAATCCTCCCCCACCGTTCCAGCATCGAGGCCGACACCATCGAAGAAGAGCGCCGCCTGGCCTACGTGGGCATCACCCGCGCCCGCCAGACCCTGGCCTTCACCTTCGCAGCCAAGCGCAAGCAGTACGGTGAAATCATCGACTGCACGCCCAGCCGTTTCCTCGACGAACTGCCGCCCGACGACCTGGCCTGGGAAGGCCTGGACGATGCGCCGGTCGAGGTGAAGGCCGCACGTGGCAACAACGCCCTGGCCGACATCCGGGCAATGCTCAAACGCTGATCAACCCTTATCCTTTAAATCTGCCGCTTTCAGCGGCCACCTTTGTTACATCGAGGAATACCACAGTGGAAGCACTGCATCAGAAGATTCGCGAAGAAGGCATCGTGCTTTCCGACCAGGTTCTCAAAGTCGACGCGTTTCTCAACCACCAGATCGACCCGGCGCTGATGCAGCTGATCGGTGACGAGTTCGCCCGCCTGTTCGCCGATGCCGGCGTGACCAAGATCGTCACCATCGAAGCCTCCGGCATCGCCCCGGCGGTGATGACCGGCCTGAAGCTGGGTGTACCGGTGATCTTCGCACGCAAGCACCAGTCGCTGACCCTGACCGAGAACCTGCTGACGGCCTCGGTGTACTCCTTCACCAAGCAAACCGAGAACACCGTGGCGATCTCGCCGCGCCATCTCAACAGCAGCGACCGCGTGCTGGTGATCGACGATTTCCTGGCCAACGGCAAGGCGTCGCAGGCGCTGATCTCGATCATCAAGCAGGCCGGCGCCACCGTGGCGGGCCTGGGCATCGTGATCGAGAAGTCGTTCCAGGGCGGCCGCGCCGAGCTGGACAGCCAGGGCTACCGCGTTGAATCGCTGGCCCGGGTGAAGTCGCTGGAAGGTGGTGTGGTCAGCTTCATCGAGTGATTGCCCTTGGGGCCGCTTTGCGGCCCATCGCGACCTGCGGTCGCTCCTACAGACGGATCGCCCCCTGTAGGAGCGACCGCAGGTCGCGATGGGCTGCAAAGCAGCCCCGGCCTTCTTCAGGTAGCCGCCAACCCCGCCAGCAACAACCGCTGGTAAAGCTCCTGTTTCAACCCCTGCGGCTTGTCGAGCTGCATGCGCACCAGGTGCGCCTCATACCCCTGTGGCCCCGGCGCCTCCAGCGCGGCCTTGCCCAGTTCCAGCACCTCGCTCAGCTTGAACTTGCTCTTCAGCCAGTTCAGCGCCCGCAGCAAGTCCCGCTCCTCAACCGTGAAATCGGTGCCCATCGGATACTCCGGGAACAGCCTCGCATGCCGTGCCCTGACCGCTTCCAACCGTTGCGGGGTGTTGCCTGAAAAACGCGGATCCAGCTCGAAATCCTTGGCCAGCTTGCCTGCGCGCTTGGCCTGCGCCATCAACTCAGCCTGGAACCGCGAATCGCTCACCGCCAGCAAGCGTGCGATCACCTCGCTGTCGGTTTGCCCACGCAAGTCAGCGATGCCGTACTCGGTCACCACGATATCGCGCAGGTGCCGTGGAATCGTGCAATGGCCATAGTTCCAGAACAGGTTCGAGGTCACCTCCCCGCCCGCCTCGCGCCAGCTGCGCAGCAGCAGAATCGAACGCCCGCCTTCCAGTGCATGGCCCTGGGCGACGAAGTTGTACTGCCCACCCACGCCACTGAGCACCCGCCCATCTTCCAGCTGGTCGGCCACCCCGGCCCCGAGCAGGGTCATGCCGAACACGGTGTTGACGAAGCGCGCATCGCGGCGCTGACGGCGCTTGAGGTCTTCCTCGCCGTACAGCTCGTTGATGTAGCTGATGCGGGTCATGGCGAACCGGGCGCGCTGCTCCAGCGGCATTTCCCGCAAGCGCTGGTAGAACGCCCGTGGGCCGAGGAAGAAACCGCCGTGTACCAGCACCCCCTGCTCGTCCGCCGGGCGCCTCACCACGCCGGCATCGGCCAGCGCCAGCAGGCCGTTGACGAACATCTCGCTGCAGCCATACAGGCCCTGGGCGAATGCACCCAGGCCACCCTCGCGCTCGATCAGCGCCTGCCAGGGGCCGACATCCAATTCGTCGAGCAAGGCGCGGTAGCCCGGGTTGTCACCCTGGCGCGCAAGCAACGCCGCCGCCAGCGCATCGCCCATGGCACCGATGCCGATCTGCAAGGTGCCGCCATCGCGAACCAGTGAGCTGGCATGCAGGCCGATGCAGTGGTCCTGGGTGGTTACCGGCATGTTCGGCGTGGAGAACAGCCGGCGCTGCTCGGCCTGGTCGATCAGCAGGTCGAAGGCATCGATCGGCAGCTCGGCATCGCCGGGCATGTAGGGCAGTTCGGCGTGCACCTGGCCGAGCATGAGGATGGTTTCACCCGCCGCACGGCGCTTGGCGATCATCGGCTGCAGGTCGAGGGTGATGTCGGGGTTGCAGGCCAGGCTCAGGTGCACCGGCTTTTCCGGGGTGGCGGCCACCAGCTGGGCGATCAGGTTCAGGCCCTTGGCGTTGATGTCGCGGGCGGCGTGGCTGTAGTTGCTGCTGATGTAGTCCTGCTGGGCGGTTTCGCTGCTCAGCAGGCTGCCGGGCTGCATGAAGAACTGCTCGACGCGAATGTTCGGCGGCAGGCGGTCGTGGCGCAGGTCGGCGAGGTAGGTGAGTTCTTCGTAGTCGGCGAAAATGCGCTCGACGAAGGGTTCGAGAAAGCGCCGTTGCAGGCCGTCGCCCAGGGATGGGCGGCCCAGGGACAGGGCGGTGTAGAGGGTCAGCCGGCGCTCGGGCAACTCACGCACGCGGGCATACAGTGCGTTGACGAAGGCGTTGGGTTTGCCCAGGCCCAGGGGCAGGCCCATGTGGATGTGGGCTGGCAGGCGGGCGAGAACCTGCTCGACGGCGTGGTCGATGGAGCAGAGGTGCATGGGGCCTCCTGAGTCATCCTTGGGGTCAGGGATTGGACAGAGCTCAAGCGGGTTGGTTGCCTGGGCCGGCCCTTTCGCTTGGCAAGCCCGCGCCTACACGCCGCGCCATACGCTCACGAATATCTAAACGGTGGCTTCAAAGCACCGTGAAAAACCTAGAACCACTCCCTGCCCGCATAGAGTTCGTTAGAGGGTTGCCTTATGTATTCGGCACTGAAACGCATTGGCAGAATGATGTCTCGGCGCACTATAAATTTGTCATAGGCCTTGGGGTAAACGACCATTACATCTTTGCGAAAAAATGAATAGTCGCTACCTTCAACCAATCGAGAGAGGCCTTTTGTATATACCCCTACCACAGTCCCGTCAGGGCCTGCAAAATGCTTGGCCAGCTCAACGGATTGTGTAAAGTAGAGCCCGCGCCCCATCAGTCCAGCGCCGGAGAATTCGACATTCAACCCGGCTTCCAAACTTCTAACGCTTTCTTCCGATCTTGTTCCATGAAGCCCAACTAATTGATAACCACGCGGAACTTTATCGGATGAACCAACGACATTCATGACATCTTCAACGCCTTTATATTCATGTTTATAGTAATTTCGCTCCGAATAAATGCGATCCGGCAGCTTTCGTACTCTCGGCGAAGACGCAGATGCAACAGGGCGCGCTGTAAAATGGCGCCTGAACGATTTCCTCATAGACTCAAACACCGGAACGCTGCCGCTGGGGTCCCGCCGGTTAACCGGGTCGCCCAGACAGTAGGCATATGAGTTTAACCCCCCGGCTGCAAACGGGCTCATGCGGTCGGCACTGGTGAAACGCATCAGTGAAGGGCTGAATGCTCGACGGCCATTACCTAATAAATAACATCTCGTCACCCTATCCGGTCGGCTGCCATTGAAACCGAGCAGGGTTTGCCTTGTTGTGTCATAGCCGTAGGCTGAATAGCCAAAACAGTCCAGTGCCCTACCCGGGACCGGACGTTGCGCCTGTGCCCGATTGATTGCAGTATGCGCTGGGCAATGGTCGCCGCCTTCTGCCGGTTTCATAGCCTACCTCCTACTCATCTAAGCAGCGGTTTGAGTGTTCCTGAGCAGGAAGAAAAATGAAACTGGTAAAAATGACGGGCCTCGCCACCCCACCCAAACGCATAGGTGGGACCTTTTGATGGGCCCTTGGGCTACTGGGGCAAGCATTGGCCTAGGTCGATAGATGACCGGGGCCGATTCAGCCACATAAAAACAAAGCCCGCCAAATAAGGCGGGCTTCATGTGATTGATCTGTAATTTACAGCCCAGACATCTTCTTGATGGCCCCTTTGAGGTCATCATCCGAGCAATCGGCGCAGGTGCCCTTGGGCGGCATGGCGTTCACACCGGTAATGGCCTTGGCCAGAATCCCGTCCACGCCACCTTGTTCATCGGCACGTTTCTTCCAGGCCGCGGTATCGCCAATCTTCGGCGCGCCCAGCAAGCCGGTGCCATGGCAGGCGTTGCAGTGCTTGGCGATCACGTCGTCGGGTGTTTTCGCACCACCACCGCCGGCTGCGGCGGCCACTTCCATGCCCTTGCATTCCTGGCCCTGCACGCACACCTGGCCCACGGGTTCAAGGCGCTTGGCGAGTTCATCATTGGTCGCTGCGCTTGCGCTCATTGCCCATAGGGCGAGTACGGCTGCTGGTACGGCCAGCATCTTCTTGATTTGGTTCACGCGAACACCCTCATGGTGGCTAATCACGCCCGCGGCCACGGTTCTGCGAGCGTTGAAAAGTATAGCGGGAACCCTGAGCGCGTGAAACGACCCTACTCCGGAAAGGGGTATTAGCGAATCAATGCACTGCGCTGGATCAAAAATTCGAGGGGGTGGCCGCACTGATCAGGCGCGCAGGCGCATCGAACGGGTTGCGGAAACGGTGCGGGCGGGTGCTTTCGAAGTAGTAGCTGTCGCCCGCTTCGAGGATGAACAACTCGTTGCCCACCACCAACTCCAGGCGCCCTTCGAGCAGGATGCCGGTTTCTTCGCCATCGTGGGTGAGCATTTCAGCACCGGTGTCGGCGCCCGGCGGGTACACCTCGGTGAGGAAGGCAATGGCGCGGTTGGGGTGCGACTTGCCCACCAGCTTCATGGTCACCGCACCGTCGGAGATGTCGATCAGCTCGTGGGCCTTGTAGACGATCTGCGTGGGGCTCTCGGGTTCGAGTTCGACCGAGAAGAATTCGACCATGGACATGGGAATGCCGCTGAGCACCTTGCGCAGCGAGCTGATCGAGGGGCTGACGCTGTTCTTCTCGATCATCGAGATGGTGCTGTTGGTCACCCCAGCGCGCTTGGCGAGTTCCCGCTGGGACAGGCCCTTGAGCTTGCGGATAGCTTGCAGTCGTTCGCCGACGTCCAAAGCTTGCGCCTCCTGAAACGGTGTGATGGCGGGGTGAATGTGAACGATATCATGGCAATGCCGTTCAGTATTTACAACACACCGCCCTCACGCTGACCGCTTCGGCGCCTTATTCGCCGTAATAGTCCAGCGGCACGCGCCTCAGGTTGCAGAAGATCTGGTAAGGAATGGTGCCGGCCTGCTGGGCCACGTCGCTGGCCAGCACCTGCTTGCCCCACAGCTCCACCGGGCTGCCGACAGTGGCTTCGGGCACATCGGTGAGGTCGATGCAGAGCATGTCCATCGATACCCGGCCGATCAATTGGCTGCGCTTGCCGGCGACCATCACCGGTGTGCCGGTGGGCGCATGGCGCGGGTAGCCGTCGGCATAGCCCATGGCGACCACGCCGACCCGGGTCGGGCGTGGGCTGATGAATTTGGCGCCGTAGCCCACCGGCTCGCCCGCGGGCAGTTCACGCACGCTGATGACGCGCGATTGCAGGGTCATCACCGGCTGCAGGCGCGCAGCCTGGGGCTGTTCGGCCTCGAAAGGCGTGGCGCCGTACAGCATGATGCCGGGGCGCACCCAGTCGCTTGGTGCTTGCGGCCAGGCCAGCACGCCGGGCGAGTTGCGCAGGCTGCACTCGGCCACCAGGCCTTCACGGGCGGCGTTGAACACAGCGATCTGCTGCTCGGTAGTCTCGGCGTCCGGCTCGTCAGCGCGGGCGAAGTGGCTCATCAGCACGATGCGCGACACCCTGCCGGTAGCCAGCAGGCGCTGGTAAGCCTCGTGGTAGTCCTTGGGGTGCAGGCCGACGCGGTGCATGCCGCTGTCGAGCTTGAGCCAGACGGTCAATGGCTTGTGTACCCGGGTTTGCTCGATCGCTTCGAGCTGCCACAGCGAGTGCACCACGCACCACAGGTCGTGCTCGGCGATCAGCGCCAGCTCGCTGGCCTCGAAGAAGCCTTCCAGCAGCAGCACCGGGGCCTTGATGCCGGCGGCGCGCAGTTCCAGCGCCTCCTCGATGCAGGCCACGGCAAAGCCATCGGCTTCGGGTTCCAGGGCCAGGGCACAGCGCACGGCGCCGTGGCCGTAGGCGTCGGCCTTGACCACGGCGAGGGCCTTGGCAGCGGACAGTTCACGGGCCAGGCGGTAGTTGTGGCGAAGGGCTTGCAAGTCGATCAGGGCGCGGGCGGGACGCATGGCGGCTGCCTTATGGTGTTCGGGTTGAAAACGGTGTTGGGTTCTTCGCGGGGCAAGCCCGCGCCTACAAGGAGCCACACGGTCCCTGTAGGCGCGGGCTTGCCCCGCGAAAAGGCCGGCACAAGCAACCTCACTGCTGGTGGGCAGGCTCGGTCCGACCGTGCTCGGCCACTTTCGGGCTATTGCCGTAGCGCGAGATGTCCAGGCCTTCGGCGCTGATCTGCGGCTTCTTGCGCGCAATCAGGTCGGCCAGCAGGCGCCCGGAGCCGCAAGCCATGGTCCAACCCAGCGTGCCGTGGCCGGTATTGAGGAACAGGTTGCGGAACGCGGTGGCGCCCACGATCGGCGTGCCGTCCGGGGTCGCCGGGCGCAGGCCGGTCCAGAAACTGGCTTGGCTCAGGTCGCCGCCGCGAGGATAAAGGTCGTTGACGATCATCTCCAGCGTTTCACGTCGACGCGGGTTCAACGAAAGGTCGAAACCGGCGATTTCCGCCATGCCGCCCACCCGGATGCGGTTGTCGAAACGGGTGATCGCGACCTTGTAGGTTTCATCGAGAATGGTCGAGGTCGGGGCCATGTCGGCGTTGGTGATCGGCACGGTCAGCGAGTAGCCCTTGAGCGGGTACACCGGCGCCTTGATGCCCAGCGGCTTGAGCAGCTGCGGCGAATAACTGCCCAGCGCCAGCACGTAGCGGTCGGCGGTTTCCAGCTTGCCGTCGATCCATACACCGTTGATGCGGTCACCGGCGAAGTCCAGGCGCTGGATGTCCTGGCCGAAGCGGAACTCAACACCCAGCTTCACCGCCATGTCGGCCAGCTTGGTGGTGAACAGCTGGCAGTCGCCGGTCTGGTCGTTGGGCAGGCGCAGGGCGCCGGCAAGGATGCCTTTCACACCGGCCAGCGCCGGTTCGACCCGGGCGATGCCGTCGCGGTCGAGCAGCTCGTAAGGCACGCCGGACTGTTCGAGCACGGCGATGTCCTTGGCCGCGGCGTCCACCTGGGCCTGGGTGCGGAACAGCTGGGTGGTGCCCAGGCTGCGGTTTTCATAGGCGATGCCGGTTTCGGCGCGCAGCTCGTCGAGGCAGTCGCGGCTGTACTCGGACAGGCGCACCATGCGCTCCTTGTTCACCGCGTAGCGGCTGGCGGTGCAGTTGCGCAGCATCTGCGCCATCCACAGGTACTGGTCGACATCGCCAGTGAGCTTGATGGCCAGGGGCGCGTGGCGCTCCAGCAACCACTTGATGGCTTTGAGCGGCACACCCGGGGCAGCCCAGGGCGAGGCATAGCCGGGCGAGATCTGGCCGGCATTGGCAAAGCTGGTTTCCAGGGCCACGGCCGGTTGGCGGTCGACCACAGTCACTTCGAAGCCTTGCCGGGCCAGGTAATAGGCACTGGCGGTACCGATTACCCCGCTACCAAGTACCAATACTCGCATCGTTGATCCCTCGCACGCGGCGCACCGCTGATTTTGTTGATATGGCATGGATGCGCGCAGTATAAGAAGCTAAGCCCAGTGCAATTCACTATATAAAAGCCTAATATTGGCGAGAATTCTCGGCAAAATCGCCTTTCACGGAGGGGCATCCCCTATGAGAACCCAGCACCAGAGCAAGCGTGAACTGGACAAGATCGACCGCAACATCCTGCGGATTCTGCAGAATGACGGGCGTATTTCCTTCACCGAACTGGGCGAGAAAGTTGGGCTTTCCACCACCCCTTGCACCGAGCGCGTGCGCCGCCTGGAGCGCGAGGGCATCATCATGGGCTACAACGCCCGGCTCAACCCGCAGCACCTGAAGGGCAGCCTGCTGGTGTTCGTGGAAATCAGCCTGGACTACAAGTCGGGCGACACCTTCGAGGAGTTCCGCCGCGCGGTGCTCAAGCTGCCCCATGTGCTGGAATGCCACCTGGTGTCGGGCGACTTCGACTACCTGGTGAAGGCGCGCATTTCCGAGATGGCCTCGTACCGCAAGCTGCTGGGCGATATCCTGCTGAAGCTGCCGCACGTGCGCGAGTCGAAGAGCTACATCGTGATGGAAGAGGTGAAGGAAAGCCTTTGCCTGCCGATTCCGGACTGAGGCTAGACCAGCACCTGGCGGGTGCTGGCGATGAACTGGTGGACCAGTTGCTCGGCCTCGGGCTCGATCATCGGGTCGGGGCCACGCCCGCGTGGGCAGGCCATGCGCGGGGTGGTGCCGAACAGGCGGCAGATCATCGGGCGCTCTCCATACACCGTGCAGCCGTTGGGGCCCAGGTGCACGCAGTCCAGGCGCTGCAGCGCTGCGTCCTGCTCGGCCTGGGTTTTGCGCGGCAGGCGGGCCATTTCTTCCGCCGAGGTGGTGACCGGGCCGCAGCAGTCGTGGCAGCCGGGTACGCACTCGAAGGACGGGATGAGTTCGCGCAGGAAGTGGATCTTGTGGCGGTTGCAGGACATGGCGGGTACAGGGCTGAGAAATTGGCTGGATTATAGGCCCATTCGCGGGCAAGCCCGCGCCCACAGGTTCGAACCCTTTGGCCAACCTGTGGGAGCGGGCTTGCCCGCGAACGAGGGCGCAGCCCTCGCTGGTTGCCCCACCTCGATGGCTCGGCTTATCCTCGCGCCTCCCTCCACGTTCAAGGGCCGCCCTTCATGATCCACAGCGCGCAGCACGCCGCCTCCTACTACGCCGCCAGCAGCGCGCCACACCCGGACCATTCCTTCCTGCAGGGCGAGCACCGCGCCGATGTGTGCATCGTCGGCGGCGGCTACTCAGGCCTGAACACCGCCATCGAACTGGCCGAACGGGGCTTCTCGGTGATCCTGCTGGAAGCACGCAAGCTCGGCTGGGGCGCCAGCGGGCGCAATGGTGGCCAGCTGATTCGCGGCGTTGGCCATGGCCTGGAGCAGTTCCTGCCGGTGATCGGTGAACAAGGGGTGCGTAGCCTCAAGCTGATGGGCCTGGAGGCCGTACAGATCGTTCGCGAGCGCATCGAAAAGCATGCCATCGCCTGCGACCTGACCTGGGGCTACAGCGACCTGGCCAACAAACCCGGCGAGCTGGAAGGCTTCGCCGAGGAAGCCGAGGCGCTGCGCAGCCTGGGCTACCGCCATGAACTGCGCCTGGTCGGCAAGGACGACATCCATAGCGTGGTCGGCTCCGACCGCTATGTCGGCGGGCTGGTCGACATGGGCTCGGGGCACCTGCACCCGCTTAACCTGGCCCTGGGCGAAGCGGCCGTGGCCAGCCGCCTGGGCGTGCAGCTGTTCGAGCAGTCCGAGGTCACCCGCATCGACTACGGCGCCGAGGTGCAGGTGCACACCGCCCAGGGCCGGGTACGTGCCAGGAACCTGGTGCTGTGCTGCAACGCCTACCTCAACGACCTCAACCCAGAGCTGGGCGGCAAGGTGCTGCCGGCCGGCAGCTACATCATCGCCACCGAGCCATTGGGCGAAGCACGCGCCCGCCAGTTGCTGCCGCAGAACATGGCGGTGTGCGACCAGCGCGTGGCGCTGGACTACTATCGCCTGTCCGCCGACCACCGCCTGCTGTTCGGTGGCGCCTGCCATTACTCTGGCCGCGACCCGAAGGACATTGCCGGCTACATGCGGCCGAAGATGCTCAAGGTATTCCCGCAGCTGGCGGATGTGCGCATCGATTACCAATGGGGCGGCATGATCGGCATCGGCGCCAACCGCCTGCCCCAGGTGGGCCGCCTGGCCAGCCAGCCGAATGTCTATTACGCCCAGGCCTATGCCGGGCATGGCCTGAACGCCACGCACCTGGCCGCGCGCTTGCTGGGTGAAGCGATCAGTGGCCAGGAAAGCGGGCGCTTCGACCTGTTCGCCAAGGTGCCGCATATCACCTTCCCAGGTGGCAAGCACTTGCGCTCGCCCATCCTGGCGCTGGGGATGCTTTGGCACCAGCTCAAAGAGCTGGTCTTGTAGGAGCGGGCTTGCCCCGCGAACACCGGCGAAGCCGGTGCCCTACCGCGCTGGCTGGCACCGGCTTTGCCGGTGTTCGCGGGGCAAGCCCGCTCCTACAGGGGCCGCGCGGGTGGCAGACTATCAGGCCTTCCAGAAGGGTTTGCGGCCCTCTTCCCTTGCCTGCTGGCGGCTCAGGCCGATGTCCCGCAGTTGGTCATCGTCGAGTTCCAGCAGCGCGCGGCGGGTGTGCCAGCGATGCAGCATCAGCCCCACAACGCCCAGCCCTGCCGGCGCGCTGAAAACCTTGGTCTGCTGCCCGGCGTCCAGTTCCTTGGCCAACAGTTGCAAGCGTACATCGCTCATGCCACCCATCGCTGCTCTCTCCCATTCAGTGTGTAACCGTGGGGACAGCATGCGCGTTCGCGCCATCGCCAATACAGATCCAATACAGGCTTATTATTCCCATACAGAATTGGCCGTTCTGCAGCTGAATGCTGTATTTTCAGCGCATCTGTACTGGTCGCTTCCTACAACAATAACCAGGAGTATGCCGTGACCCTCTACCTGAGCCTCGCCGAACTGCTGGGTGCGCGCATCGAGCAGGGGCTCTACCGCCCCGGCCAGCGCCTGCCCTCGGTCCGTGCCCTGAGCGAGGAGCACGGTGTCAGCCTTAGCACCGTACAGCAGGCCTACCGCATGCTCGAAGACAGCGGCATGGTTTCGCCACGGCCCAAGTCCGGCTATTTCGTCAGCGACCATCGCCCACTGCCCGCCCTGCCCGCCGTCAGCCGCCCGGCCCAGCGCCCGGTGGACATCTCGCAATGGGAACAGGTGCTGGAGCTGGTGCGCAGCACACCGCGCCAGGACGTGATCCAGCTCGGCCGGGGCATGCCCGACATCGACAGCCCCAGCCTCAAGCCCCTGCTGCGCAGCCTGGCCCAGCTCAGCCGCCGCCAGGACATGCCAGGCCTGTACTACGACACTATCCATGGCAACCTGGCCCTGCGCGAACAGATCGCCCGGCTGATGCTCGACTCCGGTTGCCTCCTGGGCCCGGCCGACCTGGTGGTGACCACCGGTTGCCATGAAGCGTTGTCGTGCAGCATTCGCGCGGTGTGCCAGCCGGGCGACATCGTCGCGGTGGACTCCCCAAGCTTCCACGGCGCCATGCAAACCCTCAAGGGCCTGGGCATGAAGGCGCTGGAAATCCCCACCGACCCGGTCACCGGTATCAGCCTCGAAGCCTTGGAGCTTGCCCTGGAGCAGTGGCCGATCAAGCTCATCCAGCTCACCCCCAGCTGCAACAACCCGCTGGGCTACATCATGCCCGAGGCGCGCAAGAAGGCCCTGCTGAGCCTGGCCCAGCGCTACGACGTGGCGATTCTCGAAGACGATGTGTATGGCGACCTGGCCTACACCTACCCACGCCCGCGCACCCTGAAGTCGTTCGACGACGATGGCCGCGTGCTGCTCTGCAGCTCGTTCTCCAAAACCCTCGCGCCCGGCCTGCGCATCGGCTGGGTGGCCCCTGGGCGCTACCTGGAGCGGGTGCTGCACATGAAGTACATCAGCACCGGCAGCACCGCCAGCCAGCCCCAGCTGGCGATCGCCGACTTCATCGCCGGCGGCCACTACCAGCCCCATGTGCGGCGCATGCGCAGCCAGTACCAGCGCGCCCGTGACCTGATGAGCGACTGGGTGACCCGCTACTTCCCGCCAGGCACCCGGGTCAGCCGGCCCCAGGGCGGGTTCATGCTGTGGGTGGAAATGCCGGAACATTTCGATACGCTGCGGCTGAACCGCGCTTTACTGGAGCAGGGCGTGCAGATTGCCGTGGGCAGCATCTTTTCGGCCTCGGGCAAGTTCCGTCATTGCCTGCGCATGAACTTCGCCGCGCGGCCCACGCCGCAGATCGAAGCGGCGGTGCGCAAGGTGGGTGAAACCGCCCTTCGTCTACTGGATGAAGACCACGGGCCGGCGTAACTTTGCGCCGCCCTTTGTAGTCCAACCCCCAAGCGCTTAGCCGTACAGGACGACCCACCCTTGAGACTCCAGCGAGCCTTGCCTCTGCTGCTGTTGCTGCTGCTCGGCCTCAGTGGCTGCGCCAGCGTCGACACGCCCCGCCTGACCAGCCAGGCGCTACCTGCCAACGAGTCGGCCTTCGGCCGTTCGGTGCTGCGCCAGGCTGCGCCCTACGCGGGGCGCTCGGGCTTTCGCCTGCTGCCCAACAGCAACGAGGCGTTCCGCGCCCGCGCCGAGCTGATCCGCAACGCCCAGGCGAGCATCGACCTGCAGTACTACATCGTCCATGACGGCCTCAGCACCCGCGCGCTTGTGCATGAGCTGCTGCGCGCCGCCGACCGTGGCGTGCGTGTGCGCATCCTGCTCGACGACACCACCAGCGATGGCCTGGACACCCTGATGGGCACCCTCGCCGCCCACCCGAACATCCAGATTCGCGTGTTCAACCCGCTGAACCTGGGCCGCAGCACCGGCGCCACCCGTGCCGTGGGCCGCCTGTTCAACCTGTCGCGCCAGCACCGGCGCATGCACAACAAGCTGTTCCTGGTGGACAACAGCATGGCCATCGTTGGCGGGCGCAACCTGGGCGACGAATACTTCGACGCCGAGCCCAACCTCAACTTCACCGACATCGACCTGCTGGGCGTGGGTCCGGTGGCCGAGCAGCTGGGGCACAGCTTCGACCAGTACTGGAACACCGCCCTGAGCCGGCCGATCAGCGATTTCCTCTGGCGCAAGCCCGATGCCGACGACCTGCGCGCCAGCCGCCAGCGCCTGGAAGTGTCGCTGGCCCAGGCGCGGGTGCAGCGCAAGGCGCTGTATGAACGGCTGATGGCCTACCAGACCCAGCCACGCCTGGATGTGTGGCGCAACGAGTTGATCTGGGCCCACGCCCAGGCGTTGTGGGATGCACCAAGCAAGGTGCTGGCCGACGACGAGCCAGACCCACAGCTGCTGCTGAGCCAGCAACTGGCACCGGACCTGGCCAGCGTGCACCGCGAGCTGATTCTGGTTTCAGCCTACTTCGTGCCGGGCGAGCCGGGGCTGCTGTACCTGACCGGCCGCGCCGATGCCGGTGCCTCGGTGAAGCTGCTGACCAATTCCCTGGAGGCCACCGACGTGCCGGCCGTACACGGCGGCTACGCGCCCTATCGCCGGGCCTTGCTGGAGCATGGCGTGCAGCTGTTCGAGCTGCGCCGCCAACCGGGCGCGCCGCCACCTTCGCGCCTGGGGCTGCATGGCAGCAGCTCGGATTCGAGCCTGCACAGCAAGGCGATGGTGTTCGACCGGCACAAGACGTTCATCGGCTCGTTCAACTTCGACCCGCGTTCGGTGCTGTGGAACACCGAGGTTGGCGTGCTGGTGGACAGCCCGGAGCTGGCCGAGTACACCCGCGCCCTGGCCTTGCAGGGCATGGCACCGGCGTTGAGTTACCAGGTGAAGCTGGTGGGGGGCAAGCTGGTGTGGGCGACCGAGGACAATGGCCAGCGGCATATGCTGACCGCCGAGCCTGGGGGTATCTGGCGGCGGTTCAATGCCTGGATCAGCAAGGCGGTGGGGTTGGAGAAGATGTTGTAATCGCGATTGCCGGGGCTGCTGAGCAGCCCATCGCGACCTACGGTCGCTCCTACCGGAACGCGAGCCCCTTGTAGGAGCGACCACAGGTCGCGATGGGCCGCAAAGCGGCCCCAAAATCGATCAGGCAGACGCAACCTCAAACGCCCCAGGCCGCCGGGTCAGCAACACCAACCCCGCCGCCCCCGCCGCCATCAGCCACAGCAATGCGTGCCCACTGACCCACTGGCTCCCCGCCCCCGCCAGCAACGGCCCGAGCAGGCAGCCAATACCCCAAAGCTGCGCCACATGGGCATTGGCCCGCACCAGTGCATCATCGCGATAGCGCTCGCCGATCAGAATCAGCGACAAGGTGAACAAGCCCCCGGCACTGGCCCCGAACAACACCCACAGCGGCCAGATCACCGGCGTATCCAGCAGCAGGGGGATCGCCAGGCTGGACACCATCAAGGTCACCGCGCAGCCGGTGAACAGCGACTGGCGCGACATATGGTCGGCCAACGCACCAATCGGCAGTTGCAGCACCGCATCGCCCACCACCACGGTACTGACCATGAACAGGGCAATCTCGGTGCTAAAGCCCTGTTGCAGGCAGTACACCGGCAGCAGGGTCAGAATCATCGCCTCGAACGCGGCGAACAGGGCAACGGCCCAGGCAATCACCGGCAGGCGTCGGCAGAAGGCGAACAGGTCGCCAAAGGTGACGCTGCACGCTTCGGTACTGGGCGCCCCGCCACGGCCCAGCAACACCAGGGGTGCCAGCAGCAGCAACGCGGTCGCGGCCCAAAAGCCGAAGTCATCGTCGGAACCCAGGAAGCCCAGCACCAACGGCCCGGCCAGCTGGCTCAGGGCGTAACTGCTGCCATACAGCGCCACCAGGCGGCCACGCCATTGCTCGACCACCAGCTGGTTGATCCAGCTTTCACCGAGGATGAACACCACGGTCAGCGACATGCCGATCAGCAGCCGCAGGGCCAGCCACAGGGGGTAGCTGGGCAGCAGTGCCACCAGGCCAATCGACAACGCCCCCCCCCACAGGCACAGGCGCATCGCCGCGGGCACGCCGACCCAGCCGGCCAGGCGGCTGGCCAGGCTTGCGCCAAGCAGCACGCCCAATGCCGGCATCGCCGCCATGACCCCGATGGCAAACCCGCCGTAGCCCCAGGCCTCCAGGCGCAGGGACACCAGCGGCATGCTCACGCCGAGCGCGAGCCCGACACTGAGCACCGACGCCAGCACGGCAAAGTAGGTTCCCCAACGCATTGCAGCCTCCCAGGCAGAAATTCTCAGGCCTATTCGCGGGCAAGCCCGCTCCCACAGGTACAGCGCCGGCCTTGAGCGCAGCGGCGTACCTGTGGGAGCGGGCTTGTCGGACCGCCGCACCGCCGCGAAGAAGACTACCGGATTACAGCTTGATCCAGGTCGCCTTCAGCTCGGTGTACTTCTCCAGCGCATGCAGCGACTTGTCACGGCCGTTGCCCGACTGCTTGAAGCCACCGAACGGCGCGGTCATGTCGCCGCCGTCGTACTGGTTGACCCAGACGCTGCCAGCGCGCACGGCGCGGGCAGTCTTGTGGGCCTTGGAGATGTCCGAGGTCCAGATGCCAGCGGCCAGGCCATACGGGGTGTCGTTGGCAATGGCGATGGCCTCTTCGGCGGTGTCGAAGGCGATCACCGACAGCACCGGGCCAAAGATCTCTTCCTGGGCAATGCGCATGGCATTGGTCACGCCGTCGAAGATGGTCGGCTCAACATAGGTGCCGCCCGTTTCTTCCAGGGTACGCTTGCCACCGGCCAGCAGTTTGGCGCCGTCCTTGTGGCCGGCGTCGATGTACGACAGCACGGTGTTCATCTGCTGGGTGTCGACCAGGGCACCCACGGTGGTTTGTGGGTCCAGCGGGTTGCCAGGCTTCCAGCCCTTGAGGGCCTCGACCACCATCGGCAGGAACTTGTCCTTGATCGAACGTTCCACCAGCAGGCGCGAGCCTGCGGTGCAGACCTCGCCCTGGTTGAAGGCGATGGCGCTGGCAGCGGCTTCGGCAGCGGCTTGCAGGTCCGGTGCGTCGGCAAAGACGATGTTCGGGCTCTTGCCGCCGGCTTCCAGCCAGATGCGCTTCATGTTCGACTCGCCCGCGTAAACCATCAGCTGCTTGGCGATCTTGGTGGAGCCGGTGAACACCAGGGTGTCGACGTCCATGTGCAGGGCCAAGGCCTTGCCCACGGTGTGGCCGTAGCCTGGCAGCACGTTCAGCACGCCTGCCGGAATGCCGGCTTCGATGGCCAGCTGGGCGATGCGAATGGCGGTGAGCGGGGATTTCTCGGACGGCTTGAGCACCACCGAGTTACCGGTGGCCAGTGCCGGGCCGAGCTTCCAGCAGGCCATCAGCAGTGGGAAGTTCCACGGTACGATGGCACCGACCACGCCAACCGGCTCACGGGTCACCAGGCCCAGTTGGTCGTGCGGTGTTGGCGCGACTTCGTCGTAGACTTTGTCGATGGCCTCGGCGGTCCAGTGAATGGCATTGGCCGCGCCTGGGATGTCGATGCTGGAGGAGTCGCCGATCGGCTTGCCCATGTCCAGGGTTTCCAGCAGCGCCAGCTCTTCGACGTTCTTGCGCAGCAGGTCGGCGAAGCGAATCAGCTTGGCCTTGCGCTTGGCCGGGGCCAGTTGCGACCAGGCACCGGAATTGAAGGTGGCGCGGGCGTTTTCCACGGCGCGGTTGGCGTCGGCCAGATCGCAGCTGGCAACCTTGGCCAGGAAGCGTCCGTCGACCGGGCTCAGGCAGTCGAATGTTTCACCGGATGCGGCGTCGGTGTATTCGCCGTTGATGAAGGCGCGGCCTTCGATCTTCAGTTGCTGGGCACGTTGTTCCCAGTCCGCACGGGTCAGGGTGGTCATACGAAACTCCTCCTCTTGTTTAGGTGCAACGCCGCACTGAGGACTCACTGGCGTTGTCAGAATTCTGGCCGGGCGACGAGCGCACACGGGCAAGCGATACCCTAAACCAGGGCGGGTAAAGTATCAATATATTTGACACGAACAGCCTAAAAGCCTACTGATGTTCATTTTATTAAACAACAACAGGAGCCGCACCATGAGCATCGACAGCATTATCGATTTCGCCCAGGTTCTCACCGAGGCCGAGCGCTACCGCCCGGCAGCCGAGAAAATCCTCAAGGGCGAGCCGGACCAGGCTGTCTACAACCACTATTCCAGCCCATGCGGGCAGTTTGCCGCTGGCGTCTGGGAAGGGGCGGTGGGGCAATGGACGGTGAACTACACCGAACATGAATACTGCGAGATCGTCCAGGGCGTTTCGGTGCTGCGCGACCAGGATGGCGGGGCAAAAACCCTGCGCGCCGGTGATCGGTTCGTGATCCCGGCGGGCTTCAAGGGCACCTGGGAAGTGCTGGAGCCTTGCCGCAAGATCTATGTGATGTTCGAGCAGCGGTAACCTTGTAACACATGGCCCTCGCCTGCCTGGATGACCATGGCCCGGCCCATTTCGGGCCAACATCCAGCTAAAGGCATCGAACCATGAACAACGACGAAGTCCTGCAAGCCCTCGCCCATCTCGTCGGCACCGACTATGACGACGCGGTGAAAGACACCATCACCAGCCTGACCGGCCGCGCCCGTGTTGTAGGCCCTCGCGATTTCAGCACCCGCGAGTTCGACCCCAACCGGATTCACGTCACGGTCGATGGCCAAGGCCGCATCAAGGGCTTTGAGTTCAACTGAGGCTGAACGCAAGGCATAAAAAAACCCGCATCCTTTCGGAGGCGGGTTTTTTTCAGGTTGCCGATCAATTACTTGATCTTGGCTTCCTTGTACACCACGTGCTTGCGAACAACCGGATCGTATTTCTTGATCTCGATTTTGTCCGGGGTGGTGCGCTTGTTCTTGTCGGTGGTGTAGAAGTGGCCGGTACCGGCACTCGAAACCAGACGGATCAATTCACGCATGATGCTCTCCCTTAAACCTTGGCGCCAGCTTTACGGATGTCAACCAGAACGGCGTCGATGCCGCGCTTGTCGATGATACGCATGCCTTTGGCGGATACGCGCAGACGCACGAAACGGTTCTCGGATTCAACCCAGAAACGGTGGTGCTGCAGGTTCGGCAGGAAACGACGACGGGTTTTGTTGTTTGCGTGGGAAATGTTGTTCCCGGTTACTGGACCCTTACCAGTAACTTGACAGACTCTCGACATGACTCAGCCCTCTAAAACCACATGCCCAACCCGGCATGGGTTGGCCGCTTAATCTCTCAGTCTTTGGCGCCAGGCGCCGTGATTCTGGAGGTCTTATCGACCGGATCCGCTGATGCGACAGGCCGAGCCCCTAGAAAAGAGCGCTGCTTTATACCAGAAAGACTCGGGCGCAACAACATTTGACGAATATTGTCACGGACATTAGGCATCAATTGACGCTGCGCCCGGCGCGGCAGCCAGCATAGCGGCAGTCTCTGTCAGGCGTCGACCATTCGTCGCCGGTTTTGTAAAAAAGGGTGTGGTCATTTGCCGGCGGGCCCACTAGGGTAGGACGTTTCCAGACTGCACCGGCAGATGGGCCATCGACCAGCCAAGGAGCCACCATGCGTGCTGCCGCCCTTTCCTTATTGTTCACCTCCCTGTTTGCCGCAGGCATCGCCCAGGCTGCACCGCTGAGCGTCTGCACCGAGGCCAGCCCCGAAGGCTTCGACGTGGTCCAGTACAACTCGCTGACCACCACCAATGCGTCGGCCGATATGCTGATGAACCGCCTGGTCGAGTTTGACGCAGGCCAGGGCAAGGTCGTGCCGAGCCTGGCGCAGAGCTGGACGGTGTCGGCGGACGGCCTGGTCTATGACTTCAAGCTGCGCGACGGGGTCAAGTTCCACACCACGGCGTACTTCAAGCCGACCCGCGAGCTGAACGCCGACGACGTGCTGTTCAGCTTCCAGCGCATGCTCTACCCCGCCCACGCCTGGCATAAAACGGCCCCGGGCGGTTACCCGCATGCCCAGTCGCTGCAGCTCGACAGCCTGATCAAGGCGATCGAAGCCCCTGAGCCGAACAGCGTGCGCTTTACCCTGACCCATGCCGACGCGACCTTCCTGGCCACCCTGAGCATGGGCTTCGCGTCGATCTACTCGGCCGAATACGCCGACAAGCTGCTCAAGGAAGGCGCCCCGGAAAAGCTCAACAGCCAGCCGATCGGCACCGGCCCGTTCGTGTTCCAGCGTTTCCAGAAGGACGCCGTGGTGCGCTACCGCGCCAACCCTGACTACTTCGGTGGCAAGCCGGCGGTCGACCCGCTGATCTTCGCCATCACCACCGATGCCAACGTGCGCCTGCAGAAACTCAAGCGGGGCGAATGCCAGGTGGCCCTGTCGCCCAAGCCGCTGGACATCGCCGAAGCGGGCAAGGACGGCAACCTCAAGGTGGCCACCACGCCTGCATTCATGACTGCCTTCGTGGCCATCAACAGCGAACACCCGCCGCTGGACAAGCCCGAGGTGCGCCAGGCGATCAACCTGGCCTTCGACAAGCAGGCCTACCTCAAGGCGGTGTTCGAAGACACCGCCACCGCCGCCAACGGCCCCTACCCGCCCAACACCTGGAGCTACGCCAAGGACCTGCCCGGCTACCCGCTCGATGTGAACAAGGCCAAGGCCCTGCTGGCCAAGGCTGGCCTGGCCGAAGGCTTCAGCACCACGATCTGGACCCGCCCGTCGGGCAGCCTGCTCAACCCCAACCCGAGCCTGGGCGCGCAGATGCTGCAGGCGGACCTGGCGAAAATCGGCATCAAGGCCGAGATCCGCGTGATCGAGTGGGGCGAGCTGATCCGCCGTGCCAAGGCAGGCGAGCATGACCTGCTGTTCATGGGCTGGGCCGGTGACAACGGTGACCCGGACAACTTCCTCAGCCCGCAGTTTTCCTGCGCGGCGGTGCAGTCGGGCACCAACTTCGCGCGGTTCTGCGACAACCGCCTGGACCAGCTGATCAGCGCCGGGCGCACCACCAATGACCAGAGCGTGCGCAGCCGGTTGTACCAGCAGGCGCAGACGCTGATCCAGCAGCAGGCGCTGTGGGTGCCGCTGGCGCACCCAACGGCGGCGACGCTGTTGCGCCAAGGGGTGGAAGGGTTCCAGGTGAGCCCGTTCGGGCGGCTGGATTTCAGCAAGGTGTCGGCGGGGCGGTGAGGTTGCCTTGAGGTATTGGTCGCCTGTGAGATCGAGCGCCGCGCGGGCGGCGCTCGATTTCACAGACGCTACAAATTTCCAGACAGGCCCATCTAAGCCACCACCCACCCCTGCTCGACCATCGACAACGGCTCTCCGTCCCCGATGATGATGTGATCCAGCACCCGCACATCAATCAGCGCCAAACCTCGCTTCAACGAAACCGTCAGGTGCACATCATCCTGGCTGGGCTCACTGTGCCCCGAAGGGTGGTTGTGGCACAAAATCAACGCCGCTGCATTGTGCTGCAGCGCCCGGCGTACCACTTCACGGGGGTAGACACTCGCCCGGTCGATCGTGCCCCGAAACAGAATCTCGAACGCCAGCGGCCTGTGTTTGCTGTCCAGGAACAAGCAACCGAACACCTCGCTCACCTCATGGCGCAACATGGACTTCAGGTAGCGGCGCACCGCTGCCGGGCTCTCCAGGGCCGCTGTGCGCTCGATTTTTTCATCCAGATAGCGCCTGCCAATCTCAAGCAGCGCCTGTAACTGCGCATATTTCACAGGCCCCACCCCCGGCTCGCGCAATACCGCCTCGCGGTCGGCTTCAAGAAACAGCCTAAGCCCGCCAAAGCGCGACAAAAGCCCACGCGCAAGGTCCAGCACATTGCGACCGGCAACGCCCGACCCCAGCAACACGGCCAGTAACTCAGCGTCCGACAGCACCGCCGCCCCACGCTCCAACAACTTTTCCCTTGGCCGCTCATCGGTCGGCCATTCCCTGATGTTCATCCCTACTCCCTGCCTTTGCTGCGGCCCGTTTCGGCCCTGTGGTAATCTATTTCGCCTCGTACATGCGACGTTCTGCCGCAGGCAGTTTCAGACGTCGCGGCCCGCGTTCACTGGAAAAAGGCAAGCCTATGCAGCGGCTGTATCGCAAGCGCATCGTTCTCGGCGTCGGGGGTGGCATTGCCGCCTACAAAAGCGCCGAGCTGATTCGCCGACTCCTGGAGCACGGCGCGCAGGTGCGCGTCGTCATGACCCGTGGGGGTGCCGAATTCATCACCCCGCTGACCCTGCAGGCGCTGTCTGGCCACCCGGTGCACATGGACCTGCTCGACCCCGCCGCGGAAGCGGCCATGGGCCACATCGAACTGGCCAAGTGGGCCGACCTGGTGCTGATCGCCCCAGCCACCGCCGACCTCATGGCGCGCCTGGCCCAAGGCATGGCCGACGATTTGCTGACCACCCTGGTGCTGGCCACCGATGCCACCGTGGCCGTGGCCCCGGCCATGAACCAGGCCATGTGGCGCGACCCGGCCACCCAGGCCAACCTCGACCTGCTCAAGAGCCGTGGCATCCAGGTGTTCGGCCCGGCATCCGGCAGCCAGGCCTGTGGCGACGTGGGCCTGGGCCGCATGCTCGAAGCCACCGACCTTGCCTGGTGCGCGGCCGAAAGCTTCAAGCGCCAGGCGCTGACCGGCAAGCACGTGCTGATCACCGCGGGCCCCACCCAGGAAAACATCGACCCGGTGCGCTACATCACCAATCATAGCTCCGGGAAGATGGGCTTCGCCCTGGCCGAAGCGGCCGCCGAAGCCGGGGCTCGGGTGACCCTCGTGACAGGCCCGGTGCACCTGCAGACCCCAGACCGGGTGCAGCGCATCGACGTGGTCAGCGCGCGGGACATGCTCGCGGCCTGTGAAGCGGCCATGCCGTGCGACCTGTTCATCGCGTCCGCAGCGGTCGCAGACTACCGCCCGGAGGTGGTTGCCCCGCAAAAGCTCAAGAAAGATCCTACGACCGGCGACGGCATGCTGCTGCAGATGGTGCGCAATCCCGATATCCTTGCCACCCTTGCTGGCCGCACCGACCGCCCGTTCAGCGTCGGCTTCGCCGCCGAAACCGAACACCTGCTCGATTACGCCACGCGCAAGCTCAAGGACAAGAACCTCGACCTGATCGTCGCCAATGATGTGGCCAACCCCAGCATCGGCTTCAACAGCGAGGAAAATGCCCTGACCGTGATCGACCGCCAGCAGCACCAGACCCTCTTCGCGCAGACCAGCAAGGGCAAGATCGCCCGCCAGCTGGTCGCCTTCATCGCCGAACGGCTCAACCAGGTTCAATAAGTTACATGCACGCTCTTCAAGCCAAGATCCTCGACCCACGCCTGGGCAGCGAATTCCCGCTGCCGCAATACGCAACGCCTGGCTCTGCCGGCCTCGACCTGCGCGCCCTGCTCAAGGAAGACACGGTCCTCGAACCGGGCCAGACCCTGCTGATCCCGACCGGCCTGTCGGTCTACATCGGTGACCCGGGCCTGGCGGCAATGATCCTGCCGCGCTCGGGCCTGGGCCACAAGCACGGCATCGTGCTTGGCAACCTGGTCGGCCTGATCGATTCGGACTACCAGGGCGAACTGATGGTGTCGTGCTGGAACCGTGGCAATACGCCGTTCACCATCACCGTTGGCGAGCGCATCGCGCAGCTGATTCTGGTGCCGGTGGTGCAGGCGCACTTCGACATCGTCGAGGCCTTCGACGAAACCCAGCGCGGCGCCGGTGGCTTTGGCCACTCCGGCACCCGCTAAGCCCCGGCAGCGACCGTTGGCGCCATGGAAGGCGAACTCTCGGGGCATTCCACCGTCCAAGCGTTCAGTTTGCGCCAGCCCAGAAAGCCTTAGACTATGGAGCTTCCAGAGATGAACGACATGGCCCACCTGGTCCCCGCATTGCCCGAGAGCATTTTCCGCGCCTATGACATCCGTGGCGTGGTCGGCAAGACCCTGCATGGCGAAACCGCCTACTGGATCGGCCGCGCCATCGGCGCGCAGACCCTCGCCCAGGGCGAACCGCAGATCGCCGTGGGCCGGGACGGCCGCCTCTCCGGCCCCATGCTGGTCGAGCAGTTGATCCAGGGCCTGGTCGACGCCGGTTGCCAGGTCAGCGACGTCGGCTTGGTGCCAACCCCGGCGCTGTACTACGCCGCCAACGTGCTGGCCGGCACCTCGGGGGTGATGCTCACCGGCAGCCACAACCCGTCGGATTACAACGGTTTCAAGGTGGTCATCGCCGGCGACACACTGGCCAACGAACAGATCCAGGCCCTGCTGGCGCGCCTGAAGGCCAACGACGTCCCGCGTGGCCAGGGTAGCGTGCAGAAGGTTGAAATCCTCGACCGCTACTTCCAGCAAATCGTCAGCGACGTGAAGCTTGCGAAAAGGCTCAAGGTGGTGGTCGACTGCGGCAACGGCGCGGCCGGCGTGGTCGCGCCACAGCTGATCGAAGCCCTGGGCTGCGAAGTGATCCCGCTGTTCTGCGAGGTGGACGGCAACTTCCCCAACCACCACCCGGACCCGGGCAAACCGGAAAACCTGCAAGACCTGATCGCCAAGGTGCGGGAAACCGGTGCCGACATCGGCCTTGCCTTCGATGGCGACGGCGACCGCGTGGGCGTGGTGACCAACACCGGCAGCATCGTCTACCCCGACCGCCTGCTGATGCTGTTCGCCCAGGACGTGCTGGCCCGCAACCCCGGCGCCGAAATCATCTTCGACGTCAAATGCACCCGCCGCCTGACCCCGCTGATCGAACAGCACGGTGGCCGGGCCCTGATGTGGAAAACCGGCCATTCGCTGATCAAGAAGAAGATGAAACAGACCGGCTCGCTGCTCGCAGGCGAGATGAGCGGCCACATCTTCATCAAGGAGCGCTGGTACGGTTTCGACGACGGTATCTACAGCGCCGCACGCCTGCTGGAAATTCTCAGCCATGCCGCGCAAAGCGCCGAAAACCTGTTCGCCGCGTTCCCCAATGATATTTCCACACCGGAAATCAACATTGATGTGACCGACGAGGGTAAATTCAGCATCATTGATGCACTGCAACGCGACGCCGACTGGGGCGCAGCCAGCCTGACCACCATCGACGGTGTGCGGGTCGACTATGCCAGCGGCTGGGGCCTGGTACGCGCTTCCAACACCACACCGGTGCTGGTGCTGCGTTTCGAGGCCGAAAGCGCCGCCGAGTTGCAACGTATCAAGGATGTTTTCCGTGCCCAGTTGCTGCGGGTTGCCCCTGAGCTGCAACTGCCGTTCTGACCGACTATCTGTTCCTTACAGGAGCCCTGCATGACCCTCGATCGCGATGCCGCTTCCCATGTAGCCGAGGTTTTGTCCGAAGCACTGCCTTACATCCGCCGCTTTGTCGGCAAGACCCTGGTCATCAAGTACGGCGGCAACGCGATGGAGAGCGAAGAGCTCAAAACCGGCTTCGCCCGGGACATCGTGCTGATGAAGGCCGTGGGCATCAACCCGGTGGTGGTGCACGGTGGCGGCCCGCAGATCGGTGACCTGCTCAAGCGCCTGTCAATCGAAAGCCACTTCATCGATGGCATGCGCGTCACCGACGCGGCAACCATGGACGTGGTGGAAATGGTCCTCGGCGGCCAGGTCAACAAAGACATCGTCAACCTGATCAACCGCCACGGCGGCAGCGCCATCGGCCTGACCGGCAAGGACGCCGAGCTGATTCGCGCGAAGAAGCTCACCGTCAGCCGCCAGACCCCAGAGATGACCCAGCCGGAAATCATCGACATCGGCCACGTTGGCGAGGTGGTGAGCGTCAACACCGACCTGCTGAACATGCTGGTCAAGGGCGACTTCATTCCGGTGATTGCGCCGATCGGCGTGGGCACCAACGGTGAGTCGTACAACATCAACGCCGACCTGGTGGCCGGCAAGGTGGCCGAGGCACTGAAAGCTGAAAAGCTGATGCTGCTGACCAACATTGCCGGGCTGATGGACAAGGAAGGCAAGGTCCTGACCGGCCTGACCACCGAGCAGGTCAACGAACTGATCGCCGACGGCACCATCTACGGCGGCATGCTGCCGAAGATCAAGTGCGCGCTGGATGCGGTCCAGGGCGGCGTGACGACCTCGCACATCATCGATGGCCGCGTGCCGAATGCGGTGCTGCTGGAAATCTTCACCGACAGCGGCGTAGGCACCCTGATCAGCAACCGCAAACGCCACTGATCCTGCTACACCCTCCCCCATCGCCGGCTTGCCGGCGATGATTTTTCTGCAAAAGACATGGCAAAATGCAGGCTCGCTGAATTTTGTTCTGTCTTTTGGAGAAAACGCGTGAAATACGCATCACAAGGACTCGTGCTGGCAGCCGCCCTGGCTGTCGGGTCCATCGCTGGCTGTGCCACTGAAACCTCCACCGCCATCGCCGTGCAACAGGTCGAAAGCGTCAGCCGCCCTTACAGCGGCGTGCGTGCACCGATTGCCGTGGGCAAGTTCGACAACCGCTCCAGCTACATGCGCGGCATCTTCTCCGATGGCGTCGACCGCCTTGGCGGCCAGGCCAAGACCATCCTCATCACCCACCTGCAGCAAACCAACCGCTTCAACGTGCTCGACCGCGACAACATGAGCGAGATCCAGCAGGAAGCGGCGATCAAGGGCCAGGCCCAGCGCCTCAAGGGCGCCGATTTCGTGGTGACGGGCGATGTGACCGAGTTTGGCCGCAAGGAAGTGGGCGATCACCAGCTGTTCGGCATTCTCGGCCGCGGCAAAACCCAGATCGCCTACGCCAAGGTGGCGCTGAACATCGTCAACATCAGCACCTCGGAAGTGGTCTATTCGAGCCAGGGCGCGGGTGAGTATGCCCTGTCCAACCGCGAAATCATCGGTTTCGGCGGCACCGCCAGCTATGACTCGACGCTCAACGGCAAGGTGCTCGACCTGGCCATGCGCGAAGCCGTGAACAAGCTGGTGAACGCGGTCGAAAGCGGCCAGTGGAACCCCAAGGCTCAGTAACCGATTCATTCCAGGAAGGACACATCAATGACTATCACTCTCCCGGCCCTGCGCAGCTGCGCGGGCCTGGTGCTGGGCGGCCTGCTGCTGGCCGGCTGCAGCGGCCCGAAGACCCTGTACCAGTGGGAAAGCTACCAACCCCAGGTGTACGGCTACCTCAAGGGCGACTCGAAGGAAGAACAGGCCACCGCCCTTGAGCGCGACCTGGAGAAGATCAAGGCCAAGAATGGCGCCGTGCCCCCGGGCTACCACGCCCAGCTCGGCCTGCTGTACTCCAGCCTGGGCAAGGATGACCAGATGATCCAGCAGTTTCGCACCGAGAAGGCCCTGTTCCCGGAATCGGCCGCCTACATGGACTTCCTGATCAGCAACGCCAGCAAGGGAGCCGTGAAATGATCAAGCGCCTGACCCAACTGATCGTCGGCGCCTGCGTGCTGGCCCTGTTCGCCGGCTGCGCCGAGCGCAAGAGCATCGACTACTCGGCTTACAAGCAGAGCCGGCCAAAGTCGATCCTGATCCTGCCGCCGCTGAACGAATCGCCGGACGTCAAGGCGACCTACAGCATGCTCTCGCAGGTCACCTACCCGTTGGCCGAAGCTGGCTACTACGTGATGCCGGTGGCGCTGGTGGACGAAACCTTCCGCCAGAACGGCATGACCACCCCGGCCGACATCCACCAGCTGCCAACCACCAAGCTGCACGATATCTTCGGCGCCGATGCCGGCCTGTACGTGACCGTGTCGGACTACGGCACCCGCTACATGGTGCTGAGCAGCGCCACCATCGTCACCGCCAGCGCCAAGCTGGTCGACCTGAAGACCGGCACCACCCTGTGGACCGGCACTGCCACGGCGTCCAGCCAGGAGAACCAGCAGAACCAGGGCGGCATCGTCGGCATGCTGATTACCGCGGCGGTGAACCAGATCATCAGCAGTGTGCAGGACGATGCCGGTTACCCGATTGCCGGCATGACCAGTGCCCGGCTGCTGACGCCGTATGCCAATGGCGGCATTCTGTATGGGCCGCGGTCGCCTAAGTACGGCACCGATTGAGTTCACCCGCACCGGCCTCTTCGCGGGGCAAGCCCGCTCCTGCAAGCGAAGAGGCCGGACCAGGCGGCACAAAAAAAGGCGACCTTCCAGGAAGGTCGCCTTTTTTCATTACCAGGCCAGGATCAGATCCCGTACTGCGCCCGGTAGGCCTCAACAGCCGGCAAGTGCTGCTTGAGCTGCGGGTCGTCCGCCAGGAACTCCAGTACCTGGGTCAGCGAAACGATGCTGACCACCGGAATACCGAAGTCACGCTCCACTTCCTGGATGGCCGACAGCTCGCCGTTGCCGCGCTCTTCGCGGTTCAGCGCGATCAGCACGCCTGCGGCCTTGGCCTGCTGGGCATTGATGATCTGCATGACCTCACGGATGGCAGTACCGGCGGTGATCACGTCGTCGATGATCAGCACGTCACCTGCCAGCGGCGCGCCTACCAGGCTGCCGCCTTCACCGTGGTCCTTGGCTTCCTTGCGGTTGAAGCACCAAGGCACGTCGAGCTGGTGCTGCTCGGCCAGGGCCACGGCCGTGGCTGCCGCCAGGGGGATGCCCTTGTAGGCCGGGCCGAACAGCACGTCGAACGGGATCTTGCTGTCGACGATGGCTGCGGCGTAGCAGCGGCCCAGCTGGGCCAGGGCGGAACCGGTGTTGAACAGGCCGGCATTGAAGAAATACGGGCTGGTACGCCCCGATTTCAGGGTGAATTCACCGAAGCGCAGCACGCCGCGATCGATGGCAAAACGGATGAAGTCGCGCTGATACGGCTGCATGTAAGGTCCCGGACACCACGGATTTAGCTAAATGGGTTGAGCTCGGGTATCATACACGCACGAGATTTTTGGGGCCATTTATGCGGATCATCAGTGTGAACGTGAATGGCATTCAGGCTGCGGCCGAGCGTGGTTTGCTCAGCTGGCTGCAAGCCCAGAATGCCGACGTCATCTGCCTTCAGGATACCCGCGCCTCGGCCTTTGAACTCGACGACCCAGCTTTCCAGCTCGATGGCTATTTCCTTTATGCCTGCGACGCAGAGGTGCCCGCCCAAGGTGGCGTAGCACTTTACTCGCGCATGCAGCCCAAGGCAGTCATCACCGGCCTGGGCTTCGAGACAGCCGACCGCTACGGGCGTTATCTGCAAGCAGATTTCGACAAAGTGAGTATTGCCAGCCTGTTGCTGCCTTCGGGCATGAACGGTGACGAAGACTTGAACCAGAAATTCAAGTTGATGGACGACTTCGCCAAGTATTTGGACAAGCAGCGCCGCAAGCGCCGCGAGTACATCTATTGCGGCTCGTTCTACGTGGCGCAGCAGAAGCTCGACATCAAGAACTGGCGTGACAGCCAGCAGTCGCCGGGCTTCCTGCCGCCTGAGCGCGCCTGGATGGATGCGATCACCGGCGACATGGGCTACGTCGATGCCTTGCGCGAAGTCAGCCGTGAAGGCGACCAGTACAGCTGGTGGCCGGACAACGAACAGGCCGAGATGCTCAACCTGGGCTACCGGTTCGACTACCAGATCCTCACCCCGGGCCTGCGCCGCTTCGTGCGCAACGCTCGCCTGCCGCGTCAGCCGCGCTTCTCCCAGCATGCGCCGTTGATTGTCGACTATGACTGGACGTTGACCATCTAAGAACGGCGGGGCCGCTTTGCGGCCCATCGCGAGCTGCGCTCGCTCCTACGCAGGCCATGCCATGTAGGCGCGAGCGCAGCTCGCGATGAAACCGCGTGCAATCACTCAGTCAGCCAGGGCGGCGTTCTGCAGCTCGAAGATCTCGCCCATGCCTTTCTGCGCCAGCGCCAGCATGGCGTTGAAGTCTTCAGGCTGGAATGGCGCGCCTTCGGCGGTGCCCTGCACCTCGATGAAACCACCGGCGCTGGTCATCACCACGTTCAGGTCGGTTTCGGCAGCCGAGTCTTCCAGGTAGTCCAGGTCGAGCACCGCTTCACCCTGGTACATGCCTACCGACACTGCGGCAATCATGTGCTTGAGCGGGTTGCCGGCCTTCAAGCCACCGCGCTTCTTGATCACTGCCAGGGCGTCGCACAGGGCAACCATGGCACCGGTGATGGACGCGGTGCGGGTGCCGCCATCGGCCTGGATCACGTCGCAGTCGACGTACAGGGTGATGTCGCCCAGCTTGCTCATGTCCAGCGCGGCGCGCAGCGAGCGGCCGATCAGGCGCTGGATTTCCAGGGTGCGGCCACCCTGCTTGCCACGGCTGGCTTCGCGCTGGTTACGCTCACCGGTGGAGCGCGGCAGCATGCCGTATTCGGCGGTCAGCCAGCCTTGGCCCTGGCCTTTGAGGAACCGTGGCACGCCATTTTCGACACTGACCGTGCAGATGACCTTGGTGTCACCGAACTCGACCAGTACCGACCCTTCGGCGTGCTTGGTGTAGTTGCGGGTGATGCGGATCGAGCGGAGCTGATCGGCGGCGCGACCACTTGGACGTTTCATCTGGAATACCTGTACTGGGACTTTGAATCTGACCGCCATTATAGGGCCCGTCGCCCGGCGAGAACACGCCTATCGTCGCGCCCCCGGCAGCCTGTCGCCTTTTCCCCTGGGTGAATGCCCGCTCTGTAACATGGGCGCCACGGGCGCACTGCGCTACAATCCCGCGCCTCAACTCATTTACGCGAGGTACTCCCCATGGTGCACAGCATGACCGCTTTTGCTCGTGTCGAGCGCGCCGGCAGTCAAGGCACCCTGGTCTGGGAGCTGCGCTCGGTCAACCACCGCTACCTGGAGCCGCACCTGCGCCTGCCCGACGCCCTGCGCGACCTCGAAGGCGCGGTGCGCGAGGGCCTGCGCCAGGGGTTGTCGCGGGGCAAGGTCGAATGCACCTTGCGCCTGCACGAAGACAGCAGCGGCAAGCCGCTGAAGGTTGACCGCGAGCGCGCCACGCAGTTGGTTGCCGCCGCCGAAGAGGTGGCCGGGCTGATCAAGCAGCCGGCTGCGCTCAACCCGCTGGAAGTGCTGTCCTGGCCGGGCGTGCTGGTGGCCGATACCAGCGACCCGCAAGCCCTGAATGCCGAGGCCGTGGCACTGTTCGACGAAGCCCTGGCCGAACTCAAGGCCGGGCGCCTGCGCGAAGGCCAGGAACTGGCGCGGCTGATCAACGAGCGGCTGGACAGCATGGCCGGCGAGGTCACCACCTTGCGCGCCCTGGTGCCGCAGATGCTCGCCGGCCAACGACAAAAGATCCTCGACCGCTTCGGCGACTTGAAGGCCGAGCTCGACCCGCAGCGCCTGGAGCAGGAAATGGTGCTGCTGGCGCAGAAAAGCGACGTTGCCGAAGAGCTCGACCGCCTCAGCACCCACGTCACCGAGGTGCGCCGGGTGCTCAAGTCTGGCGGTGCCGCAGGCCGGCGCCTGGATTTCCTGATGCAGGAACTGAACCGCGAAGCCAACACCCTGGGCTCCAAGGCCTTCGACCCACGCAGTACGCAAGCGGCGGTCAACCTGAAGGTGCTGATCGAACAGATGCGTGAACAAGTACAGAACATCGAGTAAGGCCAACCCGACCATGAACCACAGCAGCGGCACCCTCTATATCGTTTCGGCACCTTCGGGTGCCGGCAAGACCAGCCTGGTCACCGCCCTGATCAAGGCCGACCCGCGCGTCAGCGTCTCGGTCTCGCACACCACCCGCGCCATGCGCCCGGGCGAGCAGCACGGCGTGAACTACCACTTCGTCAGCCATGACGACTTCAAGGCGCTGATCGGCAAAGGTGATTTCCTTGAACATGCCGAAGTGTTCGGCAACTTCTACGGCACCTCGCGCAGCGCCTTGCAGGAAGTGCTCGACCAGGGCAACGACCTGATTCTGGAAATCGACTGGCAGGGCGCCAAGCAGGTACGCAAGCTGATGCCCGAGGCGCGCTCGGTGTTCATCCTGCCGCCAAGCCAGCAGGCCCTGCGCGAGCGCCTGGACGGCCGTGGCCAGGACAGCGAGGAGATCATTGCCGGGCGCATGCAGGAAGCGGTCAGCGAGATGGAGCACTACAACGAGTATGAGTACGTCATCATCAATGACGACTTTGCCGTGGCGCTGGAAGAATTGAAGGCAGTGTTCGTGGCCAACCGGTTGCTGCTGAGCAAGCAGCAGCAGCGTTACAGTGGGCTGCTGAAAGAGTTGCTGGCCTGATAGGGCCCTATCGCGACCTTCGGTCGCTCCTACGGGGGATGCGGTCCCTGGTAGGAGCGACCAAAGGTCGCGATGGGCTGCAAGGCAGCCCCTTGCATCAGTCCTGCAACGGCAAGCTAGCCTGCTGGCGCAAAGTGGCCCCCAGGAAGTAAGCCGGCGCGCGCATCCGCGAAATCATCATCAGCACGATCCCCAGTGCCGAAATGATCGCCGCAATCACGAACACCAACCCCAACCCCGCCACATGCGAGCCGCTGCCAAAGTCTGGCGAAGCGCTGTCGATGGCCGTGCGCACGAAGATCACCGACAGGATCACCCCACCCACCAGCGGGCACAGGCCACGCATGAAGAAGTGGCGCAGGCTGCCGAACAGGCTGCCTCGGAAGTACCAAACACACGCGAACGCCGTCAGCGAATAGTAGAAGCAGATCATCATGCCCAAGGCGGTGATGGTGTCAGCCAGCACGTTCTCGCTCAGGGTCCGCATGGTCACGTAGAACACCCCTGCCGCCACGCCAGCGCAAATGGTCGCGTAGCGCGGTGTTTGCGAACGCGGGCAAACGCTGGCGAACTTCTGCGGCACCGCGCCGTAATAACCCATGGCCAGCAGCGTGCGCGCCGGCGACACGAAGGTCGACTGCAGCGACGCAGCGGTGCTGGCCAGCACCGCAATCGACATCAGGATCGCCAGCGGCCCCATCACCGGCCCCGCCAGGTGGGCGAACACGTTTTCCTGGATGCGCGGGTTGTTCAGGCCAAGGCCGTGCTCACTGATGCCGGCGAACTGCAGGGTGGCGATAGCGGTGACCAGGTACAGGCCAAGAATCAGCAATACCGTCCAGGTGGCCGCCTTGCCCGGCACCTCATCGCTGCCAATCGACTCCTCGCTGACGGTCAGGCACACGTCCCACCCCCAGAAAATGAAAATCGACAGCGACAGGCCAGCGGCAAAGGCCGAGAACGACTCGACCCCAAACGGGTTGAACCAGGCGAAATCGAATTCCAGCGGCGGTGGCGCGGTGGTGCCGCCGAAGGCGGCGAAGGCAAAGCCCAGCAGCACCATCAACTGCAGCGCCACCAGGCCGTACTGCACGGTCATGGTGGTGGCCATGCCCCGGCAGCAGATCCACACCGCCAGGGCGATGAACACGCAACAGGTGGTGATGTTCACCAACAGGTTGTCGGCCAGGGCCGCCAGCGCATGCTGGCCGGTGATCTGGCTGAGGAACAGGTAGAAGAAGTCGACGGCCACACCGGCCAGGTTGGACAGCACGATGGTGGTGGCGACCACCAGCCCCCAACCGCCAATCCAGCCGATCATCGGGCCGAATGCGCGGGCCGACCAGGTAAACGAGGTGCCGCTGTCCGGCTCGGCGGAGTTCAGCTCACGGTAGCCCAAGGCAACCAGCAGCATCGGCAGGAAGCCGACGATGAACACGGCGGGAAGGTGGGCGCCGACCTCACGCACGGTCGGGCCAAGGGCGCCGGTCAGGGTGTAGACCGGGGCGATGGTGGAAATGCCCAGCACCACGCTGGCCAGCAGGCCAAGCCGGCCCTTGGCCAGGCCTTTGCTGCGCTGGGTGCTGCCCGAGTCGGCCACATCGGGTGGGCGGCCGGCTTCTGTGTAATTGCTCATGAGTTTATGCCGTAACTATTGGAATTGTTTTCACAGGCCCTGTTCCCAAGGCCTGCTTCCACTCATTGAAAGCGCGCTGCCGGGGGTGCGTCATCCCGGACTTTTGCCTGACTTGCGGTCAGGCCTCCCGTGCAGCATGGGCAATGCAGGCCTCGCGAAACGCCTGGAAGAGGCTCCGCGAGACCGGGTTTTCGGCGAAACGCCATTCCGGGTGCCACTGCACGCCAAGCACGAAGCCCGGCGCATCCGGCATAGACACCGCTTCGATCAGGCCATCCGGGGCCCGTGCCTCGGCCCGCAGGCCCGGGGCCAGGCGGTCGATGCCCTGGCTGTGCAGCGAGTTGACCTGAAACTGCGCAGGCAGGCCCAAGCGCTCGAACAGCCCGCCAGGGGCAACGCTCACTGCGTGGCGCGGGCCATACTGCACCTCCAGGGGGGCATCCTCCGGCTCGCGGTGGTCCAGGTAGCCGGGCAGTTCCTGCACCCGCTGGTGCAGGCTGCCGCCCAGGGCCACGTTCAGTTCCTGGAAGCCCCGGCAAATGCACAACACCGGCACGCCGGCAGCGATGGCCGCCTGCAGCAAGGGCAGGGTCAGGCGGTCACGCGCCAGGTCATGGCGGGTGCCTTCGGCGCTGACGGCGCCATTGTAATGATGCGGCTCGACATTTGAAGGCGAGCCGGTAAAAACAATGCCGTCGAGATGGGCCAGCAGCGCCTGCGGGTCGCTGCCACCGTCACGGGCCGGCAGGATCAACGGCAACCCGGCGAAGCCGGCGGCCTCCACATACTTGTCGCCCACCGTGTGCGACGAGTTCTTCCCCACCTGCTGGCGGCAGGCGCTGACACCGATCAAGGGGACCGCAGTTGCGCTCATGGGCTTACACCGTGTGCAGGTACCAGTTGTACTCAAGGTCGGAAATCGACACTTCGAACTCGGCCAGCTCGCTTTCCTTGCAGGCCACGAAGATATCGATGTAGTCCGGGCTGATGTATTGGTTGAGGACTTCGCTGTCATCCAGCGCGCGCAGGGCATCGCGCAGGTTGTTCGGCAGGCTTTGCTCCAGTTGCTCGTAGGAGTTGCCTTCGATCGGCGCACCGGGTTCGAGCTTGTGGGTCAGGCCGTGGTGAATGCCGGCCAGGATCGCCGCCAGCATCAGGTACGGGTTGGCGTCGGCACCGGCCACGCGGTGCTCGATGCGCACGTTGTCGCTGCTGTCGGTGGGCACGCGCACGGCCACGGTACGGTTGTCCAGGCCCCAGCTCGGCGCGTTCGGCACGTAGAATTGCGCGCCGAAGCGGCGGTAGGAGTTGATGTTCGGGCAGAGGAAGGCCATCGACGCCGGCATGGTTTCCAGCACGCCACCGATGGCGTGGCGCAGGGCATCGCTTTGCAGCGGCTCGTCGTGGGCGAAGATGTTCTTGCCGGTTTTCTTGTCCAGCAACGAAATGTGCACGTGCAGGCCGTTGCCGGCCTGGCCCGGGTAGGGCTTGGCCATGAACGTGGTGTCCATTTCATGGTCGTAGGCGACGTTCTTGATCAACCGCTTGAGCAGGATCGCGTAGTCGCAGGCCTTGAGCGGGTCGGCCACATGGTGCAGGTTCACTTCGAACTGCGCCGGGGCGCTTTCCTTGACGATGGCATCGGCCGGCAGGCCTTGTTCCTTGGCCGCTTCGAGCATGTCCTGCAGGCAGTCGGCATATTCGTCGAGGTCGTCGATCAGGTACACCTGGGTCGACTGCGGGCGCTTGCCCGAAATCGGCGAACGCGGCGGCTGCGGGCGGCCGTTGAGGTTGTCCTGGTCGATCAGGTAGAACTCAAGCTCGAACGCGGCGCAGATATCCAGGCCCAGGGCGTCGAACTTGCTCACCACCTGGCGCAGCACTTCGCGGGGGTCGGCGAAGAACGGCTGGCCGTCGAGCTCGTGCATGGTCATCAGCAGTTGCGCGGTCGGGCGCTTTTGCCACGGCTCGTCGCACAAGGTGCCCGCAATCGGGTAGCAGATACGGTCGGCGTCGCCGATGTCCAGGCCCAAGCCTGTGCTTTCCACGGTGGAACCGTTGATGTCCAGGGCGAACAGTGACGCCGGCAGGTTGATACCCTTCTCGTACACCTTGTGCAGGCTGGCCCGCTCGATGCGCTTGCCGCGTACCACGCCGTTCATGTCGGAAATCAGCAGGTCGACGTACTGCGTGTCCGGATGGGCCTGAAGGAAGTCATTCATCTCGCTGGAAGTACTGGCGCACGGGGTGACCGACGTCATGGCTTACATCCTATGATTTGCTGCGGCGATGTGGGGGGATACGGCTGGCGCCTCACGGGCGACGATGGTTGCAGCTGTTGTTCTTTTCACTTTCCCATCGTGGGGATTGGTTACCCGACCGGGCGCATTGATTCCCGGGGGCCGTTTCACTATAAAATGGCCCTGACGCAACAGACATTGGCAATTCGGCAAGCAGAGCGTGCACCAATGCAATATCAGATTACCCACGCCGACCTCTCCCTGGTGCTGGCACTGGAGCGCGGCCGCTCATTGGCTAAGGCCGCCGAACTGCTCAAGGTCGACGTTTCGACCGTGTTCCGTTCGATCCGCCGGCTCGAATCGGCGCTTGGCACCGCGCTGTTCGTCAAGAGCCGCAAGGGCTACCTGCCAACCGACACCGCCCAGGCCCTGGCCGAGCAGGCCGAGCGCGCCGAACAAGCACTGGAAGCGGCGCGCATCGCCATGACCAGTGGCGAAACGGTGGTCAGCGGCACCGTGCGCCTGACCTGCACCGAGGCGGTGATGCACAGCCTGCTGCTGCCGGCGCTGGCGGCGTTCATGCCCAACTACCCGGCACTGTCGCTGGAGATGGGCACCTCCAATACCTTCGCCAACCTCAGCCGGCGCGATGCCGACATCGCCCTGCGCCTGACCAACACGCCACCGGAGCACCTGGTGGGCCGCTGCCTGGGCTCCACGTCCTATGTGATCTGCGGCCAGCCACAGTGGCGCGAGCGCCTGGATGCCGCGGCCGGCAGCGTGCCGTGGATCGCCCCGGACGATTCGATGCAGGACCACCCCACGGTGGTCTGGCGCAACCAGCAGTACCCCGGGCTGAGCCCACGCTACCATTGCAGCAGCATGTCGACCATCGCCCAGCTGGTGAGCACCGGGCTGGGGGTGGCGGCGTTGCCGGACTACATGGTCGATGCATTGCCCGGCGTGGATGCCCTGAGCGGGCCGCTGCCGGGGTGCGATACCCAGCTGTGGCTGCTGACCCGGCCCGATTGCCGGGCACTGCGCTCGGTGCAGACCTTGTTCGAGGAGCTTACGCCGCGGTTGCGGGATGCAATGCTCTGAGGTTATCGTCGGGATCATGCAGCGGGGGTGTCTGTTCCGGCCCTTTCGCGGGCAAGCCCGCTCCCACGGGGTGAGCGGCGCCGGTGAGAAATACTTCGTACCTGTGGGAGCGGGCTTGCCCGCGAAGAGGCAGACACAAGGCTCGAAGGCGACCACCCGACAAAACAGCGCTTCCCTATTGGCTGGTGATTTTTTAAACTATCGAGTCCGCCTGCCCAATATTGGGCTGCACGCCTACCGCATTTGCTACTGAGGAAGACCATGGCCCGCGTAACTGTTGAAGACTGCCTGGAACACGTGGATAACCGTTTTGAGCTGGTCATGCTCTCGACCAAGCGCGCCCGTCAGCTGGCTACCGGCGGCAAAGAGCCGCGCGTAGCGTGGGAAAACGACAAACCGACCGTGGTCGCCCTGCGCGAAATCGCCGAAGGTATCGTCACCCCTGAGTTCATCGCCGCCGAAGAGATCGTCACCGAGGATCCGGTCTTCGCCGCGTTCGAGGACGAGTCCAACGAGGCTGTCTGATCGATGCCCTGTCGACGTCGCGCGGCACAAGGCCCTCTTCCTCGGCAAGAGGTGAAACCATGCCGGGCATAGAAGCCTTAGCCGAACGGCTGTCGACCTACCTGGGGCCCGAACAGGTCAACCTGGTTCGCCGCGCCTATTTCTACGCCGAACAGGCACACGATGGGCAGCGCCGCCGCAGCGGCGAGCCCTACGTGACCCACCCGCTGGCCGTGGCCAGCATCCTCGCCGACATGCACATGGACCATCAGAGCCTGATGGCGGCCATGCTGCACGACGTGATCGAAGACACCGGCATCGCCAAGGAAGCCCTCAGCCAGCAGTTTGGCGAAACGGTGGCCGAGCTGGTCGATGGGGTCAGCAAGCTGACCCAGATGAACTTCGAAACCAAGGCCGAGGCGCAGGCCGAAAACTTCCAGAAGATGGCCATGGCCATGGCCCGCGACATCCGCGTGATCCTGGTCAAGCTGGCCGACCGCCTGCACAACATGCGCACCCTGGAAGTGCTGTCTGGCGAAAAACGCCGGCGCATCGCCAAGGAAACCCTGGAAATCTACGCCCCCATCGCCAACCGCCTGGGGATGCACACCGTGCGCGTGGAATTCGAGGACCTCGGCTTCAAGGCCATGCACCCCATGCGCTCGTCGCTGATTCACCGGGCGGTGAAAAGCGCACGTGGCAACCGCAAGGAAATCGTCGCCAAGATCGAGCACTCGCTGGCCAACTGCCTGGCCGCCGACGGCATCGAGGGCGAGGTCAGCGGCCGGCAGAAACACCTCTATGGCATCTACAAGAAGATGCGCGGCAAACGCCGTGCCTTCAACGAGATCATGGACGTGTACGCGTTTCGCATCATCGTCGACAAGGTCGACACCTGCTACCGCGTGCTGGGCGCCGTGCACAACCTGTACAAGCCACTGCCCGGGCGCTTCAAGGACTACATCGCGATCCCCAAGGCCAACGGCTACCAGTCGTTGCACACCACGCTGTTCGGCATGCACGGCGTGCCCATCGAAATCCAGATCCGCACCCGCGAAATGGAAGAGATGGCCAACAACGGCATCGCCGCGCACTGGCTGTACAAGTCCAACGAGGACGAGCAGCCCAAGGGCAGCCACGCCCGTGCACGGCAGTGGGTCAAGGGCATCCTTGAGCTTCAGCAGCGGGCCGGCAACTCGCTGGAATTCATCGAGAGCGTGAAAATCGACCTGTTCCCGGACGAGGTCTACGTGTTCACGCCCAAGGGCCGGATCATGGAGCTGCCCAAAGGCTCCACCGCCGTCGACTTCGCCTACGCGGTGCACACCGACGTTGGCAACAGCTGCATTGCCTGCCGCATCAACCGCCGCCTGGCGCCGCTTTCCGAGCCGCTGCAAAGTGGCTCGACCGTGGAAATCGTCAGCGCGCCAGGCGCCCGGCCGAACCCGGCCTGGCTCAATTTCGTGGTGACCGGCAAGGCCCGCACACACATCCGCCACGCACTCAAGCAGCAGCGCCGCTCCGAGTCGATCAGCCTCGGCGAGCGCCTGCTGAACAAGGTGCTCACCGGGTTCGACAGCAGCCTGGAGAAAATCCCCCAGGAGCGTATCCAGGGCATTCTGGCCGAATACCGCCTGGAGCTGATCGAGGACTTGCTCGAAGACATCGGCCTGGGCAACCGCATGGCCTACGTGGTCGCCCGCCGCTTGCTGTCTGCCGAAGGCGAACAGCTGCCGGCGCCGGAAGGCCCGCTGGCGATCCGTGGCACCGAAGGCCTGGTGCTGAGCTACGCCAAATGCTGCACGCCGATTCCAGGTGACCCGATCGTCGGCCACCTGTCGGCCGGCAAGGGCATGGTCGTGCACCTGGAAAACTGCCGCAACATCAGTGAAATCCGGCATAACCCGGAGAAGTGCGTACAGCTCTCCTGGGCCAAGGACATCGCCGGCGAGTTCAATGTAGAGTTGCGCGTGGAACTGGAACACCAGCGTGGCCTGATCGCCCTGCTGGCCAGCAGCGTCAACGCTGCCGACGGCAACATCGAGAAGATCAGCATGGACGAACGCGACGGCCGTATCAGCGTGGTCCAACTGGTGGTCAGCGTGCACGACCGCGTGCACCTGGCGCGTGTGATCAAGAAGCTGCGTACCCTGACCGGTGTGGTTCGCATCACCCGCATGCGTACGTAGTCCGCCAACCGCAAGGAGTCATCATGAGCAAGACCGTCATCAACAGCGACAAGGCCCCTGCCGCTATCGGCACCTACTCTCAGGCGATCAAGGCCGGTAACACCGTGTACATGTCGGGCCAGATTCCACTGGACCCAAAGACCATGGAACTGGTCGAAGGCTTCGAGGCCCAGACCGTGCAGGTGTTCGAAAACCTCAAGGCCGTGGCTGAAGCCGCTGGCGGTTCGTTCAAGGACATCGTCAAGCTGAACATCTTCCTCACCGACCTGAGCCACTTCGCCAAGGTCAACGAAGTGATGGGCCGCTACTTCGAACAGCCTTACCCAGCCCGCGCCGCCATCGGCGTTGCTGCGCTGCCAAAAGGCGCCCAGGTCGAAATGGACGCCATCCTGGTCATCGAGTGATGCCCTTGGTGACGGGCGCCCTGCCCGTCACCCTCCTCTGCAAGGTTTACCCGTATGCGTCAAGCACTGCCCCTCGCGCTGGCAGCCCTGCTTCTGAGCGGCTGCGCCAGCCACAAACCCGAAGATTTCAACGGCACCTGGATCAACCAGGACGCCATCAAGGCCGCGGTCAAAGGCGACAGCCTGCGCCAGGCCCTGAACGATCATGGCCCGGTTTTCGAGTGGAAGCTCGATGTGGGCAGCCAGCAGGCCAGCTACAGCAATGGCTTCGAAGCGGCCGACGGCCAGCTCAGCGCCAACGACAAGCAATGGCAGGCCAGCTTCCCAGGCGGCCAGACTGAACAACTGGCGCTCGATGGCGACGAGCTTGAAGCCACCGACCAGCAAGGTGCCAAGCAGACCTTCGTGCGCGCCAAGCAGCCGGGCAATACGCCACTGGGCGGCAGCTTCGAGAAAGCGCTGTACCAGGCCTACCTGGGCGGCGACTGGAAGATCCTCGAAGGCCAGGGCAAAGGCGGCGTGGTGCGCTTTGCCGACAACGGCGGCATCACCGGCCTGCCCGGCCCGGACCGCTACGCCCTGTGCCTGGCCGGCGACTGCGCCAGCATGGGCGGCAGTAACGACAGCCTGTGGCTGGAGCGCAACCAGCGCGGCGCGCCGTTCATCTTCAAGCGCGATGGCGACAAGCTGACCATCTTCCAGGCCGTGAATACCGCCCAGCCGGACGAGATTCCGCAACTGGTTGCCGGTGCCCAGCAGTGGGTGCTGGAGAAGGACTGAAGAAGTCCCCGTTTTCACCCGTTGACGGTGGACCTGGCCTGGTAGGAGCGAGCACAGCTCGCGATGGGCTGCAAAGCAGCCCCGGCATCATGTGCCGCGAAGCTGAGGCCATGGGGCCGCTACGCGCCCCATCGCGAGCTACGCTCGCTCCTACCAGGTCAGCGCGCTCCCTTCAGGATGGCCGCATAGCCTTCCTTATAGCTCGGATACACCGGCGCCCAGCCAAGCGCCTTGGCCCGGGCATTGCTGCAGCGCTTGCTGCCGGTGCGGCGCACGCGCTGTTCATCGGACCACTCGGTGACCCCCATGTACGCCCGCAGCCAGGCCACCACATCCGCCAATGGCGCCGGGTCGTCGTCGACACCGATGTAGCAGTCCTCCAGCGCCACACCCTCGGCATCGGCTTGCAGCAGGAACGCGATCAGGCTGGCGGCATCTTCGGCGTGGATACGGTTGCCGTACAGCGGTGGCGCCTCGGCAACCCGATAGCCCTGGCGCACCTGGCCCAGCAGCCACTCGCGGCCAGGCCCGTAGATACCGGTCAGGCGGATCACACTCGCCGGCAGGCCACTGGCCAGGGCCAGGCCTTCGGCTTCGAGCATTACCCGGCCGGAATAGCCCTCCGGCGCAGTGGCAGCGGTTTCATCGATCCACTCCCCATCCTTTTGCGCGAACACGCTGCTGCTGGAAACGAACAGCAGGCGGCGCGGGCGTTGGCCACGCTCGGCCAACCACCCCAGCACATGGCGCAAACCGTCTACATAGGCAGCCTGATAACCGGCTTCATCGTGCTGGCTGGCGGCAACGCAGTACACCAAATAGTCCGGTGAGCGCTGCGGCCACGCCTGTGGCATGGTCGGGTCGGCCAGGTCGGCCGCGATGGGCGCGACACCCTCGGGCAACGCGGTCACCGTGCGACGCAGGCCACTAATTTGCCACCCTTTAGCCATCAATTGCTGGGCCAAACGGCCGCCTACATCACCACACCCTACGATCATTGCGGAAAGGTCTGACATCACAAAACTCCCTAGACCAAAGGATCAGCCTAGCCGGACTACGCGATAGGCGGCTACACCTGAGCCGAAAAAAGCAACAAGATTACTTTTGTTAACAAGAATTACTTGCAATAATGGCACCCCTATCTGTTCTCGGCCGCTCTCGAGGCCTTGGAGAACGCTCACTTTTTTCTTCATCAGGTCCGGCCAGCATGACACGTACTCAACCTTCCGCTTCGCCAAACCCGTCGCGCGCCTGGCGCGCCATCGCCGCGCTGATGTTCAGCCTGGTGCTGGCCCCAGTGGCCATGGCCGATGAGCCTAATGCCAATGCCGCCGCCACCCCGGCTGCCGCAACGGCCCCGGCCACCCCGGCGCCAGCTGCCGAAGGCCAGGCCGCTACCCCGGTGGATGCACCTGCCGCTGCCGACCCGGCCGTTCAGGAACTGGTTGAAGACACCTCGCTGGGCATGGCCCACGACCTGTCCCCATGGGGCATGTACAAGAATGCCGACATCGTCGTGAAAATCGTGATGATCGGCCTGGCCATCGCCTCGATCATCACCTGGACCATCTGGATCGCCAAGGGCTTCGAGCTGCTGGGCGCCAAGCGTCGCCTGCGTGGCGAAATCGCCGCACTGAAGAAGTCGGTGAGCCTCAAGGAAGCCAGCGAAGTCTCCAACAAGGAAGGCACCCTGGCCCACACCCTGGTCCATGATGCCCTCGAAGAGATGCGCCTGTCGGCCAATGCCCGCGAGAAAGAAGGCATCAAGGAGCGCGTGAGCTTCCGCCTGGAGCGCCTGGTAGCCGCCAGCGGCCGCACCATGAGCAACGGCACCGGCGTGCTGGCCACCATCGGTTCCACCGCACCGTTCGTCGGCCTGTTCGGCACCGTGTGGGGCATCATGAACAGCTTCATCGGCATCGCCAAGACCCAGACCACCAACCTGGCCGTGGTTGCCCCAGGCATCGCCGAAGCCCTGCTGGCCACCGCCCTGGGCCTGGTCGCAGCGATTCCGGCCGTGGTCATCTACAACGTCTTCGCCCGCTCCATCGCAGGCTACAAGGCACAGGTGTCCGACGCCTCCGCCCAGGTACTGCTGCTGGTCAGCCGTGACCTGGACCACCAAGGCGGCGAGCGCGCTGCCCCGCACATGGTGAAAGTGGGGTAAGCCATGGGCCTGCATCTCAACGAAGGTGGCGATGACCTCGCCGAGAACCACGAAATCAACGTTACGCCGTTCATCGACGTAATGCTGGTGCTGCTGATCATCTTCATGGTCGCAGCCCCCCTGGCCACGGTCGACATCAAGGTCGACCTGCCGGCCTCGACCGCCAAGCCGGCGCCGAGGCCCGAGAAACCGGTGTTCGTCAGCGTCAAGGCCGACCAGAAGCTGTACGTCGGCGACGATCAGGTAGCCGCACCCGACCAGCTTGGCCCGATGCTCGACGCCAAGACCAAGGGTGACAAGGAAACCACCATCTTCTTCCAGGCCGACAAGGGCGTGGATTACGGTGACCTGATGGAAGTGATGAACACCATGCGCGCGGCCGGCTACCTCAAGGTCGGTCTGGTAGGTCTCGAGACGGCAGCCAAGAAATGACGAAAACGCGCTCAAACATGGCGCGCTACAGTGGCAGCCTGGCGATCGTGCTGGGCGTGCACGTGGTCGCCGTGCTGCTGACGCTCAACTGGTCGGTGCCCCAGGCCATCGAGCTGCCCCCGGCAGCCATGATGGTCGAGCTGGCACCGCTGCCGGAGCCCGCGCCACCGCCTCCACCGAAGGCCGCCCCACAGCCGCCGGCCGTGGTCGAAGAACCGCCGCTGCCAAAGCTGGCCGAGGCGCCGAAACCGAAAATCGCCATCGCCAAGCCAAAGCCCAAGCCCAAACCTCAGCCGCCCAAGCCTGAGAAGAAGCCTGAGCCGCCGAAGGACGAGCCACCGGCCAAGGAACAGGTCGTCGACACGCCACCGAGCAACACGCCACCACAGAAGTCAGCGGCACCGACGCCAAGCATCGCGTCCAACAGCCAGGCGCTGCCAACCTGGCAGAGCGACCTGCTGCGCCACCTGGCCAAGTACAAGCGTTACCCGGAAGACGCGCGCCGTCGCGGCCTGCAAGGCATCAACCGCCTGCGTTTCGTGGTCGACGCCGAAGGCAAGGTGGTGTCGTACGCCATGGCGGGCGGCTCTGGTAGCGCGGCCCTGGACCGTGCCACCCTGGAGATGATCCGCCGGGCCGGCACCGTACCGAAACCGCCTGCCGAGTTGTTGACCAATGGCACGATCGAAGTGGTAGCGCCGTTCGTCTACTCCCTGGACCGTCGCTGAGACTTTTGTTTCTGTCACAAATCGGCAAGTCTGATAACGTGCGTCTATCGATTGCAGCCGCTATGCTGGGCCCGCAACTTCATGGACGCACGTTATGACCCTCACCGAACTACGCTACATCGTCACACTCGCCCAGGAGCAGCACTTCGGCCATGCGGCCGAGCGCTGCCACGTCAGCCAGCCGACCCTGTCGGTCGGTGTGAAGAAGCTTGAGGACGAGCTTGGCGTACTGATTTTCGAGCGCAGCAAAAGCGCGGTGCGCCTGACCCCGGTCGGCGAGAGCATCGTCGCCCAGGCGCAAAAGGTGCTGGAGCAAGCCCAGGGTATCCGCGAACTGGCCCAGGCTGGCAAGAACCAGCTCACCGCTCCGCTCAAGGTCGGTGCCATCTATACCGTCGGCCCCTACCTGTTCCCACACCTGATTCCCCAGCTGCACCGGGTTGCCCCGCAGATGCCGCTGTATATCGAAGAAAACTTCACCCACGTGCTGCGCGAAAAACTGCGCAACGGCGAACTGGACGCGGTGATCATCGCCCTGCCGTTCAACGAGGCCGACGTGCTGACCCTGCCGCTGTACGACGAGCCCTTCTGCGCGCTGATGCCCGCCGACCACCCGTGGACGGCGAAGAAAACCATCGACACCGCCATGCTCAACGACAAGAGCCTGCTGCTGCTGGGCGAGGGCCACTGCTTCCGCGACCAGGTGCTGGAAGCCTGCCCAACGCTGAACAAGGGTGGCGAAGGCTCCAAGCACACCACGGTCGAGTCCAGCTCGCTGGAAACCATCCGCCACATGGTCGCATCGGGCCTTGGCGTGTCGATCCTGCCGCTGTCGGCGGTACACAGCCACCATTACGCACCGGGGGTCATCGAAGTGCGTCCGCTTACTCCTCCGGCGCCGTTTCGCACCGTTGCCATCGCCTGGCGTGCCAGCTTCCCGCGGCCAAAGGCAATCGAGATCCTTGCCGACTCGATTCGCCTCTGCTCGGTAGCCAAGCCGCCCGTGGAACAACCGGCCTGATCCATGACTGAGCTGTCGAAGGTCTCGGTCACCGCGCTCAAGGGCGTAGGCGATGCCATGGCGGAAAAGCTCGCCAAGGTGGGCCTGGAGAACTTGCAGGATGTGCTGTTCCACCTGCCCCTGCGCTATCAGGACCGCACCCGGGTAGTGCCCATCGGCCAACTGCGCCCCGGGCAGGACGCGGTGATCGAAGGGGTGGTCAGCGGCGCCGACGTGACCATGGGCAAGCGCCGCAGCCTCGTGGTGCGCCTGGGTGACGGCACCGGCGTGCTGAGCCTGCGCTTCTACCATTTCAGCAACGCGCAAAAGGAAGGCCTGAAACGCGGCACGCACCTGCGTTGCTACGGCGAAGCCCGCCCTGGCGCTTCGGGCCTGGAGATCTACCACCCCGAATACCGCGCGCTGAACGGCGACGAGCCGCCGCCCCCGGTGGAGCAGACCCTGACGCCGATCTACCCGTCCACCGAAGGCCTCACCCAACAGCGCCTGCGCCTGCTGTGCCAGCAGAGCCTGGGCATGCTCGGCCCACGCAGCCTGCCTGATTGGCTGCCCGACGAGCTGGCCCGCGACTATCATTTGGCGCCGTTGGACGATGCCATTCGCTACCTGCACAACCCGCCAGCCGACGCCGACCTCGACGAGCTCGCAGAAGGCCAGCACTGGGCCCAGCACCGCCTGGCCTTCGAGGAGCTGCTGACCCATCAGCTGTCCCAGCAACGCCTGCGCGAAAGCTTGCGCAGCCTGCGCGCGCCCGTGCTGCCCAAGGCCCAGCGCCTGCAAACCCAATACCTGGCCAACCTGGGCTTCAAGCCCACCGGCGCGCAGCAGCGGGTGGCCAGCGAAATCGCCTACGACCTGAGCCAGCACGAACCGATGCTGCGCCTGGTGCAGGGCGATGTCGGCGCCGGCAAGACCGTGGTCGCCGCCCTGGCAGCGCTGCAGGCCCTGGAAGCCGGCTACCAAGTGGCGCTGATGGCGCCCACTGAAATCCTGGCCGAACAGCACTACATCACCTTCAAGCGCTGGCTGGAGCCACTGGGCATCGAAGTCGCCTGGCTGGCCGGCAAGCTCAAGGGCAAGGCCCGTGCCAGCGCCCTGGAACAAATCGCCGGTGGCGCGCCCATGGTGGTCGGCACCCATGCCTTGTTCCAGGAAGAGGTGCAGTTCAAGCACCTGGCCCTGGCGATCATCGACGAGCAGCACCGCTTCGGCGTGCAGCAACGCCTGGCCTTGCGCAAGAAAGGCGTGGCCGGCGAGCTGTGCCCGCACCAATTGATCATGACCGCCACGCCGATTCCGCGCACCCTGGCCATGAGCGCCTACGCCGACCTCGACACCTCGGTGCTCGACGAGCTGCCGCCCGGCCGTACCCCGGTAAACACCGTGCTGGTCGCCGACAGCCGCCGTTTCGAAGTGGTCGAGCGGGTACGCGCCGCCTGCGCCGAGGGGCGCCAGGCCTACTGGGTGTGCACGCTGATCGAAGAATCCGAAGAACTCACCTGCCAGGCTGCCGAAAGCACCTTCGAGGAGCTGGGCAGCGCCCTGGGTGAGCTGCGCGTGGGCCTGATTCACGGGCGCATGAAGCCTGCGGAAAAAGCCGCGGTCATGGCCGAGTTCAAGCAAGGCGACCTGCAGTTGCTGGTGGCCACCACGGTCATCGAGGTGGGCGTGGACGTGCCCAACGCCAGCCTGATGATCATCGAGAACCCCGAGCGCCTGGGCCTGGCCCAGCTGCACCAGTTGCGTGGCCGCGTGGGCCGGGGCAGCGCGGTGAGCCATTGCGTGCTGCTGTACCACCCGCCGCTGTCGCAGATCGGCCGCGAGCGCCTGGGCATCATGCGCGAAACCAACGACGGCTTCATCATCGCCGAGAAAGACCTGGAACTGCGCGGCCCCGGCGAAATGCTCGGCACCCGCCAGACCGGCCTGCTGCAATTCAAGGTCGCCGACCTGATGCGCGACGCCGACCTGCTGCCGGCCGTGCGTGATGCGGCACAGGCGCTGCTGGCCCGCTGGCCCGAACATGTCAGCCCACTGCTCGACCGCTGGCTGCGCCACGGCCAGCAATATGGCCAGGTGTGACACCTGTCCCAGAATGGATCCAGCTTTGCCAACAGGCTGGTTATACTTTGCCTTCAAAAGAATTTGTGGATACAGACCATGACTGAAGTTGCCCTTGACACCGCAACCCCACACGCACCGTCTGTCATCCGGCTGTTGCTCGAAAAACTGCACGTGGCCTTTGAAGAGGTGGCGGAACACCCTGAGCTGCCAGCCGCCTCGCGGGTACAGGCGATTCTCCTCGATGACGAGATCGGTGCCCTGCTGGTGCTGTTCCCACAGAGCAAGCTGCTGGACCTGGCCCGCCTCGAAGAGCTGACCGGGCGCAAGCTCACGGCCGTGCCGGTGCCGCGCCTCAGGCAGATGCTCGACAAGCACCAGCTCAAGGCCCTGCCAGCCATTCCGGCGCTGACCAGTTCACCTTGCCTGTACGAAGGCAAGCTGCTCGACGCCGAGTACCTGCTGGTGCAGTCCGGCGAGGCTGGCCTGCTGCTGAAGATTCACCGTGACGACTTCAAGCGCATGCTCGCCAAGGCCAGCGCCGGCAACTTCGGCATCCCTGTGCGCGATATCCGCCCCAACCTCGACCGGCCGGACGACGACCCCAAGGAAATTACCCAGGCGGTGCAGGCCTTTACCGCCCGGCGTATCCAGAAGCGCCTTGAGGAAACCATCGAGATTCCGCCACTGGCCGACACCGCGCAAAAAATCATCAAGCTGCGGGTAGACCCCAACGCCAGCATCGACGACATCACCGGCGTGGTCGAAACCGACCCGGCCCTGGCCGCCCAGGTGGTCAGCTGGGCGGCCTCGCCCTACTATGCCTCACCCGGCAAGATCCGCTCGGTGGAAGACGCCATCGTCCGCGTGCTGGGCTTCGACCTGGTGATCAACCTGGCCCTGGGCCTGGCCTTGGGCAAGACCCTGAGCCTGCCCAAGGACCACCCGCAACAGGCCACGCCGTACTGGCAGCAGTCGATCTACACCGCTGCCATCATCGAGGGCCTGACCCGCGCCATGCCGCGCGCCGAGCGCCCTGAGGCCGGCCTGACCTACCTGGCGGGGCTGTTGCACAACTTTGGCTACCTGCTGCTGGCGCATGTGTTCCCGCCGCACTTCTCGCTGATCTGCCGCCACCTGGAGGTCAACCCGCACCTGAGCCACACCTATGTGGAGCAGCACCTGCTGGGCATCAGCCGGGAGCAGATCGGCGCCTGGCTGATGAAGCTGTGGGACATGCCGGAAGAGCTGTCCACCGCACTGCGCTTCCAGCATGACCCGGCGTATGACGGCGACCTGTCGGCATTCCCCAACCTGGTGTGCCTGGCGACGCGCCTGCTGCGCTCCAAGGGCATCGGCTCCGGGCCGCAGGAAGCCATTCCGGACGAGTTGCTGGAGCGGCTGGGAATCACCCGGGACAAGGCCGAGGACGTGGTGAACAAGGTGCTCGAAGCCGAGGCCTTGCTGCGCGACCTGGCCACCCAGCTAAACGCACCGCACTAAGGGAGCGGGCCCGCGCTCCATCTGATTTAACACAGAACCCTGTAGGCGACGCGGTGCATGGCACCGGCTGCGCCGGTGTTCGCGGGGCAAGTCGGGTCGCCGCACCGCCGCTCCTACAGGGAAATGCGGTGCGGTACAGGCTAGGCTTTCTTCTTGGGTTTCACGTACTTCATCAAGCCTTGGAACCACATCACCAGCGCCGGGTTACCCTTGATCTGGATGTTCTTGTCCTGAATCCCCTGCATGAACGCCAACTGCTTGTTGGCCGCCTGCATCGTCGCAAAGCCGTAGGCTGCATCCTTGAAGGCAATCGCGAAGGCCGGCTGTGGGTGGCTGCCGCCCTTGCTGCTGATACGCTCGCCGCTGACGATGAAGTGCCGTGCGACCTTGCCGTCCAGGGTCTGCATCTGGAACACCAGGTCCTTGTCCTTGAGCTGCTGCTGGAATGCCGGGTTGTTGCGGCTGGCCCTGGCCATCAACAGCCCCATGGCCCAAAGAAGAAAGCGAAACTTCATCAACGCGCCTCGAATGAAAAATGACTGGAGCGCGCAGTTTATCCTTTTCCTGAACTATTTATGCAAGATCGCAACATTTTGCCTGCACAAAGCACAACGGGCGCCGCAGGGCGCCCGTTTGGCTGACACTGGAGGTCAGGCGATCACTTTTTCTTGGCGGGCTTGGGCGGTTCGTTGACGGTGTCGCGCAGGTTCTTGCCGGGCTTGAAGGCAACGGTATTGCTGGCCTTGATCTTCACGGGCTCGCCCGTTTGCGGGTTCTTGCCGGTGCGGGCACCACGGTGGCGTTTTTCAAAGGTGCCGAAGCCGACCAGGGTAACCGTGTCCTTGTCCAGGGCACCGGTGATGCTGTCGAGAATCGCATTGAGCACCAGGTTGGCCTTTTCCTTGGTCAGGTCGGCCTTTTCAGCAATGACGGCGGCGAGTTCTGGTTTACGCATAGTGAAGCCTCTTTGACGGGATTTCTTGTTGTTATGCCGTGCTGCCATTGAGGCAGCGCTCAAGGCACCGCAGGCTCTAATCTGCGGCAGACGGAACTGAGAATGGCACGCTCACCGGGGCCGCGCCAGTATCTGGGCGGCCATTGTGGGGGCAACAACAGGATAAATCCGACAGAACGCCCGTTATTCAGGCCATCAGGGCAGGTAACTGGCGGTTCAGGGCGAGTTTTTCCATCACCGCGCTGCCGGTCAGGGCGTAGCCGAGCAACTGGCCGTCGGCGGCATGGCAGAGCACCTTGAGGTCGCCACCCTGCCCTTCGACTTGCCACGTACCGTCACGGCCCTGGGGCGGTGGCGAAACCACCAGTGGGCAGGCTGGGGTTTTCACGGTGATCGGCATTGGCCCGTAGCTGACGGCGGTCGGGTTGCCGGCCAGGGTCTGGGCCAGGGCCCGGGCGCAGGCCATCAAAGGCATCACGTAGAGCAGGTTGATGCCGTCGACCTCGGCGCAGTCGCCCAGGGCGAAGATGTTGCCGTGCGAGGTGCGCAACTGGCGGTCGACCACCACACCCCGGTTGGTTTGCAGGCCGGCGGCAGCCGCCAGGTCGGTGCGCGGGCGCAGGCCGATGGCCGATACCACCAGGTCGCAGGCGATCACCTGGCCATCGGACAGGTGCGCCTCCAGGCCTTCGCCTGCCCTGTTCAAACGCGCCAGCACCGGGCCCAGGTGAAAACGCACGCCCAGGCCTTCAAGGCCGGCCTGCACGGCGCGGGCAGCCGCCGGGTGCAGCAGGGTTGGCATCACCTGCTCGCAGGGCGCCACCACATCGACCTGGAAACCGCCCTGGTGCATGTCGTTGGCAAATTCGCAGCCGATCAGGCCAGCGCCAAGAATCAGCACGCGCTGCTTGCCCGCGGCGGCGGCGCGAAAGCGGGCGTAGTCTTCAAGGTCGTTGATCGGGAATACCAGGCCGGCGCCATCACCCTCGATGGGCACCTGCACGGTCTGTGCGCCCCAGGCCAGTACCAGGTCGCGGTACTCGACCGCTTCCTCACCGATCCACAGGCGCTTGTGGCCCGGGTCGATGCCGCTGATACGGGTGTGGGTGCGCACCTCGGCCTTGAGTTGCTCGGCCATGGCGCCGGGTTCGGCCATGCACAGGCCGTCGGCGTCCTTTTGCTTGGCAAAGCCGGTGGAGAGCATCGGCTTGGAGTACGAGCGGCCGTCATCGGCGGTAATCAGCAGCAGCGGGGTGTCGCCATCGAGCTTGCGGAACTCGCGGGCCAGGTTGTAGCCGGCAAGGCCGGTACCAATGATTACCACAGGGGACGTCATGTCGTGCTTTCCTCTATCAGCCAATGGCGATCATTTCGAAGTCGCTCTTGCCTACGCCGCAGTCAGGGCATAGCCAGTCTTGCGGCACGTCTTCCCAGCGGGTGCCGGGGGCGATGCCGTCGTCGGGCCAGCCTTCGGCTTCGTCGTAGATCAGGCCACAGACAATACATTGCCACTTTTTCATGGGGTCTTGGTCCTCAGTTCAGGCTCGGGGCGTGTGTTGCTGCTGATGGCCACTTCGCGGGCAAGCCCGCTCCCACAAGGGCTGCATTCAACCTGTGGGAGCGGGCTTGCCCGCGAAGGGGCCAGCGCGCAATTCTTGAGGGCTTTGTAGCGGCCCTGCCAGCAGGATGCAAGCGCTGGGGGCAATCATGCTAAGCTCGCCGCCTCTCTGGCTGTCATCAAGCATACCGACGTGTCGTACGAAACCCCGCAAGCAGCCGCTGTCGCGTGGCTGGCGTATTCACAACTGGCCACCGATACCGACCAGCCGACCCTGGACTGGCTGTTCGACGAAGGGTCGCTGACCCGCCGCCTCACCCGCCTGTCCCACGACCACTTCAGCGTCACGCCCCTGTTCGAGGGCTGGCAGCCGCTGCGCGCCGACGAATGCCAGGCCTTGGGCGTTGCGCCGGGTGCCGAGGGCTGGGTGCGCGAGGTGTACCTGCGCGGCCATGGCCAGCCATGGGTGTTCGCCCGTAGCGTCGCCAGCCGCAGCGCCCTGGAGCGCGGCGGGTTGGACCTGGAACACCTGGGCAGCCGCTCGCTGGGCGAACTGCTGTTCTGCGACCAGGCCTTCATTCGCCACCCGATCGAGGTGTGCCGTTATCCACAGGGCTGGCTGCCGGCCGCAGCTGCCCATGCCGGCCTGTGGGGGCGGCGCTCGCGTTTCGAGCGTGGCGGCCTCGACTTGCTGGTGGCGGAGGTGTTTCTGCCTACACTGTGGCAGGCGGCCAAGGAGGAGAACCGCTGATGTACCTGCAACTGCTCAAGTCGTTGAACCGCCTGCACCCGCGCGCCTGGGACTTCGTCCAGCTCAGCCGCATGGACCGCCCCATCGGCATCTACCTGCTGCTGTGGCCAACCCTGGCGGCGGTGTGGATTGCCGGGCAAGGTGCTCCCACCCTGGCCAACGTGCTGATCTTCGGCCTGGGCGTGGTGCTGATGCGCGCCGCCGGTTGCTGCATCAACGACTTCGCCGACCGCAAGGTCGATGGCCATGTCAAACGCACCGCCGACCGGCCGCTGGCCAGTGGCCGGGTGAAGTCACGTGAAGCCCTGGCACTGTTCGCGATCCTGGTCGGGGTGAGTTTCCTGCTGGTGCTGTGCACCAACAGCCGCACCGTGTGGCTGTCGTTCGGCGCGGTAGCCCTGGCGTTCTGCTACCCGTTCATGAAGCGCTACACCTACTACCCGCAAGTGGTGCTGGGCGCCGCGTATTCCTGGGGCATTCCCATGGCCTTCACCGCCGCCGGTGGCGAACTGCCGGCCAGTGCCTGGCTGCTGTACATCGCCAACCTGCTGTGGACGGTGGGCTATGACACCTATTACGCGATGGTCGACCGCGACGACGACCTGAAGATTGGCGTGAAATCGACCGCGATCCTGTTCGGCGAAGCGGACCGGGCAATCATCCTGACCTTGCAGTTGTTGTCACTGGGCTGCCTGCTGCTGGCGGGCAACCGCTTCGAGCTGGGCGGCTGGTTCCACCTTGGCCTGCTGGGCGCTGCGGCGTGCTTTGCCTGGGAATTCTGGTCGACGCGCAAGCTGGACCGTGAGTCGTGCTTCAAGGCCTTCCTGCACAACCATTGGGCGGGGTTGCTGGTGTTTATCGGGGTGGTGCTGGATTACGCACTTCGCTGAAGACTGGGGCTGCTCTGCAGCCCATTCGCGGCGCAAGGCCGCTCCTACATCGGCCGGTGTGTGCAGGCCCTTGTAGGAGCGGCCTTGAGCCGCGAATGGGCCGCAGAGCGGCCCCAGCTCTATCAAGGCTTGGCCACGTGCCAGACGTCTTTCATGCCGTCTCCGGTCATGTCGCCGTCCTTCTTGTCCTTGACGAAGGTGTACAGCGGTTTGCCACCGTAGGCCCACTGCATGGAACCGTCGTCACGCTTCACATGGGTCCACTTGCCCTTGGGTGCTTCGTCATCCTTCTTGACCATCAGCGGTGGCCAGTTCTTGGCGCAGTCGCCGTTGCACATGGACTTGCCGCCGGTGTCCTTGTCGAAGGTGTACAGGGTCATGCCGTTGTGGTCGACCAGCATGCCGTTCTTCTCCATGGCATGGTGGGCGGATGCCACCCCGGGCAACGCCAGTGCAGCGAATAGGGCCATCCAGCTCAGCGTATGTCGTGTCATTGGATTCACCTTGAATTCGGGCTTGGAATGCGTGTTGTTCGCCGCCTACGCGGCCTTGTGTAGCCTAGCCCAGTCACGGAATGTCGCCAGAACGGCCAACACCCTGTCACACAGCTGCAATAATTCCGTTATCTAATGCGGGCCAAGACACGAATCCTGGGAGAGGTTTTGAGCATGGTTGGCAGAAACATTCTGATCGTCGACGACGAAGCACCGATTCGCGAGATGATCGCCGTTGCCCTGGAAATGGCCGGCTATGACTGCCTGGAAGCCGAAAATTCCCAGCAAGCCCACGCCATCATCGTCGACCGCAAGCCCGACCTGATCCTGCTCGACTGGATGCTGCCCGGCACCTCCGGGATCGAACTGGCGCGCCGCCTCAAGCGCGACGAGCTGACCGGGGACATCCCGATCATCATGCTCACCGCCAAGGGCGAAGAGGACAACAAGATCCAGGGCCTGGAAGTGGGCGCCGACGACTACATCACCAAGCCGTTCTCGCCACGCGAGCTGGTGGCGCGCCTGAAGGCCGTGCTGCGCCGCACCGGCCCGAGCGACAGCGAGGCGCCGATCGAAGTCGGTGGCCTGCTGCTCGACCCGATCAGCCACCGCGTGACCATCGATGGCAAGCCGGCCGAGATGGGCCCTACCGAATACCGCCTGCTGCAGTTCTTCATGACCCACCAGGAGCGCGCCTACACCCGTGGCCAGTTGCTCGACCAGGTATGGGGCGGCAACGTGTATGTCGAGGAGCGCACCGTCGACGTGCACATCCGTCGTCTGCGCAAGGCACTGGGTGAAGCGTATGAAAATCTGGTACAAACCGTCCGGGGCACTGGCTACCGCTTCTCGACCAAGAGCTGATCGAGCCGAAAAGCGCCAAGCTGCACGTCGTTGTACAAGGACCGTCAATTGAACCAGAACTGGCACGCGACCCTGATTCGCCACCTGCTGCTGCTGGTCACCGTCTGCCTGATCGGTGGCCTGGCCAGCGGGTATTACGGCTGGAGCCTGGCCATCGGCCTGGCGCTGTACCTGGGCTGGACCCTCAAGCAGTTGCTGCGCCTGCACGACTGGCTACGCAACCACCAACCCGAGGAAGCCCCGCCCGATGGCTACGGCTTGTGGGGCGAGGTGTTCGACAGCATCTACCACCTGCAACGCCGCGACCAGCGCGTGCGCGGGCGCCTGCAGGCGGTGATCGACCGGGTGCAGGAGTCCACCGCCGCCCTGCGCGACGCGGTGATCATGCTCGACAGCGACGGCAACCTGGAGTGGTGGAACCGCGCCGCGGAAACCTTGCTGGGCTTCAAGACCCCGCAGGATGGCGGCCAACCGGTGACCAACCTGGTGCGCCACCCACGCTTCAAGGAATATTTCGAAGCGGAAAACTACGTCGAGCCGCTGGAAATCCCCTCGCCGATCAACGACCGCCTGCGCGTACAGCTGCACATCACCCGCTACGGCAACAACGAGCACCTGATGCTGGTGCGCGATGTCACCCGTATTCACCAGCTCGAACAGATGCGCAAAGACTTCGTCGCCAACGTGTCCCACGAGCTGCGCACGCCGCTGACGGTGATCACCGGCTACCTGGAAACCCTGCTGGACAACGTCGAGGACGTCAACCCGCGTTGGGCCCGGGCCTTGCAGCAGATGACCCAGCAAGGCTCGCGCATGCAAACCCTGCTCAACGACCTGCTGCTGCTGGCCAAGCTGGAAGCCACCGACTACCCGTCGGACAACCAGCCGGTGGCAGTCGACGCCCTGCTTGCCGCCATCAAGAACGACGCCCAGGCACTGTCCGGGCCGCGCAACCAGCGCATCAGCCTGGAAGCCGCACCAGGCCTGCGCCTGAAGGGCAGCGAGTCGGAACTGCGCAGTGCCTTTTCCAACCTGGTGTTCAATGCGGTGAAATACACCCAGGACGAGGGCAACATTCGCATTCGCTGGTGGGGCGACGAACAGGGCGCGCACCTGTCGGTGCAGGACTCGGGGGTCGGCATCGACGCCAAGCACCTGCCGCGCCTTACCGAACGCTTCTACCGGGTAGATTCCAGCCGCGCCTCGAACACCGGCGGCACCGGGCTGGGCCTGGCGATCGTCAAGCACGTGCTGATGCGCCACCGTGGCAAGCTGGAAATCAGCAGCGTACCGGGGCATGGCAGCACCTTTACCTGTCATTTTGCCCCGGCACAATTGGCGGGTGGCAAGGGCTGAGGTTGGGGCTGCCTTGCAGCCCATCGCGGGGCAAGCCCGCTCCTACAAGGGGGTGCGTGCGCCGCGAAAGGGCCGCGAAGCGGCCCCAATGAAACCAGCACCCTTTGCTTTTGCAGCCCCAGCCGCTACATTGGATCCCCTGTGCCAGCAAGAGCTGGCACTTTTTTTCTCTCCCAGCTAAGACGGACCCCGTAAAAACTCCATCATGGACCCTTCCCCTGGTATCAGCCTCACCTCGATATTCGCCGATTTCGGCATGATCATCTTCGCCTTCCTGCTGGTGCTGCTCAACGGCTTCTTCGTAGCCGCCGAGTTCGCCATGGTCAAGCTGCGCGCCACCCGCGTGGAATCCATCGCCGAAGAGCACGGCTGGCGCGGCAACATCCTGCGCAAGGTTCACAACCAGCTCGACGCCTACCTGTCGGCCTGCCAGCTAGGTATCACCCTGGCCTCGCTGGGCCTGGGCTGGGTCGGTGAGCCGGCCTTCGCCCACCTGCTCGAACCGCTGCTGGCGTACCTGGGCGTGGACAGCGCCGAGCTGGTCAAGGGGGTGTCGTTCTTCGTCGCCTTCTTCGTCATCTCCTACCTGCACATCGTGGTTGGCGAGCTGGCGCCCAAGTCGTGGGCGATCCGCAAGCCCGAGCTGCTGTCGCTGTGGACCGCGGTACCGCTGTACCTGTTCTACTGGGCCATGTACCCGGCCATCTACCTGCTCAACGCCAGCGCCAACACCATTTTGCGCATCGCCGGCCAAGGCGAGCCCGGCCCGCACCACGAGCACCACTACAGCCGCGAAGAGCTCAAGCTGATCCTGCACTCCAGCCGTGGCCAGGACCCCAGCGACCAAGGCATGCGCGTGCTGGCTTCGGCCGTGGAAATGGGCGAACTGGAAGTGGTCGACTGGGCCAACTCGCGTGAGGACATGGTCAGCATCGACGCCCATGCCCCACTCAAGGAAATCCTTGCGCTGGTGCGCCGCCACAAGTTCAGCCGCTACCCGTTGTACGACGCCGAGCGTGAAGCGTTCACCGGCCTGCTGCACATCAAGGACCTGCTCCTGGAGCTTGCGGAGCTTGAGCACCTGCCGGAAACGGTCGACCTCGAAGACCTCGCCCGCCCGCTGGAGCGGGTATCGCGGCACATGCCGCTGTCGCAACTGCTGGAGCAGTTCCGCAAGGGCGGCGCGCACTTCGTGCTGGTGGAGGAAGCCGACGGCAAGGTAATCGGCTACCTGACCATGGAAGACGTGCTGGAAGTGCTGGTGGGCGACATTCAGGACGAGCACCGCAAGACCGAGCGCGGCATCCTCGCCTACCAGCCGGGCAAGCTGCTGGTACGCGGTGATACGCCCCTGTTCAAGGTCGAGCGCCTGCTGGGCGTTGACCTGGACCACATCGAGGCGGAAACCCTGGCCGGGCTGGTCTACGAGACCCTCAAGCGCGTGCCGGAGGAAGAGGAAGTGCTGGAGGTCGAAGGCCTGCGGATCATCATCAAGAAGATGAAAGGGCCGAAGATCGTGCTGGCCAAGGTGCTGAAACTGGATTGACCGTGGGGGGGCTGCTACGCAGCCCATCCGCGTGGCTCAGGGGTTGCCGGCGGTGAAGTCGGGCAACCCGCCAATCGGCCGATCGAACTGGAACGGGATTGACTCCAGCGCCAGCCCCACGTTGCGTTGGATCACGAAATGCAGGTGGGGCCCAGTGCTGTTGCCGGTATTGCCCGACTTGGCCAGCGCCTGCCCCAACGCCACCTGCTGCCCCTCACGCACCACCACCGAACCACGCATCAGGTGCAGGTACACGCCCATGGTGCCGTCGGGGTGCAGAATTCGCACGAAATTACCTGCAGGGTTATTGCCACGCCCGTTTTGACTGTTCTCCACCTTGACCACCAAGCCGCCACGGGCAGCGATGATCGGCGTTCCCTCGGGCATGGCGATGTCCATTGCATAGCGGCTTCTGGGGCCGAAATGACTGAAACGGCCATTGGGGCCCTGTGTCAAACGAAAAGGCCCGCCCTTCCACGGAAATGGGTAGCGGTAAGCCAACGAACGCTGGCCGGGGTCACCCATGGCGTACTGGAAGTCGGTGGCATACTGCAGCTTGCCGCCCGGCGCCGCCAGCACCGAACTGAGCACCTTGCTTGACCGGGGCCCGACCACAGCACGAATGTTACGCGGTTGATTGCCGCCAAAGGCGTTGGCCAGCTTGTCGATGCGCAGCACCACCTGCATCGGCACATACAACTCATTGCGCACCATGAAGCGCACACCGCCGGGGAAGGTTTCCGCCTGCAGCCGCACCTTGCCATCGATGTGATCGAGGATCGGCTCGCGGAACTCGAAGGTTTTCGCCCCTGGGCTGTAACGGTCGGAATAGGAAACCACGCCGGTATCGTCGACGGTCTTGTAGATGGTCATACCCAGGCTCGACGCGGACGCCGAGAGCAAGGCACCGAACAACAGCAGGCGGGCGGTGGCTGGCATGATGGTGGCTTTTTGACAGTTACGGTCTGTCGAAGCCTAGCAGCGAGATTTGAGAGGGATATGACAGTTGGTCGGCTAATACCCCCTTGTGTAGGAGCGGGCTTGCCCCGCGAACACCGGCAAAGCCGGTGCCAGCCACCGCGGCGCCTGGTTCGCGGGGCAAGCTCGCCCCTACAAAGGGCCCCAATTACGCGCCGGGGGTGAAGTGCTTCTGCTGGGTCCCGCGGGCAATCAGGCGCGACAGGTAGTCGAGCTTCTGCGCATCCTGGTCGACGAACTTGAAGGTCAGCTGCAGCCATTCGCTCTCAGGCTTGGGCTCCAGTGCCGCAATGGCGTGCAGGTAGCCGTTCAGGCGGGCCACCTCGGCGTTCTCGCCCTGTTCCAGGTCCAGTACCGCACCTTCCAGTACCTGGGGCAGCGCCGCGCTGCGGCGCACCACCAGCAGCGCTTCCTTGAGGCTCAGGGCCTTGATCACGCAGGGCTGGGTGCCGCTGGACAAACGCAACTGGCCCTGGCCGCGGCCGGCCGTTGCGGCGGCGGCTGCCGATTGCGGCGTGGGCGCATTGATCAACGGCTTGGCCGGCGCGGGCGCCGCCATCTTGGCCGCTTCCGGCTTGGCGCCGGTCAGGGCGCTCAGCGAGTCATTGGCGAACGCCGAATTGGCCCGCGCCGCGGCGCCGCCCAGCAGGCTGTCCAGCTTGCCGATCTTGGCCAGGGCTTTTTTCACCTTGGTCAGCAGCTGCTCGTTGGTGAACGGCTTGCCGACAAAGTCGGAAACCCCGGCCTGGATGGCCTGGATCACGTTTTCCTTGTCGCCACGGCTGGTCACCATGATGAACTGCAGGTCTTTCATTTCCGCCTGCTGGCGGCACCAGGTGAGCAGTTCCAGGCCAGACATCTCGGGCATTTCCCAGTCGCACAGCACCAGGTCGAAGGTCTCCTTGGCCAGCATGGCCATGGCCTTGCGGCCGTTGACCGCGTCTTCGATGACCATGCCCGGGAAGGCATTGCGCAGGCACTTCCTGACCAGGTCACGGATGAACGGTGCGTCATCCACGACCAGCACATTGACTTTACTCATCGATACTCCTCTTGAATCCCGACTAGCCTACCGCGCAATGGTGGCCAATTGCCAATAACTGGGTCACGCCGGGACTTCTTCGCATCGTTCGCGGGTGCCTGCTGGTTGCGCTGCCACAAACGAAAACGCCCGGCACAGGCCGGGCGTCGATGCTCGGGAGCAATCTTATTTATCGTCCGCTTCGTCCGGAACATTAGCGCTTTCGGCCAGGCCAGCGGTGCCTTCCACCTCGGCCTTCATGCGCTTGAGGCCCATGTGCCGCACGTCGGTGCCGCGCACCAGGTAGATCACCAGCTCCGAGATGTTGCGCGCGTGGTCGCCGATGCGCTCCAGCGAACGCAGCACCCAGATCACGCTGAGCACCCGCGAGATCGAGCGCGGGTCTTCCATCATGTAGGTGACCAGCTCACGCAGGGCCGTCTTGTATTCGCGGTCGATGGTCTTGTCGTACTGGGCCACCGCCAGCGCCAGGTCGGCGTCGAAGCGGGCGAAGGCGTCCAGGGCGTCGCGCACCATGTTGCGCACCTGGTCGCCGATATGGCGCACCTCGACGTAACCACGTGGCGCCTCGCCCTCTTCGCACAGCTGGATGGCGCGGCGGGCGATCTTGGTCGACTCGTCGCCGATGCGCTCCAGGTCGATCACCGACTTGGAAATGCTGATGATCAGGCGCAGGTCGGACGCCGCCGGCTGGCGACGGGCGAGAATGCGCAGGCATTCCTCGTCGATGTTGCGCTCCATCTGGTTGATCTGCTCGTCAACCTCACGCACTTGCTGGGCCAGGCCCGAGTCGGCTTCGATCAGCGCGGTGACCGCGTCGTTGACCTGCTTCTCGACCAGGCCGCCCATGGCCAGCAGGTGGCTGCGTACTTCTTCGAGCTCGGCGTTGAACTGCTGGGAAATGTGGTGCGTCAGGCTTTCTTTGTTGATCATCGTTTTGTCCTTTGCTAGCGCGGCCCTGCAGGGCCGGGGTCACCCGCGAACACCGGCAAAGCCGGTGCCATGCACCGGGCCGCCCGGTTCGCGGTTGAACCCGCTCCCACAGGGGCCAGTCGCCCATCGCGAGCGGCGCTTAACCGTAGCGACCGGTAATGTAGTCTTCGGTCTGCTTCTTCGCCGGGTTGGTGAACAGTGTGTCGGTATCACCGAATTCGACCAGTTTGCCCATGTACATGAACGCGGTGTAGTCCGAAACGCGGGCTGCCTGCTGCATGTTGTGGGTCACGATAACGATGGTGTACTTGGATTTCAGTTCGTAGATCAGCTCTTCGACCTTCAGCGTCGAGATCGGGTCGAGCGCCGAGCAGGGTTCGTCGAGCAGCAGCACTTCCGGCTCCACGGCGATGGTACGGGCAATCACCAGGCGCTGCTGCTGGCCACCAGAGAGCCCCAGGGCCGAGTCGTGCAGGCGGTCCTTGACCTCATCCCACAGCGCCGCGCCCTTGAGCGCCCACTCCACGGCTTCGTCGAGCACGCGCTTCTTGTTGATGCCCTGGATGCGCAGGCCATAGACCACGTTCTCGTAGATGGTCTTGGGGAACGGGTTGGGCTTCTGGAACACCATGCCCACCCGGCGGCGCAGCTCGGCCACGTCCTCGCCCTTGCGGTAGATGTTGTTGCCGTACAGGTTGATCGCGCCGTCCACGCGGCAGCCGTCAACCAGGTCGTTCATGCGGTTGAAGGTGCGCAGCAGGGTCGACTTGCCGCAGCCGGATGGGCCGATGAAGGCGGTCACGCGCTGCTTGGGGATGTTCATCTGCACATCGAACAGGGCTTGCTTGTCGCCGTAGAACAGGCTCAGGCCCGGTACTTCGATGGCCACGGTTTCTTCGGCCAGGCGCAGGCCCTGTTTGCTGCGACCCAAGGCAGACATGTCGATGCCGTGGGTGTGGGATTCATGCTGCATGGTCAACTCCATACGCTATCAATTCGTTTCAAAGGGCCGCGCGGCCCGGCTGGGGGCGGCGCGGCACGCTTGCAGATCAGGCTCAGCTGTCGAGCGCCTTGTACTTCTCGCGCAGGTGGTTACGGATCCACACCGCCGACAGGTTGAGCGTGGCGATCACCAGCACCAGCAGCAGCGCGGTGGCGTACACCAGCGGCCGTGCGGCCTCGACGTTCGGGCTCTGGAAGCCGACGTCGTAGATGTGGAAGCCCAGGTGCATGATCTTCTGGTCCAGGTGCAGGTACGGGTAGTTTCCGTCCAGCGGCAGCGACGGTGCCAGCTTCACCACACCCACCAGCATCAGCGGCGCCACTTCGCCGGCGGCGCGGGCCACGGCCAGGATCATGCCGGTCATCATCGCCGGGCTGGCCATCGGCAGCACGATCTTCCACAGGGTTTCGGCCTTGGTCGCGCCCAGGGCCAGGGAGCCTTCGCGCACGGTACGCGGAATGCGCGCCAGGCCTTCCTCGGTGGCCACGATCACCACCGGCACGGCCAGCAGCGCCAGGGTCAACGAGGCCCACAGCAGGCCCGGTGTACCCAGGGTCGGTGCCGGCAGCGCCTCGGGGAAGAACAGCCGGTCGATCGAGCCGCCCAGCACGTAGACGAAGAAGCCCAGGCCGAACACGCCGTAAACGATTGCCGGCACACCGGCCAGGTTGTTCACGGCAATGCGGATCAGGCGGGTGACCGGGCCTTGGCGGGCGTACTCACGCAGGTAAACGGCCGCCAGCACACCGAACGGGGTGACGATCACGGCCATGATCAGAGTCATCATCACGGTGCCGAAGATGGCCGGGAAGATCCCGCCCTCGGTGTTGGCTTCACGCGGGTCGTCGCTGAGGAATTCCCACACCTTGGCGAAGTAGGTGCCCAGCTTGGTCAGCAGCGACATGCCGTTGGGCTGGATGGCGTGCACCACCTTGCTCAGGTTGATTTCAACTTCCCGGCCATTGCCATCGCGGGCCACCAGGCTGTCGCGGGCGAAGGCCTGGTGCAAGCCGCTCAGGCGCTCCTCGATGGCCTTGTAGCGGCTGTTGAGCTCGGCGCGCTCGGCATCCATGTCGGCCTGGGCGGCGGCGTCCAGCTGGCCGTGCAGCTCCAGCTTACGGCCCTGCAGGCGCAGGCGCTCAAGGCCGTGGTTGATGGCGCCGATGTCTTTCTTCTCAAGTTGCTGCAGCTCGCTGTTGAGCTGGCTGGCGCGCTTGAGGCGAGCCTGCAGCTCGTTCCACGCCGCCGGGCCCTGGGCCACGACGCGCCCTTCTTCCTTGACGCTGACCAGGTAGCCATAGAAGTTGCCCCACTCACGGCGCTCCAGCGCCATCAGGTCAGCCGGGCGCTGCTCGTCCACCAGCCAGTCGCCGACCACCCAGGTGAAGTCGTTGCCGTTGAGGTCGCGGTTACCCACCTTGACCAGCTCACGGGTCATGAACTCCGGGCCCTGGTCCGGGACCGGCAGGCCAGCGCCCTTGAGGCGGGCACGCGGCACTTGTTCTTTCTGCACCACTTCGCCGATGACGACGTGGTCGGCCTGGCCCGGCACCTTGTAGGTGGCCTGCACCAGGTCGGCCGGCCAGAAGTGGCCCAGGCCGCGCACGGCGATCACCGCCAGCAGGCCAACGGTCATGATCACCGCCATGGCCACTGCGCCACCGCTGATCCAGACACCAGGGGCGCCGCTCTTGAACCAGCCTTTGAGGGAATCCTTTTTCACGGATCGCTACCTTTCTATCAAAGCGACGAGTATTTCTTGCGCAGGCGCTGGCGAATCAGCTCGGCCAAGGTGTTCATGATGAAGGTGAACACCAGCAGCACCAGGGCAGCGAGGAACAGCACGCGGTAGTGGCTGCCGCCGACTTCCGACTCGGGCATCTCGACCGCCACGTTGGCGGCCAGGGTGCGCATGCCTTCGAACAGGTTCATCTCCATCACCGGGGTGTTGCCGGTGGCCATGAGCACGATCATGGTTTCACCCACCGCACGGCCCAGGCCGATCATCAGCGCCGAGAAGATGCCCGGGCTGGCGGTGAGGATGACCACGCGGGTCAGGGTTTGCCACGGCGTCGCGCCCAGGGCCAGGGAGCCCAGGGTCAGGCTGCGCGGCACGCTGAACACGGCGTCTTCGGCAATCGAGTAGATGTTCGGGATGACCGCAAAGCCCATGGCGATGCCCACCACCAGGGCGTTGCGCTGGTCATAGGTGATGCCCAGGTCGTTGGTGATCCACAGGCGCATGTCACCGCCGAAGAACCAGCTTTCCAGGTGCGGGCTCAGGGTCAGGGCGAACCAGCCGGTGAACAGGATCACCGGGATCAGGATCGCCGCCTCCCAGCCATCCGGCACCCGCAGGCGAATCGACTCCGGCAGGCGGCTCCAGGTGAAGCCGGCCAGCAGGATGCCGAACGGCATCAGCAGGAACAGGCTGAACACACCCGGCAGGTGGCCTTCCAGGTACGGCGCAAGGAACAGGCCGGCGAAGAAGCCGAGGATCACCGTCGGCATCGCTTCCATCAGCTCGATCACTGGCTTGACCTTGCGGCGCATGCCCGGGGCCATGAAATAGGCGGTATAGATGGCCGCGGCAATGGCCAGCGGCGCCGCCAGGATCATCGCGTAGAACGCGGCCTTGAGGGTGCCGAAGGTCAGCGGCGACAGGCTCAGCTTAGGCTCGAAGTCGGTGTTCGAGGCCGTCGACTGCCAGACGTACTTGGGCTCGTCGTAGTTCTCGTACCAGACCTTGCTCCACAGCGCACTGAAGGAAATTTCCGGGTGCGGGTTGCGCAGGCTCAGCGGCTGCAGCTTGCCGCCTTCCTCGATGATGATGCGGTTGGCCCGTGGCGACAGGGCCAGGATGCCGGCGCCCTCGGCGGCCGGCTCCACCAGCAGCGTGCGGTGCGCGGTGCTGTGGAACACGCCAAGCTTGCCTTCGGTGTCCAGGGCGATGAAGCCCTTGCGGCGCTCCTCGGCATCGATCTGGGCGATGGGCGCCTTGCCCATCTGGAAGGTGCGGATCTGCTTGAAGCGCTGTTCGCCATCCGGGTCGCGGGCCATGAACCATTGGGCCAGGCCGCCCTTGGAGTCACCGATGATCAGCGAAATGCCGCCGACCAGCTGGGTGCTGGCGGTGATTTCGGTGTCGGCGCTTTCAGCCAGCTTATAGCGGCCGTTGAGGCTTTTCTCACGCAGGCTGAACACGTCGGCGGTGGCCCGGCCGTTGATCACGTACAGCCACTGCTGGCGTGGGTCGATGAAGATGTTCTTCACCGCCTCGGTCATCTGCGGCAGCTCGATACGGTTCTGCTCGGTGGTGACCTCTTCGGTCATCATGTTTTCCGTGCGGGTCAGCGCCAGCACCTGCAGGTGCGCGCCGGTGGAGCCGGCCACCACCAGGGTGTCGCCGTTGACGTTGACGCTGACATGTTCCAGCGCCCGGCCCTGGTCGTCGAGCACGAACGGTGCCTGGCCATAGGGGTAGTCGATGCCGGCCGTGATGGTTTTCTTGTTGTCCGGGTAGGTGATCTTGTAGGTGTGGTGGAACACCAGCGCCTGGCCATTGGACAAGCCCAGCACCACCAGCGGGCTGCCCGGCTGGTCGCTGCCGATGGAGCTGACCTGGGTGCCTGCCGGCAATGGCAGGTCGACGCGCTTGATCTCGTTACCGGTCTTGGTATCGAAGAACAGCGCCTGGCCCTTGTCGGAAACCCGCATACCCACCAGGTTCTGCTCTTCCAGGGCGATCATCAGTGGCTTGCCAGCGTCCTGCTGCAGCCAGGCAGGCGCCAGGGCCGGCTTGCGGGTCAGCTCGGCGCCCTGGAACAGGGGCAGCACCACGTAGGCCAGGTAGAAGAAGATCAGGGTGATGGCGGCCAGAACGGCAAGCCCGCCCACCAGCACGTACCAGCGGGTCAGGCGGTCCTTGAGGGCGCGCATGCGGCGCTTGCGTTGCAGCTCGGGCGTATTGAAGTCAATCCGCACGGGTGGAGAATTTGGGGTCATTGTGGAATTGGCCAGATCATTCATGCGCACACCCTAGCGGTCCCGTATGACAAAAACATGACAATGTGTTGACGCGACAAAGCCCGCCGCACAGGAACCCTGGCTTCGGACTGGGGAAAGCGTGGAAGGGGCCGGCGTTTGCCGCCGGCCGCTTCTCAGTTACTTACTTCTTTGCAACGTTGTCGCTGTGGGACAGGCCCAGGTCAGCCAGGGTCTTGTCGACCACTTTGGCCGGCAGCGGGATGTAGCCATCCTTCACCACGACCTGCTGGCCAGCCTGCGACAGTACCAGCTTGACGAACTCGGCTTCCAGCGGGGCCAGAGGCTTGTTCGGCGCCTTGTTGACGTAAACGTACAGGAAGCGCGACAGCGGGTACGAGCCGTTCAGGGCGTTGGCTTCGTTGTCCTCGATGTACTCGCCGCCTTCCTTCTTGGCCAGGGCAACGGTTTTCACACTGGCGGTCTTGTAGCCGATGCCCGAGTAGCCGATGCCGTTCAGCGAGGAGCTGATCGACTGCACGACCGAAGCCGAGCCAGGTTGTTCGTTGACGTTAGGCTTGAAGTCGCCTTTGCACAGGGCTTCTTCCTTGAAGTAGCCGTAGGTGCCCGATACCGAGTTGCGGCCGAACAGCTGGATTGGCTTGTTGGCCAGGTCGCCGGTCACACCGACGTCGCCCCAGGTCTTGGCTTCGGCCTTGCCACCGCACAGGCGGGTGGAGGAGAAGATCGCGTCGACCTGAGCCATGGTCAGGCCCTTGATCGGGTTGTCCTTGTGCACGAACACGGCCAGGGCGTCGACGGCAACCGGGATTGCAGTTGGCTTGTAGCCGTACTTCTGCTCGAACGCCTGCAGCTCGACGTCCTTCATCTTGCGGCTCATCGGGCCGAGGTTGGCGGTGCCTTCGGTCAGGGCGGGTGGCGCGGTCGACGAGCCAGCGGCCTGGATCTGGATGTTTACGTTTGGATATTCCTTCTTGTAGGCCTCGGCCCACAGAGTCATCAGGTTCGCGAGGGTGTCGGAACCGACGCTGGAGAGGTTGCCCGATACACCGGTGGTCTTGGTGTAGGTCGGGATCGACGGATCGACGGCGGCTACCGCGTTGGCGGCTGCAACGCCAGCGGCGGCGAACGTGAGGGCCGCCATCAAACGCTTCAGTTTCATGCCTTGCTCCTAGCAGGAATATTGGGGTGTTGGATGGAACGGGCCCAAGTATCGGCAGGCCGCATGAACACGATATGACTTGATTATGACAAATGGATGAAAGGCCATCATTTCCAACAGCGCCAATACAGCGCAGGTGTGGGGGGCGTCGGGGCTGCTTCCGCACCCCATCGCGACATGCTGTCGCTCCTACCCAGGGCGAATTAAGACGCGGTCGATGTAGGAGCGACAGCATGTCGCGGTGGGCCGCGCAGCGGCCCCACAGCGTTCTACAGTCGCAAATCAGCGCTTCTTGGCAAGCAGGTAAAGGCCAACGCAGAAGCCCACGGCGCACAGCCCGGCCACATAATAAGCCGGGGCCATCGGGCTGACCTTCAGCAGCGCGGTCACCACCATCGGCGTCAGGCCACCGAAAATGGCGTAGGCCACGTTGTAGGAGAACGACAGGCCACTGAAACGCACCGCCGCCGGGAACGCCTTGACCATCACGTAGGGCACCGCGCCGATCACACCCACGCACAGGCCGGTCACCGCGTACAGCGGGAACAGCAGCTCTGGCCGGGTGGGCAGGCTGTGGTAGAACGCCCACGAAGTCACCAGCAGCAGCAGGCTGCCAATCACGAACACCCGGCCTGCGCCGAACCGGTCGGCCAGGCCGCCCGCGCCGATGCAGCCCAGGCTCAGCAACACGATGGCCAGGCTGTTGGCCTTGAGCGAATCGGTGGGGCTGACGTGGTAGATGCTCTGCAGCAGCGCCGGGGTCATCAGGATCACCACCACGATGCCCGCCGACAGCAACCAGGTCAGCAGCATCGACAGGATGATCGGGCCACGGTGGTCACGCAGCACCGCACGCAGCGGCAGCTCCTCAGCCAGGGCCTTGCGCTCCTGCATTTCGGCAAACACCGGGGTTTCGTGCAGCCAGCGGCGCAGGTACACCGAGAATAGGCCGAACACGCCGCCCAGCAGGAACGGAATGCGCCAGGCATAGTCGGCCACTTCCTCGGCGCTGTAGACGCTGTTGATCAGCGTGGCCACCAGCGAGCCCAGGAGAATGCCCGCCGTCAGGCCGGCAGTGAGGGTGCCGCAGGCGTAGCCGGTGTTGCGCGCCGGCACGTGCTCGGAAACGAACACCCAGGCACCGGGCACCTCGCCACCAATGGCCGCGCCCTGGATCACCCGCATCAGCAGCAGCAGGATCGGCGCCCACAGGCCAATTTGCGCATAGGTGGGCAACAGGCCCATGACCAGGGTTGGCAAGGCCATCATGAAGATGCTCAAGGTGAACATCTTCTTGCGCCCAAGCAGGTCGCCGAAGTGCGCCATGACGATGCCGCCCAGTGGGCGCGCCAGGTAACCGGCGGCGAAGATGCCGAAGGTTTGCATCAAGCGCAGCCATTCGGGCATGTCGGCGGGGAAGAACAACTTGCCGACTACCGTGGCGAAGAACACGAAGATGATGAAGTCGTAGAATTCCAGCGCGCCGCCCAGGGCGGACAGTGAGAGGGTCTTGTAGTCACTGCGGGTCAGCGGCCGCGAGGGCTGCTCGATACTGCTCGGCACGGAGGTCATCGCTCGTCGTTCTCTTGTAGGCATGCAGGCCGCTTGGTACGCGGCTTCTGGATTGGAAAGAGCAGCGAAGATAGCAAATAGCCGAGCCGCGCTGAAAGCGATACAAAAACCCAACAGATATTCATGACTGCACGGTCGTCGCTGAGCGATTGGCTATATATACTGGTCTTTCGTAGGAAAAGGCTGCTATTAACAAGGGAAGTTGTGCAAAAACGCCGGTCGTGATGTCAGACGGTTTCGCAGAGTTTCCCTATGGCCGACCAGTGAAAACGTAATCAGCGTAGTATGGTGTCAGCTGAATCGTTTTCTCGGCCTTGCGCCACACCAACGAAAGCGTCACGGGTCAGAGGCCCCCTCGCATGATCGAGCTCGAACAAGAAGATCCTATCCCGCAAGGCGACCTGGCCTTGCAGATCACCGCGCTGCCGCGCGAAACCAACGGTTTCGGCGATATCTTCGGCGGCTGGCTGGTGGCCCAGATGGACCTGGCAGGCACTGCCATGGCCAGCCGCGTCGCCGGTGGCCGGGTGGCCACGGTGTCCATCGACCGCATGGCGTTCCTGGTGCCGGTGGCGGTAGGCGCGCAACTGTCGTTCTACACCCAGACCCTGGAAATCGGCCGCAGCTCGATCCGCATGATGGTCGAAGTGTGGAGCGATGACCCGCTGTCCAGCGAATGGCGCAAGGTCACCGAGGCAACGTTCGTGTTCGTCGCCATCGACGGCAGCGGCCGTACCCGCTCGGTGCCTCGTCGCTGAGCCCTGCGGGCGGTAAACTCATTGCACGTCACCGGGTCCAAGGGCCCACAGGCATTCAATGAGACGAGCGCAATGGCTAATTTCAAGGTCGAATCCGAGCAACATGGCGAACTCAACTGCTGGCGCATCAGCAGCGAGCGCGCCGAACTACTGATTGCCCAGCAAGGCGCACAGATTCTCAGCTACCAGCGTGTTGGCGAGCCACCGCTGCTGTGGCTGAGTGACCAGGCCATCTTCCGCCAGGGCAAGTCGGTGCGTGCCGGGGTCCCGGTGTGCTGGCCGTGGTTCGGCAACCTGCAGCGCAACCCCGCCTCGGTGCAGGCCATGTACCAGGGCGAGCAGGCACCTGCCCACGGCCTGGCGCGCACCCGTGACTGGCAGTTGCTGGCCGTCGAGGAACAGGGGGCAGACTTGCACATCCTGTTCACCCTGCCCGAGGCCCGGGGCAACCTGCCTGGCTGGCCGCATGATGTCGAGCTGACGCTGCAGGTGGTGCTGGGTGATGAGCTGAGCGTGGCCTTGACCAGCCGCAACCTGGGCAACAGCCCGGTGACCATCAGCCAGGCCTTGCACAGCTACTTTGCCGTCAGCGATGTACGCCAGGCGCGGGTGGAAGGCGTCGAGGGGCTGCACTACATCGAAACCCTGGCCGACTGGGAGCAGCGCCAGCAGACAGGCGCGCTGGAATTTGCCGGGGAAACCGACCGCATCTACCTCGATACCCCGAGCACCTTGAGCATCGTCGACCCGAAATGGGCGCGGCGCATCACCCTGACCAGCAGCGGCTCGCGTTCGGCGGTGATCTGGAACCCCTGGACCGAACGGGCCCAGGAGCTGGCGGACATGGCCGACGATGGCTGGCAGCGGATGCTGTGCATCGAGACGGCGAATGTGTGGGGCGATGTGGTGGAGCTTGAGCCTGGGGCAAGCTGGGCGTTGCAGGTGCGGATCGGTAGCGCTGCGGTTTGAGGCCTGCTTTTGCAGGCCCGGCCCCTTCGCGGGGCAAGCCCGCTCCTACAAGAGCGGGCTTGCCCGCGAAAGGGCCGGCACAGGCGATCAGAGGTCGGCGTCTTCCACCACCCTCACCTTCGCCGCATCCAGCGCATACGCCGCATCGGCCAGGTCATTGCTGACCTTCTCCACTTTGAGCTTGCCGGTCACCCACAGCGGCGTGTAGATGTCGTCGATTTTCAGCCCCTTGGGGTAGCGCACCAGCACCAACTGGTTCGGCGGCGGTGGCGGCACGTGGATGCACGCGCCTGGGTACGGCACCAGGAAGAACAGCGTGCTGTTGCCCTTGGCATCGCTTTCCAGCGGCACCGGGTAGCCGCCCAGGCGAATGTCCTTGCCGTTCATGGCCGCCACGGTCTTGGTCGAGTACATCACCGCCGGCAGGCCCTTGCTCTGCTTCAGGCCGCCCTTGGCGGTGAAGGTGCCATTGGCTTCCGGCGAGTTGTGGTCGATTTCGGGCATCGCTTCGAGGGCCTTCTGGTCCGACTTGGGCATCAGCTCCAGCCAGTCGGTTTCAGGCAATTCGGCATGGGCCAGGGTACTGGCCAGAAGCAAGGGAAGCAGGAACAAGGCACGCATGAGAAGGCTCGGCAACTCGGGATGAATTGCCGGGCATTCTAACCAGTATTCAGCGTTTCTTGATGAATCCGTAGATCACCAGGATGATGATCGCACCCACCACTGCACCGATGAAGCCCGCGGCCTGCCCGGCCTGGTAGATACCCAGGGCCTGGCCGCCATAGGTGGCGAGCAGGGAACCGGCAATACCCAGCAGGATGGTCATGATCCAGCCCATGCTGTCGTCGCCCGGCTTCAGGAAGCGGGCCAGCAGGCCGACGATAAGGCCGATGAAGATGGTTCCAATGATGCCCATGGCAGCCCCTCTGAAATGAAGATGGAACATGCCAAAGCCTAGACAGCGCTTTGGCATGTTGCCATTTCAGAGGGCCAAGCCCCGGCAGAAGTTCGATCAGTTGCTGATCAACGCCTCTACTTCGGCGATCTTGGCCTTCAGCGTGGCCATGTCCTGGCAGCGCACGGTGGCGTGGCCAACCTTGCGCCCAACCTTGAAGGCCTTGCCGTAGTGGTGCAGGTGGCAGTCATCGATGGCCACGACCTTGGCCACCGCCGGCACTTCGCCGATGAAGTTGAGCATGGCGCTTTCACCGACCTTGGCGGTCGAACCCAGCGGCAGGCCAGCCACGGCGCGCAGGTGGTTCTCGAACTGGCTGCACTCGGCGCCTTCGATGGTCCAGTGCCCGGAGTTGTGCACGCGCGGGGCGATTTCGTTGGCCTTCAGGCCACCGTCCACCTCGAAGAACTCGAAGGCCATGACGCCAACGTAGTCCAGCTGCTTGAGCACGCGGCCAACGTAGTCTTCGGCCAGGCCTTGCAGCGGGTGCGCCTGGCTGGCCACCGACAGCTTGAGAATGCCGCTTTCGTGGGTGTTGTGCACCAGCGGGTAGAAGCGGGTTTCGCCATCGCGGGCGCGCACCGCCACCAGCGACACTTCACCGGTGAACGGTACGAAGCCTTCCAGCAGGCACGGCACGCTGCCCAGCTCGGCGAAGGTGCCGACCACGTCCTCGGCCGTGCGCAGCACCTTCTGGCCCTTGCCGTCATAACCCAGGGTGCGGGTTTTAAGCACGGCCGGCAGGCCGATGCTGGCCACCGCGGCGTCCAGGTCGGCCTGGGAAAGGATGTCGGCGAAGGCCGGGGTCGGAATGCCCAGGTCGCGGAACATGCTTTTTTCGAACAGGCGGTCACGGGCGATGCGCAGCGCCTCGGCGCTTGGGTACACCGGCACGAACTGCGAGAGGAAGGCCACGGTTTCGGCCGGGACGCTTTCGAACTCGAAGGTCACCAGGTCGACTTCGTCGGCCAGCTGGCGCAGGTGGTCCTGGTCGCCGTAATCGGCACGCAGGTGCTCGCCCAGGGGGGCGGCGCAGGCGTCCGGCGCAGGGTCGAGGAAAGCGAAGTTCATGCCCAGCGGAGTGCCCGCCAGGGCCAGCATGCGGCCCAGCTGGCCGCCACCGATTACACCGATCTTCATGGGTTCAGCCTCAAGCCTGGCGCGGGTCTGGATTGTCCAGCACGGTGTCGGTCTGCTCGGTGCGGAACTGCTTGAGCGCCGCGTGGAACTGCGGATGCTTGGCACCGAGGATGCTGGCCGACAGCAACGCAGCGTTGACCGCGCCCGCACGGCCGATGGCCAGGGTGGCAACCGGCACGCCGGCAGGCATCTGCACGATCGACAGCAGCGAGTCGACACCCGACAGCATCGACGACTGCACTGGCACGCCGAGCACCGGCAGGTGGGTCTTGGCGGCGCACATGCCTGGCAGGTGGGCAGCGCCACCGGCACCGGCGATGATCACCTCGATGCCACGGCCCTCGGCCTCCTCGGCATACTGGAACAGCAGATCCGGGGTGCGGTGGGCGGAAACCACCTTCACTTCGTAGGGAATGCCGAGTTTTTCCAGCATATCGGCGGTGTGGCTAAGGGTGGACCAATCGGACTTGGAGCCCATGATCACGCCAACCAGTGCACTCATCGTCGAGCCTCTTCGCTTGTGCGCCCTTGGGCGCGTCAAAAAACAACAAGCCACGCGGGACGACCGGCGTGGCTTGTTTGCTGATCAGAACCGGACGCATCCGGTCGAAAGGCCGCGCAGTATACCGTAACCCAAGGCCTTGCTGGCACCCCCGGCGACCAACTGTCGCCCTTATTTTTCGGGGCTTTGGCTGACTTTCGGGTCAACCGTCACGGCGCCTTCGAGCTTGCGCCACAACAGCCGCACGTTGGCCTTGCGCACCAGGGCGCAACGGTACAGGCGAATTTCCAGCGGTACATGCCACTGGCTGCTGCCGCAGATGGCCAGCTCGCCACGCTCCAGCTCGCCGCGCATGGACAACCGCGGCACCCAGGCGATGCCCATGCCCTCCAGTGCCATGCTCTTGAGGCTGTCGGCCATGGCCGTTTCATACACCGTGGTATAGCGCAGGTTGCGCTGGCGCAGCAGCAGGTTGACCGAACGCCCAAGGAAGGCACCGGCGCTGTAGGCCAGCAGGGGCACGCTGGCGTCGCCTTCAAGGTCGAACAACGGCTTGCCGTCGGCATCCACCGCACACACCGGAAGCATTTCGGTGTTGCCCATGTGCAGCGACGGGAAGATCTCGGCATCCATCTGCAAGGCGGCGTCGGGGTCATAGAAGGCCAGCATCAGGTCGCAGCCGCCCTCCCTCAAGGCATGCACCGCGTCTCCGACGTTAGTCGCAACCAGGCGGGTGGCGATGTTCAGGCCATCGTTGCGCAATTGCGCGACCCAGCGTGGGAAAAAGCCCGAGGCCAGGGAGTGTGCAGCCGCGACCTGAACCACCTCGCCCTGCCCGCCTTCAAGATGATGTAAGTGGCGAAGAACTTCGCTCAACTGGTCGACAACGGTCCGCGCGGTGACGAGAAACAGCTGGCCAGCCTCGGTCAGTTCGATGGGCGTGCGGGAACGGTTCACCAAGGTCAGGCCCAGCGCCGCTTCCAGGCTGCGAATACGCCGGCTGAAGGCCGGCTGGGTGACGAAACGCCGCTCCGCCGCCTGGGAAAAACTGCGGGTGGAGGCCAGGGCGCTGAAGTCCTCCAGCCACTTGCTTTCAAGGTTCATGAAGCAGATCTCCCGGCGTGCACCAAAATGGAACACGCTCGAATGTCAATTGGCGTCACATGAAACACTATGCCGTTTGTGCATAGGTTAGCGTGCAACAGCATTGGCCGCAAAATCTGCTTCGAGCCTAGGATTAGCGCCATTCCGGCATGTGCCGGGTCAAAATCGAGATGATATACATCATGTCCTCCGCTGCATCGTTCCGCGTCGAAAAAGATTTGTTGGGTACCCTTGAAGTTCCTGCAGATGCCTACTACGGCATCCAGACCCTGCGCGCTGCCAACAACTTCCACCTCTCCGGTGTTCCGCTGTCGCACTACCCGAAGCTGGTCGTGGCCCTGGCCATGGTCAAGCAGGCCGCTGCCGACGCCAACCGTGAGCTGGGACACCTGAGCGATGCCAAGCACGCTGCCATCAGTGCAGCCTGCGCCCGCCTGATCAAAGGCGATTACCACGAGCAGTTCGTGGTGGACATGATCCAAGGTGGTGCCGGTACTTCCACCAACATGAACGCGAACGAAGTCATCGCCAACGTCGCGCTGGAGGCCATGGGCCACCAGAAGGGTGAGTACCAGTACCTGCACCCGAACAACGACGTGAACATGGCGCAGTCGACCAACGACGCCTACCCAACCGCCATTCGCCTGGGCCTGCTGCTGGGCCACGACGCCCTGTTGGCCAGCCTCGACAGCCTGATCCAGGCCTTCGCAGCCAAAGGCAAGGAATTCGACCACGTACTGAAGATGGGCCGTACCCAGCTGCAGGACGCCGTGCCGATGACCCTGGGCCAGGAATTCCGCGCCTTCGCCACCACCATGACCGAAGACCTGCAGCGCCTGCGCTCGCTGGCCCCGGAACTGCTGACCGAAATCAACCTGGGCGGCACTGCCATCGGTACCGGCATCAACGCCGACCCGGGCTACCAGGCCCTGGCCGTACAGCGCCTGGCCACCATCAGCGGCCAGCCACTGGTACCGGCTGCCGACCTGATCGAAGCCACCTCCGACATGGGCGCCTTCGTGCTGTTCTCCGGCATGCTCAAGCGCACCGCGGTCAAGCTGTCGAAGATCTGCAACGACCTGCGCCTGCTGTCCAGCGGCCCACGCACCGGCATCAACGAAATCAACCTGCCAGCGCGTCAGCCAGGCAGCTCGATCATGCCAGGCAAGGTCAACCCGGTTATCCCGGAAGCCGTCAACCAGGTGGCCTTCGCCATCATGGGCAACGACCTGGCCCTGACCGTCGCCGCCGAAGGTGGTCAGCTGCAGCTGAACGTGATGGAGCCGCTGATCGCCTACAAGATCTTCGACTCGATCCGCCTGCTCCAGCGCGCCATGGACATGCTGCGCGAGCACTGCATCGTCGGCATCACCGCCAACGAGCAGCGCTGCCGTGAGCTGGTCGAGCACTCGATCGGCCTGGTCACCGCCCTGAACCCGTACATCGGCTACGAAAACGCCACCCGTATCGCCCGCGTTGCCCTGGAAACCGGCCGTGGCGTACTGGAACTGGTACGTGAAGAGAAGCTGCTGGACGACGCGATGCTCGACGACATCCTGCGTCCGGAAAACATGATCGCCCCGCGCCTGGTTCCGCTGAAAGCGTAACGAGCCGCCGCACACTGTCTCACCAGGTCGAGGGACTAGACACCTCTCAACCTTTCAAAGGCCCGAGCGCACGCTCCGGGCCTTTTTTTTGCCTGATGGAACGTGGCGCCGCGGGCGGGGAAATGCGGTGGTCGGCACACAACTTGCTCCATAATGGCTCCCAGCCCGACGGGATCAACCAGCATGCTGCACAGTCACCTGACCACACTCAACGCGGTTTCGCTGATTCTCAACCTGTTCCACGAAGAAGGTTGCGAAGCGTCGGCGCTGCTTGCCGGCAGCGGCATAGGCCCGGCCGACCTGGGCCATAGCGACGCACGCATCACCACCCAGCAAGAGCTGCAGGTGTGCGCCAATGCCGTGGCCCGGCGCGAGGACATCGGCCTGGAACTGGGCCAGCGCATGCACGTGTCTTGCTACGGCATGCTTGGTTACGCCCTGCTTTCCAGTGCCACTTTGGGTGACGCCCTGCGCCTGGCGCTGCAGTATCCGGCACTGCTGGGAACAGTTTTCAAGCTGCGCCTGGTCGACGATGGGCAGCGCGTATGGTTCAGCGCCAGCGACTACCATGACAGCCCGGAGCTTGCCGCCTTCAATGCCGAATTCTGCCTGGTGTCGCTGAAAGTGATCTGCGACGACCTGCTCGGCCGCCCGCTGCCGCTGCTCGGTGCGCGCTTCGAACATGCCCGCCCCGGCTACCACGCGCGCTATACCCGTGCATTCCAGTGCCCCCTGGGCTTCGAGGCCGAAGACAATGCCTTCGCCTTCGAACGCCGCTGGCTCGATATGCCGCTGCCACTGGCCGACCCGATTACCCACAAGGCCATGAGCGAACGTTGCCGCCGGCTGAACCTGGAATTCACCGGGCGCCAGGCCTGGCTTGGGCGCATTCGCCAGTTATTGCTGCAGCAACTGGATGCAGCGCCAGGGCTGGAAGGGTTGGCGCGGCAGATGAACTGCTCATCACGCACCCTACGCCGGCACCTGCAGGCGCTTGGCAGCAGTTACCAACAGCTGCTGGATGAACTGCGCTTCGAGCGGGCCAAGCAGTTGCTGGCCGATGAGCAGATGCCGATCTACCGGATTGCCGAGACGCTGGGGTTCAGTGAGACAGCGAGCTTTCGCCATGCCTTCCAGCGCTGGAGCGGCGTGGCGCCCAGCCATTTTCGCGGTTGACCTGTGCAAGGCCTACACACTTCCTGGGACACGATCGGCTGCGCTGTCGTGCAGGGAACATTGCACGTAGGCGCGCCGCCATCCTTTGTAGGAGCGGGCTTGCCCCGCGAAAGGGCCGGCACAGGATGACTTGGCCATATCGATCCCCTTTTGGCCGTTTGCGTCGTTCTCCACCTTTAGTCCGCCCGTGAAAATGGGCCCACGCCAGTCCCCCCGGAGAACAACAAATGCTGACGATCTATTCCGATGATCACCGCCTGCACCATGGCCGCTGCGAGCTGATCGACGGCAAGCTGATGCCTTGCTTCGAAATGCCCTCGCGCGCCGACCACGTCCTGGAACAAGTGAAAAAGCGCAACCTCGGCGAAGTCCGTGGCCCGACCGACTTCGGCCGCGCACCGCTGCAGCGCATCCACAGCGCCGACTACCTGGACTTCTTCCAGGGCGCCTGGGCCCGCTGGGCCGCACTCGGCCACGACGGCGACCTGCTGCCCTTCACCTGGCCTGCGCGCACCTTGCGCCAGGTCAAGCCAACCGGCCTGCACGGCGAACTGGGCTACTACAGCTTCGATGCCGGCGCACCGATCACCGCCGGCACCTGGCAGGCTGCCTACAGCGCCGCGCAAGTGGCCCTTACCGCCCAGGCCGCCATCGAGCAAGGCGCCCATTCGGCCTTTGCCCTGTGCCGCCCACCGGGGCACCACGCAGCCGCCGAGGTGATGGGTGGCTACTGCTACCTGAACAACGCCGCCATCGCCGCCCAGGCGTTCCTCGACCAGGGCCGCAGCAAAGTGGCGATCCTCGATGTCGACTACCACCACGGCAACGGCACGCAAGACATCTTCTACCAACGCGGGGATGTGTTCTTCGCCTCGATTCACGGCGACCCCCAGGCTGAATTCCCGTTCTTCCTCGGCTACGCCGACGAAACCGGCGAAGGCGCTGGCGCTGGCTGCAACATCAACTACCCGCTGCCTGCCGGCAGTGACTGGGCTGCCTGGAGCGACGCCCTGGAAGACGCCTGCCAGCGCATCGCCGCGTATGACGCCGAGGTGCTGGTGATCTCGTTGGGCGTAGACACCTTCAAGGACGACCCGATCTCCCAGTTCAAGCTCGACAGCCCCGACTACCTGGCCATGGGCGAGCGCATCGCCCGGCTCGGCAAGCCGACCTTGTTCGTGATGGAAGGCGGCTACGCTGTGGAAGAAATCGGTATCAACGCGGTCAATGTGCTGGAAGGCTTCCAGCGCGCCCAGCCAGGAGCCCGGTAATGGTCCGACTCAAGCGTCTGCTCACCCCGTTCATCGCTGCCACCCTGTTCACCGGTGCCCTGCAGGCTCACGCCGAGCAGCCCACCTTGCGTGTGTATAACTGGTTCGATTACATCACCCCGCAGACCTTGAGCGACTTCCAGAAGGACAGCGGGGTCAAGCTGGTCTACGACATCTTCGACACCAACGAAGCGCTCGAAGCCAAATTGCTCACCGGCAACTCCGGCTACGACGTGGTGGTGCCGTCCAACGTGTTCCTGGCCAAGCAGATCGAGGCCGGGGTGTTCCAGCCGCTGGACCGCAGCAAGTTGCCGAACTGGCAGCACCTGGACCCGGCGCTGATGAAGCTGATCGAAGCGAACGACCCAGGCAACAAGTTCGCCGTGCCGTACATGTACGGCACCATCCTGATCGGCTTCAACCCCGACAAGGTCAAGGCGGCGCTGGGCGAAAACGCCCCGGTGGACAGCTGGGACCTGATCTTCAAGGAAGAGAACATCGCCAAGCTCAAGCAGTGTGGCGTGGCGCTGCTCGACTCGCCGTCGGAGATCCTGCCATTGGCCTTGCAGTACCTGGGCCTGCCGCCGAACAGCGACAAGCTGGATGACTACAAGAAAGCCGAGGCGCTGATGCTCAAGATTCGCCCGCACATCACCTACTTCCATTCCTCGAAGTACATGGCCGACATCGCCAACGGTGATATCTGCGTGGCGGTGGGCTACAGCGGCAGCTTCTCCCAGGCCGCCAACCGGGCCAAGGATGCCAAGAACGGCGTGGTGGTGGACATGCGCTTGCCCAAGGAAGGTGCACCGATCTGGTTCGACATGCTGGCGATCCCGAAAAACGCGGCCAACCCGCAGGATGCCCATGCCTTCATCAACTACCTGCTGCGCCCTGAGGTGATCGCGCCGATCAGCGACTTCGTGGGTTACCCCAACCCGAACAAGGATGCCACCGACAAGGTCAGCCCGGCGATTCGCAATAACCCCAACCTTTACCCAACCGCAGAGGCGATGGCCAAGCTGTATACGCTCAAGCCGCTGTCGCGTGAGGCCGAGCGGGCGCGTACGCGCGCCTGGACCCGGATCAAGTCCGGGACCTGAGTCGCCTGCTTCGCGGGGCAAGCCCGCTCTCATCAAACAAAATGCAACCCACTGATTTTTAAGGCACTCAGGCAGCGACAAGTTGATACCCCAGTTTCCGGGCTTTGCGCAGCAAAGCCCGGAGCTGGCGGTCTTG
>NZ_VWXK01000019.1 GCF_011752565.1 Pantoea sp. Ap-967
GCCAGAAGCGAATAGCTTCCTCGAACAGGCCTGATACATAGATGCAACCGGGTAACCATGTTCAAAAGCAGCTAGACAATGTTGGCGAGTCCATACATAGGAGCGGGCTTGCCCCGCGAAGAGGCCCTTCAGGCTACCGGTACGGTGGCAACCATCGACGGCCGCTTGGCCACCTCGGCATACCACGCCGCCAACCCAGGCTGGCGCTCACGCCAGCCAAACTCCGGCTGGCGCAGGTCCAGGTAGCCCAGTGCACAGGCAACGCCAATCGCCGCGATATCGAACCCGGAGGCGATCTCCGCCAGGTGCTCCTGCTCAAGGTTCGCAAGGCTGCGGCGAATCTTCTCGCTTTGCGCCTCAAGCCAAGCGTCCCAGCGCTTGTCCTCAGGGCGCAGGAAGCTTTCGTAACGGCTCAGCACCGCCGCATCCATGATCGCATCGGCCTGGGACGCCAGGGTCATGCGCCGCCAGCGTGCCGAGCCCTCGCGCGGCAGCAGCGGCAGGCCGACATGCTGCAGGTCGAGGTACTCGCAGATCACCCGGCTGTCGTGCAGCACGGTGCCGTCTTCCAGGCGCAGGGCCGGGATCTTGCCGATCGGGTTGCCCTGGTTGAGCTGGGCATCGCCGTTTACCGGGCTGACGTTCACCGGGTGCAGGGTCACCCGGCCAAGCTGGCCGGTTTCATGCAGCACCACCATCACCTTGCGCACGAACGGCGACAACGGCGAGTGGAACAGGGTCATGGTGCCCATGGCTCAATTGCCTTGCAGGCTGGGCGGCAGGCACACGCCAGTGCCGCCGATGCCGCAGTAGCCTTCGGGGTTCTTGGCCAGGTACTGCTGGTGGTAGGCCTCGGCGAAGTACACGGTCGGGGCCTGGTCGATTTCGGTGGTGATCTCGCCGAAACCGGCTTTGTTCAGCTCGGCCTGGAAGGTGTCGCGGCTGGCCTTGGCCTGCTCCAGCTGTTCCGGGCTGGTGCAGTAGATGGCCGAACGGTACTGGGTGCCGATGTCGTTGCCCTGGCGCATGCCCTGGGTCGGGTTGTGCAGTTCCCAGAACATCGCCAGCAGCTCGCGGTAGCTGACTTTGTCTTTGTCGAACACCACCAGCACCACTTCGGTGTGGCCGGTCAGGCCCGAGCAGACTTCTTCATAGGTGGGGTTCGGGGTGAAGCCGCCGGCATAGCCGACCACGGTGCTGACCACGCCTTCGCGCTGCCAGAAGCGGCGCTCGGCGCCCCAGAAGCAACCCAGGCCGAAGATGGCGAAGTCGATGCTGCCCTCGAAGAATGGGCCCAGCAGCGGGGTGCCTTCGAATACGTAGTGGAATTCGGGCAGGGACATTGGCGTTTCGCGGCCAGGCAGGGCCTGTTCCGCGGTTGGCATGACGTTTTTGTTCACCAGGATTTCCGAACGCAGGACCATGGCCGTTCCTCAGTATGTCAGTTGAATGGGTGGTGGGGCCTTCGCGGGCAAGCCCGCTCCCACAGAGGGCTCCACAGGGTGGGATAGCCGCGAAAGGGCCCGAATGGGCTCTAGTGTGCCCGACCTTGAAGCAGCTGTCAGGCCATTGGACCGCGCGGGTAGCGCTTGAGTTTTTCGGTAAGCTCGCGGCCCGGTATCGGCCGGTCGAACAGGTAGCCCTGGCCAACGTCGCAGCGGTGCCGGCGCAGGAACGCCAGCTGCTCCGGCGTCTCGATCCCCTCGGCCACCACCTTGAGCTTGAGGTTGTGGGCCATGGCCACCACCGCCGAGGTGATTTCCATGTCGTCCTGGTTGTCGGGGATTTCGTTGATGAAGCTGCGGTCGATCTTGATGATGTCGATCGGGAATTTCTTCAGGTAGCTCAGCGACGAGTAACCGGTGCCGAAGTCGTCCATGGCCAGGGTCAGGCCCAGGGCCTTGAGCTCGTCGAGCTGGCGGTGGGTGTCCTCGGTGGCTTCGAGCAGTAGGCCTTCGGTGAGTTCCAGCTCCAGCAGGTGCGGCGGCAGGCCTTCTTCCTTGAGGATCGAGGCGATCGAGGCCACCAGGTCGGGGTCGGAGAACTGCTTGGGCGACAGGTTGATGGCCACGTGCAGGCAGCCCATGCCGGCTTCCTGCAACTGCTGGCTCATGCGGCAGGACTGGCGCACCACCCACTTGCCGATGGGGATGATCAGGCCGGTTTCCTCGGCCACGCTGATGAACTGGTCGGGGCGGATCATGCCGCGCTCGGGGTGGTTCCAGCGCAGCAGCGCCTCCAGGCCCAGCAGGCGGCCACTGCGCAGGCACAGCTTGGGCTGGTAGAACACCTCCAGCTCGTTCTGGGTCAGGGCGCGGCGCAGGTTGTTTTCCACGAACAGCTTGTAGCTGGCCTCGGCGTTGAGCACTTCGGTGAACACCTGCACCTGGTGCTTGCCGTTGGCCTTGGCCTTGTGCAGGGCAAGGCCTGCGTTCTTCATCAGGCTGGCCGGGTCGCTGCCGTGCAGCGGCGCGTAGGCCAGGCCCACGGAGGCGGTGACGTTGATCAGTTGGTTGTCGACGAACATGGGTTTGTCGAGGGTGCGCAGCAGCTGCTGGGCAACGCCCTGGCCGTCTTCCAGGCTGGTGTCGTCGAGCAGCACGGCGAACTCGTTGCTGGCGAAGCGGGCGAGGATGCCGTTGGGGCTGAGGCTGTTGCGCAGGCGCCGGGCCAGGCTGATCAACAGCTTGTCGCCGGTCTGGTGGCCAAGGCTGTCGTTGATCCGCTTGAAGTTGTCGATGTCCACCAGCAGCAGGCACATCGGGTTTTCGCCGTCGCGGGCAAAGCGCTCGTCGAGGCTGCGGATGAACGCCGGGCGGTTGCCCAGGTTGGTCAGGTTGTCGGTGTAGGCCAGGCGCTCGATGCGCTGCTGGGCGAGCTTGGTCTGGGTAACGTCTTCGTAGATGCCGATGTAGTGGGTCAGCTCGCGGTTGTCGCCGTACACCTTGGAGATCGACAGTTGGCCCCAGTAGGGTTCGAGGTTCTTGCGCCGGCTTTTGAATTCGCCTTGCCAGCTGTTGCCCATGGCCAGGCTGGACGGCGAGTCGAACAGCAGCTCGCTCAGGTTTTCCAGGGCCGGCAGCTCGCCCAGGTGATGGCCCTGGACTTCCTCGGTGCTGTACTGGGTGATGGCCGTGAAGCTTGGGTTGACGTACTCCACCACGCCGTCGCGGTTCACCAGCAGGAAGGCGTTGGCGCTTTGCTCCACCGCGCGCTGGAACAGGTGCAGGGCGCTGGCGGCGGTGCGCCGGTTGTGGTTGGTGATTACCTGGGCGAACTGGTCGGCCAGCTCGCCGGCGAAGGCGATTTCATCCGACTGCCAGGCCCGCGGCTGGCCGGTCTGCTCCAGGCACAGCACGCCCACCACCTGGCCGTCGACCCGCACGCTGGCGTCGAGCATGGCGTTGTTGCCTTCGTACAGGCTTGCCGCCAGCGCCCGGGTGCGTGGGTCGTGGTGGGCGTTGTGGGCGTCGATGGCGCGGCTGGCGTGCAGGGCTTCGAGGTAGTCGGGGAACTGGCTGGCGTCGATGGGCTCGGGCAGGCGGTGCATTTGCTCGTTGCGCAGCCAGGCGCTGATCGGCTCCAGGCGCTGGCCCTCCAGGTGCCAGATGCTGGCGCTGTCGACCTTGTAGATTTCGCAGGCGCTGCGGGTTATCAGCTGGGCGGCTTCGAGCAGTGAGTTTTCCGCGCTGTAGCGCTGGCGGGCCAGGCGCAGGATCAGGTCCTGCTGGCCGCGCACACGTTCCAGGTGTTCAAGCTGTTCCTGCTGGGCGCGTTGGTTCAGCTGCAGGGCCAGTTGCAGGCGGTTGTTGCGCGACTCAAGGTCGGTGGCGTCCTGCTCGGCTTCGTCTTCGTCATCGAGCACGGTGAGAAAACCGCGCAGCAGCTGGCGGTTGTGCTGCTTGTAGGCTTCGCCGGCTTCCAGCACGCGCAGTGCGCGGGGCTGGGCGTGCAGGGTGTAGCGCACGCGGTAGTAGCCGCGCTTGCCGAGCTGTTGCTGGATTTCGTCGTGCAGCCGGTAGCGCGCCTCGGGCTCCATCAGGCTGGCATAGGGCGAGTCGATCAAGGCGCACAGTTCGGACGCGGGCAGGCCGAACTGGCGCTCGCAGGCTGGGTCCAGGAAGAGCATTGCCCAGGTGGCTTCGTTGAGCCTTTCGAAACGCAGCATGCCGAGCCGCGAGGGCACGGGAAGCTGCGTGACGACCTCGGCCGCCACACGGCTGGCGGCATCGGGTTGGCTTTTCATCGAAGACTCGCTTGAAGAGGGGAGGCGGCCTGGAGCGGCGGCACATTCGGCAAGGTTGCATCATGTCCCGAAGGCTGGCAAGCGGCCGTTTGGGTTCATGTATATGTTTTCGGCCGTTGGGCTGAAAACCTTGAATCGGCGGACGGAAATTGGCGCCTGGCGGCGCATCGCGAGCTGCGCTCGCTCCTACCAGGCTTATGCGGAACCGGTAGGAGCGAGCGCAGCTCGCGATGCGCCGCCAGGCGCAAAAAAAGCCCCGCCAATTGGCGGGGTTGAGGTACGAGCGTGGCAGCTCGAAAAAGTACCTGCCTCCCCAGGGGAAGGCAGGTTGGCTGCGTGTTACAGCAGCATGGTACGAATGTCGCCCAGCACGTCGCCCAGGCGCTTGGTGAAGCGCGCGGCGGCAGCGCCGTTGATCACACGGTGATCGTAGGACAGCGACAGCGGCAGCATCAGCTTCGGCTGGAAGGCCTTGCCATCCCAGACTGGCTGCATGGTCGCCTTGGAGACGCCCAGGATCGCCACTTCCGGCGCGTTGACGATCGGCGTGAAGCCGGTGCCGCCAATGTGGCCGAGGCTGGAGATGGTGAAGCAAGCGCCTTGCATGTCGTCGGCCGACAGCTTCTTGGTGCGGGCCTTTTCGGCCAGCGCCGCAGCTTCGGCAGCCAGTTGCAGCAGGCTCTTCTGGTCGACGTTCTTGATCACAGGGACCAGCAGGCCGTCCGGGGTGTCCACGGCGAAGCCGATGTGCACGTACTTCTTGCGGATCACAGCCTTGCCGCTTGGTGCCAGCGAGCTGTTGAAGTCCGGCAGTTCCTTGAGCAGGAAGGCGCAGGCCTTGAGCAGCAGCGGCAGCACGGTCAGCTTAACGCCAGCCTTCTCGGCCACGGCTTTCTGCGCAACGCGGAAGGCTTCCAGCTCGGTGATGTCGGCGGAGTCGAACTGGGTCACGTGCGGCACGTTCAGCCAGCTGCGGTGCAGGTTGGCAGCACCGACCTGCATCAGGCGGGTCAGGGCCACTTCTTCCACTTCACCGAACTTGCTGAAGTCCACGGCTGGAATCGGCGGGATGCCGGCGCCGCCGGTTGCGCCAGCGGCTGCTGGTGCTTCCTTGGCCTTCTGCATGACCGACTTGACGTAAACCTGCACGTCTTCCTTCAGGATGCGGCCGTGCGGACCGGTAGCCGCGACTGCGCCCAGGTCGACACCGAACTCGCGGGCCAGCTGGCGAACCGCCGGGCCTGCGTGAACCTTGGCGTTGTTGCCGGCAGCCGGTGCGCTAGCAACCGGAGCAGGAGCAGCAGCCGGGGCGGCAGCGGCAGGCGCGGCGGCTGGAGCCGCTTCAGCCTTGGCCGGTGCAGCAGCGGCCGGCGCCGGGGCGGCAGCCGGTGCAGCGCCAGCCACCTTGAGCTTGAAGATCAGGTCGCCAGTGCCAACTTCGTCTTCGAGCTTGCACAGCACTTCCTCGACCACGCCAGCGGCTGGCGATGGGATTTCCATGGAGGCCTTGTCGGACTCCAGGGTAATCAGCGACTGGTCGGCTTCGACGGTGTCGCCGACCTTGACCAGCACTTCGATGATCTTGGCCTTGCCCGACGAGCCGATGTCCGGCACGTGGATGTCCTGCACGCTGGCGGCAGCCGGGGCTGCTGCCGGAGCAGGGGCGGCTGCGGCGGCCGGAGCCGGCGCAGACGCTTGGGCTGGAGCAGCGGCGGCAGCCGGAGCCTCAGGGGCCGCAGCAGCGGCGCCCTCGGCTTCCAGAACCAGCAGCTCGTCGCCTTCTTTCAGGCGGTCGCCCAGCTTGACCTTCAGTTCCTTGATGACGCCGGCCTTGGGGGCCGGGATCTCCATGGAGGCCTTGTCGGACTCCAGGGTCAGCAGGCTCTGGTCAGCCTCGATACGGTCACCGACCTTGACGAACAGCTCGATGATTTCACCTTCACCGCTGCCGATGTCAGGTACGCGAATGAGTTCGCTCACTTAAAAATACTCCTCAGCAGTCCAGTGGGTTGCGCTTGTCCGGGTCGATGCCGAACTTGACGATGGCGTCAGCCACAACCTTGGGTTCGATCTCGCCACGGTCAGCCAGGGCTTCCAGGGCAGCCAGCACGACGAAGTGGCGGTCGACTTCGAAGAAGTGACGCAGCTTCTTGCGGCTGTCGCTGCGACCGTAACCGTCGGTACCCAGGACTTTGAACTCTTTGCTCGGCACCCACTGGCGAATCTGCTCGGCGAACAGCTTCATGTAGTCGGTGGACGCGATAACCGGGCCTTTGCGACCGTTCAGGCACTGCTCGACGTAGGTCTGCTGTGGCTTCTGGCCAGGCTTGAGGCGGTTGGCGCGTTCCACGGCCAGGCCGTCGCGACGCAGTTCGTTGAAGCTGGTGACGCTCCACACGTCGGCGCCGACGTTGAACTCTTCACGCAGGATCTTCGCCGCTTCGCGAACTTCGCGCAGGATGGTGCCGGAGCCCATCAGCTGTACGTGGTGCGCGGCTTCGCGGGTGTCTTCCTCGAGCAGGTACATGCCCTTGATGATGCCTTCCTCGACACCGGCCGGCATGGCTGGCTGCTGGTAGGATTCGTTCATCACGGTGATGTAGTAGAAGATGTCCTGTTGCTCTTCGGTCATCTTCTTCATGCCGTCCTGGATGATCACCGCCAGCTCGTAGCCGTAGGTTGGATCGTAGGTGCGGCAGTTCGGGATGGTGCCCGCCATCATGTGGCTGTGACCGTCTTCGTGCTGCAGGCCTTCACCGTTGAGGGTGGTACGGCCGGCGGTACCGCCGATCAGGAAGCCACGGGTGCGGCTGTCGCCAGCGGCCCAGGCCAGGTCGCCGATACGCTGGAAGCCGAACATCGAGTAGAAGATGTAGAACGGCAGCATCGGCTGGTTGTGGCAGCTGTACGAGGTACCGGCAGCGATGAACGACGACATGGCGCCGGCTTCGTTGATGCCTTCCTCGAGGATCTGGCCCTTCTTGTCTTCGCGGTAGAACATCACCTGGTCTTTATCGACTGGCTCGTAGAGCTGGCCGACCGAGGAGTAGATGCCCAGCTGGCGGAACATGCCTTCCATACCGAAGGTACGGGCTTCGTCCGGGATGATCGGGACGATGCGCTGGCCGATGTCCTTGTCCTTGACCAGCTGCGCCAGGATGCGCACGAAGGCCATGGTGGTGGAGATTTCGCGGTCGCCCGAGCCGTCCAGGATCGCCTTCAGGGTTTCCAGCGGCGGGGTGGGCACGCTGAAGCTCTGGGCGCGGCGCTGAGGCACGAAGCCGCCCAGGGCAGCACGGCGCTCGGCCAGGTACTTGGCCTCGGCGGAGCCTTCTTCTGGTTTGAAGAATGGCAGGTTCTCGAGGTCGGCATCCTTGACCGGGATGTCGAAGCGGTCACGGAAGTGACGCAGGCTGTCGACGTCGACCTTCTTGGTGTTGTGCGCGGTGTTCTTGGCTTCGCCGGCACCGGTACCGTAACCCTTGATGGTCTTGGCCAGGATGACGGTTGGCTGGTCCTTGTGGTTCACAGCCTGGTGGTACGCCGCGTAGACCTTGTACGGGTCGTGGCCGCCACGGTTGAGCTTCCAGATCTCGTCGTCGGACAGGTCTTCGACCATGGCCTTGAGCTCTGGGGTGTTGAAGAAGTTCTCACGAACGTACGCGCCGTCTTTGGCTTTGTAGTTCTGGTACTCGCCGTCGATGACTTCGTCCATGCGGCGCTGCAGGGCACCGTTGGTGTCCTTGGCCAGCAGTGGGTCCCAGAAACGGCCCCAGACGACTTTGTTGACGTTCCAGCCACCGCCACGGAACACGCCTTCGAGTTCCTGGATGATCTTGCCGTTGCCGCGAACCGGGCCGTCGAGGCGCTGCAGGTTGCAGTTGATGACGAAGATCAGGTTGTCCAGCTTCTCGCGGCCGGCCAGGGCGATTGCGCCCAGGGATTCCGGCTCGTCGCACTCGCCGTCGCCCATGAAGCACCAGACTTTCTGCTTGCCGGCCGGGATGAAGCCGCGCGCTTCCAAGTACTTCATGAAGCGAGCCTGGTAGATGGCCTGGATCGGGCCCAGACCCATCGATACGGTCGGGAACTGCCAGAAGTCAGGCATCAGCCATGGGTGTGGGTACGAAGACAGGCCGTTGCCGTCCACTTCCTGACGGAAGTTGTTCATCTGCTCTTCGTTGATGCGGCCTTCCATGAAGGCACGGGCGTAGACGCCTGGCGAAGCGTGGCCCTGGAAGAAGATCAGGTCGCCGCCGTGTTCTTCGGTCGGGGCCTGGAAGAAGTAGTTGAAGCCGATGTCATACAGGGTGGCACTGGAAGCGAAGCTGGAGATGTGGCCGCCCAGGTCCGAGTCCTTCAGGTTGGTGCGCATCACCATGGCCAGCGCGTTCCAACGCACCATCGAGCGAATGCGGCGTTCCATGAACAGGTCGCCAGGCATGCGTGCTTCGTGGGTGACAGGGATGGTGTTGCGGTATGGCGTGGTGATTGCGTACGGCAGCTGGGAGCCACTGCGGGTGGCCAGCTCGCCCATGCGGGTCATCAGGTAATGAGCGCGGTCTTCGCCTTCTTTGTCGAGGACCGACTCCAGGGCATCCAGCCATTCCTGGGTTTCGATTGGATCGAGGTCTTGCATGGCTTGCTCCAGGGCGGAAAGGCCACCAGAATCGGGGGCCTGAGTTTGCGACTGGCCTTATGGGCAGACGTCGTGAATTCTTGGATTGCCGGTGTGTCTTCCGGCGCCGTGTAGTTTTACTACATTTGCTTTGGCATTTCATGCTTTTGCGCGCCATGGGTAGTAGTAATACTACACAAATGCGACGTTTGGTCGCACCTCGGCTTGTGAGGAAAAACGTTCATGTTGGTTGGCGATGTGTCGCGAACAGGTGGTTCTTGATGTTTCATGCCAATGATTCGTTTTTTTCAGCTATTTCCAACTTTTGTATGACAGTCCAACCGTGGTCCGGCTTCCCCTTGGCCGCAATTTCCCCTCCATTTCACGCCGATCAAGGATAGACCATGCGCCTACCTTTGCCGCCCGAACTGCCCCTCACCCTGCAACCGTTGGTCGCTCGCAACCAGCAGTTCCTCAGCGATGCCGTGGCCGGCCACGCCGAACTCGACCCACAGGCCTGGAGCCAGGCCCTGCGCCTGCAGTTCGACCAGGTGGCCGCTGCCAGCGACTTCGTGCTGGGCCTGGTGCAACGTGAGCCTGCGCTGCTGTTTGGTCTGATCGCCAGTGGCGAGCTGGCGCGCCGCTACAGCCCGGGCGAGCTGCGCGGGCAAATCGCCGCAGCGGCGCAGGCGGCGCAAAGCGAGGAGGAGCTGGCGCGCAACCTGCGCCGTGAGCGCAACCGCCAGCAACTGCGCATCATCTGGCGCGATGTCACCCGCCAGGCCGAGCTGGGGGAAACCTGCCGCGACTTGTCCGACCTGGCCGACGCCGCCATCGACGAAGCCTACCAGTGGCTGTACCCGCGCCACTGCCAGCAGTTCGGCACGCCCATCGGCAACCGCAGCGGCCAGGCGCAGCAGATGGTGGTGCTGGGCATGGGCAAGCTGGGCGCGGTGGAGCTGAACCTGTCGTCGGACATCGACCTGATCTTCGCCTTCCCCGAGGGCGGTGAAACCGAGGGCGTGAAGCGTTCGCTGGACAACCAGGAGTTCTTCACCCGCCTGGGCCAGCGGCTGATCAAGGCGCTGGACCCGGTGACCGTCGACGGTTTCGTGTTCCGTGTCGACATGCGCCTGCGCCCTTACGGCTCGGCCGGCGCCCTGGTGCTCAGCTTCAATGCCCTGGAGCAGTATTACCAGGACCAGGGCCGCGACTGGGAACGCTACGCGATGATCAAGGCGCGGGTGGTGGCCGGCGACCAGGCTGCCGGTGCGCAACTGCAGGAAATGCTGCGCCCGTTCGTGTACCGCCGCTACCTGGACTTCTCGGCCATCGAGGCGCTGCGCACCATGAAGCAGCTGATCCAGCAGGAAGTGCGGCGCAAGGGCATGGCCGACAACATCAAGCTCGGTGCCGGTGGTATCCGCGAGGTCGAGTTCATCGCCCAGGCGTTCCAGCTGATCCACGGCGGGCGCGACCTGAGCCTGCAACAGCGCCCGCTGCTCAAGGTGCTGGCGACCCTGGAAGGCCAGGGCTACCTGCCGGCGGCGGTGGTGGCGGAGCTGCGCGAAGGCTATGAGTTCCTGCGCTACACCGAGCACGCCATTCAGGCCATCGCCGACCGCCAGACGCAGATGCTGCCGGACAGCGAGCTCGATCGCGCGCGTGTGGCCTACATCCTGGGCTTTGCCGACTGGCAGGGCTTCCAGGACCAGCTGACCTACTGGCGTGGCCGGGTGGACTGGCACTTCCGCCAAGTGATTGCCGACCCGGACGACGAAGAAGGCGAGGGCGAACTGGTGGTGGGCGGCGAATGGTCGCCGCTGTGGGAGCAAGCCCAGGATGAAGAAGCGGCAGGCCGCCAGCTTGAGGAAGCCGGCTTCAAACAGCCCGCCGAAGCCTTGCGCCGCCTGGCCGCGCTGCGCGCAAGCCCGCAGCTGCGCTCGATGCAGCGCATCGGCCGCGAACGCCTGGACGCCTTCATCCCGCGCCTGCTGGCCCAGGCCGTGGAACATGCCAACCCAGACCTGGTACTGGAGCGTGTGCTGCCGCTGGTCGAGGCCGTGGCGCGGCGCTCGGCCTACCTGGTGCTGCTCACCGAAAACCCCGGTGCCCTGCGCCGTTTGCTGACGCTGTGCGCGGCCAGCCCGTGGATCGCCGAACAGATCGCCCGCTACCCGTTGCTGCTCGATGAATTGCTCAACGAGGGCCGGCTGTTCAGCCCGCCGTTGGCGCCGGAATTGGCCGCCGAGCTGCGCGAGCGGCTGACGCGCATTCCCGAGGACGACCTGGAGCAGCAGATGGAAGCGCTGCGCCACTTCAAGCTGGCCCACAGCCTGCGTGTGGCGGCGTCTGAAATCAGCGGCAACCTGCCGTTGATGAAAGTCAGCGACTACCTCACCTGGTTGGCCGAGGCCATTCTCGACCAGGTGCTGGCCCTGGCCTGGCGCCAGACCGTCGCCCGCCACGGCCAGCCCAAGCGCAGCGACGGCAGCCTGTGCGACCCAGGCTTCGTCATCATTGGCTACGGCAAGGTCGGTGGCCTGGAACTGGGCCATGGCTCGGACCTGGACCTGGTGTTCATCCACGACGGTGACCCGCAGGCCGAAACCGACGGCGCCAAGCCCATCGACAGCGCGCAGTTCTTCACCCGCCTGGGCCAGCGCATCATTCACCTGCTGACCACCCAGACCAACTCCGGGCAGCTGTATGAAGTCGACATGCGCCTGCGCCCCTCGGGCGCGGCCGGGCTGCTGGTCAGTTCGTTGGGCGCGTTCGAGCGTTACCAGCAGAACGAGGCCTGGACCTGGGAACACCAGGCCCTGGTGCGCGCCCGCGTGCTGGTGGGCTGCAAGCAGGTGGCAACGGCGTTCGAGGGCGTGCGTGCCAAGGTGCTGGGCCAGGCCCGCGACCTCGGCAAGCTGCGCACCGAGGTGAGCGAAATGCGCGCCAAGATGCGCGACAACCTGGGCACCAAGGCAACCGTTGCCGGCACCGCGGCCAATGCCTTCGATGCCGGGGTGGCATTCGATATCAAGCAGGATGCCGGCGGTATCGTGGATATCGAATTTATGGTGCAATACGCCGCTTTGGCCTGGTCCCACGACCACCCGGCCATACTCCGATGGACCGATAACATCCGCATTCTGGAAGAGCTGGAGCAGGCAGGTTTGATGCCGGCCAGTGACGCGGTGCTGTTGCGTGAGGTGTACAAGGCGTTTCGCTCGGCGTCGCACCGCCAGGCCCTGCAGAAGCAGGCCGGGTTGATCGACGCGGCGCAGTTTGCCGATGAGCGCCGTGAAGTGCGGCGGATCTGGGGGGAACTGGGCCTGAGCTGATACCGTGCTGGTTTCTTCGCGGGGCAAGCCCGCTCCTACAGGGACCGCACCGGCCTGTAGGAGCGGGCTTGCCCCGCGAACGGACCCTGCGAGTGGTACACTGTCCGCCACATAGCCTGAATATAAAGAGGGGAGGCCAGGCTGTATGCAGCCTGTAGCCTCCCCGAGCGTTTCTGGACTAAGCATGAGAATACTGATCATTGGCCCCAGCTGGGTCGGCGACATGGTGATGGCGCAGACCCTGTTCCAGTGCCTGAAACAGCAGCACCCCGACTGCGTGATCGACGTGCTCGCCCCCGAGTGGAGCCGGCCGATCCTCGAACGCATGCCCGAGGTGCGCCAGGCCTTGAGCTTCCCGCTCGGCCACGGCGCGCTGGAGCTGGCCACGCGGCGGCGCATCGGCAAGTCCCTGGCCGGCCAGTACGACCAGGCCATCCTGCTGCCCAACTCGCTGAAGTCGGCGCTGGTGCCGTTCTTTGCCGGCATTCCCAAACGCACCGGCTGGCGCGGCGAAATGCGCTTTGGCCTGCTCAATGACGTGCGCAAGCTGGACAAGGCACGCTACCCGCTGATGATCGAGCGCTTCATGGCCCTGGCCTACGCGCCCGGCACCGAGCTGCCGCAGCCTTACCCACGCCCGAGCCTGCAGATCGAAGCGCAAAGCCGCGAGGCGGCCCTGGGCAAGTTCGGCCTGGCCCTGGACCGCCCGGTGCTGGCCCTGTGCCCCGGCGCCGAATTCGGCGAGGCCAAGCGCTGGCCGAGCGAGCACTATGCCGCCGTGGCCGACGCGATGATTCGCCAGGGCTGGCAGGTGTGGCTGTTTGGCTCGAAGAAGGACCATCCGGTGGGCGAGCAGATTCGCGACCGCCTGATCCCAGGCTTGCGTGAAGAGTCCTACAACCTGGCGGGTGAAACCTCGCTGGCCGAGGCCATCGACCTGATGTCCTGCGCCGATGCCGTGGTGTCCAACGACTCGGGCCTGATGCACGTGGCCGCCGCGCTCAACCGGCCGCTGGTGGCGGTGTACGGCTCGACCTCGCCGGGCTTCACCCCGCCGCTGGCCGAGCAGGTTGAAGTGGTGCGCACCGGCATCGAGTGCAGCCCGTGCTTCGACCGCACCTGCCGCTTCGGCCACTACAATTGCCTGCGCCTGCTGGAGCCGGGCAAAGTCATTGCCGCCCTGCACAGCCTGGGCGGGCCGAACCTGATCGACACCTTGGCCGAGGCCGACTAAGTGCGGGTACTGATTATCAAGACCTCGTCGCTGGGTGACGTGATTCACACCCTGCCGGCGCTTACCGATGCCGCCCACGCCATCCCGGGCATCCGTTTCGACTGGGTGGTGGAAGAAGGCTTCGCCGAGATCCCCAGCTGGCACCCGGCGGTGGACAAGGTCATACCGGTGGCGATTCGCCGCTGGCGCAAGAACCTCTGGCAGACCATCAAGAGCGGCGAGTGGAAGGCGTTCAAGCAGCGCCTGCGCGAGCACACCTACGACCTGGTGATCGATGCCCAGGGCCTGGTCAAGTCGGCCTGGCTGACCCGCTATGTGAAGGCGCCGGTGGCTGGCCTTGACCGCTATTCGGCCCGTGAAGGCTGGGCCAGCCGTTTCTACGACCGGCGCCTGTCGGTTGCCGTTGGCCAGCATGCCGTGGAGCGTGTGCGCCAGCTGTTCGCCATGGCCCTGGCCTACGACCTGCCCGAGGGCATCGGCAACTACGGCCTGGACCTCGACCGCCTGCAACTGCCGCCGGCGGCGCCCTACGTGGTGTTCCTGCACGGTACCACCTGGGCCACCAAGCACTGGCCCGAAGCCTACTGGCGCGAGCTGGCCGAGCGCCTGGGCCAGCGCAAGCTGCAAGTGCGCCTGCCCTGGGGCAACCCGGCGGAGAAAGCCCGTGCCGAGCGTATCGCCCAGGGCTTGAACAATTGCCAGGTGCTCCCCAAGTTGAACCTGGCAGGCGTTGCCCGCGTGCTGGCGGCGGCCAAGGCCTGCGTTGCCGTGGACACCGGCCTTGGCCACTTGGCCGCGGCGCTGGACGTGCCGACCATTTCGCTGTTCGGCCCGACCAACCCGGGCCTGACCGGCGCCTATGGCCGGGTGCAGGTGCACCAGGCCAGCGACTTCCCCTGCGCCCCGTGCCTGCAGAAGAAGTGCACCTACAAACCGAGCGCCGACGACCTGCGCCGGTTCGATATCAAACGCGAGTGGCCGCTGTGCTTCACTCGCCTGAATCCCGAGCATGTGGCGAGCCGCCTGAGCGCGCTGCTGCTGGCTGAGGATGTTCGTTGATGCAACTGGCTTTCGTGCTTTACAAATATTTCCCCTTCGGCGGGCTGCAGCGCGACTTCATGCGCATTGCCCTGGAGTGCCAGAAACGTGGCCACCAGATCCGTGTGTACACGCTGATCTGGGAAGGTGACATTCCGCCGGGCTTCGAGGTGCTGGTGGCGCCGGTGAAGGCGATCTTCAACCACCGCCGCAACGAGAAGCTCAGCGCCTGGATGGCTGCCGACCTCGCCAAGCGCCCGGTCGACCGCCTGATCGGCTTCAACAAGATGCCGGGGCTGGACGTTTACTACGCCGCCGACGGCTGCTTCGAGGACAAGGCCCAGACCCTGCGGGGTGGCCTGTACCGCCGCTGGGGCCGCTACCGGCACTTTGCCGAGTATGAGCGCGCCGTGTTCGCCAAGGACGCACACACCGAAGTGCTGATGATTTCCGAAGTGCAGCAGCCACTGTTCATCAAGCACTACGGCACCCCCGTGGAGCGCTTCCACCTGCTGCCGCCGGGCATTTCCCAGGACCGCCGGGCACCGGCCAACGCCGCCGAGATCCGCGCCGAGTTCCGCAAGGAATTCAACCTGGGCGATGACGACCTGCTGCTGGTGCAGATTGGCTCCGGGTTCAAGACCAAGGGCGTCGACCGCAGCCTCAAGGCCCTGGCCGCGCTGCCCTCGGCCCTGCGCAAGCGCACCAGGCTGATGGTCATCGGCCAGGACGACCCCAAGGTGTTCCAGCTGCAAAGCGCCACCCTGGGGCTGGGCGAGCAGGTGCAGTTCCTCAAGGGCCGCAGCGACATCCCACGCTTCCTGTTGGGCGCCGACTTGCTGATTCACCCAGCCTACAACGAGAACACCGGCACCGTGCTGCTTGAAGCCCTGGTGGCCGGGCTGCCGGTGCTGGTGTCCAAGGTGTGCGGTTATGCCCACTACATTGCCGAGGCCAACAGCGGCCTGGTGCTGGACGAGCCGTTCGAGCAGGAACAGCTCAACGGCCACCTGCAGCGCATGCTCGAAGACCCGCAGGCGCGTGCCGATTGGGCGCGCAATGGCCTGGCCTTCGCCGACACCGCCGACCTGTACAGCATGCCCCAGCATGCTGCCGATGTGATTCTGGGGCAGGAGACTGCATGAAGCTGAAGCTGGCCGAACCGTTCAAGCGCCTGTGGGCCGGGCGCGACCCCTTCGAGGCTGTGGAGGCGCTGCAGGGCGAGGTGTTCCGCGAACTGGAAGGCCGCCGCACGCTGCGTACCGAAGTGGAGGGCGAAGGCTACTTCGTGAAGATCCACCGGGGCATCGGCTGGGGCGAGATCTTCAAGAACCTGCTGACCGCCAAGCTGCCGGTGCTGGGCGCCGGCCAGGAATGGCAGGCCATCGAGCGCCTGCATGAAGTGGGCGTGCCGACCATGACCGCCGTGGCGTATGGCGAGCGGGGCAGCAACCCGGCTGCCCAGCACTCGTTCATCGTCACCGAGGAGCTGGCGCCGACCATCAGCCTGGAAGACTACAGCATCGACTGGGTCCGCCAGCCGCCTGAGCCACGCCTCAAGCGTGCGCTGATCGCCGAGGTGGCGAAAATGATCGGCACCATGCACCGCGCCGGGGTCAACCACCGCGACTGCTACATCTGCCATTTCCTGCTGCACACCGACCGCCCGGTGACGCCGGACGACTTCAAGCTGTCGGTGATCGACCTGCACCGCGCCCAGACCCGCCCTGCCATCAGCCGCCGCTGGCGCGACAAGGACCTGGCCGCGCTGTATTTCTCGGCGCTGGACATCGGCCTTACCCGGCGCGACAAGCTGCGCTTCTTGCGCGGTTACTTCCAGCGCCCGCTGCGCCAGGTGCTGGCCGAGGAAGCGGCGCTGCTCGCCTGGCTGGAGCGCAAGGCGCAGAAGCTTTACGACCGCAAGCTACGTTATGGGGATGCACTCTGATGGCGGGTTGGACACTGGCGCCGGGCTATGAGCACCTGGCGGCGGACTTCGGCAGCCTCGATGCGGTGTTCGCCATCAAGGGCGAACGCCTGACCCGTGACCCGCTCAGCGAGGTCATTCGCATCGAGCGCGACGGGGTCAACTATTACGTCAAGCGCTACACCGGCGCTGGCAAGCACATGCGCCGCTACCTGGGCCGCCCACGGATCAAGGCCGAGTGGCAGAACCTCAAGCAGTTCGCCAAGTGGGACATCCCTACCGCCGAAGTGGTGGCCTGGGGCCTGGAGCGCAATGGCCTGGCCTTTGGCCGGGGCGCCATGGTCACCCGCGAGCTGCCGCACACCGAAGACTTGTCGGCCCTGGCCGAGCGCAACGACCCGCGGCTGGCCGACCGCCTCTGGGTCGACAAGCTCAGCCGCCAGCTGGCGCGCCATACCCGGGTGATGCACGAACACCGCTTCGCCCACAACGACCTGAAGTGGCGCAACCTGCTGGTCGACGACCTGGGCACGCTATTCTTCATCGATTGCCCCACCGGCGATTTCTGGCGCGGCTTCATGTGGCGCCACCGGATGATCAAGGACCTGGCGTGCCTGGACAAGGTCGCCAAATACCACCTGTCGGCGACCCAGCGGCTGCGCTTCTACCTGCAGTACCGCGGGCGCCAACGCCTGAACGCTCGCGACAAGCGGCGTATCCGCCAGGTGCTGAGCTTCTTCGAGGGAAGGGAATGACCGATTACCTGGCCAGCGCGGAGCTCGCGCTGCTCAAACGCCATGGCTTGAACGACTTCGAGGCGCTGTGGGCGCTGCAGCTCGACGCCGTGGACGAACCCAACACCGGCCGTGGCGGCTGGAGCAGCGTCTATCGGCTGGAGCTGGAGGGCAAGGGGTACTACCTCAAGCGCCAGAGCGACTACCTGACCCGCACCCTGCACAGCCCGTTCGGCGAGCCCACCTTCGCCCGCGAGTTCCGCAACATCAGCCGCTACCAGAAGCTGCACATTCCAGCGCTGCAGGCGGTGTTCTACGGTGAGCGCAAGCAGGGCGGCAAGCACCGGGCTATCCTCATGACCCGCGCCCTGGACGACTGGCGCGACCTGGACGGCCTGCTGGCCGAGTGGGCGCAGCTGGACGCTGGCGCGCGTGCCGGCATCCTCAAGGCCTGTGGCCGGCTGGCGCGCACCCTGCACGGGGCTGGCCAGGTGCATGGCTGCTTCTACCCCAAGCATATTTTCCTGCGCCAGCGCCGCGAAGGCTGGGAAGCCCAGCTGATCGACCTGGAAAAGACCCGGCCGCTGCTGTTTGGCATGCGTGACCGCCTCAAGGACCTGGAGCCGCTGCTACGCCGCGCGCCGGCATGGGCCGAGGCGCAGGTGCGCGAGCTGTTGGCTGCCTACCTGGAACAACCCGCCAGCAGCCCGCTGGTGGGCACCTGGCTCAAGCGCCTGACGCAACGCCGTCGTGAAAAAGAGGCCCGCTGATGCGTTTGTCTGAACTCAAGGACGCTGGCCGCAGCCCGTCCTTGCCCCTGAGCATTACCCTGGCCGATGCCGCAGGCCCAGCCGACCTGCAACTGCTGAGCCTGTTGCGCGTGTTGCCCGGCCAGCGCTATGTCGGCGCCGGCGTCTGGCGCGGCACCCCAGTGCTGGCCAAGCTGTTGGTCGGCAGCAGCGCCGCCCGGCATTTCCAGCGTGAGCTGGACGGCGTGAAGCGGCTGGCCGAGCAGCGCCTGACCACCCCACAACTGCTGGCCGATGGCCTCAAGGAAGGCGAGGGCGGCTGGCTGTTGTTCGAATACCTCGACGGTGCGCAAAGCCTGGCCGATGCCTGGGCGGCGGTAGAGCAGTTGCCGGTGCTGGCCGACGAGCAGCACCTGGTGTTGGGCGAAGCGTTGACCGCCGTTGCCCAGATGCACGCCCAGGGCCTGTGGCAGGAAGACCTGCACCTGGACAACCTGCTGCGCCATGGCGGCAAGCTGTACCTGATCGACGGCGCCGGCATCAAGGCCGAAACCCCCGGCCAGCAGTTGTCGCGGCCACGGGTACTGGAAAACCTCGGGGTATTCTTCGCCCAGTTGCCCAAGCGCCTGGAGCCGTTCATCGAGGAGTTGCTGGTGCACTACCTGCTGGCTAACGCCGAGCATGCGCTGCCGATGGAAGCGCTGCAGAAGCAGGTGGACAAGGTGCGCAACTGGCGCCAGAAGGACTACCTGGAAAAGGCTGGCCGTGAGTGCAGCCTGTTCAGTGTCGAGCGCAGCCTTTCAGGCCTGCGGGCGATTCGCCGTGGCGAGGTCGAGGCCATGCTCCCGGTGCTGGCGCGGGCCGACGAATTGATCGACCAGGGCCATTTGTACAAGACCGGCGGCGCCGCCAGCGTGGCCCGCATCGACGTCGATGGCCGCACGCTGGTGCTCAAGCGCTACAACATCAAGAACACCGCCCACTGGTTCAAGCGCTTCTGGCGCCCGAGCCGGGCCTGGCATTCCTGGATCGAAGGGCATCGCCTGGAATTTCTCGACATCGCCACGCCGCGCCCGCTGGCCGTGCTGGAGCAGCGGGTGATGGGGCTGCGCAGCCGCGCCTACCTGGTGACCGAGTACGTCGATGGCCCGGACCTCACCGCGTGCTTTGCGCCCTATGTGGAAAACGGCGATGCACCTGAAGAGCAGGTCGATGCCCTGGTGCAGGTGATGCAGCAGCTGATTCGCGAGCGCATCAGCCATGGCGACTTCAAGGGCCATAACCTGTTCTGGCACAACGGCCAGTGGTCGCTGATCGACCTTGATGCGATGTGCCAGCATGCAACCCAGCTCAGCTTCGCCCCGGCCTTTGCCCGTGACCGGGCGCGGCTGCTGCGCAACTGGCCGAGCAGCAGTGCCCTGCATCAGCGGCTCGACCGGCTGTTGCCACGGCTGGCCGAGTAAGCGCCGGGCAGCGCCAGCCAACTGCTGCTGCGCCCCGCCTGGCGCACGCGAATGCGCCATTGCGCGTCCTGCCAGCGCAGCACCGCCCAAGGCACCACCCCGGCCCCCGTGGCCTGGGGAATGGGCAAGTGGTAGTGCCCGGGCAGCAGGTGGCGGCGTAGCGGCAGCTGGCCGCCCGGGGTTTGCAGGTAAAGCTGCCCATCGACGCTGAACAGGCCGCTGGCATCGCTGGCGGTGGCGTCGGTAATCGGCTCGGGCAGGCGGCAATCGTCGAACAGGCGCTTAAGGTCTGGCAGGCCGTCGTGCCAGAGCAAGGGCGAGTCGATGACCCAGTTGCCATCGGCCAGGCGCTTGACCGGCTGCGTCAGGTAGGCATCCGGGCGGTCGGGGTCGATGGCCCGCCAGCGGCTGCCGTCGAACGACACCTTGAAATAGCGCCCCTGGGCATCCTGCACGAAATACTCGGACAACCCCTCGACCGTCGAGGCCTTCTCGTAGACTTCTTCGCCATACAGCCCGTCGATGCGGTAGCGCAGGTTGCTGGTTTCAGGTGTGACGGCGAAGCGCAGCGGCAATGGCAAGGGCGGTTGCTTGGGCATGCCGCGCAGTACCCGGCGCATCAGCCCGGTGCTGAGCAGGCTGGTGCCGGCATCGTTGAAATGGCTCAGGGCGTTGTAGGCGTGGCTGAGCACTTCGTTGAGGTCTTCATTGCGGTAGGCCGCCACGCCGTTCCAGATTTCCAGGGCCATGCGCCCCAGGGCCAGCGGGATCATCACTTTCACCGGCAGGAAGATGCTGATCAGATCGAGCAGGGTCCAGCCCAGCTTCAACGCCTGTTCGGCATCGGACTCGGCGGTGCTGTGGCTGTTGGCGTCGGCGGCGGCCAGCATGGCGCGCACTTCGGCCCTGTAGCAGGCCAGGAACAGCTCGTCGGTGATGGCTGGGGTTTGCAGCACTTTGCCCAGGCGGCCCTTGAGCAACAGGCCCTCGACCTGTGCGCTGGGCAGCAGGGGCAGGCGCTGGGCGAGGTAGGTGCGCAGCGCCGGCTTGTTGCGCAGCAGGCGCAGCAGGGCGCGGGTGTTGGCGAACGAGCGCCAGGCGCGCCGGTCGGGGGCGTCGGGGGTGTAGAGCACGAACGAGGTGTCGTTGGGCGATTCGCTGGCGAGCAGTAACAGGCCTTGCAGCGTGTTGCCATCGACCAGCAATTGCCGGGCAATCACCGGGTGGCCGTCTACCCGTGGCCGTAGGGCGTTGTGCGGTTGTGCCAGCACCTGCTGCACCCAACGGTAGTGCCGCTCGGCCCAGTCCGGGGCCAGGTGCCCAGCATAGCGTGCCTTGGCCATTTCGGCGCGCATGCGGGCGTAGTTGACCTTGCGGTGGGCCTGCAGCCGCCAGATGCCCAGTGGTGAATCGAGCAACTGGGTGCGCAGGTAGCTGGCGTAGCTGTCGCCGACATTCAGGTTCCTGACCAGCGCCTTGACGTAGCCCGGGGTTAATCCGGCCGGCAGGGCAGTGCCGTCGGCGGTGCTTACCCGCGCTGTCAGCCAGTAGTCGTAGTCGAACCAGGCCACATTGCGCACGGCCAGTTCGTCCAGTGGGTAGCGCGCGCGATAGGCTTCGACCAGCTCGCCGCCTACGCGCTCGAAACCACGCCAGGTTACATAGGAGGAGGGTTGCAAGGGGTTGAGCCAGGGGCCGGTCTGGCGGGTGTGGGTGACCGTGATGTAAATGGCGGAAGGCTCGATGGCCAGGCCCAGGTCGTTGCGCAGCTGTTCTTGCACCCGCTCCCGCGCCCAGCGTTGCAGGGTTTCACGCTGCTGGAACTGGCGCAACGTAAGGATACCGGGGGCCGCGACCTGCTCACCGGCCGCCACCAGTTCCTGCATGCCTTGCATGATATGGGCAAGTGCTTGCGGGCTGGCCGAGCGCAGCCAGTTGGGCAGGTTCTGTTCGAGCAGGGCCGCATAGCGGCTGTCGAGCAGTACCTTGCTGCCGGCTTCCAGCTCCAGCGCCATGGCCTTGCGCAGCTGTTCAGCGGTTGGCGCAGGTTCGCTTGCCCAGGCTTGGTTCAGGCGCAGGCGCTGGGCTTCCAGCAAGTGCTCGACCTGCGCGTGCAGCGGGTCGTCGGCATACCATTCATAGCGCAGGCGGTCGGCCTGGCCGGCCTGTTCGATCTGCGCCGGGTCCACCAGCAGGCGCAACAAGGGGGCACCTTGCAGCGGGTCATCCAGGCGCTCGCACAGCTCCTGGTGCAGGTGGCCCAGGGTCGGGTAGGCCTCCAGGCCCTGGGCCAGGCCCCAGAGCAGCACCGGGCCGGTGGCCTGGTCGGCTTCAAGGTTTTGCCCTTCCTCGGTTCCGCTGACGATCACGAACATGCCAGGCAATGCCGCACGCCAGGCAGGGCGGCTGCGTGAGAGCACCGGGCGGTAGGCCTGGGCACGCCCGGCGAGCGGTTGATGCCGGCGCTGCCAGGCGTAGGGCAGGTCGAGAAACAGGCTGAGGGTGTTGGCCAGTGCTGCGCTCAAGGTTTGGTCGGCCAGGCGCAGGTCGGCTTCGGCTTGCATCATCGCCCGGCGGATGTCGGCCAGCCGGGTCGTGCGTGAGCGGCCCTGGCTGTCGGCCTCGGCCCAAAAGGCGGCGAGGTCGCCATGCAGCTGCTGGCGTGTTGGCAAGGGTGAGGGAATGCCTGGCATGGCGTCGAGCAGGGCCAGGGCCTGTTGGTGCAGGAAGTTGATGCGTTGCAGGGGTAGCATGCGCCGCTCCTTGGATGAGGGAGCGGGCATGCTGAAAGGGGCGTGTACTGGCCGGGGGGTAACCGGCTACCTCATTTGCACAGGCCGCGCAGGCTGAACCACGCCGGAAGGCCAAGGCCAAGCCAGGCGAGCATGTCCCAGGCGCCGTCACCCAGTAGCGCGGCGAACAGCCCCAGCGCCCCGAGCAAGGCAATGGCGGCGGGCCAGGCGAACACCTTGGCGGTGGATTGCGAACGGTGGCTCATGCTTTCGCCTCCCGGGGGCGGCGATGCTTGCCCAGCCAGAGGTACAGGCCACTGCCCAGGACGATGATGGTCAGCACGTCGAGCACGGCCCACAGTACCTGCATCGGGCGGCCGCCGTAGTCACCGAAATGCAGCGGTTGCGACAGGCCCATGGCGTCCATGTACCAGGGCCGCTCGCCCACGGCGGTGACTGCCAGGGTGCGGGCATCGATCAGCACGGGGGTGAGCAGGTGCGAGGTCAGGTGCGTGGCGCCTTTCATGAACACCGCGTAGTGGTGCTCGCTGGAAAAGCGTGTGCCGGGGAAGGCGATGAAGTCCGCGCGCATGCCGGGTGCGGCCTGTTCGGCGATGGCCAGCAGGCCGCTGGCGGGGGCGCGCTCGGCCAGCGGCGGGGCGTTTTGGTAGGGGGCGACCATGGCCGCCAGGCTGTCGTTGCGCCAGGCGGCGATCACCAGGTCGGACAGGGCGCTGATTACTCCGGTGACGCCGACGGTCAGCGCCCAGGCCAGGGTGACGATGCCGATCAGGTTGTGCAGGTCGAGCCAGCGCAGGCGCCGGGACTTGTCATGGCGCACGGTGGCGAATTCCAGGCGGCGCATGAAGGGCGCATAGAGCACGGTGCCGGAGACGATCGCGACGATGAACAGCACGCCCATGAAGGCCAGCAGCAGCTTGCCGGGCAGGCCTGCGAACAGGTCCACGTGCAGGCGCAGCATGAGCATCATGAAGCCGCCGTTGGCAGCGGGCATGGCCACGGCTTCGCCGGTGCGGGCGTCGAGCATGAAGGTGTGCGACGAATTGGGTTCGGTGCCGGCGGTGGCCGCGGTGATTGCCACGACGCCGTTGGGTTCGTCTTCGTCGAAGCCGAAGTATTGCATGACTTCGCCGGGGCGATGCTGCTCGGCCTTGATGACCAGTTGCTGCAAATCCAGGTGGGGGGTGTTGGCGGGCATTTCGCGCAACTCGGCGGCGTCGCCGAGCAGGTGTTCGAGTTCGTGGTGGAAGATCAGGGGCAGGCCGGTGAGTGCCAGCAACAGCAGGAACAGGGTGCAGACCAGGCTGCTCCAGGTGTGGATCACGGACCAGCGGCGGATGGTTGGGCTTTTCATCACGGTACCGTTTTTGTCTGTTGGAGCGGGGGGCTGCTTTGCAGCCCAATCGCGACCTTTGGTCGCTCCTACAGGGGGGCGATGTGTTTTCCCCGGGTAGGAGCGACCAAAGGTCGCGATTGGGCCGCAAGGCGGCCCCGGCTCACTCAGAACTTATAAGAAGCACTGGCCACGACGCTGCGCTCGTCGCCGTAGTAGCAGTAGTACGAGTCACAGGTGGAGATGTAGTCCTTGTTGAACAGGTTGGTGGCGTTGACCGCCACCGTCGCGCCCTTGAGGCTGGTGCTCAGGCGGCCCAGGTCGTAGTGCACGGAGGCATCGAACACGGTGTAGGCGTTGGCCTTGCCCAGGTAGGTGTTGGCCTGGTCGCCGTAGGTGTTGCCGGTGTAGCGCGCGCCACCGCCGATGCCGAAGCCATCGAGGATGCCGCTGTGCCAGGTGTAGTCGGCCCACAGCGAGGCTTGCTGGTTAGGCATCAGTTGCAGACGGTTGCCTTTGTACAGGCCGTCCTGTACTTCCGATTTGGCCAGGGTGTAGGCGGCGGTCAACTTGAGGTTTTCGGTGACGTCGGAAACGGCTTCCAGTTCAAGGCCGCGTACCTTCACTTCGCCGGTTTGGCTGGTGACGGTGACGTTGCCCACGTTGTTGGTGACCGAGACGTTCTTCTGGGTCAGGTCATACACCGCTGCCGACAGCAATGTGTTGGAGCCTGGTGGCTGGTACTTGATGCCCAGTTCCCACTGTTTGCCTTCGGTGGGCTTGAACGCATTGACCGGGTCAGCTTCCGCCTTGCTTGATGGCTGGAAGGACTCGGCATACGACAGATAAGGAACGAAGCCCGAGTCGAAGACGTAGCTGATTGCCGCGTTACCGCTGAAGTTGCTGTCGCGCTGGGTGTTGGTGGCATCGCCCTTGTTGAAGAACTTGGTACCTGTATGTACCCAGTCTTCTCGACCGCCCAAGGTCAGGCGCCAGTTGCCGAGCGCCATCTGGTCTTGGACGTACAGGCCGGTCTGGTTGGTTTTCTGGTCGTAGTCATAGTACGCATCGGAGCGTGGCGGCCGGGTGATGGGCAAGCCATACACCGGGTTGTTTACGTTGATGCTTGGCGCAGTGCCATAGATGGTGAGGAAGTTGTTGTTCGTGCGTTGGTGGTCCAGGCCGATCAGCAGGGTATGGCTGATGTCGCCCGTTTTGAAATCGGCCTGGAAGTTGTTATCAACCGCGAACTGGCTGATGTCCTCGTCCACGTTGGTGGTGCCACGCCCAGTGTTGCCCTCGTCGTCCACTACGTAGCCAAAGGCGGCAAAGGCCGGAATGTAGCTGTTCACGGTAATGGTCTGGAACGACAGCTCCGACTTGGTATAGCGCAGGTTCTGGTGGAACTGCCAAACGTCGTTGAAGCGGTGCTCGAAGGCATAGCCCAGGGCGTAGTAGGTGCGGTCGTAGTATTCGTAGTTCGGGTCGCCCAGGTTCTTGTGGTGCGAGATCTTGCCGAACGGCATGTCGATCTTGGTGCCTTGGATCGGCCGGAACTGGCTGGTGACGCCGGTATCGTCACGGGTGAACTGGGTAAGCAAGGTCAGCGAGGTGTCCTCGTCGATGTTCCAGGTCAGGCTCGGGGCGATGTTGTAGCGCTTGTCGTCGATATGGTCGATTTGCGTGCCGCCGTCGCGGATCACGCCGCTGACGCTGTACAGGAACTGGCCCTGGTCGTCGATCTTGCCGGTGCTGGCGAAGTTGATCTGGCGGTGGTTGTCGCTGCCGTACTGCACCTCGATTTCATGGGAGGCTTCGGCTTGCGGGCGGCGGCTGACCATGTCCAGCAGGCCGCCGGGCGGGGTTTGGCCGTAGATCGACGAGGCCGGGCCGCGCAGCAGGGCGAGGCGGTCGAGGTTCCAGGTTTCGGCTTTCGGGTTGGCGTACACGCCGCGCGGCAAAGGCAGGCCGTCAAGGAACTGGGTGGGCTCGAAGCCACGCACGCGCATCCAGTCGTAGCGGGTGTCGCTGCCGAAGCTGGCGGAAACGATACCCGGCATGTATTTCACCGCGTCGTCCAGGCTGTGCACGCCACGGTCGCTCATCTGCTGGCGGGTGGCCACGGAGATCGAGCGTGGCACCTCCACCAGGGCGGTGTCGGTCTTGGTGCCGACGGCGGTGCGCTTGGCCAGGTAGCCATCCACCGGGCCCCAGGCGCTTTCGCCAACGCTGGCGGCATTCACCGTGGTTTCCGGCAGGGCCAGGGCACCCTCGGGCACGGCCACCAGGCTGTAGCTGCCAACGCTGCTCTGCTGCAGCTGCAAGCCAGTGCCGAGCAAGGCGGCCTGCAGCGCGCCGAGGCCGGTGTACTGGCCGTTGACCGGGGCCGACGTACGGCCACTGACCAGCGCCGGGTCGATGGCCAGGGCGATGCCCGACTGGCTGGCGATCTGGTTGAGGGTAGTGGCCAGCGGCGCGGCGGGCAGGTTGTAGGCGCGCGGTGCGGACTGCTCGGCGGCGAACAGGGCAGGGCTGGCAAGTGGTGCGGCCAGGGCGACGGCCAGGGCCATCAGGCTGGGACGCAGGATACGATCAACGGCACGGGACATTCAGCGGCTCCTCAAGGGATAAGTGCTAACTGCTTCCTTGCCGCACGAGAATTGGAAAGTGACAGGGGGGAATCGGAAAAAAAGTGAGAATTATTTGAGGTTGGGATTTTCATGTGCCGGCCCTTTCGCGGGGCAAGCCCGCTCCTACAAGAGCGGGCTTGCCCCGCGAAGAGGCCGGCACAGGTTCACTTGGAAACGACAGTCACCCACCAAGGCGTACGCTGCTCGACCTTCACCGGCAACGCCGGCACCAGCGAGGCCAGCGCCAGGTCGGTGTCGGTCAGCGGGAAGCTGCCGGTTACACGCAAGTCGGCAACTTCCTTGGCGACGCCCAGGTGGCCGCTGCGGTACTGCCCCAACTGCGCCAGCAGGTCAGCCAGGCGCACGTTGTCGACCACCAGCATGCCGCGGGTCCAGGCATCGGCACCGGCCTGCACCGGGCTTACCCGGCCCAGGCCATCGGCGGTCATCAGCACTTGCTGGCCTTCGTGCAGCACCTGTTCGTCGCCACTGTTGTGCGCCATGGCGGCCACCGACGACTGCAACACCTCCAGGCGCGTGCCGGCCTGTTCGCGGCGCACCAGGAAGCGCGTGCCCAGCGGGCGCAGGCGGCCGTCGTCGGTGCGCACCAGCAACGGGCGTGGGTCGTTGTGGCCGGTTTCCACGGAAATCTCGCCCTGGTGCAGCACCAGCACGCGTTGGTCGCCGTTGTAGTCGATGTCTACGGCGGTGTGGGTATTGAGGCTGAGCAGGGTGCCGTCTTCCAGGCGCAGGGTGCGCAGCTCGCCGGTGGCGGTACGCTGGTCGGCCAGCCAATAGCTCGGCGCCAGCGACGGGGCGCCGACCCAGGCCAGCAGCGCGCCGAGCACGAACATGCCGGCCAGCCCGCTGCCGGCTTTGCCGATGCGCCGGCGCAGGCTGACGCGCGATTGCAGCAAGGCCTGGCGTGCCGGCCCTGCGGCGGCGCTGACGCGTTGGTCGAGTGCACCGAGCTGGCGCCAGGCGCGGGCGTGTTCTTCGCTGGCGGCATGCCAGCGCATGAAGGCGCTGCGTTCACCCGGGGTGCCGCTGCTTTCATCGAGGCTCATCTTCCAGGCAATGGCAGCTTCCAGCACCTGGGCCGAGACGGGCGCGTTGTTCACGTCGGCTCCCCGTACAGCGCCACGTAGCACTGGCGCATGCCCTGGGCGATGTACTGGCGCACGCGGGAAACCGAGACGCCCAGGCGTTCGGCGATTTCGGCGTGGCCCAGGCCGTCCAGGCGGTTGTGCAGGAAGGCGGCGCGGGCTTTGCTCGACAGCTTGCCGAGCAGGCGGTCGATGGCCTTGAGGTCTTCGAGGATCAGGTGCTGAAGCTCCGGTGAGGGGTGTTCGGCTTCCGGCAGCACGGCCAGTTCCGCCAGGTAGGCCTGTTCCAGCGCCGAGCGACGGAAGTGGTCGAACATCAGGCCTTTGGCTACCGCGGCCAGGAAGGCGCGGGGTTCACGCGGGGTGTCGAGCTGCTCGCGGCCGAGCAGGCGCACGAAGGTGTCCTGGCTCAGGTCTTCGGCGCGTTGGCGGCAGGCCATGCTGCGCTGCAGCCAGGCGAGCAACCAGCTGCGGTGGTCGCGGTAGAGCGAACCGACCAGATCGGCATGTGGGCTGTTGGCAGAAGGCATGCAGCGTCCCCCCGGAACGAATGCATTAACTAACGATAATTATTCGCGATTGTTACAGAGCCGAGGGGGTGGGTGCAATGGACGCTTATCGGATTGCCATCATGGTGGCTGGCTTTAGTATGTTGCTGGTGTGAGATCGAGCGCCGCCCGCGCGGCGCATCGCAGGCAAGCCTGCTCCTACATCTGTTTCGGGCCAGTTAAGCCTATGCAATCGCGCGCGACCGCCTTGTGGTTCCCTTCGATGTCGCGTCGTACACCACGGGGTCGCGCGCGCAGGCAACATGAACATTGGCCCGAAACAGATGTAGGAGCAGGCTTGCCTGCGATGCGCCGCGCGGGCGGCGCTCGGTCTCATAGGCGCAGAATTGCTAAAGCCGTAAACCCCTAAAGCCCGTGATTGTGCACCTTGCGCCGCCGCCATCCGCCCAGCCGTTGTTCCAGCTGCAACGGGCTGTCGAGCTGCTGGCGGCGGGCCTGGCTGAACAGGATCAACGCCAGTTCCGCCGTCACCTGGGCGTCGGCACTGGCGTGGTGACGCTCCTGCACCTGCAGGCCAAAGCGCGCCACCCAGTCATCCAGCCCGGCCTCGCGCAGCACGGTGTCGGGGTTGAGCATCGGCGCCAGTTCGGCGACGTCGAGAAACGCCAGTTGCAGGCGCTGGCCCAGGCTTTCCTTCAGGGCACGGGCCAGCATGCGCTGGTCGAACGGCGCATGGAAGGCCAGCACCGGGCTGTCACCGATGAACTCCAGCAGGTCCAGCAGTGCCTCGGCCGGGTCGCAACCAGCCGCCAGGGCGCTTGGCCCCAGGCCGTGGATCAGCACGCTGGCGTTGGTTTTCTGCGCCGGCCGGCACAGGGTGCGCTCGAACTGCTGGGCAAAGTCGATGGCACCATCCTCGATGGCCACCGCGCCGACCGACAGCACTTGGTCGCGGTTGGGGTTCAGGCCGCTGGTTTCCAGGTCGAGTACCACCCAGCGCTGCTCGCGCAGCGAACACACCCCTAGCGGCCTGGCCTTGGGCAGGCGTGCCAGGCGCTGGCGCTGGCCAGCGTCCAGCTCGGGGGCCGCAGGGCGCAGCCAGGCGAACAGGCTCATAGCTGGTACCGCAGGGCCAGGCTGCTTTGCAGGCGCTGGGCCTGGCGCAGGGACTCGCGCAGGATGCGCCGGTCCAGGTGGTTGAGGCTGTCGGGGTCGAGGCGGTTGGAGTACGGCAGGTTGTCGCGGCTCTGGCGCTGGTGTTGCTGCATGCGGGTTTGCTGGATGAAGTGGTAGGCCTCTTCGTAGGCGGCGCCATCCAGGGCCTCGATCACCCCCTTGGCGACCAGCTGGCGCAGGCGCTCCAGGGTGTTGCAGGCGCCAATGCCATGGGCCAGGGCGAGCAGCCGGGCGCCATCGACGAAAGGCGTCAGGCCTTGCACCTTGAGGTCCAGGGTGGCGGCCTTGTCGTTGCCCTGGCGCGTCAGCACGAACTCGCGCAGGCGGCCCACCGGTGGCTTCTGGCGCAGGGCGTTGTCGGCCAGCATGCGCTGGAAAATCCGGTTGTCGGCCACCTGCTCCAGCAGTTGCGCGCGCAGTTGCTCGCCGCCGCGCTCGTCACCCCAGACCACCCGCAGGTCGAAGTAGATGCTCGACGCCAGCAGGTTTTCCGGGCTGGCTTCACGCACGAACCCGGCAAAGCGCCGCGACCACTCGCTGCGCGACAGGCACAGCTCGGGGTTGCTGGCCATGACGTTGCCCTTGCACAGGGTGAAGCCACACTGGGCAAGGCCCTGGTTGATGGCCTGGGCCAGGGGCAGCAGGCGCGCGCGAATGGCTTCGGCCTCGGCGCTGCTGCTGGCCTCGAACAGGATGCCGTTGTCCTGGTCGGTGTGCAGGGTCTGCTCGCGGCGCCCTTCGCTGCCGAAGCACAACCAGCTGAACGGCACGCCAGGGTCGCCGCGCTCGGCGATGGCCAGCTCGATCACCCGGCACACGGTGTGGTCGTTGAGCAGGGTGATGATCTGGGTGATCTGCGTGGACGACGCGCCGTGGGCGAGCATGCGCTCGACCAGCTGGCCAATCTCGCCGCGCAGTTGCACCAGCGACTCCAGGCGCGGTGCATGGCGGATGGTGCGTGCCAGGTGCACCAGGTCGACCCGCTGCAGGGAAAACAGGTCGCGCTCGGACACCACGCCGCACAGGCGGCGGTTTTCCACCAGGCACACATGGGCGATGTGCCGCTCGGTCATGGCCATGGCGGCGTCGAACGCGCTGGCCTGGGGGCTGAGGTAGAACGGCTGCAGGGTCATGTGGCGCTCGATGGGCGCGCCCAGGTCGGTGTCGGCGCTGGCCACCACCTGGCGCAGGTCGCGCAGGGTGAAGATGCCCACCGGGTAGCGCTGCGGGTCGACCACGACAATGCTGCCCACCTGCTGCTCGTGCATCAGCCGCACGGCCTCGCGCAGGGGGGTATCCGCCGCGCAGACCACCGGGTGGCGCATGGCCAGCTCGCCCAGCGGGGTGTTCAGCGAATACTGGCTGCCCAGGGTTTCCACGGCGCGCTGGCGCACCTGCTGGTTGACCTGGTCGAGCAGGCTGCTGACGCCGCGCAGGGCAAAGTCGCGGAACACTTCCGACAGGGAGAACACGCGGATGAACGCCGCCTTGTTCAGTTGCAGGCAGAAGGTGTCTTCGCCGGCCAGGTGCTCGGTGCGCGTGGCGCGTTCGCCCAGTAGCGCCGCCAGCGGGAAGCACTCGCCACTGGTGATCTCGAAGGTGGTTTCCACGCCGGGCTTGACCAGGTGCTGGCGCTCGCCCACCACCCGGCCCTGCTTGACGATGTAGAAGTGTTCAACCGGCCCGTCGGCGGGCTTGATGATGCTTTCGCCGCTGGCATAGAAGCGCAGCTGGCATTGCTCCACAAGGTAGGCCAGGTGGCTGTGTTCCATCTGGTTGAACGGCGCAAAGCGTTGCAGGAGCTGTAAGGTGCCCTGGATGTTCTGCAGCACTGCCGTTCTGCCCGCCTGGCTGTAGGCGTCCTTTTTGCTCATGACACTGACCGTATCGCTACGCCGAACTATATATATATCTATATATAGGTGCGGCCTTGTTGTTCTCGGTCCCCATGGTCGGCTGGCGGCGCCATGGTGCCCATTGGACGTAAGTCTAGGAGCGGCCCTGTCAAAGACCCGACGAAAGGCGAACAGGGTTACACGGCTTTTGCGGTCCTACCCGATGAGCGAGATATTTTTGACGAGATGACCATGGCTGAGCATGACCAAATCCTGAGTGACGCAGAACGTGAAGCCTTGGCCGTGGTGAGTGCACCCGTGGCGCCGAGCCCGGTGGTGCTGGTTGTCGATGACAATCCGGTCAACAGCGAGGCGCTGAAGCTGTACCTGAAAAGCCGGGGCATCGAATGCATGACGGCGGATGGGGCGCAGGAGGCGATGCTCAAGTTGCATTACGAACCGCGTATCGCCTTGATGATTACCGACCTGCGCATGCAGCCCAACGATGGCCTGGAACTGATCCGGCGGATTCGTGAAACGGAGCGAGCGGCGTTGTCGATCATCGTGGTGTCGGGCGACACCGATGTGAAGGAGGCGGTGGACGTGATGCACCTGGGGGTGGTGGATTTTCTGCTCAAGCCAGTGGATTTGGGGAAACTGCTGGAGCTGGTGAAGAAGGAATTGAAGATCGAGTAATGGCAATCGCGAGCTGTGCTCGCTCCTACGGGTAGGAGCGAGCACAGCTCGCGATTGGGCCGCAAAGCGGCCCCGTGCGATTACAGCCCGTTACGCGCCTTGAACTCGCGACGACGGCGGTGCAGCACCGGCTCGGTGTAGCCGTTCGGTTGCTTGGCGCCTTCGATCACCAGCTCGATGGCCGCCTGGAACGCGACGTTGTCGTCGAAGTTCGGCGCCATCGGGCGGTACAGGGCATCGCCGGCGTTCTGCTTGTCCACCACCGCGGCCATGCGTTTGAGGCTTTCCAGCACCTGCTCCTGGCTGACCACGCCGTGGCGCAGCCAGTTGGCCAGCAGCTGGGCGGAGATGCGCAGGGTGGCGCGGTCTTCCATCAGGCCGACATCGTTGATGTCTGGCACTTTCGAGCAACCCACGCCCTGGTCGATCCAGCGCACCACGTAGCCGAGGATGCCCTGGGCGTTGTTGTCCAGCTCGTTGCGGATCTCTTCAGCCGACCAGTTGGTGTTGGCCGCCAGCGGGATGGTCAGGATGTCATCGACCGATGCCGGGGTGCGCGATGCCAGCTCGCGCTGGCGGGCCTGCACGTCGACCTTGTGGTAGTGCAGGGCGTGCAGGGTGGCGGCAGTTGGCGACGGTACCCAGGCGGTGTTGGCACCGGCCAGTGGGTGGGCGATTTTCTGCTCAAGCATGGCGGCCATCAGGTCCGGCATGGCCCACATGCCCTTGCCGATCTGCGCGCGGCCTTGCAGGCCGGTGGCCAGGCCCACGTCGACGTTGTTGTTCTCGTAGGCGCCGATCCACTTCTCGTTCTTCATGGCGCCCTTGCGCACCACGGCGCCGGCTTCCATCGAGGTGTGGATTTCGTCACCGGTGCGGTCGAGGAAGCCGGTGTTGATGAACACCACGCGCTCGGCAGCAGCCTTGATGCACGACTTCAGGTTCACCGTGGTGCGGCGCTCCTCGTCCATGATGCCGACCTTGACGGTGTTGCGCGGCATGCCCAGCAGGTCTTCGATGCGGCTGAAGATTTCGGCGGCGAATGCCACTTCTTCAGGGCCGTGCATCTTCGGCTTGACGATGTACACGCTGCCGCTGCGGGTGTTCTTGCGGGTGGTGTTGCCGTTGAGGTTGTGCAGGGCGATCAGGTTGGTGAACAGGCCGTCCTGGATGCCTTCGGGAATTTCATTGCCCTGGCCATCGAGGATCGCCGGGTTGGTCATCAGGTGGCCAACGTTGCGCACGAACAGCAGCGAACGGCCGTGCAGGGTAACGCTGCCACCGTTGGGAGCGGCGTACTCGCGGTCCGGGTTCATGGTGCGGGTGAAGGTCTTGCCGCCTTTGCTCACGCTTTCGGCCAGGTCGCCTTTCATCAGGCCCAGCCAGTTGCGGTAGACGATCACCTTGTCGTCGGCGTCGACGGCGGCCACCGAGTCTTCGCAGTCCATGATGGTGGTCAGCGCCGATTCCATCAGGATGTCTTTCACGCCAGCGGCGTCGGTGCTGCCCACTGGGGTGCTGGCGTCGACCTGGATTTCGAAGTGCAGGCCGTTGTGCTTGAGCAGCACGGCGGTCGGCGCCTTGGCATCGCCATGGAAGCCGATCAGCTGGGCATCGTCACGCAGGCCGCTGTTGCTGCCACCCTTGAGGGTGACCACCAGCTTGCCGGCTTCGATGCGGTAGCCGGTGGAGTCGACGTGGGAGCCGGCAGCCAGTGGCGCGGCTTCGTCGAGGAAGGCGCGGGCAAAGGCGATGACCTTGTCGCCACGCACCTTGTTGTAGCCCTGGCCTTTTTCGGCGCCGCCTTCATTGCTGATGGCATCGGTGCCATAGAGCGCGTCGTACAGCGAGCCCCAACGGGCGTTGGCGGCGTTCAGGGCGAAGCGGGCGTTCATCACCGGCACCACCAGCTGCGGGCCGGCCATGTGGGCGATTTCTTCGTCCACGTTCTGGGTGGTGGCCTGGAAATCGTCGGCTTGTGGCAGCAGGTAGCCGATTTCCTGAAGGAATGTCTTGTAGGCGGCGGCGTCGTGGGCCTGGCCTTTGCGCGCCTGGTGCCAGGCGTCGATCTTGGCTTGCAGCTCGTCGCGCTTGGCGAGCAGGGCTTTGTTCTTGGGAGCGAGGTCGTTAATGATCTCTGCCGCCCCGGCCCAGAACTTCTCGGCTTCGATGCCGGTTCCAGGAATGGCTTCGTTGTTGACGAAGTCGTACAGGGCCTTGGCGACCTGAAGGCCACCGACTTGAACGTATCCAGTCATTGCTTGCCTCACCTCTGCTCAGCTATTTCGCTCTTCTGTATTAAGCCTGTAGCGCTTCTCTAAACACGTACCAGTGCATGCCAACGGACTAGACCCGAGGGCGGCTGGGTGCAGCCTGCCAGGCAATCTGGCAGACAGTGTGCGTATTTTCACAGGCGCCTTGGCAGACATCCAAACGACGTTTTGTAGTCCGCGCCACGGGATACTACATGATGCAGTAGGCGAGGCAACATCAGACTAAAAGCGCCGTTATGCGACCGGCTGGTCGCGTATGGTCACGCTGGGAGTGCGTATGTTCGCAAAAAACCAGTGGATTGTTCCAGATAAATCTTGAAACAGTACACGATTGTTTGTGCGGGTTGCCCTGCGGCAGGTTGCCGCGCCTTGCCTATACTGAACCGATCCCCCGTATTTTCGCCGCCCCGGGCGGCCCGACGCAGAGGAAAGGCCCTGTGGATCATCTTGTACTGACCGTGATCGCCCCGGACAAGGCCGGCCAGGTGGAGCGCATTGCCCAGTGCATCGCCGACCACAACGGTAACTGGTTGGAGAGCCGCATGTCGCGCATGGCCGGGCAGTTCGCCGGGATCCTGCGGGTGGCGGTGCCTGCGGAAAACTACGACGAACTGGTGAAGTCGCTGCAGGCACTGGGCAAGCATGACATACGGGTGCTGATCGCCCAGAGCGGTATCGAGCCGTCCTGTACCTGGAAGCCAATTGCCATGGAGCTGGTGGGCAATGACCGGCCGGGCATCGTGCGCGACATCACCCGGCTGCTGGCAGAGCAGGGGGTGAACCTGGAGCGCTTCACCACCGGCGTGCGCCCGGCGCCGATGAGCAGCGAGCCGCTGTTCTATGCCGATGCCTTGCTGGCGCTGCCGTTGACGCTGTCGCTGGATGACCTGCAGCAGAAGCTAGAGAGCCTGGCGGATGATTTGATGGTGGAGTTGACGCTGCGGGCGGAAGATTGAGCTGGGAATGCCGGGGCCGCTTCGCGCCCCCAGGGTTATCCCGTTTTACCGGGGAAGGCCCTGTGGATAACCTTTGGAGACAATGCTACAGGCCACAACCCTCGTGGCCTGTAGATCTTTGATCATTTATTGATCAAGCGCGCTTGCGCAAATTCAGCCAGGCATCGACGCTGTAAACCGCCAGCCCCGCCCAGATGAACACGAACGCCATCAGGCTGCTCGGCGACATGTGCTCATCGAACAGCAGCACCGCCTGCAGCAACACCAGGGTAGGCGCCAGGTACTGCAGGAAGCCCAGGGTGGTGTAGGGCAGGTGGCGCGCCGCTGCGTTGAAGCACACCAGCGGCACCAGGGTGACAGGGCCCGCTGCCATCAACCACAGCGCTTCGCTGCTGGTGTAGAAATCAGCCTGGGCGCTCATCGCCGTCGGGTGCAGCAGCAGCCAGCCGGCTGCCAGTGGCACCAGCATCCAGGTTTCCACCACCAGGCCGGGCAAGGCGGCCACCGGTGCCTTCTTGCGAATCAGGCCATAGAAGCCAAAGGTCAGTGCCAGCACCAGCGACACCCAGGGCAGGCTGCCCACTTGCCACACCTGCTGCGCCACGCCCACCGCCGCCATCATCACGGCCAGCCATTGCAGGCGGCGCAGGCGCTCGCCGAGCAGCAGCATGCCCAACAGCACGTTGACCAGCGGGTTGATGTAGTAGCCCAGGCTGGCTTCGAGCATGCGGCCGTTGTTCACCGCCCAGACATAGGTCAGCCAGTTGCCGGCAATCAAGGTACCGCTCAGGGCCAGGATGGCCAGGCGCTTGGGGTTTTCACGCAGTTCGCGCCACCAGCCGGGGTGCTTCCACACCAGCAACAGCAACGAGCCGAATAGGGCCGACCAGAGCACCCGGTGGACGATGATCTCCACCGCCGGAACGCTCTGGATGGCTTTGAAATAAATCGGGAACAGGCCCCAGATGATGTAGGCACCAAGGCCCAGGAGGTACCCGCGGCGCGGGTTTGCAGCTTGCATGGAGAGTCCTTGCTGAACAAAGCGACGCCTATTGTAGACAGAGGCGCGCCTGCATCTAGAACAATTTCAGCGGCGCTTCATCCAGTGCGGCCATTTGCTCGCGCAGGGCGAGCACCTGGTCCCCCCAGTAGCGTGGCTGGCCAAACCACGGGAAGCTCGGCGGGAACGCCGGGTCATCCCAGCGCCGTGCCAGCCAGGCGCTGTAGTGCAGCTGGCGCAGGGCGCGCAGGGGTTCGATCAGGGCCAGTTCGCGCGGGTCGAAGTCGTGGAACTCGTTGTAGCCGTCAATCAGCTCGGCCAGTTGGCCCAGGCGCTCCTCGCGGCTGCCGGCCAGCATCATCCACAGGTCCTGCACGGCCGGGCCCATGCGGCAGTCGTCGAGGTCGACCACGTGGTACACCTCGTCGCGGTGCATGAGGTTGCCGGGGTGCAGGTCGCCGTGCAGGCGGATCACCTGGTGCGGGGTGCGGGCGTAGGCGTCCTCGACCCGCTTGAGCAGGTCGCGGGCCACGGATTCGTACGCAGGCAGCAACTCCTTGGGCACGAAGTTGCCTTCGAGCAGGGTGTTGAGCGAGGCATGGCCGAAGTTGTCCACAGCCAGCGCCTCGCGGTGGGCGAACGGGCGTGCGGCGCCAACGGCGTGCAGGCGGCCGAGCAGTTGGCCCAGGCGGTAGAGCTGGTCGAGGTTGCCGGGCTCCGGCGCATGGCCACCGCGGCGGGGGAACAGGGTGAAGCGAAAGCCCTGGTGTTCGAACAGGCTCTGGCCTTCATGCTGCAGCGGGGCCACCACCGGGACTTCGCAATCGGCGAGTTCGGCGGTGAACTGGTGTTCTTCGAGGATCGCCTCGGTGCTCCAGCGGCCTGGGCGGTAGAACTTGGCGATCAGGGGTTGCGCGCCTTCGATGCCGACCTGGTAGACGCGGTTTTCGTAGCTGTTCAGCGCCAGGACCCGCGCGTCGCTGAGAAAGCCGAGGCTTTCCACGGCGTCCAGGACCAGGTCGGGGGTGAGGGTGTCGAAGGGGTGGGACATGGGGGCTCCGGGGGTGGGCGGCATGTCGGCATGGTAACCCATTCCATGGTCTGGCCTGGGGGTTGCCTGTGCCGGCCCTTTCGCGGGGCAAGCCCGCTCCTACATCAGCGAAAGGGCCGGCACTGGCTAAACCGGCACCCCGAGCAACACATAGGACGGATGAAACTGCACCCGCACTCTGCGCCCTTCACCTACCGACTGCCCAGCCAACCACTCGGCATCGGCAAACGCACACAATGTTTGCCCATTGCCCAGCGCCAGCCGCACCTCGCTGTCGCCCTGGGCATCGGGCAGCACTTGCTCGACCGTCGCGTTCAGCACATTGCTGCCAGCCTCGGCCTGTTCATCATCACCCAGCAACCGTACCCAGCCAGCCTTGAGCAGCGCCATCACCGTGGTACCCAGGGTCAGTTCCAGGCGCGCCGTGCTGTCGTGGGTAATCAGCGCCTCGATCTCCAGCCCGCCGCCCAGGGCCAGGCTTACCCGGTCATGCCGGCCTTCGCGGCGTAGCCCGCTGACCTGCCCCTGCAACTGGTTGCGGGCGCTGGTGCGCAGCATCAGGCGGCCCAGCAGGTCGAGGTCGCTGGACTCTTCAGCCGCTTCCAGAATTTGTGCCTGCAGGGCCTGCACTTTCTGGTACAGGCGCAGCACCCGCTCGCCCTCCGCCGACAGCCGGGCACCACCGCCGCCCCGGCCACCGGTGCTGCGCTCGACCAAGGGCTGGCTGGCCAGGTTGTTGAGTTCGTCGATGGCATCCCAGGCGGCCTTGTAGCTGATGCCGGCGGCCTTCGCCGCGCGGGTGATCGAGCCTTGTTCGGCAATGTGCTGCAGCAAGGCGATGCGCTGTGGGCGGCGGGCAATGTGTTGGGTAAGGACGGTGGGCAGGGACATGTGGGCGCCTAGGGGTAGGGGACCTGTCAAGCTTGCCCCGGTTTTGCCGTGCGTGCCAGGCAATACACATCCACCCGGCTTGCGCCCGCCTGGCGCAGCACCTGGGCGATGGCCTGGGCGGTGGCGCCAGTGGTTACCACGTCATCCACCACGGCCACATGGCGGCCCTCGCAGGCGCCCTGGTCGGCCACGCTAAAGGCCTGGCGCAGGTTGCGCCTGCGGGCCCTGGCATCGAGCGTTTGCTGGGCCGGGGTGTCCCGGGTGCGCAGCAACACACTTTCCTGGCAGGCGATGCCCAGCTCCTTGGCCAACCAGCGGGCGAGCATGCCGGCCTGGTTGAAGCCGCGTTCACGCAACCTGCGCCTGGCCAATGGCACCGGCAGCAGCAAGGTGGGGCAGGCAAGGCCCTGGGCATAACGGTGGCGCAAGTTCAGGCTGAGCATTTGCGCCAGCAGGCGGCCCAGGGGCCATTGGCGGTTGTGCTTGAAGCGGCTGACCAGGGTGTCCAGCGGGAAGCCGTAGTGCCAGGGCGCCACGACCTGCTCGAAGGCCGGCGGGCGGCGGCTGCAATGGGCGCAGGTCAGGCCGGCCATGGGCAGCGGCAGGGCGCAGCGCAGGCAGTATTCGTCCAGCCACGGCAGTGCCTGTTCGCAGGCGGCGCAGATAGGGTGGGGCTGTTCGGCGAGTTCGTCGCAGAGCAAACAGGTGTGGTTAATATTCGTACACTTGTAAACCAGAGCTTTTAACCAAGGTTGACAGTTCATAGGCCTTCCATGACTATGCGAGCTATCCGTGATGCGCTGGCAGGCACTTGTGCCTCGGCGCCAGCTACAGCCTAAACAAGGAAACGCCGATGAGCGCCAGCACAACTGCAACAACACGTCACGACTGGTCCCTGCCTGAGGTCAAGGCACTGTTCCAGCAACCGTTCAACGACTTGCTGTTCCAGGCGCAATCCGTGCACCGCGCGCATTTCGACCCGAACCGCGTCCAGGTGTCGACGTTGCTGTCGATCAAGACCGGCGCCTGCCCGGAAGATTGCAAGTACTGCCCACAGTCCGGCCACTACAACACCGGGCTGGAAAAGCAAAAGCTGATGGAAGTGCAGAAGGTGCTGGAGGAAGCCGCCCGGGCCAAGGCCATCGGCTCCACGCGCTTCTGCATGGGCGCGGCCTGGAAGCACCCGTCGGCCAAGGACATGCCCTACGTGCTGGAGATGGTCAAAGGGGTCAAGGCCATGGGCCTGGAAACCTGCATGACCCTCGGCAAGCTCGACCAGGAGCAGACCGTGGCCCTGGCCCAGGCCGGCCTTGACTACTACAACCACAACCTCGACACCTCGCCTGAGTTCTACGGCAGCATCATCACCACCCGCACCTACAGCGAGCGCCTGCAAACCCTGGCCTACGTGCGCGATGCCGGGATGAAGATCTGCTCTGGCGGCATCCTGGGCATGGGCGAGTCGCTGGACGACCGTGCAGGCCTGCTGATCCAGCTGGCCAACCTGCCCGAGCACCCGGAGTCGGTACCGATCAACATGCTGGTGAAAGTGGCCGGCACGCCCCTGGCCGATGAAGAAGATGTCGACCCGTTCGACTTCATCCGCATGCTGGCGGTTGCCCGCATCCTGATGCCCAAGTCGCACGTGCGCCTGTCCGCCGGCCGTGAGCAGATGAATGAACAGATGCAGGCCCTGGCCTTCATGGCCGGCGCCAACTCGATCTTCTATGGCGAGAAGCTGCTGACCACCGCCAACCCGCAGGCCGACAAGGACATGCAGCTGTTCGCCCGCCTCGGCATCAAGCCCGAAGCCCGTGAAGAGCACGCCGATGAAGTGCACCAGGCGGCCATCGAGCAGGCCCTGGTGGAACAACGCAGCAGCGAGCTGTTCTACAACGCCGCGACGGCCTGATGGCCTTCGACCTCGCGGCGCGCCTGGCCGAACGGCGCGCCGCAGACCTGCATCGGCAGCGGCCAATGCTGGAAAGCCCGCAAGGGCCGCAGGTGGTGGTCGATGGCCAGCGCCTGCTGGCCTTCTGCAGCAATGACTACCTGGGCCTTGCCAACCACCCCGACGTGATTGCCGCCTGGCAGGCCGGTGCCGAGCGCTGGGGTGTCGGCGGTGGCGCCTCGCACCTGGTGCTTGGCCACAGCACCCCGCACCACCAGGTGGAGGAGGCGCTGGCCGAACTCACCGGCCGCCCGCGCGCGCTGCTGTTTTCCACCGGCTACATGGCCAACCTTGGGGCCATCACCGCGTTGCTGGGGCAGGGCGATACCGTTCTGCAAGACCGCCTGAACCATGCCTCGCTGCTCGATGGCGGGCTGCTCAGTGGCGCCCGCTTCAGCCGTTACCTGCACAACGACCCGGCAAGCCTGGCCAGCCGCCTGGAGAAAGCCACCGGCAACACCCTGGTGGTCACCGATGGTGTGTTCAGCATGGACGGCGACCTTGCCGATTTGCCGGCGCTGGCTGCTGCCAGCCGTGCCCGTGGCGCCTGGCTGATGGTCGATGACGCTCATGGCCTGGGCACCCTGGGCGCCCAGGGTGGCGGTATCGTCGAGCACTTCGGCCTGGGCGTGGACGATGTGCCGGTGCTGATCGGCACCCTGGGCAAGGCGTGCGGCACGGCCGGTGCCTTCGTGGCTGGCAGCGAGGAATTGATCGAGGCGCTGGTGCAGTTCGCCCGGCCTTACATCTACACCACCAGCCAGCCCCCGGCCTTGGCCTGCGCCACGCTCAAGAGCCTGGAGCTGCTGCGCCGGGAAACCTGGCGCCGTGAGCACCTGGCCGCGCTGATTCGCCAGTTCCGCGAGGGCGCTGCGCAGATCGGCCTGCAGCTGATGGACAGCCCCACGCCGATCCAGCCGATCGTGATCGGCGACAGTGCCCAGGCCTTGAAACTGTCCCGCCTGTTGCGCGAGCGCGGCCTGCTGGTAACCGCCATTCGTCCGCCCACCGTGCCAGCGGGCAGTGCACGCCTGCGGGTAACCCTGAGCGCCGCCCACAGCGCGGCGCAGGTGCAGCTATTGTTGAATGCATTGGCCGAGTGTTATCCACAGCTGGAGGCCGCCGATGCGTAACCGAATGATCCTTCTGCCCGGCTGGGGCTTGGGCACCGCCGCCCTGGAGCCGCTGGCCGCCAGCCTGCGCGCCCAGGATGCGCGCCTGCACGTTGAGCTGATGCCCCTGCCGGAACTGGCCGACACCGATGTGCAGGCCTGGGTCGACTACCTGGACCGCAAGCTGCCCACCGATACCTGGCTGGGCGGCTGGTCGTTGGGCGGCATGCTGGCCAGTGAGCTGGCGCGCAAGCGCGGCGACCACTGTTGCGGCTTGCTGACCTTGGGCAGCAACCCCAGTTTCGTGGCGCGCGCCGACTGGCCGCATGGCATGGCCGACGACACTTTTGGCACCTTCCTCGACGGTTGCCGCAGCCACACCTCGGTCACCCTCAAGCGCTTTCGCAGCTTGTGCAGCGACGGCGCCCTGCAGCCGCGCACGCTGCTGCGCCAGCTGGGCGTTGGCGTGCCGGATACCGACCCGCTGTACCTGGCAAACGGCCTGGAGGTGCTGGCCCAGCTCGATACCCGTGAAGCGCTGCAGGCCTATGCTGGCCCGCAACTGCACCTGTTCGCCGGCAGCGACGCGCTGGTGCCGGCCGAGGCGGCCAAGGCGCTGAGCGAGTTGCTGCCGGACGTCGAGGTTGGCCTGGTCGAAGACAGTTCCCACGCCTTCTTGCTGGAATACCCACAAGAGCTGGCGGCGGGCATCAAGAGTTTCCTGCATGAGAGTGGCGATGACTGACCTTTCCCGTCCAACCCTGCCCGGCGCCTTGCCAGACAAGCGCCAGGTGGCCGCTTCGTTTTCCCGCGCCGCAGCCAGCTACGACAGCGTGGCGGCCCTGCAGCGGGCGGTGGGCGTAAGCCTGCTGGAGCAGTTGCCGGAGGGCCTGGCGCCATCGCGCTGGCTCGACCTTGGCAGCGGCACCGGGCATTTCAGCCGGGTGCTGGCCGAGCGTTTCGCCCCGGCCAGCGGCGTGGCGGTGGACATCGCCGAGGGCATGCTGCGCCATGCCCGCACCGAGCAGGGCGGCGCCCGCTACCATGTGGCGGGCGATGCCGAACGGCTGCCGCTGCGCGATGGCAGTGTCGACCTGGTGTTCAGCAGCCTGGCCGTGCAGTGGTGCAGCCAGTTCGCCAGCGTGCTTGAGCAAGCGCTGCGAGTGCTTCGCCCAGGCGGAGTGCTGGCCTTCAGCAGCCTGTGCGTGGGCACCCTGGATGAACTGCGTGCCAGTTGGCAGGCCGTTGACGGCATGGTGCATGTAAACCGCTTCCGCCGTTTCGAGGACTACCAGGGCCTGTGCGCCGCCAGTGGCTTCGAAACGCTCGGCCTGCAACGCCTGGCCCATGTGCTGCACTACCCGGACGTGCGCAGCCTGACCCATGAACTCAAGGCCCTCGGTGCCCACAACCTGAACCCGGGGCGCCCTGCGGGCCTGACCGGGCGGGCCCGGATGCAGGGGCTTTTGCAGGCGTATGAAGCGTTCCGCCAGCCCCAGGGGCTGCCGGCCACCTATCAGGTGGTCTATGGTGTGTTGCGCAAGCCACAGGCATGAGAGGAGCGACATGAGCCAGGCCTATTTCATCGCCGGGACCGACACCGATGTCGGCAAGACCACCATCGCCGCCGGGTTGCTGCATGCGGCGCGCCTGCAGGGGCTGAGTACGTTGGGGGCAAAGCCGGTTGCCTCGGGCTGCAGCATGACCCCCAAGGGCCTGCGCAACAGCGATGCGCAGGCGCTGATCGATGAGAGTTCGATCAAGCTGCCCTATGCGGAGGTGAACCCGTTTGCCTTCGAGCCTGCCATCGCCCCGCATGTGGCGGCGCGCGAGGCGGGCGTTACGCTGGATGTGCCGGTGCTGCTCAAGGCCATGCGCCACGTGCTGGCCCAGGAAGCGGATTTCACTCTGGTGGAGGGTGCGGGGGGCTGGCGAGTGCCGCTGTCTGCCCATGCCAACCTGTCGGACCTGGCCATTGCCTTGCGGCTGCCGGTGATCCTGGTGGTGGGCGTGCGCCTGGGGTGCATCAACCATGCCTTGCTCAGCGCCGAAGCCATCGACCGGGACGGCCTGCAATTAGCGGGGTGGGTGGCGAACATCATCGAGCCGAAGACCGCTCGGCTGGAAGAGAACCTGGCCAGCCTTGCGGAGCGCCTGCCGGCGCCATGCCTGGGGCGGGTGCCCAAGCTCAAGCTGGCCACGGCCGATGCGGTGGCCGAGCATCTGCAACTGGACCTGCTGGATTGACCGCCCCTTCGCGCCTGTAGGCGCGGGCTTGCGCCGCGAAGAGGCCGGCCCAGGAATACCCATGGCCTATCAGCTAGCACCGAGCCATTAGGGATTTAAACGGGCCTTTTCGCCCCTGGGCTGCTTTAATTGGGCCAGTTCCTATCCAGCGTCATTGGAGTTCTGACATGGAAATCACCGGCAGCACCGCGTACTACGCGGGCCTCAACGCCATCTACAACGGCCAGAACCGTGTCGATCAGGCCGCCGGCCAGATCGCCAACGCTTCGGTCGAGCGCGCCGCCACCAGCCAGTCCAGCGACTTTCAGGCCGAGCGCCTGCGCGCAGTGGACCGCAGCCAGCAGATGGACATGGCCACCAGCACCGTGCAACTGGCGTTGGGCAAGACCGAAGTCGAAGCCGGCGCCAAGGTCGCCAAGGCGTCCGACGAAATGCTCGGGCGGTTCATCGACACCTACGCCTGATACCAGCCTGCACGCAGCCCCCTGTAGGAGCGGGTTTACCCGCGAATGCGTCCGCTCAGACATCTCTGTTGTCTGGGCGGGCCCTTTCGCGGGTAAACCCGCTCCTACAGTCGTTTGTGGGTGCCCAAAATGTCGAATGGCACAAACGCCATCTTTCGCGGCGAAAATGGCACCATAGTCCCTCCTTGACATCGGGCGGTCCTAAACGTAAGTTTCAAACAACTGTTTGACCGAAAGCCACCAAGAGCTGGTCGGTATCAGCGGTCCCCCACCGAACTCATCACAGAGGTTCATCGCAATGCCTGATTACAAAGCCCCCTTGCGTGATATTCGTTTCGTGCGCGATGAGCTGCTCGGCTACGAGGCGCACTATCAGAGCCTGCCGGGTTGCCAGGACGCAACGCCCGACATGGTCGACGCGATCCTTGAAGAGGGCGCGAAATTCTGTGAGCAGGTGCTGTCCCCGCTGAATCGCGTCGGTGACCTGGAAGGCTGCACCTGGAGCGAGTCGGGGGTGAAGACCCCAACCGGCTTCAAGGCGGCGTACCAGCAGTTCGTCGAAGGTGGCTGGCCGAGCCTGGCCCATGACGTCGAGCACGGCGGCCAGGGCCTGCCAGAGTCGCTGGGCCTGGCCCTGAGCGAAATGGTCGGTGGTTCGAACTGGTCGTGGGGCATGTACCCGGGCCTGTCCCATGGCGCGATGAACACCATTTCCGCCCACGGCACTGCCGAACAACAGCACACCTACCTGACCAAGCTGGTGTCTGGTGAGTGGACCGGCACCATGTGCCTGACCGAGCCGCACTGCGGCACCGACCTGGGCATGCTGCGTACCAAGGCCGAGCCACAGGCCGATGGCAGCTACAAGGTGTCTGGCACCAAGATCTTCATCTCGGCCGGTGAGCACGACATGGCCGACAACATCGTCCATATCGTCCTGGCCCGCCTGCCGGATGCACCGGCCGGCACCAAAGGTATCTCGTTGTTCATCGTGCCGAAGTTCCTGCCCAACGCCGAAGGCGGCGTAGGCGAGCGCAATGGCGTGACCTGCGGTTCGATCGAACACAAGATGGGCATTCACGGCAACGCCACCTGCGTGATGAACTTCGACGGCGCCACCGGCTACCTGATCGGCCCGGCCAACAAAGGCCTGAACTGCATGTTCACCTTCATGAACACCGCTCGCCTGGGGACCGCGCTGCAAGGCCTGGCCCATGCCGAAGTGGCGTTCCAGGGTGGCCTGAAATACGCCCGCGACCGCCTGCAAATGCGCTCGCTGACCGGCCCGAAAGCACCGGACAAGGCGGCTGACCCGATCATCGTCCACCCAGACGTGCGCCGCATGCTGCTGACCATGAAGGCCTTCGCCGAAGGCAACCGCGCCATGGTCTACTTCACCGCCAAGCAGGTCGACATCGTCAAGTACAGCCAGGACGAAGAAGAGCGCAAGAAGGCCGACGCCTTGCTGGCGTTCCTGACCCCGATTGCCAAGGCGTTCATGACCGAAGTCGGTTTCGAGGCCGCCAACCACGGCGTGCAGATCTACGGTGGCCATGGCTTCATCGCCGAGTGGGGCATGGAGCAGAACGTGCGCGACAGCCGTATCTCGATGCTGTACGAAGGCACCACTGGCATCCAGGCCCTCGACCTGCTGGGCCGCAAGGTGCTGATGACCCAGGGCGAAGCGCTCAAGGGCTTCACCAAGATCGTGCACAAGTTCTGCCAGGCGCAGGAGGGTGTCGATGCGCTCAAGGAATTCGTCGAGCCGCTGGCCGCCATCAACAAGGAATGGGGCGAACTGACCATGAAAGTGGGCATGGCCGCCATGAAGGACCGCGAGGAAGTGGGCGCTGCTTCGGTGGATTACCTGATGTACTCCGGTTATGCCTGCCTGGCCTACTTCTGGGCCGACATCGCCCGCCTGGCCGCCGAGAAACTGGCCGCTGGCACCAGCGAGGAAGCTTTCTACAACGCCAAGTTGCAAACGGCGCGCTTCTACTTCCAGCGCATTCTGCCGCGCACCCGTACCCATGTGGCTACCATGCTGTCGGGCGCAAACAACCTGATGGACATGAAAGAAGAAGACTTCTCCCTGGGTTATTGATACCGAGTAAGAAGTTTGACAAAGCGCCGCTCCCCAGTGAGCGGCGTTTTTGTACGCGCGCAAAAACACAACTTCACCGGTAGGAGCGAGCAAAGCTCGCGATGCACTTTCAGCCAAATAAAAATTCTATCAGCAAACACCCTGCCAGCTTTCAGCCTCCCTAAAGCAATGCTTTCGGGCCATAAAACCCACTAATGGGCCCACCTCGCCACCAACACTGAGGAATTCCCCAGCTCAGTATTTATCGGTATGCCTCCCTAAATAAACCGGTATAAAAAAATCCCCTTCCTCTACTGTTGAAATGCTTTGTTACAGCTATGGTGGCATTAAGCGCACCTAACTGCGCGACCAATCAGTTTGAAAACCTGAGCCAAGAGATTGCTTTGCCAGTGAGGGCTTGCCGTGCCCGCGCAACTTCAACCAGAAGTGCATGGCCATGTGAACTGCAGGATCAACATCTCGTAACAGGGCAACTACGGAGCCTGGCTACTCCGTACTGAATCGGGAAGTCCATCATGGTTACGTATTGGAGTGCTTTGCGAATACCCCGCCTGGTCTGTGCGATGGCCGTGGCCCTCTGCGCCGTCGGGTTGCCGTTCACCGGTGCCCGGGCCGCAGACCCGGCCGGCACTGAACCGGTGGTGCCGGAGGTGCCCACACTGAATTCGCTGCGCGGCATGACGCCGCCAGACCCCTCAGGCACCGAGGGTGGGCGCAAGGTCGACCTGATGTCGGACTACGTCACCAACCGCGTGGCGGCAGTGCTGCTGGGCAAGGCGCTGTTCTGGGACATGGCCATCGGCAGCGACGGTGCCACCGCCTGCGCTTCTTGCCATTACCATGCCGGTGTCGATCACCGGGTCACCAACCAGATCAACCCTGGCCAGGCCAACACCAATGCCAATGTGGCGTCGATTTTCAACAAGCCCTTCATGGCCGGCGACATCCCCGGTGACGTGCCGAGCTACGCCACCCGCTCCGGGGGCAAAGGTGGCCCGAACTACACCCTGCTCAAGGGCGACTTCCCGACCCACGTACTGGCCAACCCCCTGGACCGCAACTCGGCGATCGTCTATTCGAGCGATGACGTCATCGGCTCCCAGGGCGTGTTCGATGCCAACTTCGTCAAACCCCACCAGTCGCGGTACGACAAGTGCACCCAGCAACCGGACGGCATTTTCCAGGTGGGCGGCATCAACGTGCGCCGCGGCACCGGCCGCAACGCGCCGTCGGTGATCAACGCCGCCTTCAACGTGCGCAACTTCTGGGATGGCCGGGCCAACAACGTGTTCAACGGTTTCTCGCCGTTCGGCAATCGTGACCCGGATGCGGGGATCTTCGTGACCAACGACCGTAGCGGCGTGGCGGTGAAGGTGCGCCTGGCCCTCAGGGATGCCTCGGCGGCCTCGCAAGCGGTCGGCCCACCCGGCAGCACGGTGGAGATGTCCTGCGGTGGGCGTACCTTCGCCGACATTGGTCGGCGCATGCTCGACACCATGATGCTCAAGGGGCAGAAGATTTCACCGACCGACTCGGTACTCGGGCCTGTCTCCAGCGCCCGCCGGCCCACCTACCGCGAGCTGATCAAGAATGCCTTCCAGCCGCGCCTGTGGAACGCCACCCAGCAGGTTGCCCTGGGCGGCGAGCCCTACAGCCAGATGGAGGCGAACTTCCCGCTGTTCTTCGGCTTGGCGATCCAGATGTACGAGGCCACGCTGATCTCCGACCAGGCGCCGCTGGATGCCTACCTGCAGGGTGACCACAGCGCCATGAACGCCCAGCAGGTGCAAGGCATGGAACTGTTCCTGGGCAAGGGCAAGTGCATCGCCTGCCATGGTGGCGCGGAGTTGACCAATGCCGGTAGCCGGCTGCTGTTCCAGCCCCGTGAACGCATCGAGCGCATGGTGATGGCCGACGGGCTGACCACCCTCTACGACAACGGCTTCTACAACACCGGCGTGCGCCCGACGTCCGAAGACCTGGCGCTGGGTGGCTCGGATGCCTGGGGCAATCCGCTGTCCTTCACCCGCCAGTACAACACCCTGCTGCAAGGGGGGAATATTCCCGACCCGCTGGATGTGGATGTCTGCACCTTCGAAGTGCCGCTGAGCGCAGCGGTTCCTTGCGACCCTTCACTCAAGCCCAGTATCGGTTTCCGCGACGCGGTCGATGGTGCCTTCAAAACGCCGACCCTGCGCAACATCGCGTTGACCGGGCCGTACTTCCACAACGGCAGCCGGGCCACGCTGCAACAGGTGATGGAGTTCTACAACCGCGGCGGTGACCGGCGTGGCGAGGATGCCAGCAACACCAGCGGCTTCGACCACCCGGCCGTCAACCAGCACAACAGTTCGAACCTGGACCCGGACATGACGGCGTTGAATCTCACCAGCGATGAAGTGGATGCGTTGGTGAAATTCATGGAGGTCAGCCTGACCGACCCGCGTGTCGCCTGGGAACGGGCGCCGTTCGATCACCCGTCACTGATGCTGCCGCAGGGGCAGAAGGGCGATGAAAATGCCGTGGCGCAGAAAGCCGGCTCGCGCCAGGCACTGGATGCCACGTTCCAGCTCAATGCGGTGGGGGCCGAAGGCCGCTCCGCCCAGCAAGGGCCGCTGCAGCCGTTCAACAACGACCTGTAGCGGTCATCACCGCGCTGTCGCGCCGCGATCTCCCTGTAGGAGCGAGCGCAGCTCGCGATGGGCTGCAAAGCAGCCCCGGCGTTATCAGCCGCGAAGCTGAAACCCTGGGGCCGCTGCGCGTCCCATCGCGAGCTTTGCTCGCTCCTACGGGGTTCTGAACTGCTCCCTTGGGCGTAAGAAAAGCTCAAGCCCTGCCCCCCAGCTGCCGTTAACCCTCCCGTGTATTCATCTATTCACGTGTGCTGCCGATGCAGTGAAGGCACAATGCTACTATTGATCTGCCGGGTCGGAGATTACCCTTGTTTCGTTTAAACGCTGTACGCACGAGCCACTTCCTGCCCTCGCTGTTACTGTTGCTGGCAGGGCTTGCGGCGGCTTATGTAAGAGACCTCAGTGTCTTTTTCACATCCCTGTTCAATGTCCTGCCCACCCTGGTACTGCTGCTGGGCGGGGCCTACTGCGCCGTGTATCGTCGCCAGCGCGAGCTGTTCCTGATGGTGACGGTGTACATCGCCTACTTCCTGCTGGACACCCAGACCGACTACTACCGTGACAACGGCCGCGTGCGCGAGGACGCGGCGGTGATCTTCCACCTCGTGTGCCTGCTGCTGCCCACGCTGTATGGCCTGTTCGGCGCCTGGCAGGAGCGAACCCACCTGGCCCAGGACCTGCTGGCGCGCTTTGCCGTGCTGTTCGCCGTCGGCAGTGTGGCCGTGGCCCTGGAGCAGAGCTTTCCCCAGGCGCTGCTGAGCTGGCTGGCGGAAATCCGCTGGCCGGCGCTGCATGGCCAGTGGATGAGCCTGATCCAGATGGTGTACCCGGTGTTCCTGCTGGTGCTGATCCTGCTGGTGGTGCAGTACCTGCGCGAGCCGCGGCCCTTGCATGCCGCCCAGCTGATCGGCCTGATCGGCATTTTCTGGATGCTGCCCAAGACCTTCATCCTGCCTTTCACGCTGAACATCATGTGCAGCCAGGTGATGCTGATGATCGCAGCGGCGGTTTCCCACGAGGCCTACCAGATGGCCTTTCGCGATGAGCTTACCGGCCTGCCGGGGCGCCGTGCGCTCAACGAGCGCATGCAGCGCCTGGGGCGCAACTATGTGATCGCCATGACCGACGTCGACCACTTCAAGAAATTCAACGATACCCACGGCCACGATGTTGGTGACCAGGTACTGCGGCTGGTGGCCAGCCGCTTGTCCAAGGTGACCGGCGGTGGGCGAGCCTACCGCTACGGCGGCGAGGAGTTCGCCCTGGTGTTCGCCGGCAAGACGGCCGAAGAGTGCGTGCCCCACGTGGAGGCCGTGCGCGAGATGATCGCCAACTACACCATGCACCTGCGTGACCAGAACAATCGCCCCCAGGACGATACGGCCGGGCGCCAGCGCCGTACTGGCAGCGCTGCGGCCACCGTTTCGGTGACCATCAGCATCGGCGTGGCCGAGCGCCAGGTCGACCACCGCAACCCCGAGGAAGTGCTCAAGTCTGCCGACCAGGCGCTTTACAGCGCCAAAGGCGCCGGGCGCAATTGCGTCATGGTCTATGGTCAACAATCACGACGCGGGGCGGTGCGGATGGCGTGACCATATTAGACCATACGGTCGCGTGATGACCCTATGTCTCGCAAAAGTTGTTCGGTTACACTGGATTCAACCCCCGTGCCGCGGCCCCTGGTGGCCGCCCCGACCCGATTAGCGAGAGGTTGTGATGGCTGACTATAAAGCGCCCCTGCGCGATATGCGCTTCGTTCTGAATGAAGTCTTCAAGGTGGCCGAGTTGTGGGCGCAACTGCCCGAGCTGGCCGAGGCCGTGGATGCGGACACCGCCTTGGCCGTGCTGGAAGAAGCCGGCAAGGTCACCAGCAAGACCATCGCCCCGCTCAGCCGCACCGCCGATGAAGAAGGCTGCCGCTGGGACAAAGGCGCAGTGCGCACCCCGGCCGGGTTCATCGAGGCTTACAACACCTACGCCGAAGGCGGCTGGGTAGGGGTGGGCGGTGACCCGCTGTTCGGCGGCATGGGCATGCCCAAGGCGATTTCGGCCCAGGTCGAAGAGATGGTCAACGCTTCCAGCCTTGCCTTCGGCCTGTACCCGATGCTGACCGCCGGTGCCTGCCTGTCGATCAATGCCCACGCCAGCGAAGCGCTGAAGGCGCGTTACCTGCCGAACATGTACGCCGGTGTATGGGCCGGCTCCATGTGCCTGACCGAGCCCCATGCCGGCACCGACCTGGGCATCATCCGCACCAAGGCCGAGCCACAGGCCGATGGCAGCTACAAGGTCAGCGGTACGAAGATTTTCATCACCGGCGGTGAACACGACCTGACCGAGAACATCATTCACCTGGTGCTGGCCAAGCTGCCAGATGCCCCGGCGGGGCCAAAAGGCATCTCGCTGTTCCTGGTGCCGAAGTTCCTGGTGAACCCTGACGGCAGCCTGGGTGCGCGCAACCCCGCCACCTGCGGCTCGATCGAGCACAAGATGGGCATCCAGGCCTCGGCCACCTGCGTAATGAACTTCGACGAGGCCGTGGGCTACATCGTCGGCGAGCCGAACAAAGGCCTGGCGGCGATGTTCACCATGATGAACTACGAGCGCCTGGGCGTTGGCATCCAGGGCCTGGCCTCGGCCGAGCGCTCCTACCAGAACGCCGTGGAGTACGCCCGCGACCGCCTGCAGAGCCGTGCCCCAGTCGGCCCGCAGGCCAAGGACAAGGCTGCCGACCCGATCATCGTGCACCCGGACGTGCGGCGCATGCTGCTGACCATGAAGGCGCTGATCGAAGGTGGCCGGGCGTTCTCCACCTATGTGGCGATGCAGCTCGACAGCGCCAAGTACAGCGAAGAACCGGCGACCCGCAAGCGCAGCGAAGAGCTGGTAGCGTTGCTGACGCCGGTGGCCAAGGCGTTTCTCACCGACCTGGGCCTGGAGTGCACGGTGCATGGCCAGCAGGTCTTCGGTGGCCATGGCTACATTCGTGAGTGGGGCCAGGAGCAGTTGGTGCGCGATGTGCGTATCACCCAGATTTACGAGGGCACCAATGGCATTCAGGCCCTGGACCTCATGGGCCGCAAGGTGGTGGCCAGCGGCGGGGCTTACTACAAGCTGTTCTCCGACGAGATTCGCCAGTTCATCGGTGGCGCCGGCAGCCAGCTGGCCGAGTTCAGCAAACCCCTGGGGGCTGCGCTGGACCAGCTCGATGGGCTGACTGAATGGGTGCTGCAGCAGGCCAAGGGCAACCCCAACGAGATTGGTGCGGCGTCGGTGGAGTACCTGCATGCCTTCGGCTATGTGGCCTACGCCTACATGTGGGCGCTGATGGCGCGCGCGGCGCAAGCGGGGGAGGGGGATGAGGCGTTCTACTCGGCCAAGCTGGGCACGGCGCGGTTCTACTTTGCGCGGCTGCTGCCACGGGTGAACTCGCTGGTGGCGTCGGTGAAGGCGGGCAGTGAGTCGCTGTATTTGCTGGATGCGGAGCAGTTCTGATAGGTCGGGGGTGGGCCGTTCGCGGGGCAAGCCCGCTCCTACAGGGCGCGGTTTAGCGCGAACGGGCTTTCCTGGGGTATCTGAGAATGATTACCCCTTGTAAGCTTTTTCCTACATGACGCGGTGCTTTTTCGCCACTGGTGTCAGATTGGATCCACGGTTAATCTTTGTACATGGACGTTGCGCAGGAAGCGCAAAGGACAGAACAGGGACAACGAAGGATTTCCTGCCAGGACGGCGGGGCGATAGGGATGTCACAGGGAAACAGTCTAGAGAACCCCGCTTCGGCGGGGTTTTCTTTGTGCGCGTGTTTCAGCTGCCCGGCAGGCGAGCATCGGTTTCCTCTTCGAGCAGCGTGCGCAGCAACTCCACCGATGCCTGCTGGCGCTGGGCATCGCGAAACACCAGGCCCACCTTCAACGGCACCCGCGGCTCGCTCAGCGGCTTCCACAGCAGCCCCTGGTCGTCCTCGGCGGCATCCTTGGCCCGGCCCGGCAGGATGGTGGCCAGCGAGGTGTGCGCCAGGCTGTCGAGAATCCCCGCCATGTTGTTCATCTCGGCCTGCACCTGGGGCCGGCGCCCTTGGGCGGCCAACTGCTCTTTCCAGATCTGGCGGATCTGAAACTCCTCACCCAGCATCAGCATGGGCAATTCGGCCGCCTGCTTGATGGAAACCTTCTTGAATTCCTTCAGGGGGTGGGTATCGGGGATGACAACCTGCAGTTCATCTTCGTACAGCAGCAACCCGTGCAGCCCCGGCTGGCGCGGGGGCAGGTAGCTGATGCCGATATCCAGGTTGCCGTTGAGCAGCCGCCGTTCGATCTCCAGCCCCGACAGTTCGTAGATCTGCACCACCAGGTGCGGCTGGGCCTTGCGCAGGCGTTCAAGCAATTGCGGCACCAGGCTCGGGCGCACGGTCTGCAGCACGCCGATGGCCAAGGTGCGCAGTGACTGGCCCTTGAAGTTGCGCATAGCCTCGTGGGCGCGCTGCAGGCCGTCGAGCAGGGGCAGGGCGTGGTTGTACAGCGTGTGCGCGGCCAGGGTGGGCAACAGGCGCTTGTTGCTGCGCTCGAACAGGCTCAGGTCCAGGCTGTGCTCCAGCTGGCGGATCTGCTGGGAAAGCGCAGGCTGGGACAGGGAAAGGCGCTCGGCGGCGCGGCCCACATGGCCTTCTTCATACACCGCGACGAAATAACGCAGTTGGCGAAAATCCATAAGTAACACTTATCGAAAAAGCTGGGAAAACGAAATGGCCGGCATAGCCGCCGACGCCTAGTCTATCGCCGTATTCCAACGGGTTACAGCAGCCGATCGGTGCATTGTTACCGCGTTTGAGAAACACTTTTGATAGGCAAGACAAAATATCCAGCGCCGGCAACAAGACCGGACCCCTGGCCCCCCCTTACCGTGATTGGTTGGAGCCCCGATGAACCTGTTCAACCTGCGCCGTTCGGCCCCCGCCGCGGTTGCCGAGCGCAAGCCTGCGCCTGTGCTGGAGGCGGATGCGCCGTTGGCGCGTGAGCGGCTGATGGCCGGCAGCGAGCGTGCGGCCCAAGTGTTCGTCAGGGGCCAGGGCTCGTGGCTATGGGACAACGCCGGGCATGCCTACCTGGACTTCACCCAGGGTGGGGCGGTCAATAGCCTTGGGCATAGCCCGAGTGCACTGGCCAAGGCGCTGGGCAACCAGGCGCAGGCATTGATCAACCCCGGTGCTGGCTACCTCAGCCGGGGGTTGCTGGCCCTGGTAGAGCGCCTGTGCCAGAGCACTGGCAGCGACCAGGCCTACCTGCTGAACAGCGGCGCCGAAGCCTGTGAAGGGGCGATCAAGCTGGCGCGCAAGTGGGGCCAACTGCATCGCAATGGCGCCTACCACATCATTACCGCCAGCCAGGCTTGCCATGGCCGCAGCCTGGGGGCGTTGTCGGCCTCCGACCCGTTGCCGTGCAACCGCTGCGAACCGGGTTTGCCAGGCTTCAGCAAGGTGCCGTTCAACGACCTGGCGGCGCTGCATGCCGAAGTCGACTCGCGCACCGTGGCGATCATGCTCGAACCGATTCAAGGTGAGGCCGGGGTGATTCCGGCCACCCGCGAGTACCTGCAAGGTGTACAGAAACTGTGCCGCGAGCTGGGCATCCTGCTGATTCTTGACGAGGTGCAGACAGGCATTGGCCGCTGCGGCGCGTTGCTGGCCGAAGAAACCTATGGCGTGCGCGCCGACATCGTCACCCTGGGCAAGGGCCTGGGCGGCGGTGTGCCGCTGGCGGCGCTGCTGGCCCGTGGCACGGCGTGCTGCGCCGAGCCGGGTGAGCTCGATGGTAGCCACCATGGCAATGCGCTGATGAGCGCCGCAGGCCTGGCCGTACTGGACACCGTGCTGGAGCCGGGCTTTTTCGAGCAGGTGCAGGACAGTGGCCGCCATTTACGCGATGGCTTGAGCCGCCTGGCTGGCCGCTATGGCCAGGGCCAGGTGCGCGGGCAGGGTTTGCTCTGGGCGCTGCAGTTGCAGGAACACCTGGCCCGGGAGCTGGTCGAGGCTGCCTTGCAGGAGGGGCTGCTGATCAACGCGCCGCAGGCTGACGTGGTGCGCTTCTCGCCGGCGCTGACCGTGAGCAAGGGCAATATCGACGAGATGCTGCTGCGCCTGGCCCGGGCCTTTGCCCGGCTGCATGCGCAACAACAGGCCCGCCGCGTGATGCCGGCCTGATCTGGAATTCAACGAACCGTCTGGCGTTTCTGCGCATCGCCCCTGGCCTGATTTTGGCCCGGGGCGTTTTTTTTGCCTATGCGCCAAACCTGCGGAACGCCCGTAGCGAGCGTAGCTCGCGATTTGCGATTGGCCCGCGGAACCTCTGCCAAGCGAAGCGGGTCACTCTTGTAACCCCTTCAGGAGAACTTCGCATGGACTTCATTCGTATCATCATCGCCATCATCCTGCCGCCGCTGGGCGTATTTCTGCAGGTAGGATTTGGCGGGGCGTTCTGGCTGAATATTCTGCTGACCCTGCTGGGGTACATTCCTGGGATCGTGCATGCGGTGTATATCATTGCCAAGCGTTGAGGGCCCGGGGCTGCTCTGCAGCCCTTCGCGGGTCAAGCCCGCTCCTACAAGGGACCGCGATCTCCTGTAGGGGCGGCCTTGCGCCGCGAAAGGGCTTGGGCATCAGCCCTCCAGCACGCGGCAATAGAACTTCCATTCCTCTTCAAGCGCATGCGCCAGGTTCTCGGCTTTGCGAAAGCCATGCCGCTCTTCAGGGTAGAAATGCCCGACGGCTTCGATGCCATTGGCCTGCAGCGCTTCCAGCATGGAACGTGTCTGCGCAGGCACCACCACTGCATCCAGCTCGCCCTGGAAGAAAATCACCGGCACCTTGATCTGCCCGGCATGCAACAGCGGCGTGCGCTGGCGATAGCGCTCGGCGTCGTGCAGTGGGTCGCCAATCAGCCAATCCAGGTAGTCCGCTTCGAACTTGTGGGTGGCTTTGCCCAGGGCGACCGGGTCGCTGACACCGTACAGGCTGGCGCCGGCACGGAAGATGTTCTGGAAGGCCAATGCGCACAGCGCGGTATAGCCACCGGCACTGCCGCCGCGAATGAAGGCCTTGCTGCGGTCGATCAGGCCCTGCTCGGCCAGGTGCCGGACTGCGGCGCAGGCGTCCTGCACATCGCTCTCGCCCCAGCTCAGGTGCAGTGCCTGGCGATAAGCGCGGCCATAGCCGGTGCTGCCACGGTAGTTCAAATCAGCCACGGCGAAGCCGCGCTGGGTCCAGTACTGGATGCGCGGGTCGAGTACCGGGTAGCAGGCCGAAGTAGGGCCGCCGTGGATGAACACCACCAACGGCGGCGGCAGCTTGCTGCCCGGTGCCGGGTAGAAGAACCCGTGTGCGGTGGTGTCACCGCTGCCGTAGTGAATCGGCTGCGGCAGGCTGATGCGCTCGGCGGGCAGCACTTCGGCGCCCCCGGCCAGCACACTGACTTCGTGGTGGCTGCGGGCAATGGCGATGACGGCGGGTGGGCTGATGGGTGAGGCGGCCACGGCATAAATGTGCTCGGCGTCCATCGCCAGGCTGCGAAAACGGGTATAGGCACTGGCAAAGCGCTCGACCCGGCCATCTTCCCCGCGCAGGCCCAGTTGCCCGAAGCCGTTTTCGAACCAGGTGGCCAGGTAGCCCTGCGGGCCTGACGGCAACCAGGTACTGGCGCCAAGCTGCCAAGGGGCGGGCGCGTGATCGGCCGGCTCGGCCGGCAGCGCTTGCCAATGGCCGTCGACCTCGCCCCAGGGCTGCCAGAAGCCATCGCGGTCGCTCAGGCAATACAAGCGGCCTTCGGCATCGAAGCGCGGCTGTTGCAGCGACTCGTCCGCACCCGCCATGCAGCGTGCCTGGGACCAGTTGCCATTGGCGTCGCGCTCGCGGCACATCAGCCGGGTGCGGGTCCAGGGCTGGGCCGGGCGGTCCCATTCGACCCAGGCCAGGCGCCGGCCATCGTCACTGAGTACGGGCGAGGCATAGAAGTCGGCGCCTTCGGCCAGTACCTGGCGGGTGCCCTCGGCCAACGCGACCAGGCGGTGCTCGGCGCCCTCGGCGTGGCGCTCCTCGACCGCCAGCACCAGGCCTGCGTGCCACTGCAGGTCGCCGTAGCGGCAGGCGCCATCAGCTGTGAGGGCGCGGGGTGGGCTGGCGTCGAGGGCCTGGGTGTACACCTGCTGGTCTTTCTCGTTGACGAACAGCACGCCATCGCCGCCCAGGCAGAAGCTGCCGCCGCCGTATTCGTACACCCGGCTGCGCACGCTGAACCCGTCTGGGGTCAGGCAGCGCGCCTGGTGGGCGTGCCAGTGCCAGAGGCGACAAGCGCCGTCGGCGGGGCGAAACTCGTTCCAGAACAACCCCGCCGCGCTGACCTTGAGCTCGGCGAAGTCGGTGCCGGCGGCGACGGCCTGGGCGGCGCTGAAGTCAGCCGCGGACGATGACACGGGAGTTTCGTTCATTGCGGAAGGTCATCTGTTCAATGGCGAGAGTGGCGGTTTGCGCCTCCTCGCGGGCCTTGAGAATGATGCCGTGGTCGGCCGACTTGGCGCACACCGGGTCGGCCTTGCTGGCATCGCCGGTGAGCATGAAGGCCTGGCAACGGCAGCCGCCAAAGTCCTTTTCCTTCTCGTCGCACGAGCGGCAGGGCTCTGGCATCCAGTCGTAACCACGGAAGCGGTTGAAGCCAAACGAGTCGTACCAGATGTGGTGCAGGTCGTGGTCACGCACGTTGGGGAACTGCACCGGCAGCTGGCGCGCGCCATGGCAGGGCAGGGCGGTGCCGTCCGGGGTAATGGTCAGGAACAGGCTGCCCCAGCCGTTCATGCAGGCCTTGGGGCGTTCCTCATAATAGTCCGGGGTGACGAAGATCAGCTTGCACGGGTTGCCCTCGGCCTTGAGCTTTTCCCGGTATTGGTTGGTGATACGTTCGGCCCGTTCCAGCTGTTCGCGGGTGGGCAGCAGGCCCAGGCGGTTGAGGTGGGCCCAGCCGTAGAACTGGCAGGTGGCGAGCTCGACGAAGTCGGCCTGCAGGGCGATGCACAGCTCGATGATGCGGTCGATCTTGTCGATGTTGTGCCGGTGGGTCACGAAGTTGAGCACCATCGGGTAGCCGTGGGCCTTCACTGCCCGGGCCATCTCCAGTTTCTGCGCGAAGGCTTTCTTCGAGCCGGCCAGCAGGTTGTTCACCTGCTCGTCGCTGGCCTGGAAGCTGATCTGGATATGGTCCAGCCCGGCAGCCTTGAAGGCGGCAATGCGCGCTTCGGTCAGGCCGATGCCGGAGGTAATCAGGTTGGTGTAGTAGCCCAGACGGCGGGCTTCGCCGATCAGTTCGGCGAGGTCCTGGCGCACCAATGGCTCACCACCGGAGAAGCCGATTTGCGCCGCGCCCATTTCGCGGGCCTCGGCCATCACCTTGAACCACTGCTCGGTGCTCAGCTCCTTGCCCTGGGCGGCGAAGTCCAGTGGGTTGGAGCAGTACGGGCACTGCAACGGGCAGCGGTAGGTCAACTCGGCCAACAGCCACAGCGGCAGGCCGACCGGTACCTCAGGCGAGGACGATCCAGTGCTCGGCACGGGCCACCTCCATGAATTGCTCGATGTCGTCGCCGACTTCGGGCACACCAGGGAATTGTTCTTCCAGCGCGGCGATGATCGCTGCCACATCGCGCTTGCCGTCGATCAGCCCGCCGATCAGGGCAGCGCTGTCGTTGAGCTTGATCATACCTTCGGGGTACAGCAGCACGTGGCCTTTCTGCGCCGGTTCGTACTGGAAGCGGTAGCCGGGGCGCCAGTTCGGCACCTGGTTGCGGTCGAAGCTCATAGGGCGATCCCCTTGTGCCATACCCGTTGCTGGGTGACGGAGTGATAGGGCGGGCGGTTCAGCTCGTAGGCCATGCTCATGGCATCGAGCATGCTCCAGAGGATATCCAGCTTGAACTGCAGGATTTCCAGCATGCGGTCTTGCCCGGCGCGGGTGGTGTAGTGCTGCAGGGTGATCGCCAGGCCGTGCTCCACGTCGCGCCGGGCCTGGCCCAGGCGGGTGCGGAAGTATTCGTAGCCGGCGGGGTCGATCCACGGGTAGTGCTGCGGCCAGCTGTCCAGGCGCGACTGGTGGATCTGCGGGGCGAACAGTTCGGTCAGCGAGCTGCTGGCCGCTTCCTGCCAGCTGGCGCGACGGGCGAAGTTGACGTAGGCGTCGACGGCGAAGCGTACACCGGGCAGTACCAGTTCCTGGGAGCGCAGTTGGTCGGGGTCCAGGCCTACTGCCTGGCCCAGGCGCAGCCAGGCTTCGATGCCGCCGTCCTCGCCGGGCGCGCCGTCGTGGTCGAGCAGGCGTTGAATCCACTCGCGGCGAACCTCGCGGTCCGGGCAGTTGGCCAGGATCGCGGCATCCTTCATCGGGATGTTCACCTGGTAGTAGAAGCGGTTGGCCACCCAGCCCTGGATCTGCTCGCGGCTGGCGCGGCCTTGGTACATCGCCACGTGGTAGGGGTGGTGAATGTGGTAGTAGGCGCCCTTGGCGCGCAGGGCCTGCTCGAACTCGGCAGGGGACATCGGCAATGCGTCGCTCACAGGGCCTCCTTACAACTCGATGCTCATGCCGTCGAAGGCCACTTCGACGCCGCGGCGCACGACTTCGGCGCGCTCGGGGGAGTCTTCATCGAGAATCGGGTTGGTGTTGTTGATGTGAATAAGCACCTTGCGCTGGCGTGGGAAGCCACTGAGCACTTCGAGCATGCCGCCGGGGCCGTTCTGCGCCAGGTGGCCCATTTCACGGCCGGTGCGGGTGCCGACACCGCGGCGCTGCATTTCATCATCCTCCCACAGCGTGCCATCGACCAGCAGGCAGTCGGCGCCGTCCATCATCTGCAGCAGCTTGGCGTCCACCTGGCCCAGGCCTGGGGCGTAGAACAGCTTGCCGCCGGTGCGGGTGTCTTCTACCAGCAAGCCAAGGTTGTCCCCAGGGTGCGGGTCGAAGCGGTGCGGCGAGTAGGGCGGCGCGGCGCTGCGCAGCGGGAAGGGGGTGAAGCGCAGGTTCGGGCAGGCGTCGATGACGAAGCTGCCTTCGAGCGCAATGCGGTTCCAGCGCAGGCCACCGTTCCAGTGACTGAGCATGTTGAACAGCGGGAAACCGGTGGACAGGTCCTGGTGGACCATGTCGGTGCACCAGACTTGGTGCGGGCAGCCTTCGCGCAGGCTGAGCAGGCCAGTGGTGTGGTCGATCTGGCTGTCGAGCAGGACGATGGCGTCGATGCCGGTGTCGCGCAATGCACGTGCCGGTTGCATCGGCGCAAAGGCCTGGAGCTGGGCGCGGATGTCGGGTGAGGCGTTGCACAGGATCCAGTGCTCACCGTCGTCAGACAGGGCGATGGACGACTGGGTGCGTGCCGTGGCGCGCAGGCTGCCGTCGCGAAAGCCCTTGCAGTTGACGCAGTTGCAGTTCCACTGCGGGAAACCACCGCCGGCGGCGGAACCGAGAATCTGGATGTACATGGCCGCTCCTTTTGCGAAAAGCCGAATGCAAAAAACGACGACGCCCCGGCGGGCCGAGGCGTCGAGCCGCAAGGCAGGGCTTAGCGGTTGGCGAAGTACATGGTCACTTCGAAGCCGATACGCAGGTCAGTGTATGCAGGTTTGGTCCACATGGGCGTTCTCCTTCAGGTTGGGTTGGGGTACTTCAGCTACTGGTTGGGTGCCACCTGGAGCAGGAGGTTCCGTTGGCTGAGATAGCATTTATCTTACAAGAAAAGTTTGTACCGAAAGGTTAATTCTTTGATAAGCAACCTTGCGTCAAACGTAACAATCCGGCTGTCGTCAGTGCCAGGAGGCGTCTGGTGCAGCGGCATTGGCCAGGCAAAGCCAGGTGCGATCGGCGCCGAGCAGGTGGGCCAGCAGGGCATCCAGGTCGGCTTGGCGTATCATCAGGATAGACCGCTGCAGTGCAGGCAGGTCGGCCGGTTGTGTGGCCAGGTGTGTCTGCCAGGCCCATTCGGCAACCTCGGCGTTGGCCATGGCCGCTTCGTCGAACTGTTCGGCCAGAGCCTGCTGAGCGTTGCTGTCGAGGTTTACACCCTGGCTCAGCAGGGCATGCAGGTGCCCGAGGATTTCGCCGTGGCTGGCGTGGGGCGATTGCACGCCGAACAGCAGGCCGCCGAGGCCTTCGACCTGACGGAAGGCACTGAACACGGCATAGCCCAGTTGCAGCTCGACCCGCAGGCGCTGGTACACCGGGCCCTGCAGAAGCTGGGCAAGCAGGCGGCCACAGGCTTGCTGCGCGGCGGGCAGCGGGCAGAACAGCAACAGGGCGTTTTCGCTGCCTGCCAGCTTGGCGTGGTGCCAGCGCTGGCCTTGCCAATGCGGGGCGGGCGTGGGGCTGGCCGCTTGGCCGGGGCAGTTCTGCAGCACTGCAGCCAACCCTTGCAGGGCGCTGGCGTCGAAACCCGTGGCAAGGCCGTGCCAATGGCTGTTTTGCCACGCAGCCGCGAGCCGCGACGGTTCCAGGGGGCTGGTGGGCGACGGCGCAGGTTGAGTGCCATGCACGGCGTCGGGCAACTGGTTGATCAGCGCCCGAATGGGGATCAATGCTGGCCCTTCCTGTTCAGGCGGTTGCCACTCGTTGGGTGAACGCAGGGCCGCCAGGGCGTATTCCACCGCGCGAACCACAGCGGCCGGGTGGCCCGTGCAGCGCAACTGCCAGTGCTCGCCCAAGGTGCTGAACTGCAGCTGTACGCTGGCGTGCTCGCAGCGCGCCTGCAGGGGCAGCAGGCTGCGTTCGAGAACCGTGTGCAGGCCTTGGCCCAGGGCTGACGGCACCTGCCAGCGCAGGTGAAGGGCTGCGTACTGGCGGGTAGGTGGCAGCAGGGCGCAGGTGTTCAGGGCATGCGGCATCGCCACGGCCCGGGCGTTGGGCAAGTCGTCGAGCAGCAATGGCTCGGCGGCAGGCAGTTGCCATTGCCCGTGATCGAGGCAGGGCAGCTGTTCGAGCAATGCCTGGAGCGCGGCCATCGCCTGGCCATCCAGCGCTACGAAGGGCTGCCCGGCGCTGTCGCGACGGGCCAGTTCCAGCGCGCTGGCGCTGCGTTCGCGGCGTTGTTGCAGCAGGGCGAAAGCCTGGTTCAATGGGTCGGGGTTTGCCTGGCGGATAAAGCCGAACCAACCGTGCAATAGCCTCAGGGCCTCTTCTCGGTCGGCCTGCGGGTGGAGTTTCAGGTCGATGTGCCAGAGCAGTTGTCCGGCAAAGCCATACAGGGGCTCGGCCTTGAATGCCTTGAGCCAGCCGTGCTGCTGCAGTGCATTCAGCCAACTGCCGGGGCGGTTGTCGGCAAGGCCCGCCAACAGCAGTTCCAGCGCTTGCTCCGCGCCGTAGGGCAGGGCTTGGTGGGCGAACAGCAGGGGTTCGTTGGTAGAGAGGGCCGGGGGCTGGGCCTGCGTTAGCGCGGCGCCTGTGGCGAATGCACCGGTGAGTTGCCTGGCGAGCTGTTCCAGTTCGTCCAGGGGCTGCGGGCCACACAGGCTCAAGGTGATCTGGCCGCTGCGGTAGAAGCGTTGGTGGAAACCGTTGAGCGCGTGCTGGAAGCCAGTGTTGCGGATTGCGAGAGAATAGCGATTGCCCGCATGAAAGCCGACCAACGGATGATCGCCCGCCACGGCCTGCAGCAGGGCGAACTGCTGCTGCGCCTGGGCATTGCGTGACCAGGCAATGAACTCGGCGTGGATCACTTCCCTTTCGCGGGCTTGCCGTTCGATGCCCAGGTCGGGTTCGGCGAGCATCTGGCACAGGCGCTCCAGCCCACCGCCCAGGGCAGCGGGCGGAACTTCGAAGAAGAAGTCGGTGGTGCGCTCGCGGGTGCTGGCGTTGACCTGGCCGCCCAGTGCCTGGACGTAGCGCATCAGGCCGTCTTCCAGGGGAAAACGCGCGGTGCCGAGGAAGAACAGGTGTTCAAGAAAATGCGCCAGGCCTGGCCACTGGCGCGGGGCATCGTGGCTGCCCGCGTGCACCCGCAAGGCAGCCGCTGAACGCTTCAGGCGCGGGGCATGGCGCAGGGTCAGTTGCAGGCCGTTGGCAAGGGTGAGGTGGCGGGTGGTGTCAGGCATGGGAACTCCGGGGCAGGTGTTCATGCTAACCGCCTTCTGGCCCTATCGCGACCTGCGGTCGCTCCTACAAAGCATGGCCAGCAGACGCGCCGCAGCTTCCCTGTAGGAGCGACCGAAGGTCGCGATGGGGCTGCGCAGCAGCCCCTGTCAGCCTTCGCGCAGATGCAGCTCCCGCCGCAGGTCAGTCAAGTACGGAAACGCCTCTCGCCCCCGCTGCAATTGCTCACGCGATAGGTCAGCCAGCAGCAGACACTCTTCATGCCCAGCCATCGCCAGCAAGCTGCCATCCACCCCGACGATACTGCTTTGCCCGCAGTACCGAATGTCATCCTCGGCCCCGCAATAGTTGGCATACACCAGGTAACACTGGTTCTCCTGCGCCCTGGCGCGCACGGTCACCTGGCAAACGAAATCGTAAGGCGCCATGTTCGCAGTCGGCACCAGAATCAACTCGGCCCCGGCCAATGCCAGGCGCCGGGCATTCTCCGGAAACTCGATGTCGTAGCAGATCAGCAGCCCGACCTTCCAGCCCTCCAGCTCGACCACCGGGAAATGGTCGGCACCGGCGCTGAACATCGCCCGGTCCAGTTCGCCGAACAGGTGAGTCTTGCGGTAATTGCTCAGGCTACGGCCATGGGCGTCGATCAACTGCACGCTGTTGTAGATCGCCCCATCGTCGGCGCGCTCGGGGTAGCCGTAGGCGATGGCGATGCGGTGCGCCTGGGCAATCTCCACCACTTCCATGGCCGCCGGGCCATCCTCGGCCTCGGCCAACCGTTCGACCTGTGCCAGGCCAATGTTGTAACCGCTCAGGAACATTTCCGGGCACACCAGCAACTGCGCGCCTTGCTCCGCCGCCTGGTGTGCCTGGTGGCGCAGCCGTTGCAGGTTGCCGGGAACGTCCAGTGGGTGGGGGGCGCCCTGGAACAAAGCGATGCGCATGCTGCCTCCTTGGTGTCAGTCGGCCAGGGCGATGGGCCCGATTGCATCGAACACGTCGCCTGGGCCAGGGTTGTCCGGGTGGGTGCGGCCACCGAAGTGGTTCATGATACCCCACACCGCATTCAGCGACGTCTGCACCGCGCCCTCGACCCAGGCCGGGGTCCACGACACATCGTCACCGGCGATGAACATGCCGCGCTGTTCGGCGGGCATGTCCTGCTGCATGAAGTGCGCGTACATGCGTTGGTTGTAGCGGTAGTGGCCCGGCAGGGCACCCTTGAAGGCACCGAGGAAATGCGGGTCGGCTTCCCAGGAGATGGTGATCGGGTCGCCGATGATATGCCCGGCGATGTCGGTTTTCGGGTAGATCTTCTTCAGCGCGTCCAGAGCCAGTTGCACGCGCTTCTCCACCGGGTGCGGAAGCATCTTCAGGGCGTCGCTCATCCAGGCATAGGACAGGCAGATGACCCCAGGCTTGTCGTCGCCATTGTCGAACAGGTAGGTGCCGCGGGTGAGGCGGTCGGTCAGCGTCATGCTCATCAGGTCGCGGCCGGTTTGCGGGTCTTTATCTTTCCAGAACGGCCGGTCGACCATGACGAAGGTTTTCGACGATTGCATGTAGCGGGTGCGGTCCAGGGCCATCCACATCTTTTGCGAGAACAGCGACTCTTCGCAGTCGATCTGGGTGGTCAGCAGCCAACTCTGGCAGGTGGCGAGCACCGCGCCATAGTGGCGGGTATCGCCCCAGTTGTCGGTCACTGCCAGGCGCCCGTCGCTGGCGCGGGCGATGCGCTTGACCCCGGTGCGCGGTGCTCCGCCATGCAACGCGCTGAGGCTGGTGCCTGCGGGCCAGTGCGCGCAGCGCTCCGGCACATGGCGCCAGATGCCCTGGGGCACTTGCTCCACGCCGCCGACGATCAGGTGCTGGTGGTCGTCGCAATTGGTCATCACCACGCGGAAGATTTCCAGCATCGAATTGGGGAAGTCCGAGTCCCAGCCACCGGTGCCGAAGCCAACCTGGCCGAACACTTCGCGGTGCTGGAAGCTCAGTTGGGTGAAGGCGCGCGAGGTGGCGACGAAGTCGTAGAACGTGCGGTCGTCCCACAGCGGCACCAGCTTGTTCCACAGTGCCTTGAGGCGGGGCACGTCGCGGTCGCGGATTGCCTGCTGGATGTCGGCGAATTGCGCGCCGCTTTCCAGGGCGTCGGCCCAGGCGTCAGCGACTTCGTGGAACAGCGCAGGCAGGTCGCTTGCGTGTTCAGCGTAGTAGGTTTGGCCTTCAAGGTCGATCACCGTGCTGTGCGAGGCGGCAGTCAGCGGGTTGGGGAAAGGCTTGGTTTCCAGGCCCAGTTTGTCGACATAGTGATAGAACGCGGTGGAGGACACGGGAAAGCGCATGCCGCCCAGCTCGGCGATGATCCCGTCGGTTCCGTTGAAGGCTTGGGAACGCAGGCGCCCGCCGAGTTTCGAGGCCTCGTACACCACGGGCTTGAGGCCCAGCTTCATCAATTCGTAGGCCGCCACCAGCCCGGCGATACCGGCGCCGACGATGGCCACTTCCTCACCTTGGCGCTCGGCCGGGATGCTGCCCAGGCCGGCAGGGTGTTCCAGCCAGTCGTCGAAGGCGAAGGGAAAGTCCGGGCCGAAGATGGTGATGGGCGCCTTGCCGTCGGCGGGGTGGCGGTTTTTCTTGTTCATGAAGTGACCTTGCCAGAGCGGCTGCGCGGGGGGCGGAGCCTGAGTATAGGAGATGGCTGAGGGTCATTTTAGGGAGTGAGGGATTCGTAATTAAGACGCACAAGTTTGGCAAATGGCTGCTTTTTTCGTCATATAGACGAGTCAGTCATTAAATACGACGAATCACGTTAGCGAGGCGAGGTGCTCCACTGTTTCCGGGAATTTCTGAACCAGACGGATCAGCGCAACAGCTTGTGCATTAGGTTTGGAACGGCCTTGCTCCCAGTTCTCCAAGGTTCGCACATTGGTCCGCAGGTAATTGGCGAACAGCGCCCTGGACATATTCAATTGCTGGCGCAATTCAATGAGTTCGTTGGGCGCTAGCACCAGCTCCGAGAAGCTGACCTTGTGCGAGCGCAGGGTCATTTTCCCAGCACGTTCTTCGGACAGGGCATCGAAGCCTTGGGTGAGCTCAGTGAAGAGGTTGCGGGGCATGATTTGTCCTCATCAGGTATTCGCGTTCGAGCATGGTTTTTAGCGCCTTGCGTTGCTGCTCTGTCAGGTCGTCCTGTACGTCTTCCTTTCAGCCTATACACCTTGGGCTCCCTTCGTGGGCGCCATTGAATTGCAGCATGTAACGCTTGTAGGAAATGCCGGGCAGGCTATTCGGAGGCTTCTGAATCAAGGGGGTGGGTGCCGCTTTGGTGCCAAAGGTGATTCAGATCGGTTGCCCCCGGTCCACCTTGCTGCTGAGGATGATCGATGTGGTGGTCTTGTCGACGCCATCGACACTGCCAATCTGGTCCAGCAGTTGGTCGAGCTGTTCCGGCGAATCACAGCGCAGCCAGGCGACATAGTCGAATTCGCCACTCACCGCGCACAGTTGCTGCACCTGCCCCATGGCGCTCAGCCGTCGCACCACCTCCTTGCCGGAGCGCGGTTGCACCTTGATGCCGACATAAGCCTGCAGCCCGCCACCGATCAGGCGCTGGCCCAGGCGTACGCCGTAACCAGTGATGACCTTGTGCTTCTCCAGCCGCTCCAGGCGCGAGTTCACCGTGGTGCGCGCAATGCCCAGCTGGCGGGCCAGGGTGGCGACGCTTTCGCGGGCGTTGATTTGCAGCAGGGCGATCAGTTGGCGGTCGATTTCATCGAGGGTGATGGGGCGGGAATCGAGCATGGCAAGTCTCGGCAGTGGGCCCGCTAGCCTAGCGAGGCCGGGGCGGGGAGGGCAATATCGGGAGCTCAAGGAATGCTCGGGCTGCCCACAGGCGTCAGACGCTGGGAAGTGGTACTTCGCTACGCGCTTGTGTGGAGTGGTTCAGCCCCTTGTAAGCCGCGCTTACATTTTTCAAGCTGAGCATCCGACGGCTCAATGGTACTGTTCGGTGCAACCATTGCACTCTATACTTTCCCATGCCTACGATTCATCGTCTGCCCAACTGTACAATTTGTATGTACGCGAATGATCATGCCCCGCCTCATTTTCATGTGAGGTTGAGTGATGGTCGTCAGGCGTTGATAGCAATTGAGGACCTGTCTCTGCTGACTGGGTTTGGCGGCTCGCGAGTCTCCATGCGTGAGTTGGGTGAAGCCATGGAATGGGCTTCATTCAACAGGCCTCAGCTGCTTGCCAAGTGGAAGGAGTTGAACCAATGACCCGTAAGCATTTCATGCTTGAAGATATCGCGGTTTCCGCCCCTGGGGCCTTGTTGCTGACGTTCGCGGACGGTGAACGGTTTCCAGTGAGGCTGGATGAAATCATCGCCAGGCACCCTACATTGCACGCGCTTTCAATGCCCGACGTTTTTGCAACCGCCGCGATCGGCGAGTGGAAGGACACGGTCATTTGGGCTGACGATGACAATTTGGAGTTGGCCGCTGATAACCTCAGGGCGCTGGCCGTAGAGCAGGCTGGTGATTGCTCGCATGAGCGGGTTTGGAACTGGATGGCCAGAAATGAGCTGACCCTCGATCAAGCAGCTCAGGAGTTGGGTTTGAGCCGGCGCATGCTCGCCTACTACAAGAGTGGTGAGAAGCCAGTGCCGAGAACCGTCGCGCTTGCCATGAAAGGCTGGGATGCCTTGTATGCCGGGAAAGCCAAGCCGAGGAAGGGGAACAACGCCATGCGTGGTGAGGTGTCTTCTGACACCCCTATGCTCATGAGAAACGCCTCGGCAGCAAGCGCCTCGAAGAAACGCGCCTGACCTGGCCGCGGACAGTCTTCCGTTCGGGCAGGCTGGGGAGGGCAGTGAGCGGTCTCTAAGGTTTTGAGGATGTTTCGATAGTTTCGTGGTTTGCGGCCTGAATGGAGTTGTCGTTCCAATTGACCTGATAGCGGGTGCTTCGCCCGCCGCCCGGCAGGCGCAATATGCAGCCCTTTTCCAGCAAATCAGCCAAGTGCCGACTCGCCGTGGCTTTCGAGACTTTCGCTACGGCTTGGTACTGACCGGCACTGATGCCATCCGCAAAGCCACCGCGGGGATCTAGTACATCGCCATCGAGCAAGCGATTAAGCACTTTGACCTGCTCCTTCGACAATCCACTTTGACTGTGCGTGCGCCAGAAGCGTGCCTTGCCCAGCACCCGTTCAATCCGAGCCAGGGCCTGCTCAATGCTTTTCAGCAGCGTCTGCAGGAACCACTCAAGCCATGCCGTGATGTCCACCCCGGCTCTCTGGCTGCTCTGGAGGATTTCATAGTAGCCCCGTCGATCATCGAGAATGCTTGCCGACATCGCGTAGAGCCTGATCGACTGCGGTTGTGCCTGGGTCAGTGCGAGATCGGTAATGGCGCGGGTCAGTCGTCCGTTGCCGTCGTCGAATGGATGTAGCGTGACAAACCAGAAATGCGCGACACCGGCGCGCAGCAGCGGGTCGAGCTTCACGTCATTTTGGCTGTCGTTGAACCAGCATAGGAAGCGATGCAGCTGAGCTTCCAACCCTTCACGAGGCGGTGCCTCAAAATGCACTGTCGGCTTGTCGATACGCCCTGAAACTACCTGCATCGGCTCTTCGCCACGCAATTCGCCGATTCGCATGGGCGCCGTCAGCAATTGTTCGGATACTGGAAAGAGCAAGATATGCCAATGCAGCAGGCGCTCAAGTGACAAGGGCTCGCCATGGGACCGCGTTGCGTCGAGCATCAACTCAGCGAGGCCCTTGCTGCGGGCAGTCTCCTGACCGTCGGCTTGCAGCCCCATGCGACGGGCCAAGGACGAGCGCACGGATTCAACATTGAGGCGCTCGCCCTCGATCGCCGAGCTGGTAATGATGTTTTGCAGCAGTGCATCGAGCGTATTTTGTGCCTGCTCATCCGCACTGATGGCGCCCGCCATGCCCAGCAGTCGGCCTTGAGCTTGCGTGCAAGCACGAAGCAGGTGGGTCAGGGTGTCCATCTGCCAATGAAAGTCTGGCCAGTCGGGCTGTTGCCAAATCCAGAAGGGTAGGGTCATAGGTGCCTCAGGGCGGGCGGTGAGACGAATAGAGCGCCTATTCGGCTCATTTATTGAGCCGATTATGGTGCTTATTCGGCTCATCGTCCAACACGCGGGTACGCCAGGAACGTACCGGCGTTGCTGGCTGTGCAGTACGTCGGGCACAAAAAAGCCGCGCAGTGCGCGGCTTCGTCGTATCTGGTGGGCCCACACGGACTCGAACCGTGGACCAAAGGATTATGAGTCCTCTGCTCTAACCGACTGAGCTATAGGCCCTCAGTAAGTGCCCGGATTATAACGAGGGTTTCGATACCGTGCCATCCGAAAGATCGCTTAGTGATATACGAAGGAACGTCGCTGCGAATTCGTCGGCTGGCAAGGGCAGGCTGACGATGTAGCCCTGGATCTGTTCACACCCCTCGGCGGCCAGGAAACGCTGCTGCGCCTGGTTCTCCACGCCCTCGGCAATGATCGTCAGTTGCATGCTGCGCCCCAGGGCGATGATGGCGCGGGCGATGGCGGCGTCGTGGGGGTCGTCTGGCAGGCCGCGGATGAACGACTTGTCGATCTTGAGGATGTCCAGCGGCAGGCGCTTGAGGTAGCTCAGCGACGAGTAGCCGGTGCCGAAGTCGTCGATCGCCAGTTGCACGCCCAACAGCTTGAGCTGGTGCAGCACGGCCAGGGCTTCCTCGGCCTGGCTCATGATGAAGTTCTCGGTGATCTCCAACTGCAGGTCGCCGGCCTTGAGCTGGTAGGCCTTGAGCAGGTGCTCGATGCGCTTGGCCAGGTTGGGCTGGCGCAACTGGGCGCCGGCCAGGTTGATCGACAGCGGGCCGAACGCCTGGTAACGCTTCTTCCAGCGGTGCATCTGCTGGCAGGCCTGTTCCAGCACCCAGTCGCCAAGCTGGAGGATGCTGCCGTTTTCTTCGGCGAGGTGAATGAAGTGCTCCGGCGGCACCTCGCCGAAGGTTGGGTGGCTCCAGCGAATCAAGGCTTCGGCGCCCACCAAGGTCTGGGTCTTGAGGCTGAACTTGGGCTGGAAACTCAGGCTCATTTCATTGCGTTCGATGGCACGGCGCAGTTCGTGCTCCAGGGCAATGCGTTCGCTGGCCTGGGCGGTGAGGTCGCGGGTGTAGGCTTCAACGCGGTTGCGGCCCTTGGCCTTGGAGCGGTACATGGCCGCGTCGGCATTGCGGATCAGGCTGGCGACGTCGCTGCCGTCCTGTGGATACAGGCTGATACCGATGCTCGCGCTGGTGAAGAACTCATGCTCGCCGGCCTGGAACGGCGCGACGAAACAGGCCAGCAGTTTATTGGCAATGGCGCCGGCATCGGTGGGTTTGTGCAGGCCGGGCAGCAGGATGATGAATTCGTCGCCACCCAGGCGGGCCACCGTGTCGACATCGCGCACTTGCTCCTTGAGGCGCTGGGCGATGCCTTTGAGCAGCAGGTCGCCGACCGGGTGGCCGAGGCTGTCGTTGATGTGCTTGAAGCGGTCGAGGTCGAGGAACAGCACCGCACCCTGGCGGTTGGACACCTGGGCGCAGGTTAGCGCTGCCTGCAGGCGGTTCTCGAACAGGGCGCGGTTGGGCAGGCCGGTGAGCGGGTCGTGGTGGGCCTGGTAATCGAGCTTGGCCTGGGCGTGCTTGAGGCTGGAAATATCCGCGAACACGGCGACGAAGTGGGTGATCGCCCGTTCCGGGTTACGCACGGCGCTGATGGTCAGCCAGCCTGGGTACAGTTCGCCATTCTTGCGCTTGTTGAAGATCTCGCCTTGCCAGTGCCCCTCATCGGTCAACTGGTGCCACATGGCGGCATAGAACGCGCTGTCATGCTGGCCCGAGGCGAGCAGGCGAGGCGTTTGGCCGAGGGCTTCGATCTCGCTGTAACCGGTGATTTCGCTGAAGGCACGGTTAACCGCGCTGATGCGCTGGTCGATGTCGGTGATCAGTACGCCTTCTGCGGTGTTTTCGAACACCGTGGCGGCCAGTTGCAGTTTTTCCTGCATCAGGTGACGCTCGGTGATGTCGCGGGCGATGGTCAGCATGCAGTCGACGCCGGCAATCGGCAAAGGCCTTGCCGACAGCTCGCACAGGCGAATTTGCCCGTCGCTGCGGCGCAGGTGGGAGGTGAAGTCGCGCACGTAGCCATCGCGGGCCAACTGTTCGACCATGCGCTTGCGTTCGTTGAGGTCGACCCAGATGCCTAAGTCGAACGAGGTCTGGTCCACCGAAGGGTTGAAGTCGTAGCCGGTCAGGCGGCAGAAACCGTCGTTCACCTCCAGCAGCAGGCCATCGCTCTGGCGCGACAGCAACAAGCCGTCGGGCGAGGCGTGGAAGGCCTTGGCGAACTTTTCCTCGGAGGTTTGCAACTGCTGCTGGGTTTCCTTGAGCTGGCTGATATCGCGCACCGCCACCACCAGGGCCAGCGTGCCGTCGAGCTCGAAGGTTTCCGCCGAGGTGAGGCCGGTGAACAGCTGGCCGTTGCTGCGGCGGAAGGTCATTTCCAGGTTTCGGATACCGCCCTGGTGCAGCCGTTCGAGCAGTTTCGGCCCCATGCCCTCGCTGCCCCACAGGTTGAGTTCAGTGGCGGTGCGGCCAATCACTTCGCCTGGGCTCAGGCCAATCTGTTCCTCGAATGCCTCGTTGACCTCCAGCAGCGCGCCATCGCTGTGGCGGGCGATCAGCAGGATGTCGGGGCACTGCTCGAAGACCGAGGCGAACTTCTGTTCCGAAAGGCGCAGTGCGTCTTCGGTGCGCTTGGTTTCGCTGATGTCGATCATCAGCCCGCGCATCACCGGCTGGTGGCCGTGCTCGATCATGCTGACGATGTTGCGAACCCACAGCGCCTGGCCATCGGCGCGGATAACCCGGTAATCCAAGCTGTGATCGCGCCCGGCGGCAGTTTCGCTTTCGCAGTAGGCCTGGGCCCAGAGGGCGTCGTCCGGGTGCAGGATGCTGCGCCAGAAACCGGGCTTGAGCCAGTCGTGCAGGGGGTAGCCCAGCAGGTCTTCGGCATGGGGCGAGACATAGCTGTAGGTGAAGTCGTTGGCATCGGCTTCCCAGGCGATCGCCGACAGGCTTTCGATCAGGCCGCGGTAGTGGTACTCGCTGCTGCGCAGTTCCTGCTCCAGGGCGATGCGCCGGGAGATTTCCGAACTGAGCCGGCGGTTGATGCGTATCACCACGGCGAGCACACCGATCAGCAGCACCATCGCCGGCAGGCCGTAGATCAGCGTGTCGTGCCAGAAGCTGCGCTGGTCGATGACATTGCCGACCCAGCGTTGCTGGATCTGGCTGATTTCCTCGTCGGACATGTCGGCCATGACCTTGTCGAGAATGCCGACCAGCACCTTCTGATCGCGCGGCGCGGCCATTGCCAGTTGGTAGCGGTAGGGCGTTTCGCCGCTGACGTACAGCCCTTCGAGCTTGAGCTGGCGCAAGCTCCAGATACTCGATGCAAGGTCGCCGACCACGGCGTCCACTTCGTCGGTGGCCAAGGCTTGCAGGGTGGAACTCACATTCGGCATGGCCACCAGGTTGAGGTCCGGGTGGTGGGTGCGCAGCAGCTCGTGGGGGGCATAGTTTTCCACCACGGCGACCTTCAGCCCGTACAGGTCCTTGAGGGTGCGTGGTTGCGGCCCGCCATCATGGGCCAGGATGACAATCGGGAAATCGAGGTAGGGGCGGGTGAAGGCCAGGTAGTCCTGGCGCTCCGGGGTCGACATGATGCCGGGCAGCAAATCGATGCGCCCTTCGCGTGCCTGCTGCAGCACTTGGGTCCAGTTGCTTGGCTCGACCGGGTCGAGGGCAACGCCAAGGCGCTCGTGAAGCAAGGCGATGTAATCGGCGGCCAATCCCTGGTACCGGCCTTCCTGGTCCCGAAATTCGAACGGTGGCCAGGAGGCGTCGACGCCCAGCTTCAACTGCGGGTGGGCAGTGAGCCAGGTTTTTTCCTCGTCTGTCAGGGTGAGGGCGCCGGCCGTTGTGTTCCACAGAATCAGGAGCAACAACAGAATGGCCGGCATCGGCGGCATAGCAGCCTCGCATTCAGGAAGTCTGAAGTCGAGTGTAGACGGGCAATATGCCGCGTGGGTAGCTACTTGCCACAGCCATTTGTCACATAAGAAAAACCCCGGCCTGGGCCGGGGTTCGTCATCACTCGTCGAGGAAGGAGCGCAGATGTTCGCTGCGCGTCGGGTGGCGCAACTTGCGCAACGCCTTGGCTTCGATCTGACGGATCCGCTCACGGGTCACGTCAAACTGCTTGCCCACTTCTTCAAGGGTGTGGTCGGTGTTCATGTCGATACCGAAACGCATGCGCAGCACTTTGGCTTCACGTGCGGTCAGGCCCGAGAGCACGTCGCGGGTCGCTTCCTTGAGGCTTTCGACCGTGGCCACGTCGATCGGGGACTGCATGGTCGAGTCCTCGATGAAGTCGCCCAGGTGCGAATCTTCGTCGTCACCGATCGGGGTTTCCATGGAGATCGGTTCCTTGGCGATCTTCAGCACCTTGCGGATCTTGTCCTCAGGCATCTCCATGCGCTCACCGAGCTCTTCCGGGGTCGGTTCGCGACCCATTTCCTGCAGCATCTGGCGGGAAATACGGTTGAGCTTGTTGATCGTCTCGATCATGTGCACCGGAATACGGATGGTGCGCGCCTGGTCGGCGATCGAGCGGGTGATCGCCTGGCGGATCCACCAGGTGGCGTAGGTCGAGAACTTGTAGCCGCGACGGTATTCGAACTTGTCCACCGCCTTCATCAAGCCGATGTTGCCTTCCTGGATCAGGTCAAGGAACTGCAGGCCACGGTTGGTGTACTTCTTGGCGATGGAGATCACCAGACGCAGGTTCGCCTCGACCATTTCCTTCTTGGCGCGGCGGGCTTTCGCCTCACCGATGGACATGCGACGGTTGATTTCCTTGATCTCGGCGACGGTCAGGCCGGTTTCGGTTTCAAGGTCGATCAGCTTCTGCTGGCAAGCAACGATGGCGGCGTCCTTTTCACCCAGGGCAGCAGCCCATTTGGTGCTGCGCTTGGCCAGGTCACCGGACCAGGTCTGGTCGGTTTCGTTGCTTGGGAACAGGCGCAGGAAGTCGGCACGCGGCATGCGGGCGTCACGCACGCACAGCTGCATGATCGCACGCTCTTGCTGACGCAGGCGGTTCAGGGCATCGCGTACGCGCTCCACCAGAACGTCGAACTGCTTGGGCACCAGCTTGATCGGCATGAACAGGTCAGCCAGGGCCTGCAGGGCCTCGATGCTTTCCTTGACGTCACGGCCGTTCTTCTTCAGGACCTTGGAAGTGGCCTGGAGCTGATCGGCGACGGCACCGAAACGCTGGGCTGCAACGACCGGATCGGGGCCGCTTTCGGCCTCTTCCTCGTCGTCACCGCCTTCGCTTTCTTCGTCTTCGTCGTCCGACTCTTCCTTGGCCGCAGGGGCCTTGGCACCGGGAACCGGCACTTCGTCGGTTGGCGCGGCGATGTTGTCGTCAGGGTCGATGTAACCGCTGAGAACGTCGGACAGGCGGCCGCCTTCGGCGGTGACGCGGTCGTATTCGCCGAGGATGTAGTCGACAGTACCCGGGAAGTGAGCGATGGCGCCCATGACTTCACGGATGCCTTCCTCGATCCGCTTGGCGATTTCGATCTCGCCTTCGCGGGTCAGCAGCTCGACGGTACCCATTTCGCGCATGTACATGCGCACCGGGTCGGTCGTGCGGCCGATATCGGTTTCAACTGCCGCCAACGCAGCAGCGGCTTCTTCGGCCGCGGCTTCGTCGGTGTCGGCTTCCGCCAACAGAAGGGCATCCGCATCCGGAGCACTCTCGAATACGTTGATCCCCATGTCGTTGATCATGCGGATGATGTCTTCCACCTGTTCCGGATCTGAAATATCCTCAGGCAGGTGGTCGTTGACCTCCGCGTAAGTCAGGTAGCCCTGCTCACGACCGCGGGTGATCAACTCTTTGATACGAGACTGCTGTTGCGCTTTTCCGGACATAACACCCTATCCACTGAAGGTCTTGGCGGGCAAAAAACAAGCCGAGGATTATACCCGAGCATGGGCCTCACGCGCCAGATGAGGTCGGCGTTTGTGCGGGAACATTCCGGCTCAGCAGGGCGAGGAGCTGGGTTTTTTCCTCGCTGGTCAATTCGCTTTGACGTGATTTCCTGAGCAGTTGTTCCAGGCTGCGCTCGCGTTGGCGGGCGGACAAGCTAGTTATAGTGTCGAAAAATTGTTGTTCAAGGCTGTCGGCCACGATCAACCATTCCTTTTCCGCCAGGGCCCGCAGCAGGCGGCCCTGTTCGGTGCCGTGCCAGCGTGCGATCAACTGCATTGAGCTTAGCCCAGGATTTTTCTGCGCGGCTTCGATCAGTGCTACCAGCAGCTGGCTGTACAGGTGTTCTTCGTCGGCGAAGTGGCTGGCGTCCTCGACTTTGCCCGCCAGCAGCGGGTGGTGCAGCAAAGTGCGCAGGGCCGCCAGGGTCGGCGGCTCGACGGGCGCCGGCACCCGGGGCGGTGCCTCGTCGCGTTGCTGCCACGGTTTGCCGCCCTTGCGGTTCTTGTCCCAGGGCTTGTCGCTCCAGGGCTTCTTGCCGCCCCCCTTGTTCGGTTTCCACTCCTGTTCCTGGTGAACAGGGGCGTAATCGTGCTGCGGCACGTCGCCGTAGTCGGGGGTGAAGCTGGCCATGGCATCGTAGTCATAGCCTGGGTCGTAGTCCGGCACGCTGCTCGGCGCCGGGGCCTGTTGCGCCAGTTGCTCGACCTGTTGGGTGTCCAGGCCGGTGATTTCCTTGAGGCGGTTGCGCATCAGCTGGCGCAGGTTGGCGCCGGGAATCTTTTCGATCAACGGTGCGGCCAGGGTTGCCATGTGCGCCTTGCCTTCGAGCGAGCGCGGGTCGGCCTCGGCGCTCAGTTGCTCGAAGAAGTAGTCGGCCAGCGGTTGGGCGTGCTGGTTGATGCGGGCCTTGAAGGCATCGGTGCCCTCGGCGCGCACCAGGCTGTCGGGGTCTTCGCCTTCGGGCAGGAACAGAAAGCGCGCGCGGCGCCCGTCCTGCAGGGCAGGCAAGGTCGACTCCAGGGCGCGCCAGGCCGCCTTGCGCCCGGCCTGGTCACCGTCGAAGCAGAACAACACGCTGGGCACCACGCGGAACAGGCGCTTGAGGTGTTCTTCGCTGGTGGCGGTGCCCAGGGTGGCCACGGCGTTGCGCAGGCCTTGCTGGGCCAGGGCGATGACGTCCATGTAGCCTTCGACGACGATGATCTCGTCGAGGTTGCGGTTGTGCTTGCGCGCCTCGTACAGCCCGTAGAGCTCCTGGCCCTTGTGGAACACCGGGGTTTCCGGGGAGTTCAGGTACTTGGGCTTGTCGTCGCCGAGTACCCGGCCACCGAAGGCGATGATGCGGCCGCGGCTGTCGCGGATCGGGAACATCACCCGGTCGCGGAAACGGTCGTAGCGCTTGCCGCTCTCGGCGTTCTCGATCAACAGGCCGGCGTCGATCATCACCTTCTGCTGCAGGGTGTCGGCGCCCAAGTGCTTGAGCAGGTTGTCCCAGCCAGGCGGCGCGAAGCCCAGGCCGAAGTCGCGGGCGATCTCGCCCGACAGGCCGCGGCCCTTGAGGTAATCCACCGCCGCCTTGCGGGTCGGGTGGTTGCGCAGGGCCTGGCGGTAGAACTCCGAGGCAGCGTCCAGCAGCGGGTACAGGGGCGAGTCGGTGGGCTGGCGCGGCTTGTGGTCGCGGCGGCCTTGCTCGCGGGGTACTTCCATGCCGGCGGCGCGGGCCAGTTCCTCGACGGCCTGGGGGAAGTCCAGGTTGTCGTGGTCCATGACGAAGCCGAGGGCGTTGCCACCAGCGCCGCAACCGAAGCAGTAGTAGAACTGCTTGTCGGGGCTGACCGTGAAGGAGGGGGTTTTCTCCTTGTGGAACGGGCAACAGGCCGAGTAGTTCTTGCCGGTTTTTTTCAGCTGGACGCGCGAACTCACCACGTCGACGATGTCGAGGCGGTTGATCAGGTCGTCGATGAAGCTTTGGGGAATCAGCCCGGCCATGGCAGTCTCGTCATCTGGCAACTGGCAAGTCTAATCGCTAACGCGCCGAAGAGGGGCGAATGCTGATAGGGGAAGTGCGAGGGAGTGTGTGCTCGTCGGTAGCCGCAAGGGCTCGTCAGTCAGGACGTGCACGCCTGGCCGTAGCCAGCTCTGACGTTTTGAAGCGTGCCCACTGCAGGTTGCGAAGGGCGCCTTGAGCTAGCTGCCCAAGGTTTGAAGCAAACCGCTGCCATTGGCCCGGCATTGAGCCGGGCTGGGCAGAAGCTCTTGCGTAGAACGCCTGTATTAGTACAGACGAACGGCGCGGCGCTGTTCGCGCTGAACTTTCTTGGCGTGACGCTTAACAGCAGCAGCTGCTTTGCGCTTACGCTCGGCGGTCGGCTTCTCGTAAAACTCGCGGCTACGAACTTCAGCCAGTACACCGGCTTTTTCGCAGGAGCGCTTGAAACGACGCAGAGCTACGTCGAAGGGTTCGTTCTCTTTAACTTTGACGGCTGGCATCCAGGGCTACCTTAATTCATTACCGGGGTAGACGTGCTCCTGGCAAAACAAAAGGTGTGCTGGAGAACGTCGGTTTTCAAGGGTTGCGGATGTTAACCCTTAGTACGCCGGAATGCAAAGCCTCTGATCGAAAACCGCTGGTCGGCACCCGGCACGGGGACTATCATGCGCGGCTTCGAATTCAGCCCCCACAAGGGACGAGCCCATGCTAGTACTGGGATTGGAAACATCCTGCGACGAAACCGGCGTCGCATTATACGACAGTGAGCGCGGTTTGTTGGCCGACGCGCTGTTCAGCCAGATCGACCTGCACCGTGTGTTCGGCGGGGTGGTGCCCGAGCTTGCCTCGCGCGACCACGTCAAGCGCATGCTGCCGCTGATCCGCCAGGTGTTGGCCGAGGCCGACTGCGTGGCCACCGAGATCGACGCCATCGCCTACACCGCGGGCCCCGGCCTGGTCGGTGCGCTGCTGGTGGGGGCCTCGTGCGCCCAGGCCCTGGCCTTTGCCTGGGACATTCCGGCGGTTGGCGTACACCATATGGAAGGCCACCTGCTGGCACCGATGCTGGAGGAAAATCCGCCGGAATTTCCGTTCGTCGCCTTGTTGGTGTCCGGCGGCCACACCCAGTTGGTGCGAGTCGATGGCATCGGCCGCTACGAGCTGCTGGGCGAGAGCCTGGACGACGCGGCCGGCGAAGCGTTCGACAAGACCGCCAAGCTGATCGGCCTGAATTACCCAGGTGGCCCGGAAATCGCCCGCCTGGCCGAACAGGGCGTGCCCGGGCGCTTCGTGTTCCCGCGGCCGATGACCGACCGCCCAGGGCTTGAGTTCAGCTTCAGTGGCCTCAAGACCTTCGCCTTGAACACCTGGCAGCAGTGCAAGAATGCCGGTGACGACAGCGAGCAAACCCGTTGCGACCTGTCCCTGGCATTCCAGCAGGCAGTGGTGGAGACTCTGACCATCAAGTGCAAGCGTGCGCTGAAGCAAACCGGCCTCAAGCGCCTGGTGATCGCCGGTGGCGTGAGCGCCAACAAGGCGCTGCGTGCGTCGCTGGAAGACATGCTGGCCAGTATCAAGGGCAACGTGTATTACGCGCGCCCCCAGTTCTGCACCGACAACGGCGCGATGATCGCCTATGCCGGCTGCCAGCGCCTGTTGGCCGGGCAGCAGCAGGACCTGGCGATCAGCGTGCAGGCACGCTGGCCGATGGAGCAGTTGCCGCCGGTGTGACGGGCGCGTCAGAAGTGCCGTTCGCGCCCGGCGAACAGGTCGCGCAGGTTGTTGCGGTGGCGCCAGACGATCATGACCGTGAGCACGGCGATCGGCAGCAGCGCCTCCGGTTCGCGCCAGGCCAGCAGTGGCAGGGTCAGCGGCGTGGCAACCAGCGCTGCCAGCGAGCTGGTGCGGGTGAGGTAGAAGGTCAGCAGCCAGGCGCCGATGGCCAGCAGTGCGGCCGGGAAGTACAGGCCCATGAGCATGCCGGCGGCGGTGGCGACGCCCTTGCCGCCTTTGAAGCGAAAGTACAGCGGGAACAGGTGGCCAAGCACCGCGCACACCCCGACCCAGGCCTGCTCCTGCAGGCCCAGGCCGGCAGCGCGGGCCAGCAGTACCGGCAACAAGCCCTTGCACAGGTCGCCCAGCAGGGTCAGGATCGCCAGTCTACGGCCCGCCAGGCGAAGCATGTTGGTGGCGCCGGCATTGCCCGAACCGCAGGAACGCGGGTCTGGGCTGCCCGACAGGCGGCTTAGGACGATGGCGAAGGACAGCGAGCCGAGCAGGTAGGCGAGCAGCGCCAATAACCAAAACATGCTAACTATTCCGGGCGAGGACGCCCTGATTCTAACGGCGCCCGTCGCCCTTGTCGTGCTGTGGAGAGAAGTGCTTGGACAGAGTGTTCATCGAAGGCCTGGAAGTCGATACCGTCATCGGTGCCTATGACTGGGAGCGGGATATTCGCCAGTGCCTGCGCCTGGACCTGAGTTTTGCCTGGGACAACCGCCCGGCGGCGGCGGATGACGACCTGGGCAAGGCGCTGGACTACGCCAGTGTCACGGCACGCATCCAGGCCTTTGCCGAACAAGCGCGCTTCGAGCTGGTGGAAACCTTCGCCGAGCGCCTGGTCGCGGCGTTGATGGAAGAATTCCACATCCCGTGGGTGCGGCTCAAGCTGACCAAGCCGGGTGCGATCCCGGCGGCCCGCGGCGGTGTTGGCGTGGAGATCGAGCGCGGATGTCTCTGAGCACGGTTTACCTGGGGCTGGGCAGCAACATCGACCGCCACCGGCACCTGGGTGCTGGGCTCGATGCCCTGGCGGCCATTCTTACGGATATGCGCTGTTCCCCGGCCTTCGAAAGCCAGGCGGTGGGGATCAAGAGCGGGCCGTTCATCAACTTCGTGGTGACTGGCAAGACCGAACTGCCATTGTTGGAGCTGGACCGCCGGCTCAAGTTCATCGAGGCCGACAATGGCCGCTATGCCCCGGACCGCAAGGGCTTGCCGCTGGATATCGATGTGCTGATGTATGACCAGTTGCATGGCACGTTCGATGGGCTGGTGCTGCCCAGGGCGGAAATCCTGAAGAATGCGTTCGTGCTGTGGCCGTTGTCGTTGCTTGCGCCGGAGCTGGTTCACCCTGGGGCGGGGAAAAGCATGGCGCAGTTGTGGCAGGAGGCGCAGATCGACCAGGTGCTGGCACCGGTTGCCTTCGAGTGGCGGGGGTTGCAGCTGACCCAGGTGTAAGCCTGTGGCGGCCCTTTCGCGGGGCAAGCCCGCTCCTACAAAGCCCGCGTGTATGCGGGCCTTGTAGGAGCGGGCTTGCCCCGCGAAGAGGCCGGTAGGGTCAACCGCGCGCGTAAGCCTCAAGCGCTTTAAGCCGCTCAGCTTTAAGCGCCTCCCCCAAACCTTGCCCGCTCAGCCCCGCTGCCACCAGCGGCTTCACGTCCACAGCCCGAACCGCTGCCGCCGCCCCGCGTAAATAATCGGCCTGTGGATAACCCTCAGGCACTGCCATTTCACACGCAGCAATAAAATCCTCGAACCGTTGCGGGCGCCGGTAAACGTCGAATTTCTGCAGCATTTCCAGCAGGTTCGCAGGTGTTAGCCGCAGCGCGTCATCGGCATTCCCGGCAAATTCCCCTACCAGCACGGCCAATTCCTGGCATTCACGCGGTGCCTTGAAGCGCTGGTTGAGCGCCTTGATCTCTGTGGGGCCAAGCCCACGCAGCAAGCACGCCCAACGCACCGCCAGGGGCTGCTGGTGCTGCGCCGCCCGGTGCAGCGCTGGCAGGGTGTCCGGGCCGTGCTCCAGTTCCGGCATCAACTGCACCAGGGCACCACAGGCGCGCAGCACTTCAATGAACACCTGCGGCTGGCTTTCCATCAGCGCCCGTTCTATCTCCTTCCAGCTGCGCTCTGCAGTCAAGGCCTGCAGCTCGCCCGACTCGGCAATCTGGCGCATCAGTGCCAGGGTTGGCTCGGCAACCTGGAAGCCCAGCGGTGCGTAACGCGCGGCAAAGCGGGCGACGCGCAGCACGCGCAAAGGGTCTTCGGCAAACGCTGGGGACACATGGCGCAGCAGGCGCTGTTCAAGGTCAGCCTGGCCACCGTAGGGGTCGTACACGGTTCCCTGCTCATCCTCGGCCATGGCATTGATGGTGAGGTCGCGGCGAATCAGGTCTTCTTCCAGGGTCACCTCGGGGCTGGCGTGGAAGGTAAACCCGCCATAGCCACGGCCGCTCTTGCGCTCAGTGCGGGCCAGGGCATATTCCTCACCCGTCTTGGGGTGCAGGAAAACCGGAAAATCAGCGCCCACGGGCCGAAAACCCTGGGCGTGCATGGCTTCGACCGTGGCGCCAACCACCAGCCAGTCGATATCGCTGACCGGGCGCCCGAGCAGGCGGTCACGTACCGCGCCGCCAACTTTGTAGATGTGCATGTGCAGCCTCCATTACTGCCCACAGGATACCCTGTCGGCAGTAATGGTGGGGCGTGGAAGGTTAGAGGTGGTGGATGACGGCCAAGTCCATGCGGCCATAATCACCGCTGTCGCCATGCTCTCCGCGCGGTGGCATATGGTGGGTTTTCATCACCTGGTCGCCTTGCACGGTTTCCAGGTGAATATCGAAGCCCCACAGGCGGTGCAGGTGCTTGAGCACTTCCTCGGTGGAGTCGCCCAGCGGTTTGCGGTTGTGCTGCTGGTGGCGCAGGGTCAGCGAGCGGTCGCCGCGGCGGTCGATGCTCCAGATCTGCACGTTGGGTTCACGGTTGCCCAAGTTGTACTGGGCCGCCAGTTGCTCGCGGATGATCCGGTAACCTGCCTCATCGTGGATCGCCGGGACCAGCAGGTCATCGCGCTGGTCGTCGTCGAGGATGCTGAACAGCTTCAGGTCGCGCATCACTTTGGGCGACAGGTACTGCAGGATAAAGCTCTCGTCCTTGAAGCTGCTCATGGCGAACTTCAGGGTAGACAGCCAGTCACTGCCGGCAATGTCGGGGAACCAGCGGCGATCCTCCTCCGTTGGGTTCTCGCACATGCGGCGGATGTCGGTGTACATGGCAAAGCCCAGCGCGTAGGGGTTGATGCCGCTGTAGTAGGGGCTGTCGAAGCCTGGCTGGAACACCACGCTGGTGTGCGACTGCAGGAACTCCATCATGAAGCCTTCGGTGATAAGGCCTTCGTCATACAGGTCGTTCATCAGGGTGTAGTGCCAGAAGGTCGCCCAGCCTTCGTTCATCACCTGGGTCTGGCGCTGCGGGTAGAAATACTGGGCGATCTTGCGCACGATGCGCACCACTTCGCGCTGCCAGGGTTCGAGCAGCGGGGCGTTTTTCTCGATGAAGTAGAGGATGTTTTCCTGCGGTTCGGAAGGGAAGCGCGCATCGTCTCGCTCGCCACCTTTTTCGGCGCTCTTGGGAATGGTGCGCCACAGGTCGTTGATCTGCCGCTGCAGGTGCTCCTCACGGTCTTTTTGCCGGCGGCGTTCTTCCTCGGCAGAGATCGGGTAAGGGCGCTTGTAGCGGTCGACACCGTAGTTCATCAGCGCATGGCAGGAGTCGATCAGGTCTTCCACCGCATCGATGCCATGGCGTTCCTCGCACTGGGCGATGTACTGCTTGGCGAACACCAGGTAATCGATGATCGAGGTGGCGTCCGTCCAGGTGCGGAACAGGTAGTTGCCCTTGAAGAAGCTGTTGTGGCCGTAGCAGGCATGGGCGATCACCAGTGCCTGCATGCACATGGTGTTCTCTTCCATGAGGTAGGCGATGCACGGGTCGGAGTTGATCACGATCTCGTAGGCCAGGCCCATTTGGCCTCGGCTGTAGGACTTCTCGGTGCTGAGGAATTGCTTGCCGTAGGACCAATGGTGATAACCCAGCGGCATGCCGACGGAGGCGTAGGCGTCCATCATCTGCTCGGCGGTGATCACCTCGATCTGGTTGGGGTAGGTGTCCAGGGCGTAGCGTTCGGCCAGGCGGCTGATTTCCCGGTCGTACGTCTGGATCAGCTCGAACGTCCACTCGGACCCGGTGGAAATGGGTTGGCGTCTCTGTGCTCTGGCGGTCATGTGGCTAACCTGCGCTGGAAGAGTTCACGGAAGACCGGGTAGATATCGCCGGCCGATACCAACTGCTGCTGGGCGAATGTGTCGGGGAAAGCCTCGCCGATTCGCTCGTACTCGTACCACAGCGCCTGGTGCTCACGCGGGGTGATCTCGACGTAAGTGTAGTACTGCACGTGGGGCATGATCTGCTTGGAGAGGATCTCGCGGCAGATGGGCGAGTCGTCGTTCCAGTTGTCGCCGTCGGAGGCCTGGGCGGCGTAGATGTTCCAGTCGGCGGCTGGGTAACGTTCGGCCATGATTTCCTGCATCATTTTCAGCGCGCTGGAAACGATGGTGCCGCCGGTTTCCCGAGAATAGAAGAATTCTTCCTCGTCGACTTCACGGGCGCTGGTGTGGTGGCGGATGAACACCACCTCGATGCGGTCGTAATTACGCTTGAGGAACAGGTACAGCAGGATGAAGAAGCGCTTGGCGATGTCCTTGGTGGCCTGGGTCATCGAGCCGGACACGTCCATCAGGCAGAACATCACCGCCTTGGAGCTGGGGTTGGGCTGCTTGACCAGCAGGTTGTACTTGAGGTCGAAGGTGTCGAGGAAGGGCAGCCGGTTGATGCGTGCCTTGAGCCGTTCGATCTCTTGCTCGACTTCCTGGATATCGGTGAAGTTGTCCGGCTCCTCGACCTTTAGCCGGGCCAGCTCCTTCTGCGCTTCGCGCAGCAGGGCGCGGCTGCTGCCGGTCAGGGCAATACGCCGGGCATGGGCCGAACGCAGGGTGCGAACGATGTTGATGCGCGACGGGTTGCCTTCGTTGGCGATACCGGCACGTACGGTTTTGAAGGTGTCGGCGCCGGTCAGGTGGCGCTTGACCAGGTTGGGCAGTTCGAGGTCTTCGAACATGAATTCGAGGAATTCTTCCTGGGTGATCTGGAAGACGAAATCGTCCATGCCCTCGCCGGAATTGCCGGCCTTGCCGCGGCCACTGCCGCCGCCACCGCCCTGGGGCCTGGGGATATGTTCGCCGGCGGTGAATTCCTTGTTGCCGGGGTGCACGATGGTTTGCTTGCCGCCACGACCGTGGTGCAGCACCGGTTCGTCGATGTCGCGCCCCGGAATGCTGATCTGTTCGCCGTGTTCCATGTCCATGATGGAGCGGCGGCTCACGGCCTCTTCGACGGCCTTCTTGATATGTTCACGGTAACGCCGCAGGAAGCGCTGGCGGTTGACCGTGCTCTTGTTCTTGCCGTTCAGGCGTCGGTCGATAACGTAGCTCATGGTCCCTCCGGTGACTGGATGCAGCTGCAAGCCACAAGCTTCAAGCTGCAAGAATGAGCAGCCACCGCTGCCGCAAGCCCTGGCGCGGGCGGCAATGCCCACGCCAGGCCGCTTGCAGCTTGCGGCTTTTCGCTTGCCGCTTTATTGCGACTTCCTGACCCGCAGGTACCATTCCGACAGCAGGCGCACCTGTTTGTCGGTGTAGCCACGCTCCACCATCCGCGTGACGAAGTCGTTGTGCTTCTGTTGGTCCTCCTTGCTGGCCTTGGCGTTGAAGCTGATGACCGGCAGCAGGTCCTCGGTGTTGGAGAACATTTTCTTCTCGATCACCACCCGCAGCTTCTCGTAGCTGAGCCAGCTCGGGTTCTTGCCATTGTTGTTGGCACGGGCACGCAGCACGAAGTTGACGATCTCGTTGCGGAAGTCCTTCGGATTGCTGATGCCGGCCGGCTTCTCGATCTTCTCCAGTTCCTCGTTGAGGGCGATGCGGTTGAGGATTTCGCCGGTTTCCGGGTCGCGGTATTCCTGGTCCTGAATCCAGAAGTCGGCGTACAGCACATAGCGGTCGAAGATGTTCTGGCCGTATTCGCTGTAGGACTCCAAGTAGGCCGTCTGGATTTCCTTGCCGATGAACTCGATGTAGCGCGGTGCCAGGTACTCTTTGAGGTAGCGCAGGTAGCGCTCGCGCACTTCGGCCGGGAACTGCTCCTGCTCGATCTGCTGTTCCAGCACATACAGCAGGTGCACCGGGTTGGCAGCGACTTCGTGAGGGTCGAAGTTGAACACCTTGGAAAGAATCTTGAAGGCGAAGCGCGTCGACAGGCCGTTCATACCTTCGTCCACGCCCGCGGCGTCGCGGTACTCCTGGATCGACTTGGCTTTGGGGTCGGTGTCCTTGAGGTTTTCGCCGTCGTACACCCGCATTTTCGAGTAGATGTTCGAGTTTTCCGGCTCTTTGAGGCGCGAGAGCACGGTGAACTGGGCAAGCATCTTCAGGGTGTCGGGGGCGCAATGGGCCTTGGCCAGCGAGCTGTTGATCAACAGCTTGTCGTAGATCTTGATCTCGTCGCTGACGCGCAGGCAGTACGGCACCTTGACGATGTAGATCCGGTCGATGAAGGCCTCGTTGTTCTTGTTGTTGCGGAAGGTGTGCCACTCCGATTCGTTGGAGTGGGCCAGCAGGATACCGGTGTAGGGAATGGCCCCAAGGCCTTCGGTGCTGTTGTAGTTGCCTTCCTGGGTGGCGGTGAGCAAGGGGTGCAGGACCTTGATCGGCGCCTTGAACATTTCGACGAATTCCATCAGGCCCTGGTTGGCCCGGCACAGTGCGCCCGAATAGCTGTAGGCATCGGCGTCGTTCTGTGGGAATTCTTCGAGCTTGCGAATATCCACCTTGCCGACCAGGGCAGAGATGTCCTGGTTGTTTTCATCGCCAGGTTCGGTCTTGGCGATGGCAACTTGGTTAAGGATCGAGGGGTACAGCTTCACCACCCGGAACTTGCTGATGTCGCCGCCGAACTCTTGCAGGCGCTTGGTGGCCCAGGGCGACATGATGGTGTTCAGGTAGCGCCGCGAAATGCCGTATTCCTCTTCGAGGATGGCGCCGTCTTCGGTGGCATTGAAAAGCCCCAGGGGCGATTCGAACACCGGCGAACCCTTGATCGCGTAGAAGGGCACTTTTTCCATCAGTTGCTTGAGCTTTTCGGCCAGCGACGATTTACCGCCACCGACGGGGCCCAGCAGGTAGAGGATCTGTTTCTTCTCTTCCAGGCCTTGGGCGGCATGGCGGAAGTACGAGACGATCTGGTCGATGCACTCTTCCATGCCATGGAAGTCGGCAAAGGCCGGATACCGGCGAATCACCTTGTTGGAGAAAATTCGCGACAGCCTGGAGTTGGTAGAGGTGTCGATCAGCTCCGGCTCGCCGATGGCCAGCAACAGCCGTTCAGCCGCGGATGCGTAAGCACTGCGATCCTCTTTGCACAGCTCGAGGTACTCCTGCAGCGAGAGTTCTTCCTGACGCGTGGACTCGAAGCGTTGTTGGAAGTGGCTAAAAATACTCATGACGTCACCTCGCTCGATACGTGGAGACGACGCCGGATCAGTCAGCTGATGCTGGCATGCAACCGGGTTCGCCGATTGCTGTATACCCCCCAGAACACCCTGAAACGCTACCGATGACCCGCACGCCGGTGTACCGGCTCTCCCCTTTTTTTGGATGGCCTGCGCTTAAGAATAGTTGGTTATCTGCAAGGTCAAGGGCAAGCGGCGCAGAAGTTGCCTGCTACCGTTCGTCAGGTGAGGCGCGAGCCCGCGTAGGGCGCGGGCTGCAGTAAAAATGAAAAAATTATTCGGCGCTGCCCTGGGCGGTTTCGGCCGGGTAGGTGGCGCGCCACAGCTCGAAGCCGCCGTCGACGCTGTACACATCGGAGAAGCCCTGGCCCACCAGATAGGCGGCGGCGCTCTGGCTGGAATTGCCGTGGTAGCAGACCACCAGGGTGGGCGCATCGAGGTCGGCGTTACGGATGAAGTCGGCGACCGAATGGTTGTCCAGGTGCTTGGCGCCGGTGATGTGGCCGGCGGCATAGGCTTGCGGGTCGCGAATATCGACGACTACCGCACCTTGCGCGCGCAGGGCCAGGGCCTGCTCGGGGGGGATGCGTTTGAATTCGCTCATGGCGAGGGCTTTCCTTCAGGGGTGATCGTTCAGTGTAGTGGGTTGTGCCGGCGGGCGGACATGGCCGTCGTCGGTGCAGTCGCAGTGGTGGTACTCGCCGCTGTCGACGTTGTACAGGGTCATCGCGCCGCCCCACACGCAACCGGTGTCCAGGGCGATGATGCCGGGTTCGTCGACCTTGCCCTGCAGTGCGGCCCAGTGGCCGAAGATGATCTTCACATGGCGCGAGCGGCGGTCCTTGTGGGCGTACCAGGGCTTGTAGCCCTTGGGGGCGGTGCCCAGGCCTTCCTTGCTCTTGAGGTCGAGCTTGCCCTCGGCGGTGCAGAAGCGCATGCGCGTGAGGTAGTTGGTGATGACCCGCAGGCGCTCCACGCCAGCCAGGTGCTTGCTCCACTTGTTCGGCTCGTTGCCGTACATGCCGTCCAGGTAGGGTTGCAGGCGGTTGTCGTCGCGCAGCACCTGCTCGACCTCGGCGGCCAGCTCCAGGGCCTGGCCAAGTGTCCATTGCGGTGGGATGCCGGCATGGACCAGGGCGATGCCGCGGGGCTCGTCGTAGTGCAGCAGCTTTTGCTGGCGCAGCCAGTCGAACAGCTGGTGGGCGTCGGGGGCTTCGATGATCTCGCGCAGGGTGTCGCTTTTCTTCAGGCGCTCGACGTTATGCCAGGCGGCCAGCAGGTGCAGGTCGTGGTTGCCCAGCACGCACACCAGCGATTGGCGGATCGAATACAGGTAACGCAGGGTTTCCAGTGATTCAGGGCCGCGGTTGACCAAATCGCCAACCAGCCACAGGCGGTCGACCGCCGGGTTGAAACCCACCCGCGCCAGCAGGCACTTGAGCGGCTGCAGGCAGCCCTGCAGGTCGCCGACGGCGTAGGTGGCCATCAGTGCAGGGCCCCGGGGACCGCCAGGCGGAAGGGGGCGATCTCGGCGTCGAAGCGTTTGCCGTCTTCGGCGAACATCTGGTAGCTGCCCTGCATGGTGCCAACGCGGGTGCTGATGACGGCACCGCTGCTGTAGGTGTGGCTGGCGCCGGGCTCGATGGTCGGCTGCTGGCCAACCACGCCGGCGCCGCGCACTTCCTCGACCTCGCCGTCACCGTTGGTGATCAGCCAGTGGCGCGACAGCAGCTTGGCCGTGACCGAGCCGCTGTTTTGCACGGTGATGGTGTAGGCGAACGCGAAACGACTGTTTTCGGGGTCGGATTGGTCTTTGAGGTAGCGGGTGACGACGGTGACGTCGATTTGATAGCGGGGGTCGGACATGCAAGGGCCTTGGGCGAGCTGACGCAATAATGCAGTCTAGGCCATTGGCGGGGGGGAGGGCCAGCGGTGTGGGGGGTGAGGGAATGTGGGGGCGGTGGTGGGGGCTTCGCGGGGCAAGCCCGCTCCTACAGGAAGCGGGGTTGCCGGGCGAAAGGATCAGGCTTGCTGATTGGCCAGCTGGTCGGCCAGGCGCACGAAGGCAGCCAGGTCGAGCTGTTCGGGGCGCAGGCTGCCATCTACGCCAGCGGCCTCGATGGCGGCGCTGTCGAGCAGGCCTTTGAGGGTGTTGCGCAGGGTCTTGCGGCGCTGGTTGAACGCTTCGCGCACCACTTGCTCCAGCAACCGGGCGTCCTTGGCCGGGTGCGGCAGCACCTCATGGGGCACCAGGCGCACGATGGCCGAGTCAACCTTTGGCGGCGGGTTGAACGCCCCAGGGCCGACGTTGAACAGGTGCTCCACGCGGCAGTGGTACTGCACCATGATCGACAACCGGCCCCAGTCGCCACCGCCTGGCCCTGCGGCCATGCGCTCGACCACTTCCTTTTGCAGCATGAAGTGCATGTCGCGGATCAGCCCGGCGTGGCTGAGCAGGTGGAAGATCAGCGGGGTGGAGATGTTGTAGGGCAGGTTGCCGACCACTTTCAGGCTGCGCGGCGGTACGCCCAGCTGGTTGAAGTCGAACTTCAGGGCATCGCCCTGGTGCAGGCGGAAGTTATCGCGCCCGGCGAACTTGTGCTGCAGGATCGGCACCAGGTCCTTGTCCAGCTCCACCACGTCCAGCTGTGCGCCGCTGCCCAGCAGGCCTTCGGTCAGGGCACCTTGGCCCGGGCCGATTTCCAGCAGGTGTTCGCCGGCCTTGGCGTTGATGGCACGCAGGATGCGGTCGATGATGCCGGCGTCGTGCAGGAAGTTCTGGCCGAAGCGCTTGCGCGCCCGGTGTTGGTATTGCTCGTTCATGGTCGTGTCTCGGCCATCTGGTAGGCGGTTTCCAGGGCGACGCGCAGGCTGCCGGTGTCAACCTTGCCGCTGCCGGCCAGGTCCAGGGCGGTGCCGTGGTCAACCGACGTGCGGATGATCGGCAAGCCCAGGGTCACGTTCACTGCAGCGCCAAAGCCTTTGTACTTGAGTACGGGCAGGCCCTGGTCGTGGTACATCGCCAGCACCGCGTCGCAGTGCTCCAGATATTTGGGGGTAAACAGGGTATCGGCCGGCAGTGGGCCGCGCAGGTCCATGCCTTCGGTACGCAGGCGTTCCAGCGTCGGCTCGATGATGTCGATTTCTTCGCGGCCAAGATGGCCGCCTTCCCCGGCATGCGGGTTGAGGCCACACACCAGGATCCGCGGGTTGTCGATGCCGAACTTGTCACGCATGTCGGCATGCAGGATGCGGGTGACCCGCTCCAGGCGTTCAGCGGTGATGGCGTCGGCAACGTCGCGCAGCGGCAAGTGCGTGGTCACCAGGGCCACACGCAGGCCATGGGTTGCCAGCATCATCACCACCTGGGTGGTGTGGGTCAGTTCGGCGAGAAATTCGGTATGGCCGGAGAAGGCGATACCGCTTTCATTGATCACGCCCTTGTGTACCGGGGCGGTGATCATCCCGGCGAAGTCACCGTCCAGGCAGCCTTGGCCTGCGCGGGTCAGGGTGTGCAGCACGAACGCGGCGTTGGCCTTGTTCAGCTGGCCCGGCACCACGGCGGCGGCCAATGGTGTATCCCAGACGTACAGGCTGCCAGCGCCAGCAGGCTGGTCAGGCCATTGGCCCGGTGCCACCGGCAGCAGGGTGACGGCCAGCCCCAGCTGGGTGGCCCGCTCGGCGAGCAGGTCACGGCTGGTGATGGCGATCAGGGGATGGGGCTGGGCGTCGGCGGCGAGCAGCAGGCACAGGTCGGGGCCTATGCCGGCTGGCTCGCCGGGGGTGACGGCGAAGCGCAGGGGCTTCACTGTGCGGCCTGGTCAGCGCCAGGCAGCTTGATTTCAACGTAGGCTTCGTCGCGGATCTGGCGCAGCCAGGTTTGCAGCTCTTCGTCGTACTTGCGGTTACGCAGCACGCTCAGGGCTTGTTGCTCACGCGCCTGCTCGGTGCTGTCGGTGGCACGGCGGCCCAACACTTCAAGGATGTGCCAGCCGAACTGGGTTTTGAACGGTTTGGTCACCACGCCTTGTTGGGCATTGGCCATCTGCTCGCGGAACTCCGGCACCAGGCTGTTCGGGTCAACCCAGTTGAGGTCGCCGCCGTTCAGCGCCGAACCTGGGTCTTCCGAGAAGCTTTTCGCCAGTTCAGCGAAGTCTTCGCCGTTCTGGATGCGGTCGTACAGGCGCTCGGCCAATTGCTTGGTGGCCGCTTCGCTGCGGATTTCGCTTGGCTTGATCAGGATATGGCGCACGTGCACTTCGTCACGCAGCACGTTCTCGCCGCCACCGCGCTTCTCCTCAAGCTTGAGGATGATGAAGCCGTTGGGGATGCGGATTGGCTGGGTGATGTCGCCGGTGGCCATGCTGCTGAGCATCTTGGCGAAGTCCGGTGGCAGTTGGCCGGCTTTACGCCAGCCCATCTCGCCGCCTTCCAGGGCGTTCTCGCTGGCGGAGCGGGCGATGGCCATCTGGCCGAAGTCCGCGCCTTGCTTGAGCTGCTGGTAGACGTCGCCAACCTGGCGGGCAGCGGCCTGGATGGCTTCGGAGTTGGCGCCTTCCGGGGTTGGGATGAGGATGTTGGCCAGGCGGTACTCTTCCGACATCTGCATCTTGCCCAAGTCGGAGTTGAGGAAGTTCTTCACTTCCTGCTCCGACACCTGGATGCGTTCGGCCACGCGACGCTGGCGCACGCGGCTGATGATCATCTCGCGCTTGACCTGCTCGCGGGCGTCATCGAACGACAGGCCGTCATGGGCCAGGGCAGCGCGGAACTGCTCCAACGACATGCCATTGCGCTGGGCAATGGTGCCGATGGCCTGGTTCAGCTCCTCGTCGGTGATGCGGATGCCCGAGCGTTCGCCAATCTGCAGTTGCAGGTTCTCGACGATCAGGCGTTCAAGTACTTGCTGCTCCAGGGCGCTGGTCGGCGGTACGCCGCCGCCGCGCTTGGCGATGGTTTGCTGCACTTCGTGGACACGTTGGTCCAGTTGGCTTTGCATGACCACGTCGTTATCGACGATGGCCACCACGCGGTCCAGGGGTTGTACCGCGGCATGCACCGCGCCACTCAGCAATGCAGCGCCCAGCAACACTGGGCGCAGTCGATCAATAAGCTTGGTCTTCACGTTGACGATAACCTTGAATGCCTTGGTCGAGGAACGATTCCACCTTGTTGCCCACTACGCCGCCGAGGCCTTTCAGGACGATCTGCAGGAAGATGCCGTGGTCGCCTTTTTCGTTGGCTGGAGTGGCCTGGCTGAAGTCGTCGTAGTCGACCCAGTAACGGTTGATCAGGCGCAGTTTCCAGCAGCAGTTGTCGTACTCGAAACCGCCCATGGCTTCCAGGGTGCGGTTGCGGTTGTAGTCGTGCTGCCAGCGGGCGATCACGCTCCATTGCGGCACGACCGGCCAGATGACCGAGAAGTCGTGCTGCTGGATCTTGTAGTAATCCTTGATGTAGTTCGCAGTGCCCGGCGTACCGTAGTCGCCGCCGCCCACTTTCCAGGTACCGGTGGTGGAGTCGTAGGCGATGGTGTCGTTGCGGTAGCGATAACCGAGGTTGACCACCTTGTTCGGGTTGTCTTCAGGCTGGTAGTGGAACATCGCGCTGCCCGAGCGGGTGCTGCGGCTGTCCGGGTCCCAGTTGAAGTCCGAATTGAAGCGCCAGTCGCGGTTGAAGTAGTAGTTGTACACCAGCGCGTAGGGCGAAACATCGGACTGCGAGTCTTTGCGAGTGCGGTAGTCGATGCCTGGCAGCTGGACCTTGCGGTCCTTGAAGTAGTACGCCTGGCCGATGCTGAAGTTCTGCCGCTCGAAGCCGTTGTCCTCGATCCAGCGGGTGGTCACGCCCAGCGACAGCTTGTTCTCGTCGCCGATGCGGTCGGTGCCGCTGAAGCGGTTGTCGCGGAACAGCGAATCGTAGCTGAACAGGGTTTCACCCGAGTCGAACAGCGGAATGTCCGTCTGGTCCTTGTATGGGACGTAGAGGTAGAACAGGCGCGGTTCGAGGGTCTGGCGGTAGTTCGTGCCGAACAGCGACGTGTTGCGGTCGAAGTACAGGCCGCTGTCGACGCTGAAGATCGGGACGTCGCGGTCCTGGGTGCTGTTGAAGTCACCGTAAAGCGAGGTCAGGCCTGGGTTATTGGCGATATCGCTCTTGCCCTTGCCATCCAGGTCCAGATCGTAGTGGGTGTACATGTATTTCAACTTCGGCGTGATGTAGCCGTAGCTGGCGGTCATCGGCAGGCTGATGGCCGGCGCGACGTTCAGGCGAGTACCGTTGGCACGGGCGACACCGAACACGTTTTCGTCGAGGCGACGCCCAGGGAAACCGGCGGTATCGTCAGCAAAGCCGTTCTTGTCGGTCACGAAGTCATTCTTCAGGTCACGATCGAAACGCACGGCCTCGGTTTCGTAGCTGAAGTCGAACCCGCTGGGGTGATACGGCAGCATGCCATTCAGGGTGATCTGCGGCAGCTTGTTGTACGGGGTGATCTGCGACAGGGTCGCCATCTCGTACGCTTGCGCATTCAGGCGTGCGGTGTAGGTATCGCCACGCCAGGTCAGGGCACCTTGCTGGTTAACCACATCGCGGCTCTTGACGCCGATCTGGTCGGTTTCAAGGTCCTGGAAGTAGAACGGATCGCTGATGTCGGTGTAATCGACTTCAGTCATCAGGCGCTCATCCAGGCCGCCCTTGTGCTGCCAGTTGATCATCCAGCGCTGTTTTTCGTAGTCCGTCTGCTTCTTGCGGTCATCGTCCTCGTCGTTCAGGTACGCGCCGCCGAACTGGCCTTCGCTGGACTTGGTCAGGTAGCGGAACTCGCCTTCCATCAGCAGGCCGCGCTTGGTCATGTAGCGCGGGTACAACGTGGCGTCGTAGTTCGGTGCCAGGTTGAAGTAGTACGGCGTAACCAGCATGAAGCCGGTGTCGCTGGTGCTGCTGAACGATGGCGGCAGGAAGCCGGACTGGCGACGGTCGTCGATCGGGAAGTAGATGTACGGTGTGTAGAGCACCGGAATATCTTTGACCCGCAGGGTGACGTTGGTCGCGGTACCGAAACCGGTGGCCGGGTTCAGGGTGATGTTGTTGCCCTTGAGCTGCCAGGCGTTGCTGCCCGGTTCGCACGTGGTGTACGTACCGTCCTTGAGACGGATGATGGCGTTTTCACCACGCTTGGCGTACAGGGCGTTGCCGCGAATGTGCGACTTGTGCATCACGTATTCGGCGTTGTCGACCTGGGCTTCGCCCGTGTCGAGCTGGATCTGCGCCTCGTCGCCAACCACCAGCGAGCCGTTGTCGCGGATCTTGACGTTGCCCTTGAGCTCGCCGCGGTTCTCGGCCTGGTACAGGTTGGCCTCGTCGGCTTCGACCTGCATGCTGCCCTGGCGCATCACCACGTTACCGGCGAGGGTAGCGATCTGCTGCTCCTGCTGGTACTTGGACACCTTGGCATTGATGTAGGTCGGCGACTCGTCCTTGGGCGTGGTGTCTGCCATGCCTGGGCGGGTTGGCTCGATGTACGCGCCACCGCAATACGGGCCGGTTTCGGCCAGCTGGGCAGCGGTGAGCTTTTCACGCGGTACCCAGTCCAGGTGGCTGTAGTCGGCGCTGCGCGCTTTCAGGCCACGGCCCTTGGCCTCGGTAACCAGCACGGGCTTGTCGGCGTTCTCGGCCTCGGCCGCAGGGGCTTCGGTGCCGGACGTGAGCGCAGCGCCCTCGTGCACCGGGCGCGGAGGCAGGTTGTTGACGGGGGCCTTGGGCTTGCAGTCCCAGCCACCGGAGGCGGACACTTGGCAGTCGAACTGCTCGGCTGCCACCACGTACGAGGTGGCAAGAGGTTGCAGGGCCAGCAGACCGCCGGTCACCAGCAACGGAAACTTTCTACGAAACGCGGGGGATTTCAATGCCATCTTATTAGTCCGGGCTTCCTGCGTGCCATCTGCCCGCGTGTGGGGGCCGCACGCCTCTCGATGGTCTGAAAAAGATGCTGGATAATAAAGCATGACCCGCTTGACGGCTAGGGCCGTCGGAGACCCTTGTAATGCCTGAACACGATGTACGCCTGCAACAACTGACGGCCTGGCTCCATGAACAGCTCGACGGCCTATTCCGCGACAACGCCTGGGGCGAGGTGCCACAAGGCACGCTGACCGCCGCCAGCAGCGATGCCAGCTTCCGCCGCTACTTCCGCTGGCAGGGTGCAGGCCACAGTTTCGTGATCATGGACGCACCGCCCCCGCAGGAAAATTGCCGACCGTTCGTCGCCATTGACCACCTGCTGGCCAGCGCTGGCGTGCACGTGCCGCAGATTCACGCCCAGGACCTGGAGCGCGGCTTCTTGTTGCTCGGCGACCTGGGGCACCAGACCTACCTGGACATCATCGGCAACGACAACGCCGATGCCCTGTTCGCCGATGCCATCGACGCCTTGCTGGCCTTTCAGCGCCTGCCGATGGACGCGCCAGTGCCCAGCTACGACGATGCCTTGCTGCGCCGTGAGGTCGAGCTGTTCCCCGAATGGTATGTCGGCCGCGAGCTTGGCCTGGCCTTGAGCGATGCACAGAAAGCCCGCTGGCAGCGCATCAGCCAGTTGCTGATCGACAGCGCCCTGGCCCAGCCCAAAGTGCTGGTGCACCGCGACTACATGCCGCGCAACCTGATGCAGAGCACGCCCAACCCAGGTGTGCTGGACTTCCAGGACGCGGTCTACGGCCCGGTCACCTACGACATCACCTGCCTGTTCAAGGATGCCTTCCTCAGCTGGCCGCAGCCGCGCGTCGAAGCCTGGCTGCGCAATTACTGGGAACAGGCGCAGGCGGCCGGCATCCCGGTGCAGCCTGTATTCGAAGACTTCCAACGCGCCAGCGACCTGATGGGCGTGCAGCGCCACCTCAAGGTGATCGGTATCTTCGCGCGTATCTGCCACCGCGACGGCAAACCGCGCTACCTGGCCGACGTGCCGCGTTTCTTCGCCTATATAGATGAAGTGATCAGCCGTCGCCCGGAACTGGCCGAACTGGGCGAGCTGATTGCCGAACTCAAAGCCGGAGCGCGTGCATGAAGGCAATGATCCTGGCGGCAGGCAAAGGCGAGCGCATGCGCCCGCTGACCCTGCACACGCCAAAACCCCTGGTGCCGGTGGCGGGCCAGCCGCTGATCGAATACCACCTGCGTGCCCTGGCCGCTGCCGGCTTCACCGAGGTGGTGATCAACCATGCCTGGCTTGGCCAGCAGATCGAAGACCACCTGGGCGACGGCAGCCGTTTTGGCCTGAGCATCCGCTATTCGCCCGAGGGCGAGCCGCTGGAAACCGGCGGCGGTATCTTCAAGGCCTTGCCGTTGCTCGGTGACGCGCCGTTCGCCCTGGTAAACGGTGATGTCTGGACCGATTTCGATTTCACCCGCCTGCGCGCGCCGCTGCAGGGCCTAGCGCACCTGGTACTGGTGGACAACCCCGGGCACCACGGGCGTGGTGACTTCCGCCTGTTGGGCGAGCGCGTGGTGGACGGCGACGAGGCACCCGGCACCCTGACCTTCAGCGGCCTGTCGGTGCTGCACCCGGCATTGTTCGCGGGTTGCCAGGCCGGCGCCTTCAAGCTGGCGCCGTTGTTGCGCAAGGCCATGGCAGAGGGGCAGGTGAGTGGCGAGCATCACCCGGGGCATTGGGTGGATGTCGGCACCCTGGAGCGCCTGGCCGAGGTTGAACGCCTGATTGGCGAGCGCGCCTGAGATGTGGTGGCCAGGGACGGTAATCGGCCTGGGCGCGGGGTTCGCGGTTGCCAGCATTCCCGGTGCACTGCTGGGTGCGCTGCTGGGCCAGGCCATGGACCGGCGCATCCGCGTGCAGGGCTGGGACGACATGCGCGAGCGCCTGGGTGGGCGCCCGGCTCTGCGCGACGAAGAACTGCTGTTCGTGTTGCTTGGGCGCCTGGCCAAGAGTGATGGGCGGGTGGCTGAGCAGCATATCCAGCAGGCGCGCCAGGAGATGGTGCGCCTGGACCTGGCCGAGGCGGCCCGCCTGCGTGCCATCGCTGCATTCAACCGGGGCAAGGCCGGCAAGGACCGGCTGGCCCGCCATCTGCAGCGCATCCGCCTGCAGCCGCATGCCGCCGAAGGCACCTTGCGCGCTTGTTGGCGCATGGCCTGGGCGGATGGCAAGGCCGGGCAGCACGAGCGCGACCTGCTGTTGGACTGGGGGCAAAAGCTCGGCCTGAGCCGGCGCCAGGTGCAGGCCATGTCGCTGGAGTACGAGCCGCGCAAAGTGGCCGTTGCCAGCAATGTCATGACCTATGCAGCGGCGCTGCGGTTGCTCGGGGTGTTGGCCGATACCGAGGGCGACAAGGTCAAGCAGGCCTACCGGCGCCTGGTCAGTCGGCATCACCCCGACAAGCTGGCCGGCAGCGGCGCCAGCGAGGCCCAACTGCGCGAGGCGACCGAGCGGACCCGCGAGCTGCACCAGGCCTATGCCATCATTCGCAAGCGGCGGGGGCTGTAGCGCCCCATGGTGGGGCGCATCGCGAGCTTTGCTCGCTCCTACCGGTCCTGCGTCAATCCTGTGTGGGGCTTATCCAGCCTCTGATCCGGCGGAACAATTGTTCCTGCTCGCCCGCCGGGTTCGCTGGCATGGCAATCAGCGACAGCTGCTTGTACTGGCTGTCTTTCTGCCGCTTGCTGGCCTGCAGGCGCAGTGCGGCAGCATTGCGGTCGGCGGTACGGGTGGCGTAGTAGAGGTCGGCAGCCGGCACTTTCAGGGTGGGCGTCAGGCTTTCCAGGTCGTGTTCGACCCGCGCCGGGGTCTGCGCTGCCACCATCACCAGCTTCTGCACCTGCGGCGGTTGCTTCTCGCTCAGGTAGCGCGCTGCCCAGTAGGCACCGCTGCCATGGCCAATCAGCACGATGCTGCGTGCCTGGTGCTGCTGGGCATAGGCCACCGCCGCATCGAGGCGGGCGAAGATGCGCTCGGCATCGGCCTTGTCGTTCTGCTCGTCGGCCTTCGCCGCATCGGTGCTTTCAGCTGTGTCGGCATCCGCCGCGGTGGCCTGGGCAACATTGGCATTGGCGTCGGCGGGGGTGTCCTTGGCCGGGGCGCTTTCGCCTTTGCCGGGCTCCGGCTGAGCGGCGGGTGTGGCCTCGACCCGTGCCTGCGGGGCATCGGCGAGCAGGTCGGGCAGGCTGACGCTCAGGCTGTGCCAGCCAACATCCGGGAATTTGCGCCGCAGTGGGCCGACCGTATTGGGCCAGTCGGCATTCTCGCCGGCCCCGGGCACGATGATCACCGCCCCCTTGGGGTCGCTGTCGTTGGCTGACTTCCACAAGGCCAGGAAGTTGTCCGCGCCGGCCTGCAGGGTTTGCTGCTCGGCCTTGGGCGCCAGGCGCTCAAGGGCGGCAGCGTCTTCCTGGCTGCGCTCCAGCAGCGGTGGGCGCGTGGCCTCGGCAGCGGGCGCTTCGGCGGCAGCCTTGGGGGGTTCGGCATCGGCAGCCAGGGCGCCGAGTGGAAGAAGCGAGGCCAGGCAGCACATTGCCAGCGTCGTGCGATAAAGTGTGGACATGAATCAACCCAAGGCCAGAATGATACCGGCAGCCTAATAGTATTTGCCCGTGACGGCCATGCTGCAGGGCCGCCTTTGCCAAGACGAGCGTGTAGATGAAGCGATTGCGTCGCCTGTGGGTTATCGGCTGGTTGTGGCTGCCCTTGATCGCCCTGGCAAGGCCCGAGCTGCCCCCACCGCAGCTACTGGAGCCAGCCCAGCAGCAGTGGCTCGACAGCCATCGCAACCTGCGCGTGGGCGTGGTGCTGCAGGCGCCCTACGCACAGTTCGACCGGCGCCTGCAGCAGCTCTACGGGGCCAACGTCGAGCTGGTCAACGCCCTGGCACAGGCCCTGCAACTGGACCTTACCTGGCGCAACTTCACCGACCAGGCCAGCCTCGAACATGCCTTGCAGGCCGGTGAGATCGACTTCGCCCCAGGCCTTACGCAAACCCCGGCCAGCCTGCGCCTGTGGCTGTTCAGCGACCCCTACATGCGCGTGCCGCAGCTTGTGGTCGGGCCGCGTACCGGGGCAATGGCCGTGGAGCTGGAAAAACTCGACGGCAACGAGCGGGTGGCGGTGCGCATGCCCAGCCCACTGGCCGACTACCTGCGCGGCAACTATGGCGCCCTCAACCTGCAAGGGGTGCCCAGCGAGCGCGAGGCCCTGCAACTGGTGGTGGGTGGCCAGGCCAGCTACGCCGTGCTCGACGAGGCCCAGCTCAGCCGCCTGTCGCGCGAAAGCGAATTCGGCGAGCTGGCGGTGGTTGGCGATATCGGCTTGCCGCAGCTGCTGCGCGTGGGCTCGCGGCGCGACTGGCCGGTACTGGCCGATGTGCTGGAGCGCGGGCTGCAGGCCATGCCGGCCAAGGCGCTGGAGCAGTTGCACCAGCGCTGGTTGCAGCCCAAGTACCCGCGCTTGAGCGAATCGCCAGGCTTCTGGCAGAACCTTGCGCTGTTGTTCGGCATGCTGTTGCTGTGCGCCATGGCCACGTTGGTGTGGCAACGCCGGCAGCAGCGCCGCTTGGAGCGCAGCCTGCTGGCCACGCGGGAAAGCCTGGCCGAGCGGCAAGTGCGCGAGGAGGCGCTGCGCCTGAGCCAGTTCGCCATCGACCAAAGCACCGTGGGCATTCTCTGGGTCAACTGGGACAGCCACGTGCGCTACGCCAACCACGCCGTGGAGCGCATGCTCGGCTACGCCGAGGCGCAGTTGCTGGAGCGGCCGCTGATCGACTTCGAGCCGAGCCTGAGCATGGACCGCTGGCTACAACTGTGGCGGGGCGCGCGTGCCGGCGATGGCGGGGCACTGCAGTTCGAAACCCACTGCCAGCGCGCCGATGGCAGCCTGCTGCCGGTGGAGCTGTCGCTGAGCTTCCTGCGCTTTCGCGATGCCGAATACCTGGTGGTGTACCTGGCCGACGTCACCGAGCGCCACCGCGCCCTGGCGGCGTTGCGCGAAAGTGAAGCACGGCTCAAGGGCATTGCCGGCAACGTACCGGGGCTGGTGTTCCGGCTGGAGCCGGCGGCTGCCGAAGGCGAAGCGGAATTTCCCTACATCAGCGAGGGCAGTGAGGCGCTGGTTGGCTACACGCCCGCGCAAATTCAGCACCCGCACATGGGCCTGCGCAACCTGGTGCACCCGGACGACCGGGCGCACTACCACCAGGTGCAAGACCTGGCCATTGCCAGCGAGCAGGACTGGTCGTGGCAGGGGCGCATCCTGACCCGCCAGGGCGAGCAGCGTTGGGCCGACATCAAGGCCAGTGCCCGGCGCCTGCCCAATGCCCGGGTGGCCTGGGACGGTATTGTCTGGGACATCACCCAGAGCAAGCGTGCCGAGCTGGCCCTGGCCCGCTCCCAAGAGCAGCTGCGCGAGCTGTCGGCGCACCTGGAAAGCGTGCGCGAGGAAGAAAAGGCCCGCATCGCCCGGGAAGTGCACGATGAGCTGGGGCAGATGCTGACCGTGCTCAAGCTGGAAGTGTCGATGTGCGAACTGGCCTTCGCCGAGCTGGACCCTGGCCTGAACGAGCGCCTGGCCAGCATGAAGCGCCTGATCGCCCAGCTGTTCCAGTTGGTGCGCGATGTGGCCACGGCGCTGCGGCCACCGATTCTCGATGCAGGTATCGCCTCGGCCATCGAATGGCAGGCCCGGCGTTTCGAAGCGCGTACGCAGATCCCGTGCCTGGTGCAGGTGCCCGATAATCTGCCAGCATTGAGTGATGCCAAGGCCACCGGCCTGTTCCGCATTCTTCAGGAGGCGCTGACCAATGTCATGCGCCACGCCCAGGCGCACAGTGTCGAGATCGCCCTGGTGCGCGAGGGCGGGCAATTGCGCCTGACCGTCAGTGACGACGGTAGCGGTTTCTGCCGCGAGCAGGCGCGGCCCACGTCGTTCGGCCTGGTTGGGGTGCGTGAGCGGGTGTTGATGCTGGGGGGCAGCATGGCGCTGGACAGTGAACCGGGCGAGGGCACCAGCCTGAGCGTTGCCATACCGTTGGAGTAGGAGAGCGAGCGTGATACGAGTGCTGGTGGCCGAAGACCACACCATTGTCCGGGAAGGCATCAAGCAGTTGATTGGCCTGGCCAAGGACATGCAGGTGGCCGGCGAGGCGGGCAATGGCGAGCAGTTGCTGGAAACCTTGCGCCATACGCCGTGCGAGGTGGTGTTGCTGGATATCTCGATGCCGGGGGTCAATGGCCTGGAGGCGATCCCGCGGATTCGCGCGCTTCACGATGCGCCGGCGATCCTCATGCTGTCGATGCACGACGAAGCGCAGATGGCGGCCCGCGCGTTGAAGGCGGGCGCCGCGGGCTATGCGACCAAGGACAGTGACCCGGCGCTGCTGCTCACGGCAATTCGCCGGGTAGCCGGGGGCGGGCGCTACATCGACCCGGCCCTGGCTGACCGCATGGTCTTCGAAGTGGGCCTGACCGAAACCCGGCCGCTGCACACGCTGCTGTCGGAGCGCGAGTTCTCGGTGTTCGAACGCCTGGCCCAGGGTGCCAACGTCAACGACATCGCCCAGCAGCTGGCGCTGTCGAGCAAGACCATCAGTACCCACAAGGCCAGGTTGATGCAGAAGCTCAAGGTCAACTCGCTGGCAGAGCTGGTGAAGTATGCGATGGAGCACAAGCTGGTCTGATTGCGACAACTGCGGTTTTGCGTTTGGCACTGAACCTTGCAGGAGCGGGCTTGACCCGCGAAAGGGCCTGGCCTGCTGATCTCGGTGGCTGGGCCGGCCTCTTCGCGGGGCAAGCCCGCTCCTACAAGGGGCCTCATCCTGTCTTGAAAACGCCATCTTTGTAGGGCAATCCCTACAGCCGATCTTCCAACCGGATGATGGCATTCTCTCAGCCCCCCCGATTTTCCGGTGCTTGCGTCTCTTCTACTCTTTTGCCTACGCAGTCAGTCCAACAAGAAGGTGCAGGCATGAGCGAGGCGAATTCGAACGCGGCCACCGGTGAGACGCTGGTCAGCTTCCGGGGTGTGCAGAAGAGCTACGACGGCGAATCGCTGATCGTCAAAGACCTCAACCTGGACATTCGCAAGGGTGAGTTCCTGACCCTGCTCGGGCCCTCGGGCTCGGGCAAGACCACCAGCCTGATGATGCTCGCCGGCTTCGAAACCCCCACCGCCGGAGAGATCCAGCTGGCCGGCCGTTCGATCAACAACGTGCCGCCGCACAAACGCGACATCGGCATGGTGTTCCAGAACTACGCGCTGTTCCCGCACATGACCGTGGCCGAGAACCTGGCCTTCCCCCTGAGCGTGCGCAACCTCAGCAAGACCGACATCAGCGAACGGGTCAAGCGGGTGCTGGGCATGGTCCAGCTCGATGCCTTCGCCAAGCGTTACCCAGGCCAGCTGTCCGGCGGCCAGCAGCAGCGCGTGGCCCTGGCCCGGGCGTTGGTGTTCGAACCGCAGCTGGTGCTGATGGACGAACCCCTCGGCGCCCTGGACAAGCAACTGCGCGAACACATGCAGATGGAGATCAAGCATATCCACCAGCGCCTGGGCGTCACCGTGGTCTACGTGACCCACGACCAGGGCGAAGCGCTGACCATGTCCGACCGGGTGGCGGTGTTCCACCAGGGCGAAATCCAGCAGATCGCCGACCCGCGCACCCTCTATGAAGAGCCGCGCAACACCTTCGTCGCCAACTTCATCGGCGAGAACAACCGCATCAACGGCACCTTGCTGGCCAGCGACGGCAAGCGTTGTCAGGTACAGCTGGCACGGGGCGAGCGGGTGGAGGCGCTGGCGGTGAACGTTGGCCAGGCCGGTGAACCGGTGACCCTGTCGATTCGCCCGGAGCGCGTGCGCCTGAATGGCCACAGCGAAAACTGCGTGAACCGCTTCTCCGGCCGCGTGGCCGAGTTCATCTACCTGGGCGACCACGTGCGGGTGCGCCTGGAAGTCTGCGGCAAGGCTGACTTCTTCGTGAAGCAGCCGATCGCCGAACTCGACCCGGCCCTGGCCGTGGGCGATGTGGTACCGCTGGGCTGGGAGGTGGAGCACGCCCGCGCGCTCGATCCGATTACCGAAGCCCACTGATCGATTGCTTCACCAACCCTGTACTGTGGAGAGAATAATAATGCGCAAGCAGTTGAAACTGACCGCCCTGGCCCTTGGCCTGTGCGTCGCAGGCCATGCCATGGCGGCTGACCTGACCGTGGTTTCCTTCGGCGGTGCCAACAAGGCAGCCCAGGTGAAGGCGTTCTACGAGCCGTGGGAGAAGGCTGGCAAGGGCAAGATCGTCGCGGGCGAATACAACGGGGAAATGGCCAAGGTCAAAGCCATGGTCGACACCAACAGTGTGTCGTGGAACCTGGTGGAGGTCGAGTCGCCGGAACTGGCCCGGGGCTGTGACGAGGGCATGTTCGAAGAACTTGACCCGGCCCTGTTCGGCAATGAATCGGACTACGTGAAGGGCGCCATCCAGCCCTGTGGCGTGGGCTTCTTCGTCTGGTCGACGGTGCTGGCCTACAACGCCGACAAGCTCAAGACCGCGCCGACCAGCTGGGCGGATTTCTGGGACACCAAGAAATTCCCGGGCAAGCGCGGCCTGCGCAAGGGCGCCAAGTACACCCTCGAATTCGCCTTGATGGCTGATGGCGTGGCGCCGAAGGACGTGTACCAGGTACTGGGCACCAAGGAGGGCCAGGACCGTGCCTTCAAGAAGCTCGACGAGCTCAAGCCGAACATCCAGTGGTGGGAAGCCGGCGCACAGCCGCCGCAATACCTGGCCTCGGGTGACGTGGTCATGAGTTCGGCCTACAACGGCCGCATTGCGGCGGTGCAGAAGGAAAGCAACCTCAAGGTGGTGTGGAACGGCGGTATCTACGACTTTGACGCCTGGGCGATTCCGAAGGGCGCCAAGAATGCCGATGAGGCCAAGAAGTTCATCGCCTACAGCGTGCAGCCCGAGCAGCAGAAAACCTATTCGGAAAACATCGCCTACGGCCCGGCCAACTCCAAGGCCGTGCCGCTGCTGGCCGATGCGGTGAAGAAAGACATGCCGACCACGCCTGAGAACATTGCCAACCAGGTGCAGATCGACGTGGCCTTCTGGGCTGACAACAGCGAGCAGCTGGAGCAGCGTTTCAACGCCTGGGCGGCCAAGTAAGGCGCCTGCAGGAGCGCTGGCCGTGTGGCTGGCGCTCCCCGTTTCCCCTGTCTTGCGGAGTTCGCCATGGCCATTGCAGTGCCCCTCAACGAAGGCGCCGGTCCAAGTCTCAAACAGCGCCTCAAGCACGCCGAGCGGGTCAACCGCTGGAAGGCGCAGGCGTTGATCGCGCCGCTGGCGCTGTTTCTCCTGCTGGTGTTCCTGGTGCCGATCGCGGCGCTGTTGTACAAAAGCGTCGGTAACCCGGAAGTGGTCGGCGGCCTGCCACGCACGGTCGAGGTGATCGGCCAGTGGGACGGCAAGAGCCTGCCCGGCGAGGAGGCCTACAAGGCGTTGAGCCAGGACTTGGCCGAGTCGCGCAAGAACCAGACCCTGGGCGACCTTTCCAAGCGCCTGAACATGGAGCTGGCCGGCTATCGCAGCCTGTTGGCCAAGACCGCGCGGGCATTGCCGTTCAAGGCCGAGCCGGCCTCCTACAAAGATGCCCTGCAGGCCCTGGACGAACGTTGGGGCGACCCGGCCTACTGGCAGGCGATTCGCCGCAACACCAGTTCGGTTACCTCGTTCTACCTGCTGGCCTCGCTGGACCACCGTATCGATGACCTCGGCGAGCTGGCCAAGGCCACTCCCGACCAGGCCATCTACCTGGATATTTTCGCCCGCACCCTGTGGATGGGGGTGGTAATCACCGTCATCTGCCTGGTGCTGGCCTACCCCTTGGCCTACCTGCTGGCCAACCTGCCGACCCGGCAGAGCAACCTGCTGATGATTCTGGTGTTGCTGCCGTTCTGGACCTCGATTCTGGTGCGCGTGGCCGCGTGGATCGTACTGCTGCAGTCCGGTGGCCTGATCAACAGCGCGCTGATGGCCATGGGCATCATCGACCAGCCGCTGGAGTTGGTGTTCAACCGCACCGGCGTGTACATCTCGATGGTGCACATCCTGCTGCCGTTCATGATTCTGCCGCTGTACAGCGTGATGAAGGGCATCTCGCCCAGCTACATGCGCGCGGCGATCTCACTGGGCTGCCACCCGTTCGCCAGCTTCTGGCGGGTGTACTTCCCGCAGACCTACGCAGGCGTAGGCGCCGGCTGCCTGCTGGTGTTCATTCTGGCGATTGGCTACTACATCACCCCGGCGCTGCTCGGCAGCCCGAACGACCAGATGGTCAGCTACTTCGTTGCCTTCTATACCAACACCAGCATCAACTGGGGCATGGCCACCGCGCTGGGTGGGCTGTTGCTGCTGGCGACCGTGCTGCTGTACCTGATCTATAGCTGGCTGGTCGGCGCCAGCCGCCTGCGCCTGAGCTGAGGAGCCTTGAGATGCTGAGCCCCTACATGTCGCCCGTCGAGCGGGTGTGGTTCTACACCCTGCGCATCCTCTGCGGGCTGATCCTGCTGTTCCTGGTGTTGCCGGTGCTGGTGATCGTGCCGCTGTCGTTCAACAGCGGCAGCTTCCTGGTGTACCCGCTGCAGGGTTTTTCGCTGCAGTGGTACCACGACTTCTTCGCTTCCGCCGAATGGATGCGGGCCTTGAAGAACAGCATCATCGTCGCCCCGGCGGCCACGGTGCTGGCGATGGTCTTCGGCACCCTGGCCTCGATTGGCCTGACCCGTGGCGATTTCCCCGGCAAGTCGTTGGTGATGGCGCTGGTGATCTCGCCGATGGTGGTGCCGGTGGTGATCATCGGTGTCGCCAGCTACCTGTTCTTCGCGCCGCTGGGCATGGGCAACAGCTTTGTGTCGTTGATCCTGGTGCATGCGGTGCTGGGCGTACCGTTCGTCATCATCACGGTGTCGGCAACCCTGCAGGGCTTCAACCACAACCTGGTGCGTGCTGCCGCCAGCCTCGGTGCTTCGCCGCTGCTGGCCTTCCGCCGGGTAACCTTGCCGCTGATTGCCCCTGGCGTGATTTCCGGGGCGTTGTTCGCCTTTGCCACCTCGTTCGACGAAGTGGTGGTGACGCTGTTCCTCGCCGGCCCCGAGCAGGCGACCCTGCCGCGGCAGATGTTCAGTGGCATTCGCGAGAACCTGAGCCCGACCATTGCGGCGGCGGCGACCTTGCTGATCGCGTTCTCGGTGGTGTTGTTGCTGACACTTGAGTGGTTGCGCGGGCGCAGCGAGAAGTTGCGGACTCAGCAGCCGGCCTGATGGTGGTGGTGGACCTGGTAGGAGCGAGCGCAGCTCGCGATGGGCTGCAAAGCAGCCCCGGCATTATCATCTGCGAAGCTGAAACCCAGGGGCCGCTGCGCGCCCCATCGCGAGCTACGCTCGCTCCTACCGGGGTTAGCGCAGCCTGTGGGGGCGGGTTTACCCGTGAAGAGGCCGGCACGGGTTAAAACGGTTACAATGCGCGCCACCGTGATTCTGCCAACAGGTGCGCCATGCAGCCCTACGCTATTGCCCCCTCCATTCTTTCCGCCGATTTCGCCCGCCTGGGCGAGGACGTCGACAAGGTTCTGGCCGCAGGTGCCGACATCGTTCACTTCGATGTGATGGACAACCACTACGTGCCCAACCTGACCATCGGCCCGATGGTCTGCAGCGCCCTGCGCAAGTACGGCGTTACCGCGCCCATCGACGTGCACCTGATGGTCAGCCCGGTCGACCGCATCATCGGCGACTTCATTGAGGCCGGCGCTACCTACATCACCTTCCACCCGGAAGCCTCGCAGCACATCGACCGTTCGCTGCAGCTGATCAAGGACGGTGGTTGCAAGGCCGGCCTGGTGTTCAACCCGGCCACCAGCCTGGATGCACTGAAGTACGTGATGGACAAGGTCGACATGGTGCTGCTGATGAGCGTCAACCCAGGTTTCGGCGGCCAGAAGTTCATCCCCGGCACCCTCGACAAGCTGCGCGAGGCCCGTGCCTTGATCGATGCCAGTGGCCGTGACATCCGCCTGGAAATCGACGGTGGCGTCAACGTCAACAACATCCGCGAAATCGCTGCCGCTGGCGCCGACACCTTCGTCGCCGGCTCGGCGATCTTCAACGCCCCGGACTACAAGGCCGTGATCGACAAGATGCGCGCCGAACTGGCCCAGGCCCGCCCATGAGCGGCTTCGAGCAGCTGTTCCCGGGAGCGCTGCCCAGGCTGGTGATGTTCGATCTGGACGGTACCCTGATCGACTCGGTACCGGACCTGGCCGCCGCCGTGGACCGCATGCTGCTCGAACTGGGGCGCCCGCCGGCAGGCCTTGAGGCGGTGCGCCACTGGGTCGGCAACGGTGCCCAGGTGCTGGTGCGCCGGGCCCTGGCCGGGGGCATCGATCACGCAGCCGTCGACGATGCCCTGGCCGACCAAGCCCTGGCTCTGTTCATGGAGGCCTATGCGCAAAGCCATGAGCTGACCGTGGTCTACCCCGGTGTGCAAGACACCCTGCGCTGGCTGCGCAAGCAGGGCGTGGAGATGGCGCTGATCACCAACAAGCCCGAGCGCTTCGTTGGCCCGCTGCTGGACCAGATGAAGCTCGGCAGCTATTTCCGCTGGATCATCGGCGGCGATACCTTGCCGCAGAAAAAGCCCGACCCGGCGGCCCTGCTGTTCGTCATGCAGATGGCCGGGGTTAGCCCGCAGCAGTCGCTGTTCGTTGGCGATTCGCGCAGCGATGTGCAGGCGGCCAAGGCAGCAGGTGTGCAGAGCGTGGGGCTGACCTATGGCTACAACCATGGCCGGCCGATCACCGACGAAGCCCCGAGCCTGGTGATCGACGATTTGCGTGCACTGCTGCCCGGTTGCACAGACCCGGCCACTGGGATAACGTTGGCGGACCTTCAAGCCTCCCAAGACAGAGAGTCCACCGTGGCGGTCACTGGCAAATTCTGGATGAAAGTCATCAAGGCCCTGGCCCGTTGGCGCTGGCGCGCCTGACTTCTGCCCGCCGGCGCCTGCCGGCCCGTCCGCTTGCCCGACCCTATTGCTGCTTGCCACGAGGCTACCCATGATCCGCGAAGAATTCCTGCGCCTGGCCGCTGCCGGCTACAACCGCATCCCCCTGGCCTGCGAAACCCTGGCCGACTTCGACACGCCGCTGTCGATCTACCTGAAACTGGCAGACCAGCCCAACTCCTACCTGCTCGAATCGGTGCAGGGCGGCGAGAAGTGGGGCCGTTACTCGATGATCGGCCTGCCGTCGCGCACCGTGATGCGCGTGCACGGCTACCACGTCAGCATCCTTGAAGACGGCGTTGAGGTGGAAAGCCACGACGTCGAAGACCCGCTGGCGTTCGTCGAGGCGTTCAAGGACCGCTACAAGGTTGCCGACATTCCCGGCCTGCCACGTTTCAATGGCGGCCTGGTCGGCTACTTCGGCTATGACTGCGTGCGTTATGTGGAAAAGCGCCTGGGTGCCAGCCCGAACCCGGACCCGCTGGGCGTGCCGGACATCCTGCTGATGGTGTCTGACGCGGTGGTGGTGTTCGACAATTTGGCGGGCAAGATGCACGCCATCGTGCTGGTCGACCCGGCCGCCGAGCAGGCCTTCGAACAGGGCCAGGCACGCCTGCAGGGGCTGCTTGAAACCCTGCGCCAGCCGATCACCCCGCGCCGTGGCCTGGACCTGAGCGGGCCCATGGCTGCCGAGCCGGAATTCCGTTCCAGCTACACCCGTGACGACTATGAGAACGCGGTGGGCCGTATCAAGGAATACATCCTGGCCGGTGACTGCATGCAGGTGGTGCCGTCCCAGCGCATGTCGATCGACTTCCAGGCAGCGCCCATCGACCTGTACCGAGCGCTGCGTTGCTTCAACCCGACGCCGTACATGTACTTCTTCAACTTTGGCGACTTCCATGTGGTCGGCAGCTCGCCCGAGGTATTGGTGCGGGTGGAAGACAACCTGGTCACCGTGCGCCCGATCGCCGGCACTCGCCCGCGTGGCGCCACCGAGGAAGCCGACCGGGCGCTGGAAGATGACCTGCTGTCGGACGACAAGGAAATCGCCGAGCACCTGATGCTGATCGACCTGGGGCGCAACGACGTGGGCCGGGTGTCGTCGACCGGCAGCGTGCGCCTGACCGAGAAGATGGTGATCGAGCGTTATTCCAACGTGATGCACATTGTCTCGAACGTCACCGGCCAGCTGCGCGAGGGCCTGACGGCGATGGATGCGTTGCGGGCGATTCTGCCGGCAGGCACCTTGTCGGGTGCGCCGAAAATTCGTGCCATGGAAATCATCGACGAGCTGGAGCCGGTCAAGCGCGGTGTGTATGGCGGTGCGGTGGGTTACTTTGCCTGGAACGGCAACATGGACACTGCGATTGCCATTCGAACGGCGGTGATCAAGGACGGTGAGCTGCATGTGCAGGCCGGTGGCGGTATCGTGGCTGACTCGGTGCCGGCGCTGGAGTGGGAAGAAACCATCAACAAGCGCCGGGCGATGTTCCGTGCGGTGGCGTTGGCTGAGCAGACCACCGTCAAGTAGCGTGCTGAAATGGCGCCGCTTGCGCGGCGCATCGCGAGCTGCGCTCGCTCCTACACGGATTGCGATACAGCCCGTAGGAGCGAGCGAAGCTCGCGATCAAGCAGCACAGGTATTCCAGGATTTAAAAGTCGAAGCTGACCCCCAGGCTCACCCCTTGCTGGGTCAACTCATCGCTCTTGCGCCAGTTGTAGCTCCCCCGCACATGCACCCCTGCCACCACTTCATGGCTCACCCCCAGGCTGGCCCGGGTCAGGTCACTGTGCGGTGTATACCCCGTCAACGTGAAGTCATTACCCGGCAATGTGGTCAGGTGCATGGTCACATCCTGCTGGTCATCCTCGAACTCATGTTCCTGCGCCACCTCGGCGAACAGCCGGGTACTCGGCAGTACCTGCACGCTGCCTAGCACGCCTACCCCCAAGCGCCGCGACGTGCGTTCCTGGTCATCGAAGCCCAGTGCCGTCGAGCGGCCACTTTTCTCGTCATACCCATCGACCTTCACCCGTGCGTAGTCGGCGCTGATGAACGGCGCCAGTTGCCAGGGGCTGCTGTCGGCGGCCAGGTTGTAACCCAGCCGGCCGCTCATTGCCCAGGCCTCGCCATCGGTGTCGCCCTTTTCGCTGCGCTCGTTCACGCCCAGGGCGAAGGTGCGCTTGAGGTCGTGGTAGTCCAGGTGCCCGGCGGTGAGCGCGGCATCGGCCCACCAGCGGCCCTGGCGGTACTGGGCGAAGGCGCTGGCCAGGTAGCTGTCGAGCTTGTAGTCCGAGTTCTGCTCGCCGGCTTCGAGCTTCTGCCGGTACACCCCACCTGCCAGGCCCAGGCGCCAGGCATCATTGAGCCGGTAGCTGGCGCCCACGGTCAGGTTGTAGCCACGGCCATCGGCGCTGGCGGCGCTGCGCTGGTCGTCGAAGTCCAGGTCCTGGGCGCCGCTGCTGACGAACGCCTGCCACTGGCCGGCTGCTTGCCACGGCGCCTGCCACTGGTTGCGCAGCTCGTCTTGATGGGCGCGCAGGCTGGCATGGGCCATTTCCGGCAGCAGGGTCAGCTCCCAGGGCGCGGCAAGAATCGAGTAGGCGTAGTCGGCAATCAGTTGCTGCCCGGCGATGGTGGGGTGCACCGCGTCGTTGAACAGCAGCTTGGTCGGGTCGGGCGAGGTGCCGTTGATGCCGTATACCGGGTTGCCAACGCAGTTGCTGGCGCTGTAGCAGGTGCCCACCAGGTTCTGCCCGCTGGCCAGGCCGAACTGGGTGGGGTCGGCCAGCGCCTCGCTGAGCAGCACCGGAATGTTGAGTGGGATGATCTCGGCATCGACCTGGCGCAGCTGGCTGAGCAGCGACTGGTTGAACACGCTGGACAACTGCGACAGCGCGGTTTGCTGGGCGGTGCCGCTGAAGTTCGGGGTTTGCCCCAGGTCTGGCAGCAACCACACCATGATGTAGCGCGCGCCGCCCTGTTGCAGCGCCTGGGCACTGGCGGCCAGGCGGGCGCCGGCGGCTGCGGCGTCGGCGGGGCTGTTGACCAGGCCCTGGAGGAAGTCGTTGCCGCCGCCGGTCAGGTAGTACAGGGCATTTGGGTCGGCTTGCAGGCCGTTGGCCAGGTAACCCGGTTTTTCACGCAGCACCAGGCCGGCCCCGGTGTTGCCAGGCGGAATCACGGTTTCCGAGGTATTGGTAATCGAGTCGAGGATTTGCTGCGTGGTGTAGCCGCCAACCGCCCAGTTGTTGCCATCGGCAAGGCCCAGCGCCTGGTAGGTCGGTGACGTCGACGGGCCCAGTTCGCCCGGGTTGATGCCAAGCCGGCCACCGAGAATCATCGGCGACACCGGCGCATAGTTGCCATTGGCGTCGCGGTTGGTGAAGCGCATGCCCAGGGTGCCGCCGGTCAGGTCAGGGAATTGCCCGGCATCGCTCAGGCTGTCGCCGAACACGACCAGCGTGGAGTAGGGCGAGGGGGCGGCGAAGGCCTGGCTGCAGGCCAGGGCCAGCGAGGCGAGGGCAAAGCGCAGTACGGGTATTTTTCGCATCAATGAACATCCTTTTCTTTGTTTTTATGAGGACTACCCGATCGACCATAGCAAATCGCCGGGCATCGCTTCCAAGTCCATTCGTTTCCCCGTGTTTACGGGCATGTTGCGCCCGCCGCCCCGGTAGGCTACTGTGCCGGAACGTATGAGCGAGACCTATCCTGTGTTGATCGTCAGCAAACTCTTGATGCGCGTTATCAAGGCCCACGCCCGTTGGCGTTGGCGCGCCTGACTTTATCTCCTGCCGGCCCGTCCGGCCCGCCCCTGTTTGCCTTCCCGTCCGATTAGCGACTGCCCTGCGTGGCCAAACCGTGCCTGTGGCCGGTGTAGGAAGGTTCGATTTTTGAAGTCAGTAGATTCAAGAGGTTTAGCCCGATGTTACTGATGATCGACAATTACGACTCATTCACTTACAACGTTGTTCAGTACCTGGGTGAGCTGGGTGCCGAGGTGAAGGTCATTCGCAACGACGAAATGACCATCGCCCAGATCGAAGCCCTCAACCCCGAGCGCATCGTCGTTTCCCCAGGCCCCTGCACCCCGAGCGAAGCGGGCGTGTCCATCGAAGCCATCCTGCATTTCGCCGGCAAGCTGCCGATTCTGGGCGTGTGCCTGGGCCACCAGTCCATCGGCCAGGCTTTCGGCGGTGACGTGGTGCGTGCGCGCCAGGTGATGCACGGCAAGACCAGCCCGGTGCTGCACCGCGACCTGGGCGTGTTCGCCGGGCTCAACAACCCGCTGACCGTGACCCGCTACCATTCCCTGGTGGTGAAGCGCGAAACCCTGCCGGACTGCCTGGAAGTCACTGCCTGGACGGCGCATGCCGACGGCTCGGTCGACGAGATCATGGGCCTGCGCCACAAGACCCTGAACATCGAGGGGGTGCAGTTCCACCCCGAGTCGATTCTGACCGAGCAGGGCCACGAGCTGTTCGCCAACTTCCTCAAGCAAACCGGCGGCCGCCGTTAAGGAACGATCATGGATATCAAGAGCGCGTTGAGCCGGATCGTCGGCCACCTGGACCTTTCCACCGATGAAATGCGCGATGTCATGCGCCAGATCATGACCGGCCAGTGCAGCGAGGCGCAGATTGGCGCCTTCCTGATGGGCATGCGCATGAAAAGCGAGAGCATCGACGAGATCGTCGGTGCGGTGTCGGTGATGCGCGAGCTGGCCGACAAGGTCGAACTGAAAAGCCTGGATTGCGTGGTCGATATCGTCGGCACCGGCGGCGACGGCGCCAACATCTTCAATGTGTCCACGGCCTCGGCATTCGTGCTCGCGGCGGCGGGCTGCACCGTGGCCAAGCACGGCAACCGCGCCGTTTCCGGCAAGAGCGGCAGTGCCGACCTGCTGGAAGCTGCCGGCATCTACCTGAGCCTGACCCCAACCCAGGTCGCCCGCTGCATCGACAGCCTGGGCATTGGCTTCATGTTCGCCCAGAGCCACCACAGTGCCATGAAGCATGCCGCTGGCCCGCGCCGCGACCTGGGCCTGCGCACCTTGTTCAACATGCTGGGCCCGCTTACGAATCCGGCAGGCGTGAAGCACCAGGTGGTGGGTGTGTTCAACCAGGCGCTGTGCCGCCCGCTGGCCGAGGTGCTGCAGCGCCTGGGCAGCAAGCACGTGCTGGTGGTGCACTCCAAGGACGGCCTGGACGAATTCAGCCTGGCGGCGCCAACCTTCGTGGCCGAGCTCAAGAATGACCAGATCAGCGAATACTGGGTCGAGCCCGAAGACCTCGGCATGAAGAGCCAGAGCCTGCACGGCCTGGCGGTCGAGAACCCGCAGGCGTCGCTGGAGCTGATTCGCGATGCCCTGGGCCGTCGCAAGACCGAGAACGGCCAGAAGGCCGCTGAAATGATCGTGCTCAATGCCGGCGCCGCGCTGTATGCCGCCGACCATGCGATGAGCCTCAAGGCGGGTGTGGAACTGGCCCACGACGTACTGCACACCGGCCTTGCCTGGGAGAAGCTGCAGGAGCTGGGTGCCTTTACTGCCGTATTCAAGGTGGAGAACGAAGCATGAGTGTGCCGACGGTGCTGGAAAGGATCATCGCCCGCAAGTTCCAGGAAGTGGCTGAGCGCAGCGCGCGGGTCAGCCTTGCCGAGCTGGAGCGCCTGGCCAAGGCGGCCGACGCCCCGCGTGGCTTCGCCAATGCCCTGATCGCACAGGCCAAGCGCAAGCAGCCGGCGGTGATTGCCGAAATCAAGAAGGCCTCGCCGAGCAAGGGCGTGATCCGTGAGCACTTCGTGCCGGCGGAAATCGCCGTCAGTTACGAAAAGGGTGGGGCGACCTGCCTGTCGGTGCTGACCGACGTGGACTACTTCCAGGGCGCCGACGAGTACCTGCAGCAGGCCCGTGCGGCGGTTTCGCTGCCGGTGATCCGCAAGGACTTCATGGTCGACCCGTACCAGATCGTCGAGGCCCGGGCCCTGGGCGCCGACTGCGTGCTGTTGATCGTTTCGGCGCTGGACGATGTGAAGATGGCCGAGCTGGCTTCGGTTGCCAAGGATGTCGGCCTCGACGTGCTGGTGGAGGTGCATGACGGCGATGAGCTGGAGCGCGCCTTGAAGACCCTCGACACGCCGCTGGTCGGGGTCAACAACCGCAACCTGCACACCTTCGATGTCAGCCTGGACACCACCCTCGACCTGCTGCCGCGTATCCCGCGCGACCGCCTGGCGATTACCGAGAGCGGTATTCTCAACCGTGCCGACGTCGAGCTGATGGAGATCAACGAGGTGTACTCGTTCCTGGTGGGGGAGGCATTCATGCGTGCCGAGCAGCCAGGGCTTGAGCTGCAGCGGTTGTTCTTCCCGGAGCAGGTGAAGAAGACTGTTCAGCCTCTGGACTGATGAGTAATGAAGCCGGCGTAGATGCCGGCTTTTTTGTGTGCCTGTTCCGGCCCTTTCGCGGGGCAAGCCCGCTCCTACAGAGCTACACCACCCCTTGTAGGAGCGGGCTTGCCCCGCGAAAGGGCCGATGAACCCAACATCAAAGGTGGATCAATGACCGATCAACCCCTGGCCCTCACCGTCGAACAGGGCCTGCACGCCGAGCAGGACCTGCTGGCCGCGGTGTGCCGCGGCGAACACGACAGCGGCATGCTGTTCTGGCGCCCCACCGACCATGCGCTGGTGATGCCCCGGCGCATGAGCCGCCTGGATAATTTCGAAGCCGCCTGTTCGGAGCTGGCCATTGCCGGTTGGCCGGTGCTGCTGCGCGAAACCGGCGGCGAGCCGGTGCCGCAGTCGCATTCGACGGTGAACGTTGCACTGGTGTACGTCGCCCCGCGCAGCGAAGGTGACCATGGCCGTATCGAAAATGCCTATGAGCGGCTGTGCCTGCCCTTGTGCGAGGTGCTGCGCGAATGGGGCGGGGTGGCGTCGGTCGGGGAGATCGACGGGGCCTTCTGCGATGGCCGCTACAACGTCAACCTCAATGGCCGCAAATTGGTCGGCACGGCTCAGCGCTGGCGCCAGGGCCTGGGTGGCAAGCGCCCGGTGGTGCTGGTGCATGGCGCGCTGCTGCTGGACAACGAGCGCGAGTCGATGGTCGCGGCGGTCAACCGGTTCAATGAATGCTGCGGCCTGGAACAGCGCTGCCGCGCCGACAGCCACATCGCCCTGCACGAAGTGGCGCCTGCAGCGCCCTGGTTCGAGCGCCTGTCCCAGGCTTACCGCGACGTGCTGGCGGCACTGCCGCGGGATTAACGGGTGCCGTAGACCACCATGGTCTTGCCCTTGACCTGCACCAGGCTGCGTTCTTCCAAGTCCTTGAGGACGCGGCCGACCATCTCCCGGGAACAACCGACGATACGGCCAATTTCCTGGCGGGTGATCTTGATCTGCATGCCGTCGGGGTGGGTCATGGCGTCGGGCTGCTTGCACAGGTCGAGCAGGCAGCGGGCGACGCGGCCGGTGACGTCGAAGAAGGCCAGGTCGCCGACCTTGCGCGTGGTATTGCGCAGGCGCTGGGCCATCTGGCTGCCCAGTGCATAGAGGATGTCCGGGTCTTGGCGGGCCAGTTCGCGGAACTTGTCGTAGCTGATTTCCGCCACTTCGCATTCGGTCTTGGCGCGCACCCAGGCGCTGCGCTGCTGGTCGCTGCCAGCGGGCTCGAACAACCCCAGTTCACCGAAGAAATCGCCACTGTTGAGGTAGGCGATGATCATTTCATGACCTTCGTCGTCCTCGATCAGGATGGTGACCGAGCCCTTGATGATGAACGACAAGGTTTCGGCACGATCACCGGCGCAGATGATGTTGCATTTGGCGGTGTAGCGGCGGCGCTGGCAGTGGACCAGCAGCTTGTCGATGTTCTTGATCTTGGCGGGTAGGGCTGAGGCAACCATCACGAAATCCTGTTCGATGCGACGCATAGGCTCTTGTTAGTGATTGTCTGGCGCGACGCGCCAGTCAATTGGCGCCAGCTTATCAGACGTAGCAGGATGTTTCGGTACTAAAGCGAGTCGCATTGAGCTTTTCCGACGGGCATACAAGGCTTAAGCTGACACCCTTTTGCGAAATTCAGGAGTATGGACAGATGAAGGCACGCATCCAGTGGGCCGGTGAAGCGATGTTCCTCGGCGAATCGGGGAGTGGGCACGTGGTGGTGATGGACGGCCCGCCCGAGGCCGGTGGCCGTAACCTGGGTGTGCGCCCGATGGAAATGCTCCTGCTGGGCCTGGGTGGTTGCAGCAGTTTCGACGTGGTGAGCATCCTGAAGAAGTCGCGCCAGGCGGTGGAAAGCTGCGAGGCATTCCTGGAGGCCGAGCGTGCCAGCGAAGACCCGAAGGTGTTCACCAAGATCCACATGAACTTCGTGGTAAAGGGCCGTGGGCTCAAGGAAGCCCAGGTCAAGCGGGCGGTAGAGCTGTCGGCGGAGAAGTATTGCTCGGCCTCGATCATGCTTGAGCGTGCCGGGGTGGAAATCACCCATGGCTACGAAATCGTCGAGTTGGGCTGAATTCGCTTGGGGCTGCTGCGCAGCCCATCGCAGGCAAGCCTGCTCCTACCCAGGCGGCCCCTGTAGGAGCAGGCTTGCCTGCGAATGGGCCGCAACGCGGCCCCGGCAACCTTCAGTCAGTCCCGCAGTGCCGGCAATGCACTGACCAACCATCCCGGCAAGCTGCTTCTGACCACCTGGCTCAACTGCTCTCGCCGCTTCTGATAGGCCAGCCCCAAGCCGATCACGCCCAGCCCGATCAAGGTCACCACCAGCGGGAACAACAACGAGTCGGCAAATACCTCATAGGACAGGTATCCCAGGTACCCCGCCACCCCCAGTGCCCCGAACACCATGAACACCGGCCGGCGCAGCACCACCGCCAGGCCCATCAGCGCCAGGTTGATAAGGCAATACAGCGCCTTGCCCAGCTCGCTGTCGCTTTCCATCAAATTCAGCCCACCCCAGAACGCGGCCAGCCCGGCCAGGTAGCCCCAGCGGGCATAATCCTCACGGGTTCGCCCATCGATCAGCACAAATATCAGCAGCATGCCCAACCCGAACCACAGCGACACCGTACGCCGTTGTTCCCAGCTGAACGGTGTGCCATAGGCCCACTCGGTCAGGTCCATCGACATGAACCACAAGGCCACGGCAATCGGCATGACGATGAACGGGTAGGGGATCAGGCGCAGCATCAGCAGCCCGGCGAGCACCGTCGCCGCTTCCATCGCCAGCCAGCCACCTTGCACGTAGGTGTAGTAGTGGTGGTAGTCCGCCTGCATATCATCCAGTGGCCACCAGCCCGCCAAGCGCTCGAGGGCAAAAACCGCCAACGGCACGATGCTCACCGCGACGGCGGCAAGTACACCGGCTGCAACCGGTTGCTGGCGCTTGTGCAGGTTGAGGGCGAACAGGGTGAGCAGGGCGATATACAGGGTGGCAACGGCCAACAGGGCACCGTCGCCAATGCGCATCCAGGCTTCGGTGAGCAGCCAGCCCATCGCCCCCATGATCAGCAAGGCGCCGAAATAGAAGGCAACGTGGGCCAGCTGGAAAGTACCGCGGCTTGCCGGTTGCTGGCGCAGGAAGGCCAGCAGGGCCTGGTCCTGGCCCGGCTGGAGAATGCCGGCTTGCACGGCGCGCGCCAGGTCCTTGGCGTCGATACGGTCCGTCATGGCTGGGCCTTCAGATACGGTAGGTGCTCTTGGTCATGACCTTGGCCAGCAGGCTCATGCCAAAGCGCACGGGCGCGGGGAAACGGTAGCCGCCGGCCTCAAGGGCAGATTCAGCGTGCTGTTCTTCGTCTACGCGCATCTGCTCGAGAATGGCGCGGGACTTTTCGTCCTCTTGCGGCAACTGCTCCAGGTGTTCGTCCAGGTGCTTGCACACTTGGTGCTCGGTGGCTGCGACGAAACCCAGGCTGACCTTGTCGCTGACCAGCCCTGCGAGCGCGCCGATACCGAACGACATGCCATAGAACAGTGGGTTGAGCACGCTCGGATGGCTGCCCAGCTGGCGGATGCGTTGTTCGCACCAGGCCAGGTGGTCGATTTCTTCCTCGGCAGCATGTTCCATGGCCTTGCGCACTTGCGGCAGCTTGGCCGTCAGGGCCTGGCCCTGGTACAGCGCCTGGGCGCAGACTTCGCCGGTGTGGTTGATGCGCATCAGGCCGGCGATATGGCGGGTCTGGGTGTCATCCAGGTCGGCATCGGGCTGGATGATTGCCGGTGACGGGCGGGACGGTTGGCCGCTGAAGGGCAGCAAGGTGCGCATGGCGGTATCGGCCTGCAGCAACAAGCGGTCGAGCGGCGAGTAGTGACGTTCGGTGGCCATCGGGCACCTCCGCTGAAGTGATGCCCGACAGTTTACCTCAATCGCCCGGGAGGGGCTTGCCTTGGGTCAGCCCGGTGGCCAGTTCATCTGGCGCTGGCCAAGCACGTGCATATGAATGTGGTAGACGGTCTGGCCGCCTTTGGGGTTGCAGTTCATGACCACGCGGAAGCCTTCTTCACAGCCTTGCTCGACGGCCAGGCGCTGGGCGGTGAACAGGATATGGCCAGCCAGGGCCTTGTCCTCTTCGGTCAGGTCATTGAGGGTGCGGATGTGTTTCTTCGGGATGACCAGGAAATGTACCGGCGCCGCGGGGGCGATGTCCTTGAAGGCGAGGATCTGGTCATCTTCGTAGATGATATCCGCCGGGATTTCCCGGTTGATGATTTTGAGGAAAAGATCGTCCACAGCACTTGCTCCATGGTGAGGGTCGGGCCGAGTGTACTCAGCCGGGCGCCGCTCGCCCAGTGCCTATTCCATGCCAACCGGGCAATAGCGGCGGTGGATGAAACCCGCCAGCTTGCGCGCCAACCAGCGGGGCAGCAGCCGTGGTGCGAAGGCCAGCCAGCGGTTGCGGCGTACTGGCATGATCAGCGCGCGGTTCTTTGCCAGGGCACGCACACTGTACAGCGCGACTTCTTCCGGGCTCAGGCAGCGGCTGCTGCCGTCGAGCCTGGGGATGCGCCGGCGCGATGAGCGAACCGGGCCAGGGCAGAGGACCGAAACCTTGATGCCGGCAGGCTTGAGCTCTTCGCGCAGGGCTTCGCTGAAACTCATCACATAGGCTTTGCTGGCGGCATAGGTGGCCATCGACGGCCCCGGCGCCATGGCCGCCAGGCCCGCGACGTTGAGGATCTGCCCGCCGCCCTGCACGGCCATCAGGTTGCCGATGGCGTGGCACAGGCGGCTCAAGGCGAGGATGTTGACCTCCAGCAGGTCTTGCTCATCGGCCCACTCGTGGGCAAGGAACGGGCCGTAGGTGCGCTGGCCGGCGCAGTTGACCAGCAGGTCGATGCGCCGCTCGCCTTCTTCCAGTTCCAGCACGAAGCCCGACAGGCGCAGGGGCTGGCTGAGGTCGCAGGCGCGCAGCAGCACTTCCACGCCAAAACGTTGGGCCAGTTCCAGTGCCACTGGCTCCAGGGTTTCCCGGTGGCGTGCCACCAGGATGAGGTTGCGCCCACGCCGCGCCAGGGCTTCCGCCAGGGCCAGGCCCAGGCCGCTGGAAGCACCGGTAATCATGGCGTAACGGGTCATGCAAGGCTCCTGGGGGCGGAAGAGGGCGCCTAGTGTACAGCTTGGCCGAACAAGGTGTTGCCTTTTGCTACAGGGCTTGACCGCGCAGGCGTTGGCTACGCTCAAGGGCGGCCTGGTATTCGTCGCCCAAGCGCTCGATCAGTGCGCCGGCGCTGGGTAAGTCGTGGATATCGCCCACGCCCTGGCCGGCGGACCATACGGTCTTCCAGGCCTTGGCTTCGTCGTCGATGGGCTTGAGCTTGCCCTGCTCATGGCCGGTTTTCAGCGCGGCCATGTCATAGCCGGCCTGCTCAAGGCTCGGGCGCAGGAAGCTGGCCGGGATACCGGACACTGCCGGGGTGTGGATGATGTCCGCCGCGTGGGCGTCGAGCAGCATCTGCTTGTAGGCGTCCTGGGCGTGGCTTTCGCGGGTGGCGATGAAGCGTGTGCCCATGTAAGCGAGGTCCGCGCCCAGCAGCTGGGCAGCGAGGATTTCATGGCCGTGGTTGATGCAGCCGGCCAGCAGCAAGGTCTTGTCGAAGAACTGGCGGATTTCGGCCGCCAGCGCGAACGGGCTCCAGGTGCCGGCATGCCCGCCAGCGCCTGCTGCCACGGCGATCAGCCCATCGACACCGGCTTCGGCCGCTTTTTCGGCATGGCGGCGCGTGGTCACGTCGTGGAACACCAGGCCGCCATAGCCGTGTACGGCATCGACCACTTCCTTCACCGCGCCGAGGCTGGTGATGACCATGGGCACCTGGTGCTCGACGCACAGGGCAAGGTCCGCCTGCAGGCGCGGGTTGGTCGGGTGCACGATCAGGTTCACCGCATAGGGCGCTGGCGCCTGCAATTGGGCCAGGCCCGCCTCGATTTCTTCCAGCCAGGCCTTGAAGCCTGCACTGTCGCGCTGGTTCAGTGCCGGAAAGCTGCCGACCACGCCATTGGCGCAGCAGGCCAGGACCAGCTGAGGGTTGGAAATCAGGAACATCGGCGCCGCCACCACGGGCAGGCGCAGGCGGTGTTCGAGCGAGGCAGGCAGGGACATGGGCAAGGCTCCAGTGCAGGGCGTTTATGTCAGAACGGTTTGACCACCACGAGAATCACGATGCCCAGCAAGAACAGCACGGGTACTTCGTTGAACCAGCGGTAGTACACGTGGCTGCGGGTGTTGCTGCCCGCTTCGAAGCGTTTGCGCTGGGCGCCACAGATGTGATGGTAGCCGGTCAGCAGGATCACCAGGGTGAGCTTGGCATGCAACCAGCCCTGGCTCAGCCAGCCGGGGTTGAGGTAGAGCATCCAGGCGCCGAACACGTAGGTAGCGATCATGGCCGGGTTCATGATGCCGCGGTACAGCTTGCGCTCCATGGTGACGAAGCGTTCCTGGCTGATGCTGTCCTGGCTCTGGGCGTGGTAGACGAACAGCCTGGGCAGGTAGAAGAGGCCGGCGAACCAGCAGACCACGCTGACGATATGCAGCGCTTTGATCCAGAGGTAGAGCATGGGGGGAGTTCCTTCAGGTATTCACGGTCGTCAGATAGTAGAGGCCTGGGGCCGCAAGAGGCACCCCAAGAGTTGTTACAGGCGCTTCGCGCCCCTATTATCGTGCGCTTTCCAGACGGCTCGTTGATAAGGGGCAAGCGTTATGATCAAGGTCGGTATCGTCGGCGGCACGGGTTACACCGGCGTCGAACTGTTGCGCCTGCTGGCACAGCATCCACAGGCGGAAGTTGCGGTCATCACTTCGCGCTCCGAAGCGGGCGTGGCGGTTGCCGACATGTACCCGAACCTGCGCGGCCATTATGACGGCCTGGCGTTCAGCGTGCCGGACAGCAAGACCCTGGCCGCCTGCGACGTGGTGTTCTTCGCCACCCCGCACGGCGTGGCCCACGCCCTGGCCGGCGAGCTGCTGGCGGCAGGCACCAAGGTCATCGACCTGTCGGCCGACTTCCGCCTGCAGGACGCCACCGAGTGGGGCAAGTGGTATGGCCAGCCGCACGGTGCGCCAGAGCTGCTCAAGGATGCGGTATATGGCCTGCCTGAGGTGAACCGCGAGAAGATCCGCCAGGCACGTTTGATTGCCGTGCCGGGCTGCTACCCAACGGCGACCCAACTGGGCTTCCTGCCGCTGCTCGAAGCCGGCCTGGCCGACCCGTCGCGCCTGATTGCCGACTGCAAGTCGGGTGTTAGCGGTGCTGGCCGTGGCGCGGCCGTGGGCTCGCTGTTCTGCGAGGCCGGTGAGAGCATGAAGGCTTATGCAGTCAAGGGCCACCGTCACCTGCCGGAAATCAGCCAAGGCCTGCGCCTGGCAGCGGGCAAGGATATCGGCCTGACTTTCGTGCCGCACCTGACCCCGATGATCCGCGGTATCCACGCGACCCTTTACGCCAACGTCGTCGACACCTCGGTCGACCTGCAGGCGCTGTTCGAAAAGCGTTACGCCGATGAACCGTTCGTCGACGTAATGCCTGCCGGTAGCCACCCGGAAACCCGCAGCGTGCGCGGCGCCAACGTCTGCCGCATTGCCGTGCATCGCCCACAGGGCGGCGACCTGGTGGTGGTGCTGTCGGTGATCGACAACCTGGTCAAGGGCGCGTCGGGCCAGGCGGTGCAGAACCTCAACATCCTGTTCGGCCTGGACGAGCGCATGGGCCTGTCCCACGCCGGCCTGCTGCCGTAAGCGCTTGAAGCCATGCCTAGGCCCGCCCCGTGCGGGCCTTTTTGTTTGTCGCGACTAAAGGCGCACTATTGTTGACCGATTTTCTCGGAGAAGCGGATAATGCGCGTCATCGAGTTTTATGGCGGCTACCGCGCCGGGAGAATCAACATGAGCGTCGAAACCTTCACCCCTACGGCTTTGGAATTCACCCACGGCGCTGCGCAAAAGGTGAAGAACCTGGTTTCCGAAGAAGGCAATGACCGCCTGAAGCTGCGCGTGTTCGTCACCGGCGGCGGCTGCTCGGGCTTCCAGTATGGCTTCACCTTCGATGAAGACGTGGCCGAAGACGACACCATCGTCGAGCGCGAAGGCGTATCCCTGGTGGTCGACCCGATGAGCTTCCAGTACCTGGCCGGCGCCGAGGTGGACTACCAGGAAGGCCTGGAAGGTTCGCGCTTCGTCATCAAGAACCCGAATGCAGCCACCACCTGTGGTTGTGGTTCGTCGTTCTCGATCTGAACCTGGGTGATACGAAAACGCCGCGCAATTGCGCGGCGTTTTGCATTCAGGCGTAGCCCTTATGCCGGGTAGACGGCGCCGAGTACGCGCAAGCCCCGGGCTGCGGTAACGCTGGGGCGGTTGGCGGCAATGCCTTCCAGGCAGCAGTGGGCGAGCCAGGCGAAGGCCATGGCCTCGACCCAGTCCGGGTCCACGCCGTGTGCGCCAGTGCTGGCAACCTCTGCCGTGGGCAGCAGTTGGGCAAGGCGCGCCATCAAGGCGCCGTTACGCGCGCCACCACCGCAGACCAGCACGGCTTCGGTGCCTTGCTGGGCGGCCAGCAGCGATTCGCTGATACTGCGCGCGGAAAGCTCCAGCAGTGTCGCTTGCACGTCTTCGTCACGGTAAGCCGGCAAGCCCGCCAGGTGGCCATCCAGCCAGGGCAGGTTGAACACTTCGCGGCCGGTGCTCTTCGGGCCGCTACCGGCGAAGAATGGGTCGCTCAGCAGGCTGCCGAGCAAGCCAGGCTGTACCGTGCCGCTGGCCGCCCAGGCACCATCGGCATCAAAGGCCTTGCCCTGCTTGCGGTCGATCCAGGCGTCCAGCAGGACGTTGCCGGGGCCACAATCGAAACCGTGTACCGGCGTGTCGCGCTCGATCAGGCTGAGGTTGCTGAACCCCCCCACGTTGAGGATCGCCAGGCGCTGGCCAAGGTGGCCGAACAGGCTTTCATGGAAGGCCGGAACCAGGGGCGCACCCTGGCCGCCTGCCGCCACATCGCGGCGCCGGAAGTCGGCCACCACGCTGATGCCTGTGAGTTCGGCGAGCAGGGCCGGGTTACCGATTTGCACGGTGAAACCGCGGGCGGGTTCATGGCGGATGGTCTGGCCGTGGCTGCCGATGGCGCGAATGGCGCCGGGCTTGAGCCCCTGGCGGGCGAGCAGTTGCTGGATGCCCTCTGCCGCCAGGCTGGCCCAGCGGTTCTCGGCTAGCGCCGCACGGGCGATCTCGTCGGGGCCGCTGCTGCACAGGCCCAGCAACTGCTGGCGCAGGTCGGCGGGCATGGGCAGGTAATGGGTGGCGAGCAGTTCAAGCTGCTCGCCTTGCGCAATCAGGGCGATGTCCAGGCCATCGAGGCTGGTGCCGGACATCACCCCCAGGTAGTACGCCACCGGCTTAGCGCTTGTTCGCCGCGAGCAGGGTGGCCTTTTCCTGATCCATGCGGGCGATCAGCGGCTGGCTCTGCTGCAGGAAACGCTGGCGCTCGGCCTTGGCGATCGGGTCGGCCATCGGCACCTTCTGGCTCAGCGGGTCGACGTGTACACCGTTGACCTGGAACTCGTAATGCAGGTGCGGGCCGGTGGACAGGCCGGTGGTGCCGATGTAGCCGATGATCTGGCCTTGTTTCACGCTGCTGCCGGTTTTAATGCCCTTGGCAAAGCCTTGCATGTGGCCGTACAGGGTCTTGTAGCTGTTGCCGTGGGCAATGATCACGGTGTTGCCGTAACCGCCACGGCGGCCCGCCAGCTCGATGCGACCGTCGCCGGCTGCCTTGATTGGCGTGCCACGCGGGGCGGCGTAGTCGACGCCTTTGTGGGCGCGGATCTTGTTCAGGATCGGGTGCTTGCGGCCTGCCGAGAAGCGCGAGCTGATGCGGGCGAAGTCTACCGGCGTGCGGATGAACGCCTTGCGCAGGCTGTTGCCGTCGGCGGTGTAGTAGCTGGTGTTGCCCTGTTTGTTGGTGTAGCGAACGGCGGTGTAGGTTTTGCCGCGGTTGGTGAAGCGTGCGGACAGGATGTTGCCGGTGCCGACCACCTTGCCGTCCATGACCTTCTGTTCGAAGACCACGTCGAATTCGTCACCCTGGCGAATATCCTGGGCGAAGTCGATGTCGTAGCCGAGCACCTTGGCCATGTCCATGGTCATGCTGTGGGACAGGCCGGCACGCTGGGCCGAGGCCGACAGCGAGCTTTTGATCACGCCATGGGCATAGGCGGCACGCACCACCGGTTTGCTGATTTCGCGGTCGAAGGTGTAACCCTTGGCGGTTTTGGTCAGGCGAATGGTTTCGAGGTTGCTGACCTTGCTGTGCAGGCTGGCCAGTTGGCCGTCCTTGTCGAGTTCGAACTGCAGGACCTGGCCGTGCTTGAGCTGGCTGAACTGCTTGGCTTGCTTGTTGCTGGCCAGCAGGTCGTGCACGACGTTGGCCGGCAGCCCGACCTTGGCGAACAGGGTGGAGAGGGTGTCGCCGCTGGCCACGGTGACTTCGCGGTGGGCGGGGTCCTTGGCTTGGGCCTGGGTCTTGCTGTCGGTGGCCGGCGCTTGCTCGGACGCCTGCTCGGTGTTCGCTTCGGCGCCTTCGATTTGCGCGAAGGGCGAACCCTGGTCTGCCTCGGCCTGCACCAGTGGCGCGGCGTTGGACTCATCCTTCAGCTGTTCGGCCGGGCGTTCCAGCTCCAGGCTGAGGGTGGTCTTCTTGGCTTCGACTTCGCTGGACGGAAATACCAGCAGGGCCAGGCTGAGCAGGGCGGCGATGCCGCTGGCGGCCAACAGATGGCTTTTCGGATAAAGCGGGGGCGCTTTAGGCGTTTCGTTGGTCATAGGTACGGAGACTTTGAAGAAAAATGAATATGGAAAAGATGAATGACATGATGAAGATGAAATAACTGTATAAAATATAACCAAATCCATTTTCGCGCAAGGGCGCGTAGACGCTGTGACGCGGCGGTCGGGTCACATTTCATTTCGAAACTTGTAATTGATGGCCGATCTTGTATGGTTGGCTCCCTTTGAATCTGAGCCTTGCGGGTCTGTCTATGAAGTCGGTTGAAGAGCAGCTGGCGCTTATCAAGCGCGGTGCGGAAGAGGTGTTGGTCGAGTCGGAACTGGTCGAGAAGCTCAAGCGCGGCCAGCCTCTGCGTATCAAGGCAGGCTTCGACCCGACTGCGCCTGACCTGCACCTGGGGCACACGGTGTTGATCAACAAGCTGCGCCAGTTCCAGGAGCTGGGCCACCAGGTGATCTTCCTGATCGGTGATTTCACCGGCATGATCGGTGACCCGAGTGGCAAGAGCGCCACCCGTCCGCCGCTGACCCGCGAGCAGGTGCTGGACAACGCCGAGACTTATAAGCAGCAGGTGTTCAAGATTCTCGACCCGGCCAAGACCGAAGTCGCGTTCAACTCCACCTGGATGGACCAGCTGACCCCGGCCGATTTCATCCGCCTGGCGTCGCAGTACACCGTGGCGCGTATGCTTGAGCGCGACGACTTCGACAAGCGCTACACCACCAACCAGCCGATCGCGATTCACGAGTTCCTTTACCCGTTGGTGCAGGGCTATGACTCGGTGGCGTTGAAAGCTGACGTGGAGTTGGGCGGTACCGACCAGAAGTTCAACCTGTTGATGGGGCGCGAGCTGCAGCGTGCCTATGGCCAGGAAGCGCAGAACATCGTGACCATGCCGCTGCTCGAAGGGCTCGACGGCGTGAAGAAGATGTCCAAGTCGCTGGGCAACTATGTGGGCATCCAGGAAGCGCCAGGTGTGATGTACAGCAAGCTGGTGTCGATCCCGGACACGCTGATGTGGCGTTACTTCGAGCTGCTGAGCTTCCGTTCGATGGAAGAAATCGAGCAGTTGCGTGCCGACGTTGCCAATGGCGCGAACCCGCGTGATGTCAAGATCAAGCTGGCCGAAGAGATCGTTGCGCGCTTCCACGGTGAAGAGGCGGCGGCCAATGCTCACCGCGCGGCGGGTAACCGCATGAAGGAGGGTGAGCTGCCTGAGGACTTGCCGGAAGTGGAAGTGGCTGCTGCGGAAGACTTGCCGATCGCTGCTGTGTTGAACCGGGCGGGCCTGGTGAAGAACTCGGCGCAGGCTCGCGATTTGTTGAGCGGTGGTGCGGTGAAGGTTGATGGTGCGGTGGTCGACAAGGATTTCATGTTTGTCCTGGGGGCGACCCATGTTTGCCAGGCGGGTAAGAAGTCGTTTGCACGGGTTACGCTGAAGGCTGAGTGATTGGCGGGTGGTGTAGCTATATAGAAGCGGGGAGGCCGGTAGGCCTCCCCGCTTTGTTTTTGGGGTGGGGGTGGTGGGTGGCCTGTCTTGAGGTTGGCGTGGTATTCGGGGTGTACGCCACGACGCATTTGGCGCCTATGAGATCGAGCGCCGCCCGCGCGGCGCATCGCGAGCTTTGCTCGCTCCTACGTTTGTTTCGGGCCAGTGTTCATGTGGCCACCGCGCGCGGCCCCTTGTTTGTACGCCGCGATATCCAGGCATGCGCCAAGGCGTTCGCGCGCCAATCCCCCAGGCCCCACTGGCCCGAAACAAACGTAGGAGCGAGCAAAGCTCGCGAAGCGCCGCGCGGGCGGCGCTCGATCTCCCAGGCGCTGAACGTGTCGTGGCGGGCACCTACCAGCCGTAACACGGTCTTTTCCTCCTATATTTCAATTTCTTGAAATTAAAGGTTGACGCCCCTCCGAATCCCCTTATAATGCGCCCCACTTCCAGCGACATCGGAACAACAAACTCCTTGAAATTCAACGAGTTAGCTTGTTAAGAGATCACTGAAAGGGCTTCGATCGAAAGATCGCTAGCGGTTGAGATGAGTGTTGACAGCGTTTCAAAACGCTGTATGATTCGCCTCCCGCTACGAGAGATCGCAGCGAGTCAAGTGTTTGAAGCTAAACGAGTTTCTCGAAAAAAACTTCAAAATAAACGCTTGACAGCAAATGAGGAAAGCGTAGAATGCGCGCCTCGGTTGAGACCAAAAGCTCTTAGCCAAACGCTCTTTAACAAATCGAATCAAGCAATTCGTGTGGGTGCTTGTGAGTACGGACTGATAGTCAAAAAGATTATCAGCATCACAAGTGGCCATGCGAGAAATCACATAGTC
>NZ_VWXK01000001.1 GCF_011752565.1 Pantoea sp. Ap-967
TCCCCTCACTCCGGTCTTGCTCCCGGGAGGACCGCGCTGCAGGCCCCATCCTGGGGCCCAGCGCTTGACGGGCATCCATGCCCGTCACCTCCCTCCGCAAGACCTCCGTTCGGCCTCCTGAGGTCGCGATTGGTGTTGCCTGAACTACCGCGCGCTTAGAAGCAAGAGCAAGAGCAAAAGCAAAAGCAAAAGCAAAAGCAAAAGCAAAAGCAAAAGCAACTGTGTGCGGGAACCGCGAAGCAGGCGACGCGGATGGCACCGGCCTCGCCGGCTACCTCACAGGGCTCACCACCAGCCGAATGCTGTCACGCCCTCCGCGCTTGGACTGATACAGCGCCACGTCCCCCTGCTCGATCAACGCCGCCAAACTGGCCGGTGGCTGGTCGAACAAGTTCGCGCCAATGCTCAAGGTAACCGCCTGGGGCGTAGGCATCGCCTCCCGGGCAAACTGCTGGAAGCGCTCGCGCAACACCCCGCCCAGCTCCACCACCCGCTCGCCGCTGGCAGCGCTCAGCAAAATCACGAACTCGTCACCGCCCAGCCGCGCGGCCAGCGAGCGCTCCGGCAGCACCGCGCGAATCATCTCGCTCAAGGCCACCAGCAAACGGTCACCGGCGGCGTGCCCATGCAGGTCGTTCACCAGCTTGAAGTTGTCGATGTCGATCAACAGCAGCGCCGCCGGGTTCGCCGGGCTGACTTCCTTGAACAAGTGCGGCGCCCGCACCTCCAGCGCCCGGCGGTTGTACAGCGCCGTCAGCGGGTCGCGTGCCGCCAGGCGGGCGATGCGCTCCTCACGGCGGTAGCGCACGGTGCCAGTCATCGACAGGGCGATCAACATCAAGGCCATCGCCCCTTCGACCAGGGAAACCTGAATGATCAGCCCGCCAAAGGTGGCCAGGTCGATCAGCGTGCCTGGGGTAATCGCGATAACCGCCTTGGTCACGTAGAACAAGCCATGTACCAGCAGCACATAGCGCAGCTGCGCAGCCCCGACGCTCAGCGACTTGCCGTGCGGGCGCAGCAGGAAGCTGGCCTTGAGCGTCAGCAGCGCCACCAGCAGCGAGTTGACCATCAGCATGACCTTCGACCACTGCGGCCCCACCGGCAGCAGCAACAAGCCGAACCACACCAACACGATCAACAGCCAGCCACGCGACAGCCGCGACTGGGTAAAGCGCAACACGCCGGCGAGGAAGAACCAGTGGGCAACCACCAACAAGCCGTTGGCGAACCAGATACCGATCAGCAACAGCCCGATCCCGCGCAGCAGCGCCAGGGTCGAGCCGACGGTAATGGTGGCGAAGCCAGCGCTCCAGAACAGCAGCGACGGTTCGCGGACACTGCGCCATTCGATCGCCAGGTACAAGGCAGCAGCGGCTGCCAGGGCGATGGTAATGGTCAGCATCGTGGGTGGATCAAGCGCCATATACAGGTTGGCCTATCTGGTTAACGTGGAAAAGGCCTGATTGTATGCGCTTGGGATGACTTTTCAGAGGGGCTATACGTCGCGTCGCAAACGTTTGAATGTAACTGTTCATGGCATGACGCGATCGGCTGCCTTCCCTGCCTCCATCAAACGCATCAGCACCTGGTTTTCCACCGGTTTGCTGAGCAAGAAACCTTGTACCTCATGGCACTGGTCATCACTGAGCAGGGCCAACTGTTCCGGGGTTTCGACGCCCTCGGCGGTGACGGTCATGCCCATGGCGTTGCCCAGGTTGATAATAGCTTGTACCACGCTACGGTCACTGTCGCTCTTGCCCAGCGACTGCACGAACCGCTTGTCGATCTTGATACTGTCGAACGGGTAGGTGCGCAGGTAGCCCAGCGATGAATAGCCTGTGCCGAAGTCGTCCATGTTCAGGCGCACGCCCAACTCTTTGAGCGCCGTCATGGTGTGCAAGGCCCCTTCGACGTCGTTGAGCATCACGTTCTCGGTGATTTCCAGCTCCAGGCGCTGCGCAGGCAAGCCACTGCAGCGCAAGGCATCGGCCACGTCGCGCACGACATCGCTGCGGCGGAACTGGGCCGGCGACATGTTCACCGACACCATCACCGCCAGCGGCCAGGCCCTGGCTCGCTCGCAGGCTTCACGCAGCACCCAGTTGCCCAGCTGCACGATCAGGTCCGACTCCTCGGCCAACGGGATGAAACGGTCCGGCCTGAGCAACCCCAAGCGCGGGTGGCGCCAGCGCACCAGCGCCTCGGCCGACGCCACAGTGATGCCATCGACCTTGTAGCGCGGCTGGAAATGCAGCACCAGCTCATTGCGCGGGATCCCTTCACGCAGCTCACGCTCAAGGGTGCGCTTTTCCAGCAGCGCGGCGTTCATCTGGGGGGAGAAGTAGCGCCAGGTGTTCTTGCCGGCTTGCTTGGCACCGTACAAGGCCACGTCGGCGTAGCGAATCAGCTCGTTGGGCGCAGCGGGGTACTGCGCCGACAGCACCACCCCCAGGCTTACGCCGATCTGCACGGTGTGGCCGTCCAGGGTAATCGGCTGGCGCAGTGTCTCGATCAGGCGCAGGCAGAAGCGGTCCACTTCCTCTTGCTGGCCGGGCCGCGCCAGCACCACGATGAATTCGTCGCCGCCCAGGCGCGCCACCAGGTCGCTGTCGCGGGTCATCTGCCCCAGGCGCAGGGCCACTTCGATCAACACCGCATCGCCAGCCGAGTGGCCGAGGCTGTCGTTGATTGGCTTGAAGTTGTCCAGGTCCAGCATCAGCAGGGCGATCTGCCCGGCCTCGGCCTGTTCGAGAAAACGGAACAATTTGTTGCGATTGGGCAGCCCGGTGAGGGCATCGTGCAGGGAAAGGTGCTGAATTTGCGCATGCGCCGCCACCTCATCGGTGATATCGCTGCACGTACCGCGAAACCCTTTGCAAATGCCCTGCTCGATGATCGCCCTGGCGGCAATGCGGCACTCGCGTTGCTGGCCGGCACGGTCGCGGTACTGGCAGCGCAGGTTGCCGCTGGCCTCGCTGGCGGCCAGGCCATGCAACCAGGCTTCGATGTCCAAGGTGTCACAGTCCAGCAGTTGCTTGAGCGGGCGCTGCAGCCATTGCGCTACCGTGTGCCCGGTCAACTCGGCGAAACGTGCGGAGAGGTAGGTCAGGTGCTGCTGGGCGTCGGTTTCCCAGATCCAGTCCGAGGCGGCTTCGGCCACGGCCTTGAAACGCGCTTCACTGGTTTCCAGGGCCGACTTGGAGGCCGCCAGCTGGCGGTGGCTGCGGTCGATGCTGGCGCTGGTACGCATGGCCTGGCGGGCGAACACCAGCATGAACATCACGATGACCAGCAACGCCACGGCAAACGGCGCAACCACCGTGCGGATCAGCGTGCTGCCGGGCTGCTCCACATGCCAGGTCAACGCCTGGCCGCTGCCCTCCAGGGGCAGCAGGCCCCTGCCCGGCTCGGCACTTGCCGCCGTGGACAGGGCGAAATCCGACAAGCCGACGGTTCGGCCCAAGGCTTCGAGCATGGCGGGGTCGAGCACGCGCACGAACAGCAACACGGCTGCCGGTGCCGGCAAGTGGTGCGGCGCCGACGGCGAGCGGATCACCGCCGCAGCGAACAACGCCGGCTGGCCGCGAAACAGCAGGTAACCCGAGGCCGCCTGCTCGCGCTGCACGGCCTGGCGCGCCAGCTGCAGCACCCGGCCGCCACTGGCGCTGTGGTGGTCGAACCCTTGGTCACTCAGCTGGCCGTCCAGCACGGCGTAATGGGTGCCGTCGTCGTCAAGCACGAACACCCCTTCATACCCGTCTTCGGTGTAGAGGGTTTGCCCGACGTTGTCTTCATCGAAGGCCCAGTGGCTGTCTGCAGCCCCGGCCAGGTGATCGTAGGCGGCTTGCCAAAAGGCGTGGGTCAGCAGGTAGTTGCGCTCGTTCTTCTGCAGTTGGGCGAGGGCGGACTCGGCGTAGAAGCGGCTTTGCGCCTGTTCGCGCTCGTCCAGGGTCTGGGCGATGCGGTACAGCGACACCAGGCCCAACAGCAGGGCCACGATGAGCAAGCCGGAAAACACCAGAATGAGTTGGCGAACCACCTGGCTGCGCGGCGAACCATTGCCGAGGATTGCGTCCATTCATGTGAGCCTTTTCCAAGGGTTCGTCAGGGTTGACTGGCCTGGGCTGGCGATGATCGGTACAACTGACGACTGGTGCTTGGCCGGTGCCGGCCTCTTCGCGGGGCAAGCCCGCTCCTACAGGCGTGCTATCGCCGAGGATGCGTGTGTAGGAGCAGGCTTGCCCCGCGAAAGGGCCCGCCCAGGCACCCTCACTGCCCCGACAGAAACGTCACCAACTGCCGCGCATGCGAACTCAGCTGCTCCCAATCGCGAAAACACAAACGCAATTCCAGCGTAGCCCAGCGTTCCTCCAGCGCCACCCGGCGCACCGGCAATTCCTGCTCGGCACGCATCGCCGCCGTTTCCGGCACCATGGCAATCCCGGCCTGGCGCGCCACCAGTTGCGCAATGGCCTCGAAACTGGGTGCGCGCACCCGGACCTTCAACGGTCGGGCAAGGTTGATGGCCAGCCCCTCGACGAAGCGCTGCATGGGCCGCTCGCTGGGCAAGCAGATGAACGGGTAGCCCAAGGCATCGCCCAGGCACAGCTGCTCGCGCCCGGCCAGCGGGTGGTCGATCGGCACCAGCATCACCAGGCGCTCGGTACGAAACGGCAAGGTCACCACATCGGCATCAATCGACAAGCTGTCGTACACGCCGATTTCACACTCACCGGCCAGCACCGCACGCAACACATCGGCGCTTTTGTGTTCGGCCAGTTGCAGGTCCACTTCCGGGTAATCGGCCAGGAACGGCCCGAGCACCGCCGGCAACAAGGTGCTGGTACTGACCGTGGACGCCGCCAGGTGCAGGGTGACCCGCCGTTGCCCAGCCAGCTCCTGCAGGGTGTTTTGCAGCGACTGGGCCTGGGCCAGCACCGCCCGCGCGCCCTCCAGCACCAGCCGCCCGGCAGGCGTTGCCTGCATGCCCTCGGCCGTGCGGGTGAACAAGGTGACGCCGCAGCGCGCTTCGAGCAGGCGCAAGCGGTTGCTGGCTGCAGACACCGCCACCGGGAAGGTGGCAGCCGCCTTGCTCAGGCTGCCCGTGGCCGCGATGGCCAGCAGCAGGCGCAGGTCGGGAAGATCGAAAGGCATTTAGGCCTTCTCCAAAAGCGAACGCCATGTTCGATAAAAAGCGATTCTAGCGCAGCGGCGTTCTGTTCAGAATAAGCCCTGCCCTCCTTCACCACGGATCCCCCATGAACGCACTGAGCCGCCTGATCCACCGCCAGTTGCAAAGCGGCGCCCTCTACGCTGTGCTGGCCGCGCTGGGTTTCAGCTTCAAGGCCATCTTCGTCAAGCTGGCCTACGCCGCCGGCCCGGTCGATGCCATCAGCCTGCTGGCCCTGCGCATGGGCCTGTCACTGCCACTGTTCGCCTGGCTGGTGTTCGCCAGCCGGGGCCAGGGCGGCGCGCCGTTGAACCTGGGTGACGGCGTGCGCGTGGCCCTGCTCGGGCTGTTCGGGTACTACCTGGCCAGCCTGTTCGACTTCTATGGCCTGCAGTACATCAGCGCCGGGCTTGAACGGTTGATCCTGTTCACCTACCCCACCCTGGTGCTGGTGTTCCAGGCCATTGCCCTGCGCGAGAAGCCCAGTACGCGCACGCTCACGGCGATGGCCCTGTGCTACGTGGGGCTGGGCATCGCGTTCGTGCACGATGTCAGCGTCAGCGGCGCTGGCCAGCAGGTGGTGCTGGGCTCGCTGTGGGTGTTTGCCAGTGCCGTGACCTACGCGCTGTACTACTCCGGCACCGGCATGATGCTCAAGCGCATGGGCTCCATGCGCCTGGCCGGGCTGTGCGGCACTGCCTCTTCGCTGATGGTACTGGGGCACTACCTGCTGGTGGCCCCGGTCGGCCAGCTGTGGCAACTACCCGGCGCCGTATGGGCGAACGCGGCGATGATGGCGGTGTTTTCCACGGTATTGCCCATCTATTGGGTGGCGTTGGCCATCCAGCGCATGGGGCCGACCCAAACTGCAGCGGTGGGCAACCTGGGCCCAGTGCTCACCGTGCTGGCCTCGTGGGCGATTCTGGGTGAGGACATTTCCGTGTACCAGGTGGCCGGCCTTGCGGTGGTGCTGTTCGCCATCTCCCGGCTCAAGCCCGGCAAGCCCAAGGCCAAGGCGCAGGCGGCTGGCGAAGCGGCCGCCTGACCCTTCAGAGCACCCGTTTGATCAGCGGCTCCAGGCGGCTGTAGCGCAAGCGCCGCAGGAACTTGCGCACATCCTTGGGGTGCTCGGCCTTTTCACCCAAGTCGCTTGCAGCCGCAATCTGTGGCGCGTGGCGGCGGATGCCTTCCAGCTCCACGGCTCGCGGCACCAGCCACTGCCCCAGCGGGTCGTCGATCAGCAGGCCGTTTTCCAGGTCCAGGTTGAAGCCGCGAGGGTTGAGGTTGTTACCGGTCAGCAGCGAATAACGCTGGTCGACCCACACCCCCTTGGCGTGGAAGGTATGCCCCGGATCGTTCCAGATGCGCACCACCAGCTGGCCACAGGCGATGGCCGTATGGCGCCGGCGGGCAAAGGTGCGCAGGTTGTCCTCGTACAGGTACGGCAAGGCGCCGCTGGCGCTGAACGGCTCGCCGGGGGCGATGTAGAAGTCGTTGGCGGTGCGGTGGCCAACGATCAGCTCGATGCGCACGCCACGGTCCAGGGCATGGTCGATCTCGCGCATCACCACCCGCGGCGGGTTGAAATAGGGCGTGCTGATCACGATCTGCGACCGCGCTGCCGCCAGCAACGCGCACAGGCTACGGTTGAGCGGGTTGCCACGGCCGACGCCAAGCAACGGCACCACGCGCAAGCACGGCTCGCCTGGCGCTGCCGGCACCTCATAGGCCATGCGCCGCAGCCGCGCACGCAGGCGCCGGATATCGCCACGCAAGCCGCGCGGGGCGGGTGCCGGCGGCAAGTCCAGGCGCGGTGTGGCGGTGGGGTGCAGCAGGCGCTGCACCAGCCCGGCCATGGCATCGGCCAGGGCCGCTGATTCGAACAGGTGGTAACGGTCCAGCCGGTAGCGGTCGAAGCGGTGCAGGTAGACGTTGTTCAGGCTGGCGCCGGTGTACAGCACGCAGTCATCGATGATACTGCCCTTCAGGTGCAGCACGCCGAACAGCTCGCGGGTTTGCACCGGCACCCCGTGGATCGCCACCTCAAGCCCGCGTAACTGGCGCTGGGCCTGGTACCAGGCGGCGTTGCCCGGCTGCCGGCCAGCGCCGAGCAGGCCACGGCGGGCGCGGAACCAGTCGACCACCACGGTGATTTCCAGCGCTGGCCGTGCGGCCTTGGCCTGGTAGAGGGCGTCGAGCACTTCCTGGCCAGCCTCGTCTTCCTGCAGGTACAGGGCCACGATGACGATGCGCCGGGTCGCCGCGGCAATGCGTTCGAGCAGGCAATTGCGATAAGCCCTGGCATCGGGCAGCACCTGGATCGCCTCGGGGGCGATGGCAACACCTGGCAGTGCCGCCAGCAGGGATTCGGGGTTCACGTGCATTCACCTTCTATGTGCGGTCAGGTCCATTCCTGGCCGATGTGCCGGGGTGTAAGATCCACCGGGTAACGACCCATAACAACAAGAAACATGCGAGGCCGGTTTTTCCACTGCCCCTGACGAACTACGCCTCAGCTTGCACAGGAAGATCGCAATGGTCCACCCCGCGACATCAATGGTAACGCCTTCCCCTGTCAGAACCTTCGGTTTCCTGATCGTGCCCAACTTCACCACCATTGGCCTGGCCTCGGCGGTGGAAACCCTGCGCATGGCCAACCTGGCGGCGCGCCACACCTTGTACCGCAGCGTGCTGATTGCCGCCAGCCATGAGCCGGTTGTGGCCAGCAACGGCATGCGCGTGCTGCCCGACCACAGCATCGCCGACGCCCCGCCTCTGGATGCCCTGTTCGTGGTCGGCGCCAACCCCATCGACCGCAGCCGCGCCACCCGCCCGCTGGGCGATTGGCTGCGCCAGCTGGCTCGCCAACAGCTGCCACTGGGCGGCATCTGTACCGGCAGCTACCTGCTGGCCAAGGCCGACTTGCTCAAGGGCTACCGCTGCACCATCCATTGGGAAGACCTGCAGGTGCTGCAGGAGCACTTCCCCGGCATCGTGATTTCCAGCCAGCTGTTCGAACTGGACCGCGACCGCTACACCTGCTCGGGCGGTGTTGCGGCCATGGACATGATGCTGCAACTGGTGGCCCGCGAGCCTGGCGGCCAGGCCATCGCCGCCAAGGCCGCCGAGCTGCTGCTGTGCGACCGCGTGCGCGGCGAGCGCGAACGGCAACGGGTGCCGCTGTGGACCTTGCTGGGCAGTGGCCAGCCAAAGTTGAGCCAGGTGGTGGCGATCATGGAGGCCAACCTGGAAGAGCCGCTGGGGCTCGAAGAGCTGGCCAGCCTCAACGAGGTGACCGTGCGCCAGCTGGAGCGGCTGTTCCACAAGTACCTGCAGCGCACCCCCAGCCAGTATTACCTGGAACTGCGGCTGTCGCGGGCGCGGGAGTTGCTGCTGCGCAGCGATGTGCAGGTGCGCGAGGTGGCGCTGGCCTGCGGGTTCAGCTCGCCGGCGCATTTTTCCAAGAGCTACAGCCGGTTCTTCGGCCTGTCGCCGCTGGGCGAGCGGCGCCAGGCATCACTGCACTAGCGCTGGCGCAGCCCCTGGTAGGAGCGAGCACAGCTCGCGATGGGCTGCAACGCAGCCCCGGCATTCTGTGCCGCGAAGCTGAAAAACTGGGGCCGCTGCGCGCCGCATCGCGAGCTACGCTCGCTCCTACCAGGGCCAGTGCAGTGCCCCTACTCCTCAAGCTCCACATGGGCCGTTTCCCGGCACATCACCATGGCCACCAGTGCCACCAGCGCCGCCGCCAGCAGGTACCCGGCCGGCGCCAGCTTGCTGCCGGTCACCTGGATCAACCAGGTGGCAATGAACGGCGCCGTGCCGCCAAACAGTGCATTGGCCAGGTTGAAACTCAAGGCGAAGCCGCTGAACCGCACACGGGTCGGGAAAATTTCCGCCAGCAGGCATGGCAAGGTTCCGTCGTTCATCGCCAGCATCGCGCCAAACAGAATCTGGATCGCAAGAATCACCAGCAACGGCTGGCCATCGAGCAATGTGAACAACGGCACGGTCAGGCCCAGGAACAGCAACGACGCCACCACCAGCATGGTCTTGCGCCCGAACTGGTCCGACAGCCGCCCCATCAGAAAGATCAGGCCGATGTACGTGGCCAGCGACACCGTCGAGGCAATGAACGAATCGCGCTCGCTCATGCCCATTTCGCTGGACAGGTAGGTGGGCATGTAGCTGAGCAGCAGGTAGAACGCCACCGCATTCAAGCAAGTGACCCCAAGGCCGATGGCCAGGCTGCGCCGGTGCTGGCCCAGCAGCTCACGGATCGGCGCCGGGGCCATGCCGCTTTTATGCTCCAGGCGCTGTTCCATTTCCAGGAACTTGGGCGTGTCCTGCAGGCTCATGCGGATGTAGCGGCCCACCAGGCCGAACGGTGCGGCCAACAAGAATGGCAGGCGCCAGCCCCAGCTGTGCAGGGCTTCGCTGCTGAGCAGCTCGTGCAGCACGGCGACGAACGCCGCGCCGAACAACAGGCCTGCGGCGGTGCTGGCCGGCACGATGCTGGTGTACAGCCCGCGCCGCCCGGGTGGCGCGTATTCGGCAAGAAAGGCCGCCGCACCGGCGTATTCGCCCGATGCCGAAAAACCCTGCATCAGGCGAATCAGCAACAGCAGGCCCGGCGCCCACAGGCCGATTTGCGCATAGCCAGGCAACAGGCCGATGCAGAAGGTGGACAGCGACATGATCAGGATCGACCACGACAGGGCATTGCGCCGCCCGTGGCGATCACCCAGGTGCCCCCACACCACGCCGCCCAGTGGGCGCACGAGAAACGACAGGGCGAACACCGCGAAGGTGGCCAGCAGGCCGCTGGTCTTGTCGGTTTGCGGGAAGAAGGTGGTGGCGATGATGGTGGCCAGGTAGCCGTAGGCGGCGTAGTCGAACCATTCGACGAAGTTGCCCATGAAACTGGCGCGCGCGGCCTTGCGCAGGGCCTGGCGTTCGGCGCTGGGGGCGGCGCCGTCGAGGGTGGGAGCGTTGAAAGTGGTGCTGGACATGACGGGTACCCTCTGATTCTTCTAATTGGCGGCAGGGTCTGCTGGTCATACAGTTTTTTGTTATCTGCAGCGGCCTCTTCGCGGCTAAAGCCGCCCCCACAGGAGTTTCACTGGCCATCAGGCCGGTGCCATCGCTGTAGGAGCGGGCTTACCCCGCGAACGCAGGCGACGCCGCTCGCTACTTGCGAATGATGTTGTGCTCCGGCCCATACGGGAACCGGGTGATGTTCTCTGCGCCCTGTTCGTTGACGATCAGAATGTCATGCTCGCGGTACCCTCCCGCCCCCGGCCGCCCTTCGGGCAGCATGATCATCGGCTCGATCGACACCACCATGCCCGGCTCCAGCACCGTGTCGATGTCCTCGCGCAGCTCCAGCCCGGCCTCGCGCCCGTAGTAGTGGCTCAAGGTGCCGAACGAGTGGCCGTAACCGAAGGTGCGGAACTGCAGCAGGTCGTGGCGCAGGAAGATTTCGTTCAGCTCACGGGCGATATCGCAGCAGCGCATGCCCGGGCGCACCAGTTTGAGCCCTGCCTCGTGCACCTCGACGTTGGCCTGCCACAGGCGCAGGTACTCATCCGGGCAGTGGTCGAGGAACAGCGTGCGCTCCAGCGCCGTGTAGTAGCCGGCGATCATCGGGAAACAGTTGAGGCTGAGGATTTCGCCCTTGCCAACCTTGCGGCTGGTCACCGGGTTGTGCGCGCCGTCGGTGTTGAGCCCGGACTGGAACCAGGTCCAGGTGTCCATCAGCTCACTGTCGGGGAAGCTGCGGGCGATCTCGCGGACCATCGCCTGGGTGGCGTGCAATGCTACTTCGTACTCCGGCACCTGGTCATGCAGCGCTTCCACCACCGCCGCGCCGCCGATATCCGCCACCCGTGCGCCATGGCGGATCAACGCCTGCTCCTCGGCCGACTTGATCATGCGCAGGCGCATGCAAGGTGCGCCGATATCCAGCAGCTCGGCCCGGGGGTAGCAGGCGGCGAGCTTGGCGTGGTTCTGCAGGTTCAAGTGGTCGTACTCAACGCCAATGCGCGAGGCCAACGGCAGGGCCTGCTGGATGGCGACGAAATAGTTGTCGCGCTGCCAGTCGGTGTAGACGATGTTGTCGGTGCCCACGGTGCGGCGCCAGGGCTGGCCGCCGTCGATGTTGGCGCTGATGGTCACCACCTTGTCCTGGGTCACCACCAGGGCGTAAGGCCGGCCGAACGAGCAGTAGAGGAAGTCGCTGTAGTAGTTGACGTTGTGGTACGAGGTGAAAATCGCCGCCTCGATGTCCTGTTCGGCCATGTAGGCACGCAGGCGGGCGTGGCGGGCGGCGTACTCCTGTGCGGAGAAGGTCGGCTTGACCTTGTCGCCATTGCGGATCTTCAGGGTCTGGGGCATTTGCATGGTCGGTGTTCCTTGTCGTTGTGAGCACGCTTTCAGGCCGGTTGCCTGAGGTGCATTGCAGCAGAACGAACGAGGACGCTTTTGTATCTATCCGACCTGGAATTGGCGGGATTGGCAGGGGCGTAAGGGGCTGCTTTGCAGCCGTTCGCGGGGCAAGCCCGCTCCTACAAGGGTTGTGTTGTAGGAGCGGGCTTGCCCCGCGAATGGGCGCAAGGCGCCCTCAGGTTACTTCAGGTCGAAACGGTCCAGCTCCATCACCTTCTCCCAGGCGGCGACGAAGTCCCTGACGAACTTGTCATTGCCATCACTGCTGCCATACACCTCGCTCAAGGCCCGCAACTGCGCATGGGAACCGAACACCAGGTCGACCCGCGTACCGGTCCATTTCACCTGCCCGGTCTTGCGGTCACGCCCCTCGAAGGCCTCGTTGTCCGCCGAGGTCGATTTCCACTCGACCCCCATGTCCAGCAAGTGGCGGAAGAAGTCATTGCTCAAGGTGCCGGGCTTGTCGGTGAACACCCCATGCTTGCTGCCGCCATGGTTGGCCCCCAGCACGCGCAGGCCGCCGATCAGCACGGTCAGCTCGGGCGCGGTCAAGGTCAGCAACTGGGCTTTGTCCAGCAGCAGTTTTTCCGCCTTGACGCTGTAGCGGGCCTTGGTGAAGTTGCGGAAACCGTCGGCCAGCGGCTCCAGCACGGCGAACGACTCAACGTCGGTCTGCGCCTGGGAAGCATCGCTACGGCCTGGGCGGAACGCCACGCTGACGGTGTGCCCGGCGTCCTTGGCGGCCTTCTCGACAGCGGCGGCGCCCGCCAGCACGATCAAGTCGGCCAGGGAGATCTTCTTGCCACCGGCATTGAACTCGCCCTGAATCTGCTCCAGCGCCTTGAGCACCTTGTCGGTGCCCTGGTTGGCCGCCCAGTCCTTCTGCGGCGCCAGGCGCAGGCGGCCACCGTTGGCGCCACCGCGCTTGTCGGAACCGCGGAAGGTCGAGGCCGCCGCCCAGGCGGTGGACACCAGCTCACCCACGCTCAGGCCCGATGCCAACACCTTGGCCTTGAGTGCGGCGATGTCCTGCTCGCCCACCAGTGGGTGGTCGGCCTTGGGGATCGGGTCTTGCCACAGCAGCTCTTCATTGGGCATTTCCGGGCCCAGGTAACGCGCCAGCGGGCCCATGTCGCGGTGGATCAGCTTGTACCAGGCGCGGGCGAAGGCGTCGGCCAGCTGGTCGGGGTTGTCCTTGAAACGCCGGGCGATCGGTTCGTAGACCGGGTCGAAGCGCAGCGCCAGGTCGGAGGTGAGCATCGACGGAGCGTGGCGCTTGCCGGCATCGTGGGCATCCGGCACGGTGCCTGCGCCCTTGCCATCTTTAGGCCGCCACTGATGTGCACCCGCCGGGCTCTTGGTCAGCTCCCACTCGAAGTTGAACAGGTTGTTCAGGTACTCGTTGCTCCATTTCGTTGGCGTGGAGGTCCAGATCACTTCCAGGCCGCTGGTGATGGCATCGCCACCTTTGCCGGAGCCATATTTGTTGGCCCAGCCCAGGCCCTGCAGCTCAAGGCCTGCGGCTTCGGGTTCGGGCCCGACATTGTCGGCGGGCCCGGCGCCATGGGTTTTGCCGAAGGCATGGCCACCGGCGATCAGGGCCACGGTTTCTTCGTCGTTCATGGCCATGCGGCCGAAGGTTTCACGGATGTCCTTGCCCGAAGCCACAGGGTCGGGGTTGCCTTCCGGACCTTCCGGGTTGACGTAGATCAGGCCCATTTGCACCGCGGCCAGCGGATTTTCCAGGTTGCGCTCGGCGCTGAGCTCGCGGTTCTGTTCTTCGCCGTGCTTGGCAGGTTCGGCCACCAGGTCGCCCTGGCCTGGCGGCTGGGCCTTGACCTGCTCCTTGCCGTAGCGGGTGTCGCCGCCCAGCCAGACCTTTTCCGAGCCCCAGTACACGTCTTCGTCAGGCTCCCACACGTCGGCACGGCCCCCGGAGAAACCGAAGGTCTTGAAGCCCATCGACTCCAGGGCGACGTTGCCGGTGAGCACGATCAGGTCGGCCCAGGAAATCTTGTTGCCGTACTTCTGCTTGATCGGCCACAGCAGGCGCCGGGCCTTGTCCAGGCTGACGTTGTCGGGCCAGCTGTTGAGGGGGGCGAAGCGCTGCTGGCCGGAGCCGGCGCCACCGCGGCCGTCACCGATGCGGTAGGTACCAGCGCTGTGCCAGGCCATGCGGATGAACAGCGGGCCGTAGTGGCCGAAGTCGGCCGGCCACCAGTCCTGGGAGTCGGTCATCAAGGCGGTAAGGTCTTTCTTCAGGGCCTGGAAGTCGAGGCTCTTGAACGCCTTGGCGTAGTCGAAGTCCGGGTCTGGGCTGGACTTGGACGAATGTTGGTGGAGAATTCTGAGGTTGAGCTGGTCAGGCCACCAGTCACGGTTGGTGGTGCCGCCACCTGCGGTTTGATGGAACGGGCATTTCGATTCGTTCGACATCTGCTGTTACCTTTTGGGTCGGTTATCCAGATTTCCGGTCTATGCCAGGTGTTCTTTCAGCCGAGCGCTGGGGCTCGTGCCTACCCCTCATCAGGTCGGGTCGGTCTTGTGCCGACGTGGGGCTTGCGAAGCTGTCACGCTGAAGGCGGCGGGGTCTTGCACGTAGGTGCTGGCACGCCGCCCGCACGCGCAAATCGCGGGGCCAGGGGAAAGACTAGCCGAGCTTGGGCAGAGGTCTAATAGAGGCAGTATTGAGGGGTGATAGGTTGGCTCTTTCAGGTTTGCCCCGCGACAGGGCCGGCACATCCATACAAGGCAAGCAGGCCAGCGCCGTGCTTCAATACACCGCCAACCCTTCACCCCCGGAACCCAAGCGCCCATGAACCGCAACGACCTGCGCCGCGTCGACATGAACCTGCTGGTGCTCTTCGAAGCCCTGATGATCGAACGCAACCTGACCCGCGTCGGCGAAAAGCTGTTCATCACCCAGTCCACCGTCAGCGCCGCCCTCGCCCGCCTGCGCGAGCTGTTCGATGACCCGCTGCTGATTCGCAGCGGCCGCGCCATGGAACCGACGCCGCGGGCAATGCAGATTTTCGCCGAGTTGGGCCCGGCGATGGACGTGATTTCCTCGGCCATCAGCCGCGCCCGCGACTTCGACCCGGCCAGCAGCTGCAACCAATTCCGCCTGGGCCTTTCGGACGATGCCGAGTTCGGCCTGTTCCCCGCCCTGCTCCAGGCCCTGCGCGAAGAAGCCCCCGAGATCAGCGTGGTGGTGCGCCGGGCCAACTTCCTGCTGATGCCGGGCCTGCTGGCCAGCGGCGAGATTTCCGTGGGCGTGAGCTACACCACCGACCTGCCCGCCACCGCCAAGCGCCGCAAGCTGCGCGATATCGGCGTGCGGGTGCTGCGCGCCGACGACCGCCCAGGCCCGTTGACCCTCGACGAATACTGCGCCCGGCCCCATGTGATGGTGTCGTTCTCCGGCGACATGAGCGGCAATATCGACCTGGACCTGGCCCGCATTGGCCGCTGCCGCAAGGTGGTGCTGGCGGTGCCGCAGTTCGGCAGCCTGCGGGCGCTGCTGCGCAACACCGAACTGATCGCCACCGTGCCGGACTACGCCGCCTGCGCCCTGGCCGACGATGGCAGCCTGCGGGCCGACCCGGCGCCGTTCGAGATCACCGAGGCGGAGTTGTCGATGGTGTGGAGCGGCGCCCAGGACAACGACCCGGCCGAACGCTGGCTGCGCGAGCGTATCCTGCATTTCATGGCCACCCAGTGATGCATCGATCCCGTCGATAACCACCATGAAGGCCATCAAGTTCCGCCCGGCGCCGGCGCGGCGGAAGATGGTGGCATTCACTGACCGACGAGGCGTCCACCATGAAATCCGGCATGATCGCTGCCCTGCTGGCCCTGCTCGCTGCCCTTGGCGGATGCGCAGCGCCTACCCCGCAAGTGGGCGCCCAGCCCGCTGGTCATTTCTATTCGGCCACGGCCCTTTCCGACGTTTCATTGGCACCGGGGCAGCATGTGGCCGTGCTGCTGGGCCGGGACAGCGCAGCGACGCTGAACTACCTGCAGCAGCACCGTGGCGATGTAGCCAAACAGCCAGCCAACGGCAAGGTCCCGGTCGCCACCCTCAACGGCGGCAGCCAAGCCTACGATTGGCTGGCTCGGTCGCTGGCGCAGCGGTTTGCCGAGGTGACGTTCTATGAGGACCTGGACACCCTGCTGGCCGACCACCCGGATGTCATCGTGCTGCTCGATACCCAGAGCCGGCTGGCCAGTAGCGATATCGAAAGCCGGGTGGTGGCGCGGTTCTTCGATGACCAATTGACTTACATTGGCCGCGCCGAAGGGCGCGCCCAGAAGCCGCTGGGGGATGTCGCCCGGGTGGTGGAAGATGAACAGGCGGTGCAGGCTGCAGCCTTGCGGGATTTCGACAGGTCGTTGCAGGGGCTGATCAAGGGGTAGGATTTGACCGCCCTTTCGCGGATTGTTGCCGGCCCTGGTAGGAGCGAGCGTAGCTCGCGATGGGGCGCGCAGCGGCCCCAGGTTTTCGGCTTCGCGGCATAGGATGCCGGGGCTGCGTTGCAGCCCATCGCGAGCTCTGCTCGCTCCTACAGGCGCAGGAGGTGTCACTTCCTGCGCTGCATCCAGGCCGCGCCCAGCCCACTCAGGCAGATGATGGCAATGCCCAGCAAGCTCGCATCATCCGGCACCTGGCGATAGATCACGAACCCCAGCAACCCGGCAAACACGATCTGGCAATAGCTGAACGGCGCCAGCAAGGCCGGCGCGGCATGCCGGAAGGCCTGGGTCAGCAGCAGGTGCGCGCTCATGCCGAAGCCGCCCAGCGCCAGCATCAGCAAGGCATGGTCCCAGCGTGGCACTTCCCAAAAGAACGGCACCAGCGCACTCATCGCCAAGGTATTGCACAACCCCGCATAGAAATTGCTGGTGGTCGGGCTGTCATACGCCGCCAGGATGCGCGTGAGCAACTGGTAGAAGCAGAACCCCAGCGCCGAGCCGAACGGGTACAGGATCGCCGGGGTGAACATCGCACCGCCCGGGTGCACCACCACCAGCACGCCGATAAAGCCCAGCACTACCGCCACCCACTGCCCCGTGGTGACCCGTTCCTTGAGCAGCGGCGCCGACAGCGCAGTCACCAGCACCGGAGCGAGGAAGTTGACCGAGGTGGCCTCGGCCAGTGGCAGGTACTGCAAGCCCGTGGTGAACAGCAGGCTGGTGCTGAGCAGGCTCAATGCCCGCAGGGTTTGCAGCACGGGCCTGCGGGTACGCAGCACGTTGAGGCCGGACTTGGGCAAGAAGATGCCCGCCATCAGCAGGGTATGCACCACATAGCGCGCCCACACCACCATGACGATCGGGTACAACCCACCGAGGTACTTGGACAAGGCATCGTGGCTGGCGAACAGGAACGTCGCCACCACCACCAGGGCAATGCCACGCAGGGGTTGGTTGACTCCGGACAGCGGTGTGCTGGAACTCATGGCGATCTCGATGGCGGCGCGGCGAAAGGCTGCGCCAGGGGCAGGTGCGACAGGCGGAATTCTAGAAGAGATACGACGACTTAAGGAAGATCAAAAGCCCAGGTTGCCGGGGGTGTTTTGTAATTCGTTCGCTGATCGACCACTTTTTCCCGCTGGCACATGGCTGCCGCTCGCCAAAGCGCGCACCATCGGCCAGGCAACCTCGCACCCGAACAAGGAGTTTTCATGCAAAGGCTCACCACCCGCACCGGCCTGGACCTGCCCTGCATCGGCCTGGGCACCTGGCCGATGACCGGTGCCCAATGCACGGCCGCTGTGCACCAGGCCCTGGAACTGGGCTACCGGCACATCGATACCGCCACCGCCTACGACAACGAAGCCGCCGTGGGCCAGGCCCTGCGCGACAGCCGCGTGCCACGTGAACAGGTGCACCTGACCACCAAGGTCTGGTGGGACCGCCTGGCGCCCAAGGCCATGCGCCAGTCGCTGGAAGACAGCCTGCGCGCGCTGGGCACCGAGCAGGTCGACCTGTTCCATATCCACTGGCCGGGCAAGGACTGGGACCTGCCGCGCAGCATCGAGGCCCTGGTGGCCCTGCGCGACGAAGGCAAGGCGCGCCAGATCGGCGTGGCCAACTTCCCCCTCGGCCTGCTGCGCCAGGTGGTCGAGGAACTGGGCGCGCCATTGTCGGCCATCCAGGTGGAATACCATGTGTTGTTGGGCCAAAAGCCGCTGCTCGACTATGCCCGCCAGCATGACCTGTTGCTGACCGCTTACACCCCGCTGGCCCGTGGCCAGGCGGCGGCGCGGCCGGAGATTCAGGCGATCGCACGCAAGCATGGGGTGCTGCCCAGCCAGGTGGCACTGAAATGGCTGCTGGACCAGGACGGCGTGGCGGCAATTCCCAAGGCCAGCAGCCGCGAGAACCAGCTGGCCAACCTGGCGGCGCTTGAGGTGCGGCTGGATGACCAGGACCGCGCCGTGATTGCCGGGTTGCCAAAGGATCAGCGGGTGGTCAGCCCGGATTTTGCGCCTGATTGGAATAGCTGAGGCCTGACCGTGCCCTTTCGTGGGGCAAGCCCGCGCCTACACACGCCCCTGTAGGAGCGGGCTCGCCCCGCGAAGAGGCCCTTCAGTCAGGCCCCACCACCTGCTTCAACCGCTCGCTGGCCGGCGCCGGCCGCCCATACAGGTAGCCCTGGAAGTGCGAGCAGCCCTCGGCCCTCAGCCGGCGCATCTGCTCCTCCGACTCCACACCTTCGGCCGTGGTCTTGATCATCAGGCTGTTGGACAGCTCGGTGATTGCGCGGATGATCGACATCGCCTCGCGGCTCTCGCACATGTCATGCACGAACGACTTGTCGATCTTGATCCGGTCGAACGGGAACGAGCGCAGGTAGCCCAGCGACGAATAGCCGGTGCCGAAATCGTCCAGGGAAATCGACACGCCCAGGTCTTTCAGGGCGCGCAAGGTCCGCACGTTCTCTTCGCTGTTGCCCAGCAGCACCGATTCAGTGATTTCCAGTTCCAGGCGCTGGGGCGCCAGCCCCGAGTCGGCCAGGGCCAGGGCCACGGTATGGGCCAGGTTGGCATTCTTGAACTGCACCGGCGACAGGTTCACCGACACGGTTTGCTCGGTGCCCCAACTGGCCGCTTCCTGGCACGCCAGGTTCAACGCACGGATGCCCAGTTCGTGGATGAGCCCGGTTTCCTCGGCAATCGGAATGAAGTCCATCGGCATGACCATGCCGCGTGTGGGGTGCTCCCAGCGCAGCAGCGCCTCGTAGCCGGTCACGCTGTTGGTCTGCTGATCCACGACCGGTTGGTAGTGCAGGTGCAGCTGGCCCAGGTGCAGCGCGGTGCGCAGGTCGGTTTCCACCAAGCGGCGCTGGCGTGCGGCCACATCCAGCTCGACGTTGAAGCACTCGTAGCGGTTGCGGCCATTGCGCTTGGCCTCGTACAGCGCCATGTCGGCATAGCCGAGCAGCTGCTCGGCGTGGTCGTTGTCGTCCGGGGCAATGGCCACGCCGATGCTGACGCCAACCGAGAACTGGTGGCCTTCGATCTGGAACGGCGGGCAAATGGCGTCTATCAGCCGCTGGGCGGTGTTACAGGCGGCGTCGCGGTTGTCCAGGTGGGTCAGTACCACGGCGAACTCGTCACCGCCAAGGCGCGCCAGGGTGTCGTGCTCGCGCAGCTCGCGGCGCAGGCGCTTGCCCAGGGCACGCAGCAGCTTGTCGCCGAAGGCATGGCCAAGGGAGTCGTTGATGTTCTTGAAATTGTCCAGGTCCAGGCACAGGGCGGCGGTGAGTTTTTCATGCTCGTGGCCACGCACCAGGGCCTGCTTGAGGCGTTCGTTGAACAGCGTGCGGTTGGGCAAGCCGGTGAGCGCATCGTGGTGGGCCATGTGGTGGATCTGGGCGTGGGCGGCCAGCTCCTCGGTGGCATCCTCGGCCACGAACAGCACGTAGTCGGCCTGGCCTTCGCAGTTCTGGCTGAGCAGGGCGCGGCTGCGCAGGGTGCGCGGGCCACAGGCGGTGTCGACCCGGGTTTCGGCGGCAAAGCCCTTGGTGCTGCGGGCGCCGCGGCTGAGCTGGGTTTCCAGGTAGTCGGCGGCAGCCGGTGCCAGGCACTCGCCTGGGGTGTGCCCGATCATCGGCTTGCCACGCCCGCCGAACAGGCGCTCGGCCTGCTGGTTGGCCAGCAGGATGCGCTGGCTTTGCAGGTCCTGGACGATGACGCTGGCGGGGATGTTGGCAATCACCGAATCGAGGAACTGCGACAGGTTGGCCATTTCCTGGCTGTATTGCTCGGCCAGCTCCTTGGCCTGCAGCAGTTCGAGCTCCTGTCGGCGGCGTTCGGAGATGTCACGGGTGACCTTGGCAAAGCCCACCAGCTGGCCGTGGTCATCGCGCACGGCCTCGATCACCACATGGGCATGGAAGGCCGTGCCGTCCTTGCGCAGGCGTGCGCCGACTTCTTCGAAGCGGCCGGTGCTGCGGGCCTGCTCCAGGTTCTGCGCGGGCAGCCCGGCGGCGCGCTCGGCCTCGCTGTAGAACAGCGAATAATGCTGGCCGACGATTTCCTCGGCGCGGTAGCCCTTGGCGCGCTGGGCGCCCGGGTTCCAGTTGGCGACAATACCCTCGGGGGTGAGCAGGTAGATGGCATAGTCCACCACGCTCTGGATCAACAGCCGGTACATGATGTCGGGGCTTGCGACTAGCGACATGAAATTTACCTGAACCTGCGGCGTGCACGAATAAGAACCCCGTGCCAGCGCGGCCGGGTCTTGAAAAGCGGTGCTGGCATTATGCCGGGTGAGCGTATTTTGTGAAGTGGTTCACAGTATTTTACTGGAACGTCAGTGCAAGGCCGAGGTGATGCGGAAGGTGAGCAGTTGCGGGTCATCGTCGAGCACCACCTGCTGCACCGGGCGCAGCAAGCCGGCCACTGCCGCCCTGCAGAAGGCTGCTGCTACGGGGTCCTGGGCATAGCAGCGCAGCAGCCAGTCGCCGGGGCTGGCCAACAATTCCTGCGCCACGGCGCGGCCGATGCCCTGGCGGCGATAGCGTTTGAGGATGAACAGGTCGGCCAGCTCCAACGCGTCGATACCAGGCAGTTCGCAGCCCTCGACCAGCACGAAACCGGCGATGAAACCATCGACCAGCACCAGGTTGGCACTCCAGCCGGGGCTGTGCCAGTAACGCTGCAGATGGTCTTCGTGGATATAGAAACGGCCGTCCACCTCCACGTCCTCTTGCTCCCAGTCGGAGGATTCATAGGCGTAGAACTGGTAGAGGTTGCGGATCAGTTCGGCCTGGTCGGGGGTGGTTTGCAGCAGCTCGATGGGGGGCATGGGGGTGGCTCGGGGTCAAAGTGCCATTCTATGATGTTTGTGCCTGTCAGGTCGCATCGCGAGCTGCGCTCGCTCCTACGGGGAACGTGCAGGGCCTGGCTCGCGATGAGGCCGACCTTGCCTTACACGATAGCCGCCACCGCCTCGATCTCCACCAGCATTCCATCCAGCGCCAAGCGCGGCACCGGGATCAAGGTGCAGGTCGGTTTCATGTGCCCACCCCAGGCCCGGTCCGCCTCCGCCACCCAGGCCCGCAACCGCGCCTCGCTGTGGTCAACGATCAACAAGGTCAACTTGAACACCTGGGACAGCTCGGCCCCTTTCGACGCCAGTGCCACCTGCACATTGGCCAGCGCCTGGCGCGCCTGCTCGCCGAAGTCTGGCGAAAGCCGCCCTTGGGCATCCTCACCGCCCTGCCCGGCGACATACAGCAGCCGGCTGGCGGCAGTGACTTCGGCCACATGGGAATAGGCATTGCCACTGGGGTCGTACAGCCCCGGCGGGTTGGACAGTTGGAAAACCTGGGTCATGGGACGCTCCTTGGTGTGATTGAGCGCCCGAGTCTGGGACCTTGAGTTAAGTCGAGGTCAAGGCCAGTTGTAGGAAATTTCGCAGCCGGCGCCTGTGCGCTTCAACACCGCGTCTGTAGGCACAGGCCCCCTGGCCTCGTACAGTGCAGGTTCCGGCACGGAGGCCAATTACCGCACTGTAAAGGAACCACTATGAGCAAGTCTTACTCCTTCCAACTCTCCTACACCATCAACCCGCTCACCCACCAGGACGAGCCCCACGCCGAAAAAGCCCGCAGCCATATGCGCAACAAAATGGGCTGGGACACGGTCGAGCATATCGAAACCACCCTGCTTGGCGAGGTGACCCTGGCGCCCGGCGACAGCGAAACCAAGCGCCGCGAAGCGCGTACCCTGGTACGCAACGGCATCCGCAAGGCGTTCAAGGAGCTGGCGGTGGACAAACACGTGGCGTTCAAGAGCAGCCTGCTGGTCAGCGGCCTGGCCCCGGCGATGGAGCTGAACATCCTGCCTGAGTAAACCCAATGCGCATCAGGCGCTGTGCGCCTGATGCCGAGCCTTCACTTTTCGTGCAGCACCGCCCTGCCCTTCACCGCCCGCGGCCCGCGCCATATCCAGAACAACAATCCCGGGAACGGCGCATAGACCACGAACACGATCCACAGCATCTTGCGTTCGGCCCGACGTTCGCTGCCGATGATGTGCCAGATGGCGAAGATTTCCAGCAAGATGACCAAGGCTGCCACCATGATCCAGATCGTTCCGATTTCCATGAGCACTCTCCCGTTGGCGTGTCATTACTATGGTTATAGCAAACGGCGAGGGTTCATTCGGATTTGCCGCGCCCAGCAGGATCAAGGCAGGCGTAAACCGGCGTGCAGACGGCGAAAAATTGCCTATCTTAAAGTTCTCCACCGGACGAAGAGCGCCTAGCCATGGATATCTCTACGCTGTTTGCAGAGCTGCACAGTCTTCCCAGCATCCCCCAGGTCGCCCTGGAATTGGTCCAGCAATTCGACAACCCCAACGAAAGCCTCGAAAAGGTGGCGCGCAGCATCGAACGGGACCCGGTGATCGCTGCCAAGGTACTGCGCCTGGCCAACTCGGCACGCTTCAAGGGAGCACGCGAGTCGGCCAGCATCGAGGACGCCGCCATGCGCCTGGGCTTCAACGTGCTGCGCACGCTGGTGCTGGCCTCGGCGGTGACCGGGGCGTTCAAGTCGGCGCCGGGGTTCAACCTCAAGCAGTTCTGGGGCCGCAGCTTCCAGGTCGCCAGCATCAGCCGCCTGCTGGCGCGCCAGGCCGGGCTTGACGGTGAAGTGGCGTTTACCTGCGGGGTGATGCACGACATCGGCGAACTGTTGATCCAAACCGGCGCGCCGGATTACGCCGCACGCATCAGAGGCGCCAGTGGCACCACCAGCCGCGCGGCCAGCGAAACCCAGCAACTGGGCTTCGGCTACCCGGAGGTGGGCGCGGAACTGGCAAAACGCTGGAACCTGCCGCTGACCATCCTTACGGCCATCCGCTACCAGGCCCAACCGCACCAGGCCCCGGACGGCCAGCCCTATGCACGGGTGATTGCCCAGGCCATGGAAGTGTGCGATGCGCTGGAGCAGCATGGCGGGCCAACCGATGAGGCGCACGACGCCTTGGGGGGGCCGCTGTTCGAGGGTGTCGACCTGGCGCTGCTGTTCGAGAAACTACCGTTCGTGCTGGAGCAGGACAAGGCGTTTGCCGATTTCCTGGCCTGACCGTGCGCGCCTCTTCGCGGGGCGAGCCCGCTCCTACTACAGGGGTGGGCTTGCCTTGCGACTTCGATTTGCCACTTGCCTCAACGCGACCTGCAATACGACACGCACCCACGGGTGATTGTCTTTCCCGCACGCTCCCGCCACACTCTGCGGGCCAGCCAGGAAGCGGAGTTCAGAGTGCCCACCCCACGTCAGTTCAGCAAGAAGACCAGCACCAGCAACATGCTGCGGCTCAAGGCCGGCGCCGGCAGCCCCGAAGCCCCCTATCGGGTCGACTTCATTCTGCTTGAGCATTTCTCGATGGCCAGCTTCACCGTGGCCATGGACGTGCTGGTTACCGCCAACCTGTTGCGCGCCGACAGCTTCCGCTTCACGCCGCTGTCGCTGAACGGCGACCGCGTGCTCAGCGACCTGGGCCTGGAACTGGTCGCCACCGAGTTATCCGCCGAAGAACTCCGGGAACTTGACTTGCTGATTGTCTGCGGCGGCCTGCGAACCCCGCTGAAGTACCCCGAACTCGACCGCCTGCTGGACGACTGCGCCGCCCACGGCATGGCCCTGGGCGGGTTGTGGAATGGCGCCTGGTTCCTCGGCCGCGCGGGTGTGCTGGACGACTACGGCTGCAGCATTCACCCCGAGCAACGCGCCAGCCTGTCCGAGCGCAGCCCGCAAACCCGCATCACCCCGGCCAGCTTCACCCTCGACCGCGACCGCCTGAGCGCCGCCAGCCCCAATGGCGCCATGGAACTGATGCTCGGCCTGGTGCGGCGCCTGTACGGCGACGGCCTGGCCGAAGGCGTTGAAGAAATTCTTTCGTTCTCGGGCGCGCGCTACCGCCAGGTCGGCCCCGGCGCCAAGAAGTCCATGAGCCTGCACCTGCGCACCATCGTCGAGCTGATGGAAAACAACCTTGAGGAAACCCTGAGCCTCGACCAGCTGGCGGCCTACAGTGGCCGCTCGCGGCGGCAGATCGACCGCCTGTTCCAGGCCCAGCTGGGCACCTCGCCGCGGCGCTACTACATGGAGCTGCGCATCACCAAAAGCCGCCGCCTGCTGCAATACTCCGACCTGTCGGTGATGGAGGTGGCAGTGGCCTGCGGCTTCGTCTCGGTGTCGCACTTCAGCAAGTGCTATGCGGCCTACTTCGGCTACCCGCCGTCGCGTGAGCAACGGCTGGGCGAATAGGCGGGTTCAGGCGCGGATGTAGCTCAGCACCACGTCGCAGATCATCTGCCGGTGGCGCTGCTTGACCTCGTCTGCGGCCAGGTCGATCTGGAAGATGTCACCGAAGGTGTGGCGGTTGGACACCCGGTAGAAGCAGAACGAGCTCATCAGCATGTGCAGGTCGATCACCTCGATCCCTGGGCGGAACACCCCCGCCTCCACGCCACGCTTGAGCGTGCTGCCCAGGGCGTCCAGCACCAGGCTGCTCATTTCGCGAATTTCCGGGGATTTCTTCACGTACTCGCCGTAGTGAATGTTCTCGGTGCAGACCATGCGCACGAAATCGACGTTGCGGTCGTGGTGGTCGAAGGTGAACTCGGCCAGGCGGCAGATGGCCTGTTCGGCCGGCAGCGATTCAAGGTCCAGGCTCTGTTCGGTCTTGCGGATATCGCCGTAGAGCTTGACCAGGCACTCGACATACAGCTGCTCCTTGCTGCCGAAGTAGTAGTAGATCATGCGCTTGGAGGTGGCGGTGCGCTCGGCGATGGCGTCCACGCGGGCGCCCGCCAGGCCTTGCTGGACGAATTCGTTGATCGCGGCCTGGAGGATGTCCTCGCGGGTTTTCTCGGGGTTGTTCTTACGCGGTTGGCGCGTAGCCGAGGGTTCAGGCTGGCTGAGGGGGGCTACGGGGTTGCTCATGGGGGCTCACGGAGTATTTTTTGGATTTCGGCGATTATCCGTGACTGGCGAGGCGCAGGGAAGCACGCTTTTATGAGGGATACGCAGGCCACGGTTAAAGGCCCTCCCCGGTCGGCGTGCAAATCTGCCCAAGCCTTGTGCCGTATCAATACTTCGACGGCCCCTGTGCTCTACGCTCGGACATTTCCCACGGCAAGCACGGACGCATCTTACTTGTCGCGCTAGGCCGGTGCTCACATGCTCGGTACTCGCGATTCTGAGGAGGCTGCGCATGCACCCACACACCCACACCACCGCCGAACTGCGCAGCACCCTGCGCGAATTGATGGCCCATGAAGTCTGCAACCCCGACGGCGACCCGCACCTGTCCGGGGTGATGTTTTTCTGCGCCACCGACGAGCACACCCGGCAATTGGTGGAGCGCATCGAGCTGCTGGCCAGCGAGATGTTCTTCGACCCCTGCGGGCGCGCCATCAGCCATCACATGAAGGCGGTTGCCCTGGAAGGCGTGTGCATCAAGCGCAAGCGAAAGGCCCCGGCCGACGAGACGGTGATCCGCATTGCCGTGCAGAACAAGGGCTTCATCACCGTGAGCACGGCGCGCCTTTCCTGAGGGCAGGATACGGATACTGGGTAGGGCTTCTTCGATCACCGTGCGCGCCCGGGCTACCTTGCCCACGGGCGCAACGGTTTGCCCTGCCCCACTTCCAAACGCCGACGCAGCTCCCGGTAGGAGCGAGCGCAGCTCGCGATGGGCTGCACAGCAGCCCCCGGCGTTGTTAGCCGCGAAGCTGAAGCCCTGGGGCCGCTGCGCGACCCATCGCGAGCTCTGCTCGCTCCTACCAGGGGGTGGCGCGCAATTCAGAAGCCAAGCGTGGCCGACAGCAGGTAGGTTCGCGGAGTCGACAATGTCAGCCCTGGCTCGCTGTCATCCGAGGCCCCCGCCGAGGCCCAGTAGCGCTCATCCAGCACATTCTCGACGCTGGCCCGCAGGGTCACCTGGGTGCTGTCGACCTTGAAGGCATAGCGCGCGCCAACGTCGAAGCGTTCCCAGCCATCGATCTGCTTGCTGTTGTCCTGGTCCAGGTACTGCGAGCTTGAGTGAATGCCACGGGCGGTCAGCGTCAGCCCCTTGACCCCGGGCACATCCCACTCGGCGCCCAGGTTGACGTTGTATTCGGGCGTGGCCGGGGCGCGGTTGCCGTCGAAGGCGCCGTTGACGGTGTCGGTCAGCCTGCTGTCGATATACATCACCCCACCCAGCACGCGCACGCCGTCCAGCGGCTCGCCGAACAGGCTCAGCTCGATACCGCGGTTGTCGCGCTTGCCGTTGGGGCCGAACACCCGCGAGGTAGCGTTGGTTTCGTAGGCTGGCTGGCGGATGCGAAAGGCACTGGCCGTGACGGCGACGCGGCCAAAGTCATACTTGGCGCCCACCTCAACCTGGCGGCTGATGAAAGGCGGGAATACCTGGTCTTCGTTGACCGAGGTCGACGGGGCGATTTTGCCCTGGCTCAGGCCTTCCATGTAGTTGGCGTAGAGTGACAGTTGCTCGGTGACCTTGAGCAGCACACCGCCCGAAGGCGACACCTTTTCCTCGTCATAGGCGGTATCGCCTTTCACCCCATTGCTCCAGTCATCCACCTGAACACGCTGCCAGCGGGCCCCCAGGGTCAACAGCAGGCGGTCGTCGAAAAAGCCCAGGGTGTCGGCCAGGGCGACGCCGGAAAAACGGTTCTCGGTGTACACCTTGGCATCGGTACGGGTCGGCGTGCCGGGCGTGGGCGTGGCGACTGGCTGGTACAGGTTGCTCGGCGCCGACGCATAGCGAGCGCCACCGTTGGTGAAGTCCATGTAGAAGTAGGTGGCGGCGAGGTTCAGTTCATGGCTGACAGGCCCGGTATGAAACCAGTTGCGCAGCCCCGCCATGGCGGTACGTACCGACTCGTCGCGGGTGAAGTCGCGAGGCTGCACGGTGAAATCGCCGGCATCGTTGACCACCGACACATTGTGCCGGAGGAAGTCGTGGTTGCTCTTGCGCGCCCCCACCGCGCCGTAGGCCATCAGCGAATCGCTGATGTCGTACTCGGCATTGAACGCGCCGAAGGTGTCCTCGGTGCGCGCCTTGCTCCAGGCCTGGGCATAGTTGTGGCGCACGTGGTTGGCACTCGGCACCTGGGCGTTGGCCCCTACCAACACGCGCTCCTGGGGGGCATCGGTGTCGCGCTCGGTGTGGCCCAGGTCGGCCGACAGGCGCAAGCGCTCACCACGAAAGTCCAGGCCCAGCACGGCCATCTGGCGGTCGACGCGCTGGTGGTCCCATTCGGTATCGCCGGCCTGCTTCACGCCATTGAAACGCAAGCCGAACTGCTCGCCTTCGCCGAAGCGCCGGCCTATGTCCACCGCTCCGCCCACCTGGCTGCCTGAGGCATAACTGCCGGTGAACTCGGTGATCGGCGTGTCACCGGCACGCTTGGGCACCACGTTGATGCCACCGCCGACGCTGCCCCGCGGCGAGATACCGTTGATCAGCTGGCTGGGGCCCTTGATGATGTCGACGCGGTCGGCCATTTCCATGTCGATGGAATAGGTAGGCAGGATGCCGTACAGGCCGTTGTAGGACACATCGGTGTTGAACAGGCTGAAACCCCGAATGGTGAACTGCTCGAAGCGCCCGCCTGCCGGGTTGGTGGCGCGCACCGACGGGTCGGCGCCAATCAGGTCGCCCAGGGTGCGGGCTTGCTGGTTCTTCACCAGGTCGCTGGTGTAGGTGGTGATGCTGAACGGCGTTTCCATGAAGTCGCGAGCCCCGAGCAGCCCCTGCGAGCCCTTGCGCGCGACTTGGCCACCGGCGTAGGGCTGGGCATCACTGCCAGGGGCCTGGCCGCCGACGATGGTGGTCGGGGCGATTTCCAGGGCGCCGGCACCGTGCGCGGCCGGCACCAGGGTATAGGCGCCCTCGCCCACCGGCTGCAGGCGCAGGCCGCTGCCGCGCAACAGTTGCAGGAACCCTTCCTCGACACTGTAGTTGCCAGACAGGCCAGTGCTCTGCTGGCCGCTGACCAGCGCCGGGTCCAGCGACAGGCTGACACCGGCCTGGTCAGCGAAACGGGTAAGTACCGCGCCCAGGCTGGCGGCGGGCACTTCGAAATGGCGGCGGGCTTGTTGGTCTGCCCAGGCAGGTGCGTGCAGGCAAAGGCTGATCGCGAACCCGAGCGGGATCAGGCGGAATGGTGTTACGGCTGGCATTGAAGACGGCTCCCCTTGTGTTCTTCTACCGGTAATGACCGGTGAGAAAAAAAAAGGGGACACACTCAGGCACGCTTTTCTCGCGGGGCCAGTGTTACCCAGTAACGGGTGCGTGCATGCACCTCCACGGGCAGGCTGGCCGCCAGCAGCGCCAGCACCCGGTCGGTGTCGTCGAGGCGGAAGGTGCCGGTCACTTTCAACTGCGCAAGCTCCGGTGCCCAGCGCAACAGGCCGGGCCGGTAGCGCCGCAGCTCAAGCAGCAGGTCGACCAGGGGCCGGTCATCCAGGCGCAGTACGCCCTCGCGCCAGCCCAGCAGCAGTTCGTCCAAGGGCTTGACCGGGCCAAGGCCGGTTGCCCGCAAGCTGGCCTGCTGGCCTGCCTGCAAGGTGGTTGCAGCACCGCGCCCGGGCTGCACGGTCGCCCTACCTGCGGCCACCGACACCCGGCAGGACTCATCGAACAGGCGCACGCAAACCTCGGCGCCGCTGAGCGTGACCTGGCCATACGGCACCTGCAGCGCAAGGCTGACGGCAGTGGGTACGTCCACCGCCACCTCTCCGCGCACCAGGGTGATGCGCTGGGCGGCGAGGTCGATGTTGACGGCGCTGTCGGTGTTCAGCTGAAGGCGGGTGCCATCGCTCAAGGTCAGCTGCCTGCGCTCGCCCACGGCGGTGTGCACGTCGGCGCGCCAGGCCTCCAGCGGCAACTGCCGGCCCAGCAACCAGGCCGTCGGCACCAGTGCGGCAACCCCCAGGGCCTGCTTGAGCAAGGCTCGGCGGCTGGGCTGCGGGCGGTCGAGGGTGGCCATGGCCAGCTCGCCGGGCAGGTCGGCGAAGCGCTGGCGCAGCAATTGCGCCTGCTGCCAGGCGTTCTCGTGTTGGCTGCTGCTGGCACGCCATTGGGCAAGGCGCTCAAGGTCTGCCGGGCTGGCCCCACCTGACTCCAGCAGTGCCAGCCAGCGGGCAGCCGCGCGTACTACGGCGCGTGCATCAGCGGGTTGCGCGGGCATTACAGCTGCGCCAGCAGGCAATGCTCGTAGGCCTGGGCCATGTAGCGTTTGACGGTGCGTTCGGAAATGGCCAGGCGTTCGGCGATTTCGGCGTAGCCCAGGCCTTCAAGCTGGCTCCAGAGAAAGGCCTTGCGCACGGGGGCCTTGAGGCCGTCCAGCAGTTCGTCGAGGGCGTGCAGGGTTTCCAGCAGGATCCAGCGCTGTTCGGGAGAAGGCAGGCTTTGCTCGGGCAATTGCGCCAGGGCATCGAGGTAGGCCTGTTCGAGGCTGCGGCGTTGGTGGAAGTTGCACAGCAGGCGCTTGCCGATGGTAAGCAGGTAGGCCCTGGGTTCGCGAATGTCTGCCAGGGGCTGGGGGCTGGCAAGCACGCGCAGGAAGGTGTCCTGGCTGAGGTCAGCGGCATCCCAGGCATTGCCCAGGCGCCGGCGCAGCCAGCCCTCCAGCCAGCCGCGGTGCTCGCGGTACAGGGCCGGCAGGGTGGGCTGCGAGGGCGACGCGGTGTCGATCATGGGAGGGCGGCTCGGCGAGGGGCGGCGTAAATGGGACTTATTATAATTTACGCAGAGTGACGGAGCCAAGGGGGGTTATTTTTGCGGGCCATTCGCGAGCTGCGCTCGCTCCTACGGGGGCGGCGTATGCATGCATGATCCCCGGTAGGAGCGAGCGCAGCTCGCGATGCGCCGCTAAGCGGCGCTCGGCCCTACAGCCACTGCAGGCCGCGCACGCCAGGCCAAGGTCAACACCAGCCCCAGCATCGCCATCCCGGCACCGGCATACGACACGGCTGGATACCCCAGCCCCGCATTGATCACCGCCCCACCCAGCGCCGCGCCAATCGCGTTACCCAGGTTGAACGCCCCGATATTCACCGCCGACGCCAGGTTCGGTGCGTCCTTGGCGGCTTCCATCACGCGCATTTGCAGCGGCGGCACCAGGGCGAAGCTGGCAATACCCCACACCAGGATCGCCACCGCGGTCGGCAGTGAGCCGCCCAAGGTCGCCGGAAACACCAGCAACACCGCGACCAACACCGCCAGGGAAACCAGCAGGGTTCGTTCGATCGAACGGTCCGCCGCCTTGCCGCCCCACAGGTTGCCCAGGGTCAAGCCGATGCCGAACAGCACCAGCATGGCGGTGATGAAGGGGGTCGAGGCCTGGGCCTGGCTGTGCAGAATCGGCGCGATATAGGTGAACACGGTGAACATCGCACTGGAGCCGACCACCGTCAGCGCTAGCGCCGCCAACACCGGCCCACGGCCCAGCACACGGATCTCGGCCATCGCCCCGCCGCTTTTGGGCAGCGGCAGGTCGGGCAGCGCAAACCACAGCGACACCATGGCCACCAACCCAAGGCCGGCAATGCCCCAGAACGCCGTGCGCCAGCCGAACAATTCACCGAACCAGGTGGCCAGGGGAACGCCGCCGATGGTGGCCAAGGTCAGGCCCATGAACATCGCGGCCACCGCCCCGGCCCTTTTCTCCGGCGGCACCACACTGGCCGCCACTACCGAGCCGACACCAAAGAACGCGCCATGGTTGAGCGACGTGACAATGCGCGCAACCAACAAGCTCTGGTAGTCGCTGGCCAGCGCCGACAGCAGGTTACCCAGGGTGAAGATCGCCATCAGGCCGATCAGCAGGTAACGGCGCGGAACCTTGCCGGTGGCCAGGGTCATCAATGGCGCGCCGATCAGCACGCCAACGGCGTAGGCACTGACCAGCAGGCCGGCAGCGGGAATCGACACGCCGAGGTCGGCGGCGATGCTGGGCAACATGCCCATGGGGGCGAATTCAGTGACGCCGATGCCGAAGGCACCGATGGCCAGCGCCACGAGAGGGGGATTTATACGCATGGGGAAAGCTCCTTATCTATGACGGGAATGCTACGATCAGCGCCTTGAACGCACTAGACCGCTTTTTCGGCAATCACCTTTGCGTATGAGGCACAAATGGATTACAACGGCCGCTCTGGAGAAATGGAGGTGTTCGCCCAGGTGGTGGATGCCGGTAGCCTGTCGGCCGCAGCGCGGGCACTGGGGCTGACGCCGTCGGCGGTCAGCCGCATCATTGCCCGCGCCGAACAGCGCCTGGGCACCCGCTTGCTGTTGCGCACCACCCGGGCGATTACCCTGACCACCGAAGGCGAGGCCTACCTGCGTGGGGCGCGGCGCATTCTGGCGGACCTGGTTGAAGTCGAAGAAGCGATCACCGACCAGGGCGTGCCACGCGGACGGCTACGGGTGAGCGCGGCGCTGGGCCATGGCCGGCTGACCCTGGTGCCGCTGCTGACGGCGTTCAGCGCGCGTTACCCGCAGGTGCTGGTGGACCTGACCCTGAGCGACGAGATCGTTGACATTCACGGCGGCCAGGCCGATGTCGCGCTGCGTTTCGGCGTGTTGCCCGACAGCTCGCTGAGCGCGCGCTGCATCGGCCATACTGGGCAGGTGGTGGTGGCGTCGCCGCAGTACCTGGAGCGCTGCGGCACGCCGCAGGTGCCGGAAGACCTGGCGCGGCACAACTGTTTGCGCTTCAACTTCCGAAGGGCGGCGATGGACTGGCCGTTCAGCCGCGATGGCGAGGGCTTTTCGCTGAAGGTGGCCGGGAATATCGAATGCAGCAGCGGCGAGGCCCTGGCGCAATTGGCCCTGCTGGGTGCGGGGGTGGCGCGGATCGGGCTGTTTACCGTGGCCGATGCCTTGCAAAGCGGCCAGTTGGTGGCGTTGCTCGAAGACTACAACCCGGGGGACCAGGAACCGTTGCATGTGGTGTTCGTCGGTGGGCCGACGATGCCGGCACGGGTGCGGGTGTTCGTGGATTTTCTGGTGGAGCATCACCAAGGGTGGCCGTTGGGCGCAGGGGCCTGATTGAACGAGGCCTCCCTGTAGGAGCGAGCGAAGCTCGCGATGGGCTGCAGAGCAGCCCCGGCGTTATCGGCCGCGAAGCTCAAATCCTAGGGCCGCTGCGCGCCCCATCGCGAGCTACGCTCGCTCCTACAGAGAGTGCGGGAACTACCGTCCCCCTTGCATGCCGCTCAGCAGGAAGGCCATGAACCGCCGCACCTCCTCGCGGTGCCCCGCCAGCTCCAGGGGCTCGGCATTGCACAGGCGCAACAGCTGCAAATGGCCGTAGTCATTGATCAGGAATGCCGCATAGGCCACATCCAGGTCAGGGCGCAGCTGGCCGCTGTCACACAGGTCCTGCAGCAGGCGCACCAACTCCGCCACCAGCGCATCGTTGACCCGCTTATACGCCTGCGGCACCTCCTGCTGGTGGGGGCCCAGCAACGGCAACAGCGGTGGAAGGATTTCCCGCCACAGCGGCGCCGGTAGCACCTCGAAGGCGTACTCGGTCAGGTGCGCCTCGTAACAGCACAGGGCATCCAGGGCAGTGTCGAACTCCGCCAGCCGCTGGCGCACCTGTGCCACCGCACGGTGGTCAGCCTCGCGCAGCTTCTCCAGCAGTATTTCCTGCTTGCTGCCGAAATAGGCAAACACCGTCGGCACCGACACCGCCGCCAGGCGGGCAATCTGCTCCATGGTCGTGGTCTGGAAGCCCTGGGCTTCGAACAGGCCAAGCGCCGTACGGCTGATCGTTTCCCGGCGCATCGCCTTCTGCTGCTCGCGCAATCCGCTCACATCGCCCCCTGTCTTGTGAATTCGCTGCCCAGCATACAGCAAAGCCAATTCACAAAAATATTTTATTGACTAAAGTTTTTAACCGACACAACACTAGCGCGGCATTTTGACCCAGGGAGCCGCCATGAGCACCGCAGCAGACCTCATCATCCATAACGCCCGCATCTACACCGTGGACCCGCACCGGCCCTGGGCCGATGCCGTCGCCGTACAAGGCGAGCACATTCTCTGCGTGGGCGACCACGCCCGTGTCATGGCCTACGCCACCGGCGCCACGCGCCTGATCGACGCGGGCGGCAAGCTGGTGCTGCCCGGCTTCGTCGAATCGCACTGGCACTTCTCCAGCACTGCGTTCGCCTTCCAGGCCCTGGTCAACCATGAAGACCCACAGCAGGTGCTGGCCCTGCTGCAGCGCTATGTGGACGCCAACCCGCAGGAAAAGGCCATTACCGGCATGGGCTGGATCCAGCCGCTGATGCCACCCGAGCTGCTGCGCCGCGAAGCGCTCGATGCCATCTGCCCAGACAAGCCGGTGTGCCTGCTGTCCACCGACTACCACACCATGTGGGTCAACTCCTACGCGCTGACTGCTGCCGGCATCGACCGCGACACCCCACCCGTAGAGGAAGGCGCCAGCTGGTTCGAGAAAGACCCGGTCAGCGGCGAGCCGACAGGGGTGATCGTCGACTGCGCGGCCTATTCGCTGCTGATGCAGCGCCTGAGCGAAGCCGGCTACCTGCCGACCGGTATCGACCTGTACCTGCGCTCGATTCCCTTCTGGCAGGAAAAACTGGTGGCCGCCGGCATTACCACGGTGTTTGACGCAGGCTTCCTCGACCCGGCAGGCGACCAGGCGCTGCTGTACGAAACCCTGCAGCAGCTGGAGCGCGAGCAACGCCTGAAGCTGCGCGTGGTCGGCAGCTACATCAACATGGGCACCGAGGATGATCCGCTGCCCATCCTGCAAGACCTGCGCAGCCGCTACGACTCACCGCTGGTGAAGGCGCAAACCCTTAAGTTGATGCTCGACGGCACCGAGCTGAACCACACGGCATTCCTGCTCGAACCCTACTGCGACAAACCCCACTGCGGCGCCACGACCATGCCCGAGGCGGTGTTCGAGCGCCATGTGCGCGCCGCCGACGCCGCCGGCATCGACGTGATGGTGCATGCCGTGGGCGACGGCGCCGTGCGCATGGCGCTGGACGTGTTCGAACGCACCTTCGCCCACAACCCACCCCGTGATCGCCGCCACGTGATCACCCACGCCTTCCTCACCCACAGCGACGACATCCCGCGCTTCCGGCGCATCGGCGTCATGGCCAACACCCAGCTGCAATGGGGCGTGGTCGATGCCTACGCCGAGGCGATCCAGCAGTCGTACGGGTTCAAGCGCTGGGCCTCGATGTACAAGTTCCGCACCTTCATCGACCAAGGCGTAACCGTGTCGATCGGCATGGACGGGCTGGTTTGCCAATGCCGCTGCCAGCACAAGCCGGTGGAGCACATCGAGTCGGGCCATACCCGCCAGCTCAGCGGCGAGCCCAACGCGCCGGTGATGCCCGATGCCGACGAGCGCCTGAGCATCCCGCAGCTGATTGCCGCCTACACCCTCAACGGTGCCTACCAATTGGGGCTGGAACAGGAGATCGGCTCGATCACCGCTGGCAAGCGCGCCGACATCATCATTCTTGAGCAGGACCTGTTCGAACTCGACCGCTACCAGATCGGCAAGACCGACGTGGCGCTAACCCTGATGAACGGCCGCATCACCCACGACGCAGGCACCCTCCCCCACGCCTGACCCTGACCGCCCTGCTTCACCCGGAAAATTGCCATGCACAACAATAACAACACCCTGCTGCTGCGTGCCGCGCTGATCTACATAGCCGCCACGGCCTTGATCATCATTGGCGTGCAACCGATCTTCATCGGCCTGGTGGCCGAACGGCTCGGCCTGAACCTGAGCCAGCAAGGCTGGGTCCTGTCCGGCGAAATGACCGGCACCCTGCTGGGCTGCCTGCTGCTGCCTGTGTTGGGGCGCCGCTTCGGCGGGCGCGGCCTTTACCTTGGCGCGGCGCTGGCAGCATTGGCGCTGAACCTGGCCAGTGCCGCGCTGAGCTCGCTGGGCGCGCTGGTGCTGTGCCGCCTGGCCTGTGGCCTGGCGGCCGGCGTGCTGTATGCCGGGGCGGTCAGTGGGCTGGGGCGCTTGCCCGGGCAAGACCGCTCCTACGGTTTGTCGTTGTTGATCCAGACCGCCGTCTTTGCCCTGTATGCCACCTGCCTGCCGCAGCTGGCCGAGCAGCTCGGCAACCGTGGCGCGGTGGCGACCCTGGGGTTTTGGTTCGTGCTGATTGCCCTGGCGGCGCTGGCCATTCCGCATCGGCTGCACCGTGAGGCGCCAGCTGAGGTGGCAGGCAGCGGGCTCGGCTCGGCAACCTTGGGCCGTTATGCCTTGCTGGGGATGCTGTGCCTGCAGTTGGCGATCTACTGCATTTGGGGCTTCGTCGACCAGCTGGCCCGCGAACGCGGCATTGGCGCAGTGGACGTGGGCTGGGCATTTGGCCTGGGGATTCTTGGCGGCTTGCCCGGCGGCGCATTGCCCAGCGTGCTGGGCGCACGGGTGAGCCGTGGGCCGATGATCGGTTTGGGGTCGGTGCTGGTGCTGGTGTCGATCGGCATGCTGGCGCGCTTCACGCCGGATGCGAACTGGCTGTGCCTGGCGCTGCTGCTGATGAACTTCGGCTGGGTGCTGGCGCTGACGTATTACATGGGGGCGATCACCACCAATGACCCACGGGGTACATTGACGCCCTGGGTCAGCATCCTGCAGGTGGCCGCAGCGGCGCTGGCGCCGGCCTTCGTGGCCCTGCAGCAACAGGGCGCCGGGCACGAGACGATTTTCGTCAGTGCCGCGGTGGCGGTGGTCCTGGGCTTGGTACTCAAGTGCCTGGCCGGTGTCGTTCAGCGCCGGGCCAGGCCCGCCTGACCCCACCGGGTTCTTTGTTCAATCAAATATCTGTAGGAGCGGGCTTGCCCCGCGAAGCAGGCAACGCGGTGCATGGCACCGGCAAAGCCGGTGTTCGCGGGGCAAGCCCGCTCCTACAGGTCTCCTAACGCACATCTTCCAGAAGTGCATCTGGCCGTTGTCTGCCATCATTGACTTTGCTGCCCCAACAACAGCCCCATCGCCAACCCACCACCAGGGCCGACCACCATGCGCATCGCCATTCCCGACGACTACCAGGACGTAATCCGCTCCCTCGACTGCTTCAGCAAGCTGGCGGGCCACGAGGTCCAGGTGTTCCACCAGCAGCGCCCGGCCTCGCTGGATGAACTGGCCAGCCGCTTCGCCGATGCCGAGGCACTGGTACTCACCCGCGAGCGCACGCGCATCGACGCCGCCCTGCTCGACCGGCTGCCGAAGCTCAAGCTGATCAGCCAGACCGGCAAGGTTGCCGGCCATCTGGATGTGGACGCCTGCACGGCGCGCGGCATCGTCGTGACCGAGGGGCGCGGTTCACCGGTGGCGCCGGCGGAACTGGCCTGGACGCTGATGCTCAACGCCCGGCGCCAGCTGGTGCCGGCGATCGATGCGTTCCGCCAGGGCGATTGGCAGGTCAACCTGGGCCAGGCGGTGGCCGGCCAGGTGCTGGGCATCTGGGGCTACGGCAAGATCGGCCAACGCCTGGCGCGCTATGCCCAGGCCTTCGATATGCCGGTGCTGGTGTGGGGCAGCGAGGCCAGCCGCGCCAAGGCCGAGGCGGATGGGCACCGGGCGGCGGCTTCGCGGGAGGCGTTCTTCGCCGAGTCGGATATCCTCAGCCTCAACCTGCGCCTGTCGCCCAGCACCCGCCACGGGGTGACCTGCGATGACCTGTCGCGTATGAAAACCAGCGCACTGCTGGTGAACATCAGCCGCGCCGAGCTGATCGCCCCCGGCGCCCTGCTGCAGGCGCTCGACAACGGGCGGCCGGGTTATGCGGCGGTGGATGTCTACGAGCAGGAGCCGATACTCGACCCCAGCCACCCCCTGCTGCGCCACCCGCGCGTGCTGTGCACACCGCACCTGGGCTACGTGGAGAAGAATGGCTACGAGCTGTACTTTGGCGATGCGTTCGACAATGTGCTGGCGTTTGCCCAAGGGGCGCCGATCAACGTGGCGAATCCACAAGTGCTGTAGGCGATGCCCTGTAGGAGATCACCCAGCCCTGCGGGCTGCAATCCCCTGTGGGAGCGGGCTTGCCCGCGAAGCAGGCGATGAGGTGGATGGCACCGGCTTCGCCGGTGTTCGCGGGCAAGCCCGCTCCCACAGGATTCTCTTTTAATTCAGATAGTTATGACTTGCTCCATGAGCGGGCTTGCCCCGCGAACACCGGCAACCCCGGTGCCGTGGCGATCATGCCCGTGCCAACGCGGTCAATCAGGCCAGCACGACTGGCGAATCACACTGCAGAAATTGCCCGGCCGGAAGGCCGGGTCCTTGTCCGCAATCACATCGGCCTTGACGTTACCGAATGTGGTTTGCGGCTTGTGCCGAATCCCTTCGTAGAACGCCTGGATGATGGCCTCCTTGAACTGCGCCCCGCGCGGGTGCGCCTGCACCACCGCATCGCGCAGCGCCGGGCTGAGGCCGTCATGGTGCAGGCCCAGCACATCGGTTTCGACCCCGGCGGTCACCAGCGCGATCAGCGGATGCATGTGCTCAGGAATGCCGGGCGTGGTGTGCAGGGCGATCGCCGTCCACACCCGCTCGACATCGCGTTCGTCGACACCGTGGCGCTGGAGGAAGTCGCGGGCAGCGTTGGCCCCGTCGACTTCGAAACGGCAACAGGCGCTGCTGTGGGTGTGGGTCAGGCCCATGTCGTGGAACATGCAGCCTGCGTACAGCAACTCGCTGTCGTACTTCAGCCCCAGCCGCTCTCCCGTCAGGGCGGCGAAATAGAACACCCGGCTGGAATGGTGAAACAACAGAGGGGACGCCGTGTCACGCACAAGCTCGGTGATTTCACGGGCCATGGCGCTGTCGGGCAGCGCGATACCAGCAATGGATGAAGACATGATCGCTCCTGGGTGGGTGAATGACCTGCCCAGTCTGCTGGCGTGCACCTATGTCCTCAATTGACTTATAACGCCATATCCTGCCATTGTCGCGGTAATACGGACTTGCAGTCCGATACCTGGAACCCACATGCCAACACCCTCACTGACATTGGCCATTCTGGCGATGCCCGGCGTTCAGCTGCTGGACGCCTGCGGCCCGCTCGACGTATTTGCCGAGGCCAATCGCCAGGTCGGCTACGATGCCTATCGCCTGTTGTTGCTGGCGTGCGAACCCGGCCCGCTGGTGAGCTCATCCGGCACTCGCCTGCTGGCCGATGGCTGGATAGGCGAAGACCTGGAAGCGTTCGATACGTTGCTGATCGCCGGAACCCCGAACGCTGCCGAACAGTATTTGCGGCCCGGTATCCTCGACTGGCTGCGCCAGCGTGCCGGCGCCTGCCGGCGTTATGGGTCGGTGTGCACCGGGGCATTCGCGCTGGCTGCCGCCGGCTTGCTCGACGCACGCCGGGTAACGACCCACTGGGCCGTAGCGCAGACGCTGGCCGAGCGCTATCCCCTGGTGCAGGTGGAGGCCGATGCCATCCAGGTGCACGACGGAAAGCTGCGCACGGCAGCCGGGGTGACGGCCGGGCTGGATCTGGCCTTGTCCCTGGTGGAAGAAGACCTGGGGCGGGAGGTAGCCCGGCAAGTGGCCGGGCAACTGGTGATGTATTTCAAGCGCCCGGGTGGGCAGTTGCAGTTCAGCCGCCAGGGTGGCACCTCACCCGTCGGGCGCTCAGCCCTGCAAGGCCTGCAGCGCTTCGTTGCAGCCAACCCGGCGCTGGCCCACGACATTGCCAGCCTGGCTGCCCGGGTGGGGCTCAGCCCCAGGCACTTCGCCCGGGTGTTCCAGCATGATGTCGGCATGACCCCGGCGGCCTGGGTCGAGCTGGCCAGGGTCAATGCTGCACGGGCGCGGCTGGAGGGTGGGCGCGAGCCACCCAAGCAGGTGGCTGCCTTGTGCGGGTTTGCCAATGCCGACACCTTACGCCGGGCGTTCGTGCGGCACGTGGGTGTGACGCCGGCGGAGTACCGCAAACGCTTCGCCCAGCACGCCGCCGACTAGCGGAATATCAACGAATGGTGGGCGGCACCGCCTGTGCGCGCCCCCTCGCCCACCGCGATAGCCACATTCCCCGCCGCTACTGCGGCATCGCCGCAGGCGAATACGCCAGGTACACTGGTTTCGCGCATGGCATCCACCTTGATGAACGCCCCCATCGGCCCCTCCTCAAAGGCGCACCCCAGCTGCGCAGGCAACGAACTGGCCATTTGCGTATGCGGCTGGGTAAACAGCCCTGCCAGCTCGACGACCCGGCCGCTGGCCAGGCTGACAGCGGCGCGCTCCCCACCAATCGACACCACCGCTTCGCGCTCTACCTGCACCCCTCGCCTTGCCAACTGGGCCAATTGCTCGGCGTCGGGCTCAAACACGCCATTGAGGAACAACGTAGTCGGCCCCCAGTCGGGCAGCATCATGGCGTGATGAATCGCCACCGGCGACGCCGCCAGTACGCCGATCTTGCCCCCGTTGAGCTCAAAGCCGTGGCAATACGGGCAGTGGAAGACGCTATGGCCCCAACGCTCAGCCAGGCCCGGTACGCCCGGCAGCTCATCCACGACGCCCGTTGCCAGGATCAGGCGCCTGCCGCCGAACTGCTCGGCGCTATCAAGCGTGACCCGGAACCCGTCGCCCTCCTTGGCCGCCGACACCGCTGAACGCGCCAGCCATTGCACCGTGGGGTAGGCCAGCAACTGCTGGCGTGCTTGATCGGCGATTACCGCCGGGTCACGCCCATCCTGCCCCAGAAAGCCATGGGAGCTGCGTGCAAAGCGGTTGCGCCGTACACCGGCGTCGATCACCAACACCTTGCGCCTCGCCCGCGCCAGCTGCAGGCCGGCAGAAATACCGGCATAGCTGCCGCCGACAATGATCACGTCGAACATCTGGTCTTTCTCCTCGGGTTCACGACCCGCTCATGTCACTTATGACACAACGTAAGTTACATGATAGTGACCCGTCAATGGTCTTGTAACCTTTGATGTTTCGTGTGAGGCTGGCAGCCTACCCTGGCCAGACCTCGCTCAGATGAGAAACGACACCCGCCTGTCCCGCATGCTGCACGTGCTGATCCACATGGCCCGCCATGACAAACCGTCCACCTCCGAAACCCTTGCGCAGATGCTTGGGACCAACCCAGTGGTGGTGCGCAGGACCATGGGGCTGCTCAAGGAGCAAGGCTATGTAAGCTCTGTGAAAGGGCACCGTGGCGGGTGGACGCTGGCCAGGCCTCTGGCGCAGATCACCTTGCTGGATATCCATGAAGCGCTGGGCGGTGCGTCGATCTTTGCCATCGGCCTGTCAACCGACCACCCGCATTGCCTGGTGGAACAGGCGGTGAATGCGGCGCTTACCGATGCCTTCGAGGCGGCCCAGGCGCTATTGCTGGAGCGGCTGGGCAGTGTGACGCTGGAACAGCTGGCGAGCGATTTCGAGGGGCGTTTTCAGGCGTTGTGAAGCGATGGGAAGCCTGTAGCTGGGGATACGCTTGCACAGAGAGGAGATACACGATTGGATTGCTACATTCGCCAAGCGCTACCCAATGATGCCGTCGCCATCAGCCAGGTGATCATCAGCGCACTGCGCACCAGCAATGCCGCAGATTACGACGCGCGTACCATCGCTCGCGTCGAGGCCTCGTTCAGCGCGCCGGCCATCATCGCCCTGCTGACTCAGCGCCAGGTTTTCGTGGCACTGATCGACGAGAACGTGGTGGCGACCGCCAGCCTTGAAAACGATGTGGTCAGAAGCGTGTTCGTCTGCCCGGATCATCAAGGCCTTGGCATTGGCCGCCAGCTCATGCAGGTGATCGAGCAACACGCCACCGCAAGCGGGCTGAGTAGCTTGCGAGTGCCCTCCTCCATTACCGCCGAATGGCTTCTATTCAATGCTTGGCTACCAGAAGCTGCGCGAGGTGTTGCATGGAGATGAACGCACCATCGTCATGTACAAGCAGTTGCTCAAGGACGGATGAATTGACTTAGGCGCATCGCGGGGCTGTCACCCAGTGTCACGCCCAAACGCACGCGGCGTGTATGATGGCACTCGACCTTTTGCCAAGCGCCGCAGGAGACGCCCGCGATGCCCTACCCCATCGAGCATAAACTGGTTGTCGGCGTTGCCTCCAGCGCCCTGTTCGACCTGGCCGTCTCCGACGACATCTACCAGGCCGAAGGCGTCGAAGCCTACCGCCTGCACCAGGAGGCGAACCTCGACGTACCGTTCCCCAAGGGCGTGGCCTTCCCATTCATCCGCCGCTTCCTGAGCATCAACCAGGCCTTTCCCGAGCAACTGCCGGTGGAAGTGGTGCTGCTCTCGCGCAACTCGCCGGAAACCGGGCTGCGGGTGTTTCGCTCGATCAGGCACTACAACCTGGACATCACCCGTGCGGCGTTCATGTCCGGCCGCTCGCCCTACGAGTACATTCCCGCGTTCAATGCCTCACTGTTCCTCAGCGCCCACGAAGGTGACGTGCAACGCGCCATCGACGCCAATTACCCGGCCGGGCTGGTGCTTCCCACGCGCATCTACGACGACGAGATCGACACCGAGCTAAGGGTGGCCTTCGACTTCGATGGCGTGATTGCCGATGACGAGGCCGAAAGCGTCTACAAGCAGAACCTCAACCTCGATGACTTCCAGGCCCACGAGCAGGACCGCAAGGCCATTCCCCATCAGCCGGGCCCATTGGCCGACCTGTACCGCAAGCTGTCGCTGATTCGCCAGCTTGAAGACCGCAAGCTGGCGCAAGACCCTGACTACCAGCGCATCTTGCGCATCGCCATCGTCACCGCGCGCAACGCGCCGGCCCATGAACGGGTGGTAACCACCTTGAAGAACTGGGGGGTTTCGCCGGATGAGTCGTTCTTCCTGGGCGGCATGGAAAAGGAACGGGTACTGCGGATTCTGAAACCGCACATGTTCTTCGATGACCAGCGCAGCCACCTGTATTCGGCAGCCGGCGACCTGCCCATGGTGCACGTGCCGTTTGGCGTGGCCAACAAGCGCCAGGCTGCAGCCTTCACGGCAAAGGACCTGAGCAAGCTGGATAGCGACTGAGGGGTTGCGGGCTCAATCCGAATACAACCAAGGGCGAAGCTCGGTGCGATTGGCCAGCACCAACTGTTGCGCCTCGGGCTTGGGCTCATGCACATTCGGGTTGATCTGAAAGCGCTGCACAACGTACTTCACCAACGCTTGCGGCCTGCGCACCACCAGTTGCCCATCCGTCATTCCGTAGTCCACCTCGATGATCGCCTTCTGCGCCGGGCTCAGGCGCTCGTCTGGCCGGAAGATTACGTCAATCTGGGTATTCCACTCGGTGTCCAGCTCGATGCCGTTATCGGTGATTTCATCGCGCAACTCAGGCTCCCCGCGAAAACGGCTCAGCACGAAATCCCGGTACTTGCGGTTCTTCTCGCAGTACGCCCGCACATGCCAGCGCATGCCCGTATACACCAGCGTATGCGGCGCAATGGTTCTGCCTTCCAGCTCTGGGCTTGTGAAGGACACGTACTCGATGTCCAGCCGCCGTTTCTCCCGGCAGGCCTTGAGCAATGGCCGCAGCACTTCGGGCCGGATGGAACGGTCCGGCACTTTCAACACCTCGGTATGTGCGTACGCCAGCGCCAGCCCTTCGATGTGCGGGGCACGCTCGTTGTTCTGGTTCAGCAGGTCCAGGTAGGCACTGGCACTGTCATCGATGAACAGGGGCTTGAACTGGCGGGTGGGCACATAGCCTTTGATTTGCTTGTCGTAGACAAGGTTTTTCGAGGCGTAATCGTTGATATAGGTATTGATGTCCTTGGAGGCCTGCTGCCGGCTGATGCCGAAGCTTTGCATCAGGTGATTGGTTGTCAGCCTGCCTTCCCACCACACCACCGTTTCAATGAGGCGATAGCGCAAAGCCAGGTCCCAACGGGTTTGTTCCATTCGTTGTGTGCGTTTCATCCGGGTTCCTGGTGGCAGGGTGGCTGTTCATGGTTAAAAGGCTGACGTGTCGCCTGATCGTACGTGTCCAGCCCGATGCAAATCAAGCCAGCAGCGATATGTAAATAAACCGGTCATATCATAAGCGATTGCGCAAAGATGCGGTTTGGTGGCCCATGCGCTACAGCCCTCACGGCACAATACTTCGTGCGCTTTGGCCCAGCCAGGTAGCCTCAAGGCCTTCTCCACCCTAGCGCCGGGCTGGCCTTCAGATCTGCACCATTCCTTTACCTGTACAAGCCTCCAATATCGACATGTCGTTTAACAGGACATATCTTTTGGTTGGCAGCAATTTGCCACCACCCAAGGAGAAACAGATGCAAGCCATTGAAATCACATTGCTGGGCGTCACCGGCCTTACGCTGCTCATGGTCTGCCTTGACCATGCCCGGCAGGGCGAAATCTGGAGCCTGCTCAAAGGTGATCGCGACCTGGAGCGCAGCGCACGTATCCACGAACTGGAAAACAGCGAACTGCGCTCTGCCCTGCGCGCCGAGCGTGAGCATGTCAGCCAACTGCAACGCCAGGTTCAGGTATTGCTGGGCGTAACTCCGCAAGCCTGATGGCTGCCCCGCGCAGCACAAAACCATCCACAGGATGCCAACCGCGTGCGGGCACGGTAGCAAAGACCTGAGCGGGGCGTGCAAACCGGCAGGCAGTTGTTTGAACTGCCTGGGCTGACGGGTAGAATTGCGCGTTTACCCCGACAGGAAGTCCCCATGCAACGCATCGTCATTCTCGGCAACGGCGGCAGCGGCAAGTCCACCCTCGCCCGCGCCCTTGGCGCCCGCCTGAAGCTCCCCGTGGTCCACCTGGACCGGCTGTTCTGGGAGCCGAACTGGGCCGAGCCGGACGCCGAGCAGTTTCGTGCGCGCGTGCGCCAAGCGGTCGCTGGCGATGCCTGGGTGTGCGAGGGCAACTACGCCCGCCGCACCTTCGACCTGCGCTTGCCGCGTGCGGATTTGATAATCTGGCTCGACACACCCCGTCTGACCTGTTTTACCCGCGTGGTGCAGCGCCTGCTGCGCAACCAGCCGCGCCCGGACCGCGCGGACGGCTGTGAGGAACGCTTTGAACTGGCCTTTCTCAAGTTCGTGTGGACCTTCGACCGCGGTTACCGCCCCGGTATCGAGGCCGTGCGCGAAAAGGTTGGGCCGCAAGTGCCTACGCTGCACTTGCGCGGCAAGCGGGAAATCAAGGCGTTTCTTGATAGCCTGCCAGAGCCCAGGGCTGACGACGCGCCACTGCTCAACGGCGTTTAATCGGCGCGAGGCGGTCTACCGGAAACACCCAGCCACGCACATCGCATGAGGTGCATGCATGAGCCTGATTCCCAACATCCATGGCGACGCCAATGCGCTGATCTGTGGTGCAAGCCGGGGCATTGGCCTGGCGCTGTGCGCCGCGCTGTTGGCCCGTGCCGACGTGGCGCGCGTCTGGGCCGTTTCCCGGCAGGCCAGCCAGAGCACCGCCCTGTTGACGCTTGCAGATGCGCACGGCGGCCGATTGCTGCTGATCGACTGCGACGCACGTGACGAACAGGCCCTGGTGGCGCTCGCGGCTGCGGTGCGCCAAACCTGTGATCATCTGCACTTGGTCATCAGCACCTTGGGCATCCTGCACCAGGAAGGCGCCAAGGCCGAAAAGTCGTTGCTGCAGGTGGAACTGGCCGGGTTGCAGGCAAGCTTCGCGACCAACGCCTTCGCGCCAATCCTGTTGCTCAAGCAGCTGTTGCCAATGCTGCGCAAAGGCCCGACGACCTTCGCCGCGCTGTCGGCGAGGGTGGGGTCGATTGGCGATAACCGGTTGGGAGGCTGGTACAGCTACCGGGCGAGCAAGGCGGCGCTCAATCAACTGCTGCACACGGCGAGCATCGAACTGAAACGGCTGAACCCGGCTGCGACGGTGTTGGCGCTGCATCCGGGGACAACGGATACCGAGCTGTCACGGCCGTTTCAAGGGAATGTTGCGGCGGGGAAGCTGTTCGAGCCGGCGTATGCGGCGCAGTGCCTGATCACGTTGGTGGAACGCCTTGGGCCTGCGGAAAGTGGTGGCTTTAAGGCGTGGGACGGGCAGGCGATCGAGTGGTGAGCGGGAGCTGTCCTGGGGCCGGTTGCGCCTGCTAGATCGCATCGCGAGCTTTGCTCGCTCCTACGCGGTAGGAGCGAGCGTAGCTCGCGATGAGGCCCGTACAGGCAACGCTCGGAACGGTCAGTCCACCCGCACGAACTCGTTCTTGGCCATGTCATTGCCGCCTACGCCTTCCAGGCGTTTACCGCCATCGAGCACGCGAACGTTGATCAACGCCTGGCCGTCCTTGTTGCGCGCAACTACCACATCACCCTTGCGCTCCCATTCATCAACCTTGACCTTGCTGCCGTTGGCGATGATGTAGTCCTTGGAGAACTCCCAGGTTTGTTTGGGCGCCTTGAAACCCATCACGGTGGTGGTGGCTTCGTAAGTACCTTCAAGGGCGTCGTTACCGCAGCCGGCCAGTACCAGGAACGGCAGTGCCGCGAGTGCAACTTTGAGATTACGCATGGGATGTCCTTATCAGTTGGATATACAGTAAGCGAGTGCTCTGACCCACCATCAAATCTTTGGTTTCACAGCCGTGGCTTTTTCGTCGGCCAGTTTCTGTTTACGCGCAGCTTCTTCTTTCGCATCGCGTGCAGACAACTCATCGAACATCCCTTGGGCATCGGTAATGGCGATCGTGTAATACGGCACCATATGGTCCGGCTGAGTAACAGCGCTAACCGAAACGATTTTCCCGCATTTGGGGCTGAACGAGCGCGGAGCGGTCAGTGAAACGCCAGGAATCGTGGAGTAGGTTCCATTGCCTTGGCACGGCGCCGGGCCCTTTCCAGTCCACTGTGTTCCAGTGCGGTCGTATTGCCAGGTGTAGCCCTGGGCACCGATGATCGAGTGGTCCGAGGGTTGGCCGAACTTCTCGATCAGCGTTTGCTTGAACGACTCAAGGTCTATCCGCCCGCCTTTGTCGAAGCGCTGCGCACGTGCCACGAACCACACTTTGCCCGAGTCGTTCAGCAAGGCTGCAAACTCGTCGGATGGGCCGCCACTGTTATTGATGCCCGTCGATGGCATGCGGTCGTCAGTTTTCGCTGTAACACCGGCTTCCTGGCCGCCCACTAGCATCAGTGGCGTGACCTTGAAGTTGGGGTTGGCATCGGCGATGGCGGCCTTGGCTTCATCCAGCGAAACGCCGAGGGCGACGCCGGCAATGTCACTGGCCGCAAAGGTGGCCGTACTGGCAAGCACGGCGAAAGTAGCTGCGCCCAAAACACTCAGCCCCTTCAGCTGAGCGCCTTTGCAAGCTTTTTTCAGCGCCTGCACTTCATTGAACTCTATTGCAACAAAAGGGAATTGCATGAGACCTCTTCCTGAAGTCGATTGAAGGACGGGCAAAGTATCATAATGTTTCAATTTTTACAGGCCACGCCAAGCGTGGTGCCGGGCATCCTGCTCACGCCGATCTGATGTTGGGAAGGGCTTCAACGCTGGCATCACAGGCCGGCTTCGCCCACAATCGACCGCCTGGTTCACGCTGGGACGCACCGCATGCTCACTACCCTCGCCATCGGCAATTACCGTTCTATCAACCACCTGGTGCTTCCGCTGGGCCAACTCAACCTGGTCACCGGCGCCAATGGCAGCGGCAAGTCCAACCTGTACAAAGCCCTGCGCCTGCTTGCCGAAACCGCCCAGGGCGGCGTGGTCGAAGCCCTCGCCCGCGAAGGCGGGTTGGACTCCACCTGGTGGGCCGGGCCGCAAACCAGTGCCCGGATGAAGCGCGGCGAAGTGCCCATTCAAGGGCAGCAGGCGAGCGAGTCCAAACGCCTGCGCCTGGGCTTCGCCACCGAGGATTTCGGTTTCGCGATCTCCCTTGGCCTGCCGATTCCCCTGCCCTACCCGACCGCCTTCATGCTCGACCCCGAGATCAAGTGCGAAGCCATTTGGGGCGCTGGCGCCTACCGCCCTGCCTCGCTGCTGGTCGAGCGCCGGAACGCCCTGGTGCGTGCCCGCGAGGGCAACAGTTGGGCGGTGCTCGACCAGCATGCCGACAGCGGCGAGAGTTTCTTCAACATCGTTGGCCGGCCCCGCCAGGCGCCGGAGATCGGTGAGTTGCGTGCCTTCATCAACAGCTGGCGGTTCTACGATCACTTCCGTATCGACCGCGACGCCCCGTGCCGCCAGCCCCAACTGGGCACCCGCTCGCCGGTGCTGCACCACGACGGCCGCAACCTGGCCTCGGCGCTGCAAACCATCATCGAGATCGGTGAAGTGGAAGACTTGGTGGCCGCGCTGGAAGACGCCTTTCCCGGTAGCCGCCTTGAGATCGACGCTCCACCAGGCGGGCTGTTCAGTGTTCGGCTACATCAGCACGGCTTGTTGCGGCCACTGGGCGGCGCCGAGTTGTCGGATGGAACCCTGCGTTACCTGCTGTTGATGGCCGCCTTGCTGACGCCACGGCCACCGTCGCTGATGGTACTGAACGAACCGGAAACCAGCTTGCATGCCGATTTGCTGCCGGCACTGGCACGGCTGATCATTCGGGCCTCGCAACGCAGCCAAGTATGGGTGGTGTCGCACAGCCGGCCGCTGATCGAGGCAATCACAGCGTGCGAGGGCTGCAATGTGCTGGAGCTGGAGAAACACCAGGGGCAAACGCAGTTGCAGGGCGTAGGGTTGCTGGATGAGCCGTTGTGGCGGTGGGTGGATTGAGCTAGATAACCAGCTATCCGCTCATATGACGGCTCCCACACTGTTTGACGCAGGTTCTCCTAGTTGAGGAAGAGCGTGTAAGAGCCCATTTCGCTGAGACAGAACCAATAGGGCCACTAAAAATCAACGAATTCGAATCGGTATTATTTGGCCCGAAGTGCGGTTGGCAGTGGCATGATTTCGCAAACTGCAGTGCCTCCAGAGATATCCTCTACGACTAATACCTTCATCTTCGCTGGAGTGAATCCGAGCAGGCAATTCTCCCCGAACAAGGCAGTGAAGCGAGCAAGTCGGGTGTCACGGGAAACGTCGCCGCTCATTCTGCCAGTCTCATGACCCGCGCTATCAGTGGATACGACCTCAATCCGCTCACGGCCTTTGTCGTTGTATACATGATAAAAACCCTGAGTAACCTTGTTTCCGTCTATCGACGAGGCATCAACGTGCGCAGTATTTGTTAGGGTGAGGATACCCGCTAGGGCAAAAAGGTAATGACGCATGATCACTCCATGATGTGTTGAAAAGGAGCGAGCATACACTTACATCAAGGCAATATGCCACCATTCTGAGCTACCGCTCAAACCGTTCACAACAGCAAATTAGTTCCGCGGACATCACTAATTACGCTGCCAGCGCACCCCGTCCACATAACCTAGGACATGCGTACTATTCTCATTGCGGCCAACCCTCCCGATACTTCCATCCTTAATCCGTTGCACATAAGGAACGCCAAGCCCCCCCGGAGCTTGGCATTTAATGGAGTATCAAGAACCGCCATGAATCCCTTATTCAGATTATCCCCGCTCGCCTTTTCGATCACCCTCGCCCTGCTGCCAAGCGCCCACGCGGCGGACTATGAGCTCAACAGCGGAGAGGACACCTTCAGCAGCGACCGAGCCTACGATGGCTCGATACTGCTGCGCCCCGAAAACGGCGCTAGCGCCAGCCTGACCATCAACAACGGCGCCGAAGTCACCACCAAGGGCGGGCGAATCGGTGGCCGGCAGTCCTCCAACACAGCCGACGCTGCATTGGCCACTGTCACGGTCACAGGCCCTGGCACCCGCTGGATCGTGCCACGTACCACGGCCGTACTGGGCAATACCATCGTCATCGGCGGCGCCGGCCAGGGTACGCTCAATGTGCTGGACGGCGCGCTGGTGTCGGTGCGCGACCTTCAGCTCAGCGACAATGGCAATACCGGCAATGCGTTTTCCCGGGCCAACTTGCTGGTGCGCGGCCAAGGCGCGAAGGTGGACGCAGTCAACGTGACCTCCGGCGGCACCTTTCTCTACGACTCGCGCATTACCCTGCAAGATGGCGGGCAGCTTGCCAGCGAGCGGGTGGCGATCAACTCGATCAGCGAGCTGTCGGGCGCCAACACACGCTGGGACAACACCGGTTCTTTCAGAAACCGCAACGACCTCAGCCTGAGCGATGGCGCAGTGCTGACCAGCGACTCGATGGAGCTGGGCTCGGCCAACCTTGGCCGCGAAACCGTGGTCAGCGTGTCTGGCGAAGGCACGCGCTTGGCCACCCGCACGCTGCTGGTGGGCAACACCACCAACAGCACCAACCTGGTGCTGGCCAATGGCGCCGAGCTGAGCAGCAGCGAAGGTATCGACATCAGCGAGCTGACCAGTATCAACTCAGCGGCACGCGGCACCCTGAGCATCGGTGGCCAGGCCACCCGGGACCCGGCCCGCACTGATATCGACGGCCTTTCGGCCGGTACCGCGCAAGCCGCCGGCCGCCTCGACCCGCTAACGGCGATCCGCTTCGGCGCAGGTAGCGGCGCGCTGGCGTTCAACCACACCGACAGCGACCTGCAGGTCAGCAACAGCATCAGCGGCGCGGGCCGGGTGTATGCCTTCAGCGGCAACACCACGCTCAGCGGTGACCTCACCGGCCTGTCGGGCAGCACGGTGGTGCGTGGTGGGCGCCTGGTGCTGGCCGGCGACGTCGACCAGACCAACCCTCGCGGCACCTCGCTGCTGAGCATCGGCAACGGCACCTTGGTGGTGAACGGCACCGTCGGCCATACCGACAGCTTGGGCAATTACAGCAACCGCGCCGAAGTACTCGACGGCGGCGTGTTGGCCGGTACCGGCCAAGTCGGCAATACCCAGGTCGCCTCCGGCGGTACGCTCTCCCCGGGTGAAGGCGCACTGGGCACCCTTTCGATCAACGGCAACCTGGAGATGGCTGCCGGTTCGCGATACGCTGCGGACATCGCTGGCGACGGCGGCGCCGACCGCGTCAATGTCACTGGCACCGCAACCCTGCGCGGCACCCGGGTCGACGTCACCACGCTCAATGACGCACAAAGCTACCAGACCGGCCAAACCTACACTCTGCTGGCCGCCCAGGGCGGCGTAGTCGACGGCGCTGCCGCCGGCACCGCCTATGCCGAGGCGTTCACCAACTCGGCGTTTCTCAACGTCAGCTTGCAACGCACGGCCAACGAGTTGAACCTGACCATCGCGCAGAAAACCACTACGCCGGAGCCTCCGGTTGAACCGCCTGTAGAGCCACCGGTCGAACCACCAGTGGAGCCGCCCGTTCAGCCCCCCGTCGAGCCACCGGTGGAGCCGCCCGTTCAGCCCCCCGTCGAGCCACCGGTGGAGCCGCCGGTTCAGCCTCCGGTCGAGCCGCCCGTAGAGCCACCGGTTCAGCCCCCGGTCCAGCCGCCAGAAACAGGCGGCCCGGCCACCCCTGGCATCTTCCAGACGGTAGCGCTCACCGGCAACCAGTGGAACACCGCAGGTGCGCTTAGCGAGCTTCAGCAAAGCGGCGACCCGCTGCGCCTGTACAACAACTTGCTGGTGCTGGATGCCGACAGCGCACGCAATGCCATCGACCAACTCTCCGGCGACTACCACGGCAGCACCGGCACTGCGTTGATCGCCAACAGCCAGGTGGTTTCCGGCGCCCTGAACACTCGCCTGCGCAGCCTGCTCGACAGCACGGCCGTGCGCATGCCGCTGGGTGCATCGAACTTCATGCCCGCCACCCCTGACACCCAGGCCGGTGCCTGGGCGCAGGTGTTCGGCAACTGGTCGCGGCTGGACGGCAACAATGGCGCCGGCGGCCTTCACCAGCGAACCGGCGGTGTGCTGGTGGGCGCGGACGGCAGCATCACCCCGGACTGGCGTGCCGGTGTGTATGGTGGCTACAGCCGCACCAAGTTCGATGCCGACGACCGCGATGCCAAGGGCCACAGCGACAACTACCACCTGGGCCTGTACACCGGCGCGCAACTCGATGCCCTGCGCCTGAGCGCAGACGTTGGCTACACCTGGCACAAGCTCGACAGCAAACGTAACGTGGCCTTCGCCGGGTTCGACGACCACCTGAAGAGCAAGCGCGACGCCAACACCTTGCAAGCCAGTGGCGAAGCGGCCTATCGCATTGGTTTGGGCGAGGTGGCGTTGGAGCCGTTCGTGGGCGTTTCGTATGTGAAGTACGATGCCGACAGCTTCCGTGAAAAAGGCGGTGCTGCGGCGTTGAACGTGGCCAGTGAAAAGCAGGAAACCTGGTTCTCGACCCTGGGCATGCGCGCTTCGACCCACACCCGCGTGGCCAGCCACGACACCCAGGTGTATGGCTCGCTGGGCTGGCGCCGTGCGTACGGTGACCTGGACCCACGCAGCACCCAGGCCTTGGCCGGCGGCCCGGACTTCGAGGTGCAGGGCCTGGTACAGACGCGCAACGTGGCGATGACCGAGCTTGGGGCGAAAGTGAAGTTGAACCGCCAGACGGATGTGGGGCTGTCGTACCAGGGCCAGTTCGGTTCCGGCACGCGCTTCCACTCGGTGAATGCAGGTATCACGGTTCATTTCTGAGCCACACGGCGCATCGCGAGCTCTGCTCGCTCCTACGAGGCTGTGAACTGGCCCGGTAGGAGCGAGCAAAGCTCGCGATGCGCCGCCCAGCGGCGCTCTACCACTCTGCAAACCAAACCATCCTCTGGTTCTGATTCCAGCCTGCTTCCCTTATGCTTCCCGCCCCACCCAATGTTCTGGAAACAGGCCTGACAGCATGGAAGCCGATAAAGCTTGCCCCGTCGTTCTACGAACCCGCGAAGCGCTGGAAATCCTGGCGTTCGAGCACCCACTGGCAGGCTTGCAACTGGTCAAAGGCAGTGTCGAACCCGGTGAGCCCACCGACCTGGCTGCTGTGCGAGAGTTAAAAGAAGAAGCCGGCCTCCGCTCCACACCCACCCGTAATCTGGGGCAATGGCGCTCCCGCGTTACCGGCCACCTATGGGCATTTCATGAATGCCATGTCGCCCAAGACCTACCCAACACCTGGGTGCATTTTGCAGAAGATGATGGTGGCCATGAGTTCAGGTTTTTCTGGCACCCGCTCATGAGCGAACCGTCTGACCAATGGCATCAGGTTTTCAAGGATGCCTTGGCCTTTATTCGAACAACGCTGTCAGACGCCTAACCCTTCCCCCCGTAGGAGCGAGCGCAGCTCGCAATGCGCCGCCCCGCGGCGCCTGACTACGCAGCCTGCTATGAACTTGACAATATTCAGGTGAGTTAACCAAAAACCCTAGCGTACCAGTATGCATCCTTGTTACCAAAGAACCAAGACTCACTAGCCTTAGTCATAAGACACTGCAACTGCGTCATATCAGTTTCATACCTGTAGCTCACCGCCAGCAGTTCGCGAAGGTCCACTTTTGAAACCGGCGACTTTATGGAAACTCTTATTTCGTTCCCCACCCCTAACACCGCGGATACACACTTGATTTTTCCTAATCTAGTAAAAAACGACTCCTCATCCATTGGAGAAAGGAACATTACATCTTCAAAGCACAACGTTTTCATTTTTCCGCCTGGTTATCCATTTCCGTGTTCATCTGCGCCAGATTTTCTAACATCCCAATAAGCGCCACTACCAGCGCGAAGCTGGGCTCAGCGATCACTGCTCCTGAGGAGACCAGTTGAACTTGTAGTTAAGCGGAGGTAACTCGTAATGCTCGGCTAGGTAAAGCCCAAGCATCTCGCCTTCCTTCGCGTATGCTGCTGCTTTGTCGACAGTGGGGCACCAGCTCACATACAGAGTATCTAGCGGGAACATCTTCTCGAACGAAGCGAAGCTGAATCGCCAACCGGCCATATGCCCTGTCGCGCCTTTCGTTCTCGCGCAACGGACGAAATCAGCAAGCCGACGCTTCAAGTTATCCGACTCGCCAACCGTCAGAATGCCGTTGTCGTCAATCCCGACCGCACGCGTGATCGCACGGTCCGCGCAAATGATGTAGACACCTGGCGCTGCCGGCGCGCTCTGGTAGTGATCTACAAGTTTCAGCCACTCTGGCTCCCAGCCGTCCCAATTTTTGACCTTCATCGCTGCCTCCAATGATAGAGGCAAAACGATATCACACACATCTGGTAACTGCAGTCCAGATACAACAGCCCAGCACGGGCTGAACCTCATGTTGCAGGGGTATCCAAATTGAGGGGTAGCTACGGATGCTTAACAGGTCAGCGGCTATCCTGAAGCTTCTTAGGGAGGGCGTATGTGCGGAAGGCTGACGCAGTACCGAGGCATCCACGACTTCGTGGATACCCTGAGCATGCCGGTAGTATGGCGGAACAACGTAGGAAACCAGACGCTTGGTAGGTACAACGTCGCGCCAAGTACGCCGGTAGCAATTCTACGGATGGATGACGCAGGCCCAAGGGCAGACCTGGTGAGGTGGGGGTGGCGCCCGCATTGGGCGACCGATCGCGCTGCGCCTATCAATGCCCGGGTCGAGAAGGTGGCCCACGGCCCATTCTTCCGGGCCATCTGGCCGCATCGGGCAGTCACGCCCATTGATGGCTGGTACGAATGGGTGGACGAAGGTGGCGCCAAGAAGCAGCCGTACTACATCCGGCGCCGCGACGGGCGCCCTGCCCTGTGCGCGTCGATAGGGCAGTTCTCGGGCGGTGAGCACGACGGGTTCGTGATAATCACCGCCGATGCCCAGGGCGGCATGGTCGATGTGCACGACCGAAGGCCTGTCGTACTGTCGCCAGAGCTCGCCCGAGCGTGGATAACAGCAGTGATGCCTGGCGATTATGCCGAGCAGATGGCGCTCAATCTGGGTGAGCCGGCAGAGGTTTTTGAGTGGTACCGCGTGAGCACAGCCGTTGGCAATGTGCGCAATCAAGGTGCTGACTTGATTACGCCGTTGGATCGCACGGCATTATAGGTTCGCTCGCACGCCAAGCCTTTTGGTCGGTGATCTTCTTGCGCTGGTTGTCCATTGTCGGTCGCAAAGGCGCATCAGTGTTTTGTGGCACGAGCGGTGCTACGCTCCGGGCGACTTCCCCTCCAAGGAAATGGATATGAGCTTTGACTGGCATGCTGGGCCAATCACCCGCGCTACACCAATCGACACCCGCTACCGAAATACGCAGAAGGTCCGGCAGTTCCTGGTGAGCGAGTGCGGCGGGGCATTCAAATTTGATCGGGCTTTTATGGCATGGATCAAGAGCGGCGCCCCAGCCACGATGGGTGACGTTGCAGATCAATGGCTGCGCCTGCATTCCTGATTCAGGCAGCATCCTATTCAGGGCCTCGACACTAACGCCGCGAATATGCCCAGGTCACGTCATCAGACGATGTGGTCGCACAATTTTGCCGGTGACGCGGAGCGCGCTTCAAGGGCGCGTCGACGGCTCGATGTCAGGCCAGGCGTTACATGCTGTTACGTCTAACGGCTGAAAAAATCAGAATTTGGCCCTTTCTTGTAGGGCATTTCCCAAAGATACTCCCGGCGGCTGTTATCCGTTGCACGCGCAAAATGTGGACTCTAGTCTCGGCATGTCGTTGCCATTCAACGACCGGGTTTAGCCGCCCGAAATCGTCGGACACCACAGCCTTGCAACACCGAGTAGTCGGCAGTTGCGCCTTTCATGGCGGCTGTACGGGGGGCACCTTCGGGTGCGCCGGGTGCCTGACGTCCCGGTCGGCTAACCCGCGTACAGCTGCCACCAATTCGTTTAGCCGCGGTTAGTGGTAGCTCCATTACGACAGGAGCCATACCATGCTGAAGATCGTCCCCGATCCACCCCTCGACAAGCTTACCCTCGAAGACACCCTCATCCAGGCCACGGACTATGCGCTCTGCGCAGCTACTGTGGTGCATCAGGCCTTGCTGCTGCAGCCTAAATCCCCAGCGTCAATTTTGATGATGACCTCGATGCATGAAATGGAGGCCCTGCGCGCTTTGCTCGAATCCGCGCTGCTCCAAGTTCAGACGCCCACTGAGCCACGGACTTCGCACTAAGAGTATGCCTGCGCTGGTCTATCCATGAAGACAGGCCAGCCCACAAAACGTAATGTCAGGAAGATTGAGCGATGAGCAAAGACGACACCCACTTCACCATCGGACAAACCACTTTCTACCAAGGTGAAAATCACACCCATCCCCTCTTCCGTATCGAAGCGGGTATCCCTTGTCAGTTTGCCAGGGAGCAAGCGTCGGAGCTGATGGGCTATGCACGGGACCTGAGCATCGATGGTTTGATGGAAGACAAACCACAGTTGATATGGGCCTCCCACTACCTTTGCGCAATGGCCAAGGCACTGTTGGATGATGCCGAGTTGGGCATGAAGCGCTGAGTTTTCTGCCATGCTGCCGGGTAGCCTTTCAGCGCTGCCCGCTAGCGACCCAGCTACGTGTCTTGGCTGAAATGCAAAGCGATCGCCAGGGCCGCGACAACTAACACGACCTCAGCCACGAGGTACACGCCGTAAAAGTCTTCCGAGAACATTCCTAAGCTTCCGCTAGCAGTTATTGATCTTGTAAGCCGGAAAGCCTCGCATTCGCGGCGCCACGATCAGAGTAGTAGGGCCGCTCAGAAGTTCATCGAATTTTCCACGCTGCCCGCCAGCGCCGTTCTCGCCCAAACGAAAACGCCGCCTTGAGTTAGGCGGAGTCGGGGAATGCTCGTTAGAAATCAGCCATGAGCGCCGCCGATGGCGCTGGCCAGAGCGAATAATTCATGGAAAGAATCAGAAGGTGAGGCTGTCGCAGCATGACAACCATCACCAGGTCAGGCCAGATCACTCAGCGCAACCGATCTCGCTTGTTGCGGTTCCATGTAATGGTCTGGCTCACAAAGTCTGCGAATGGAAGCAAGCCTTTCCAGACGATCGAGTGCACCAGCACCCCACCAATAAGTCCGGGAATTCCCCAGATCATCTCAGCGGCAAGCGTGAACACAATGCAGGCAATGCCGCTGGAAAGTCGAAATAAAGCCATTCCCATCACGTCGCCTCGAAGTCCATTTCCGCCAACTGGGGATAATGGCACTGATGGCGTTGTGCTTCCATTAAGTTTCTCGCCGGAGAGGGTGCTCCTTGTCGCCGAGATCGACTACAGCGACACGCTGTTCAGGGCCTCATCAGCCTTGTCGACAGTATGGGTGGTGATGGGCGCTACCTTTGACGCCTTGGTCGCGGCATTCCCGCCTTACTGGTCAGCCCATCAAGGCGCTTGTTGCGCTCAGCCATGTCGGCAGAAACCTCCGCCCGCTCGCCGGCTTTCGTTAGCCTGTCCAGAACTATTGCGGCAGAAACTGCATCGCCTGATTCGACTTTGACACCTAGGTGTAACGACTGAGATTGAAGAGCAAAAGGCCGCAGGCTCACCACCTATCAAGTGCATCCAGACGTTGAATTTGATGCTTGTATTGGCACACAAGCTGATAGGTTGTACTCGCTGTCCCGGTAACCAAGGCACCTACCACACCACAGTCTGCTTTGACGTACGATTCCCACGCTGCCTGCGCCTGCGGAAGCAGGGCCGGAACGCTTGCTGGAACTACGCCCTGTTCAGCGTCTTGCTGAGTCCGAACGAGCCTTCCCTGATATTTCTGTGTCACGGCATCGCTAGCTGTTTCAAGCATCGCCAACGCGCACATCTCGCTGTCGTTTGTCGTGTGTGTATTTGGACTCTTCAAACACTGCTGCCACTCTCCTTCCAGCTTCGCCGCGAACTGGCGCACTGCCGCGTCCAGTGCTTCTTCCCGGCCAACATCAGCGTGCGCTGCGCCCATTGCCATCCACGATCCCAGACAGATCGCTTTATACAAACTTTTCACGTGCCTCTCTCCTTGAGATATCTATTCCAGGCCCGCAGGGTGCGGCAAAATGAAACTGTGCGCCACGAAAAGGCGCTCAGTTATTTTGTGGCCCTCACCTACCATAGCCGAACGTCCCTACTTTTATCTCATAGTCTCCGGGCAGGCTGAGGTGCTTGCTCGACGCCCCTTCAGGCCTATTTAACTGGCTGCTTATGACGGACGTAGAGTGCCGCCGCGCCCCCTGAGGCTGAGCGAGCCTGGAGTTCGAATGCATGCGAATGCCCTTTAATCAGATCGCTCAGTTTTTTGAAGCCGTGAGTGCGAGGATCAAATTCTGGTCTCAGTTTGGTGATATTCGCGCCCAATAGCCCTAGGCACTGTACGAAAAGTAATGTCGTAAACACCGCCGCCAGCAAGCCAGCGTGACCATCGCAGCAAAGCTTTCCGCTTGCTTGCAATAGCGTGTACCCAGGCGGCGGTGCTCCTTCAACCAACCAAAAAGCCGTTCGATAGCGTTCTGCGGCCGATACTTGGGCTTGTCAAACAGGCGCGGTAAACCCGGCTTTGGCTTGCGCTTCATTCCATGCAAAGGAATCACCGGCTGCATCCGATAGCGGTCGCAGTATTGCCGCAAGGATTCTGCGTCATAGCCTTTGTCGGCCAGGAGCCAGCGGCAGCGCTTGCGTGGCCGACCTCGATTCGAGGGGATGTGGACACCGTCCAGCAGTCACTGAGCATGGGAGATGTCGCTGGCGTTACCACCTGAGAGCGTGAAGTGGAGTGGGATGCCACGGGCATCACTGACCATGTGAATTTTCGTCGTCAACCCGCCCCGGCTTCGTCCAAGTGCGTGGTCCGTTGGTTCTTCAGCCCCCCTTTTTTGCCTGCTCCGGCAGAGGCACGGGTGGCCCTCACGGCGGTTGAGTCGATGCACCAGGTGGTCAAGTCAATCTGGCCCTGTGCATTGAGTTTGAGGTGTAACCGCTTGAGCATCTTGTTGAAGGTTCCTTGGTTTCGCCAGTCTCGAAATCGTTGATAGACCGTCGACCAAGGCCCGAATCGTTCAGGCATGTCCCGCCAGGTTGCACCGGAGCAGAGCACCCACAACACGCCGTTGAGCATCAAGCGATCGTCGACTCTTGGGCGTCCCGTACGTCGATGCTCGGTGAAGAGGTCCGTGACTATTTCCCATTCTGTGTCGGAAAGTTGGTATCGCTTAGGCATGGCAGAATCCTTCGCCTAAAAAGCGAGAACTCTACGAAAAATCAGGCTTCCAACGGCTCCGGTGAGGTTTCAAAGGTTTTCATACAGAAACTAAGCATGGCAGAAGGGATTTTTAAGCTGGGGTCAGGGTGGGATATTATCTCCCACCAAAATTCACGACTAATTAGATTTTTTCAGGCTTTGCTTCTTTGCTGAGATTTTCGTTTTGAGACCAGGCAGCCTGGGCTGCCGTTTCGGCATTCCCAGAAAGAATTGCATCAACTAAGGTACTGTGCTCTTCTATCAGCTCAGAGAGATTGCTATGAACTCGTTCATTAGCGGTAGCAATGTAAAGACGAATCTGCTGCTCGTTCAGGAGATACTGCTGCACCAACCGTTGGTGGCCCGCACCTATAACTATCGTGCGGTGAAGCTCAAAATCGAGTTTGGTTGCCAAGACCGCATCACCGGCATCGCACGCCTGGACGATTGCATCAAACACTCGTTTAATCTCTGAGAACACCGCTGGATCTTTTTGCTCAGCTACAATCCTGGCTGCCAAACTTTCTAAACTACCACGCAGCGTCCATATTTCCCAAAGATCATCATTGGTCAAATTCGCTATTTGCCAGCCGATGTAGGGCGTCTGGATTACCAAGCCCTCTGTGGCAAGCTTGTGCAAGCCAGTCCGAAGTGTGCCGCGAGCCACACCTAGGCGCTCAGCTAGCGGCGTCTCAGTTATTCGAGCCCCGGCCTTAAGAGTACCTGACAATATATATTCGCGAAGAATCTCAACCACTTGCTCTTCAGCAGAGCGTTTTTCAACCGTGCGAACCTGATTGTAATCCATGCAAACCCCAAAAACGCTGCCAAGAGGTAACGAGCCCCCATCATACCCCGGATGCATGGATCGCGCATCATCAATCTGACAGAAAATATGACGTTTGAAACACTCGCAGCCCTTCAACAAGAAGAGATTGACGGGTTAAGGCAGGAGACAATCAAAGGTCAATTAAATGCTAGCGGCTTCGTCTTGAACGCAAGCCGCTATGCATGTCAGCAGGCGTGGCATAGACCATGCCGCTCCTCGACTAGCTCCGATAGTCGCAAACAGAGTTATCGATCAGTCTTAATGCAGCGTCCCAAGCCAATAGATGAGTACCATTAACCCACTCTTGCTCTTCTTGAACTGCGACTAACTCACAGATATCTTCTGAGGGCTGCCGCAGTTTTGCGCCCCCTGACATCGCCATAATCTGCGCTTGGCAGGCTCGCTCCAGGAAGTAAATCAGATTAAAGGCTTCCGCGGCAGTACGCCCAGTCGCTAGGAGACCATGATTACGCATAATCATAGCTCGATGCTTCCCCAGGCTCCCGGTCAATCTGTCGCGCTCACTCGTATCCCAAGAGATGCCTTCATAATCGTGATAACCCAGTCGATTATAGAACTTCATGGCATGCTGAGTTACAGGCAGAAGCCCTGCCTCTTGAGCCGAAACTGCCATGCCTGCTGGTGAATGGGTATGAATAACGTACTCTGCCTCTGGCATGGCGCCATGAATTGCAGAGTGAATGTTAAATCCTGCCTGGTTGACTTTTTCGCCCACAGAGAGATGCGACACAGCCTCTCCAGCATGATCTACCTCGACGAGGTCTGAAGCACGCATCTCGTGAAACATCACCCCAAATTTATTAATTAAGTAGCGGTTAGTAGTACCTGGAACTCGCGCTGAAATATGCGTATCGATATGATCCGTCCAGCGAAAATGCGCCATCAACCGATACAGCGCCGCTAGATCACACCGAGTAGCCCACTCAGCTTCCTGGCTAACACTCGAAATTTTGCCTTGCATCGAACTGGACATACCCTTCTCCTGAAATATCAAGCATCTTGCGCCAAAGATCTACATGAACCGGACAGTAAGAGCCGATTGCTTTAGATAGGACTCAATTACTCTAGCCGTGAACCGCACCATCACTTCCGACATACCGAGGATCGAATGCAGGCCTGGAGAAAATTCTTCTTACCATCGGCTCAAAGTGATCCAGGGTCTTGGTCGGGTAATCGGGATCAAAAGACGCTTGATCCCAAGCTTCGCAGAATCGCACACAGCTTTCGTAATAAGGATGATCTTTGTACATATCACGCTCATTAGGGTCACCACCAAAGAAATGAACATAGTAAAAATTCTGGAATAGCCCATGATGATTGATCACCCAAGTGACCTCGGGCCGAACATAGGGGCGAAGGATAGCTGCGGCTAGTTGCGAATGATTATAAGGCGCGAGTTCATCGCCTAAGTCATGAATGAGGGCCGCCACTATCATCTCTTCATCTGCCCCATCCTGTTCAGCACGCGTCGCAGTCTGTAGCGAGTGCTGCAAGCGATCGATCTGATAGCCAGCCAGGGAGTTTTTCAGGCCAAGCAGGCATTTCAAGAGACGATCAGGCAAAGCAGTTGCAAAATCTGCCTCCAGTCTATGAAGCATTTCATATTCGTGTTTTACGCCATCTTTCATCTGACGAAAAGAAACAGTAGTCATTGCACTCTCCATTCATTCATGCGCGTGCAGGCGCAACACTTCAGTAAAACCGCTTGGCTAAACACCTCGTCAATAGGCGGAAGGATCATCAACTCTCCATCCGCATCGCATAAGATCGTCTACTTCACTCCCACCAAGGTTTTTCGACGCCCCATAAAGGCAACGTAGTACAAGAGGCCGGGCACCACCAATGCCGGCATCCAACTTATGTCAGCCCCGATTGCCAAGGCTATGGAGCCTTTGAAGAACGAGAGGTCCATAAACGGAATTGTCAGAATAATACTGACCAGATATACAGTGAGCGCCAGCACATTGAATCGACCGTACTCGCCCTTCACTTCATACATATCGGCAATACTGTACCGACCGCATCGTACCAGGTAGTAATCGACTAGGTTAATCGCACTCCAGGGCACAATCAGGTAAAGCTGACCAACAAGAATATCTGAGAAGTAAGCGTTAAAATCGTACTGGGTTTTAATCGCAATCATTGTGGCCACCGAGGAAAGTGCCAGCATGATGACAAACTTCACCCCCCGACCAACTCGCGTCATCTTGTTCATGCCACTGAATATCGTGACAGATGACATGTAGGCGCTATACAAACACAGCACATTATATTCGACCACACCAATAACAATTATCACCAGAACTAATTTTCCATACCCCTCGAACAGACTGGATATTGAGGTACCCGGATCTCCTGTCATAATGGTCGGCAATGTGATAGCGAACAGGGCGCCTAGCGTCATTATCAGGAAGGAACCCAAACCGCATCCCAAATAGGTGCTCCAGAAAGTATCGCTAGTTTTTACATTAGCCGGCAGATACCTGGAGTAGTCAGCGACGTAGGGCCCATAACCCAACCCCCACGACGCTGCCTGAGCGATAACCAAGTTAAATGCGCCGATCGAGAAACCTCTATCACCAGCTTGCAGTGCGCTCCAGGTCTCAGGTTTCAACAACAAAATTCCCAGCGCCCCTACAAAAACCATGGTGGACAGAACTGTCATCCAGGCGCCGACCCTGTGAATCAGTTCGTATCCCATGAATCCAATAAGCAGAGTAGCAAAACCAACCAGGACGATCGACAGGTTGTCCGTCAACGGCACTACAGCTTTAATCGACTCCCTGAGCAACACCCCGCTTGCCGCGACAAATAGCACCGCTGACAGAACAACCATTAACAGTGGAATCGCGGCACCTATAACACCGAATTGCGCCCTGCTCTGGATCATCTGTGGAATGCCGAGATGGGGACCTTGGGCAGAATGTGCAGCCATGAAAACCGTACCAATAGCGATACCAATAAACAAGGCCACTACAGTCCAGAAAAAGCTTAGCCCCGCTACGATACCGAGTGTCCCTACCATTAGGGCTGTCACTTGAACATTAGAACTAAACCAAATTGTGAAAAGGCGCCGCGGAGTACCATAGCGCTCTTCATGAGGTACAAATTCTATACTGCGACGTTCCACTTCCATAATCGTAACCTCTAATATTTGAGAGGACGCCATGGCCAGGCTCATTTGCGCTTGAATTAGAAACCCGGTCGAATCTTCCAGAGACAATACATAAGCTTCATGCTCAGCGGGCGAACATCCAATACGGCAAAAGCCGTTAGCATCTGACATCATTTGAAAAACTTAGAATAAAGCGTTCAAATAACGATCCAATACAACTACGCAGCATAGGCAGCGCGACGTCGTACGCACGCTGCCTATTGCGGACTTCCCTGTCCCACCGGCCACCATCCTTAAAACTGATAAGCGGCGCCGAACAAGATGACACTCAACATGCCCCTACTTACTAAGCCGCTCGGTCAATCCTCTAAATATTCGAGATCTAGCAACTTTGTAACCGAGCTTCTGCCCTACATCGGTCTTCAAGATGCCGTCGATCAGGCCTCTGTCAGCCTTATCGAATTTACGCTGAGTCAGGTCATCTTCCTTGCCCGCCAGATCCGCTAGAATTCGCTGGGCGGAATTATGCCCAGGCATCCCAGTTACTCCGCCGCCCGGATGGCTTCCAGCGCCGCAGAGATAGTATCCAGGGATCGGGGTACGGTAATGCGAGGTTTCGGGGGTAGGACGCTGGTCAAATAGATTTTCCAAACCGATCATTGACATATGATTTATGTTCCCACGCGTGATTCCGTATGTGCGATGGAGATCCAGCGGAGTAATCACATGCCTACCCAAAATATGATTCCGCATATTGGGTGCATACCGGAAATAAATTTCGAGCACCTTGTCGGCCCACTCATCTCTCCGTGAATCCCAGTCCCCATGGGCCAGATCGAACGGCAGCTGCTGGACACCTAGCGATAGAGTGTGCGTACCTGGTACACGCACTAGACCGGGGTGGGTCACTGAAGGAATCAGCGCCTCAATGATCATATCGTCAGGGAACTCGCCTTTCTGTTGGGCTTCCCAAGCCTTCTCATAGAGTGAGGGCGATGGGCCGAGGATATTCAAGCCTTGATGCTGTGGCCCAACGGTCCCCGGAGTGAATCCCACGTAATCGGGCAAAGCATCGACCAACAGATGAATCCGAGCCATCGAACCTCTCTGATCAATTTTCTCAGCAGAGGCTTTTGCAGCTGGGGGAAGCGCACCGTCCGGGAGCATGTTCACCAGTGAACGAGTGGGATCCGTTCCCGACACGACCATTGACGCCCGAATGACCTCTCCGCTCGCGAGTCTGACGCCGACTGCACGACCAGATTCAATGAGAATCTGATCAACCTTGGTATCCACCCGGACCTCCCCCCCGCGCTCAACCAAGGCGCGTAGCAGTGACTGGGTAATCATCCCCATCCCCCCTGCCGGTAGGCCGTACCGTCCAAACGCCCTCTCAAACTCACCAACAGCGTGATAGCCGTAGACGTACGCGGTGCCAGGGGTGTGCGGGCTTCCCCAAGTCGAAACTAACCCCATAAACATCATGAGCCCGCGGAGACGGTCAGACTCGATGTATTTGGTGAGAAGAGCTTCAGTGGAGCCCTCCATGAACTCTTGGAAAAGCTCAGTTTCACCCGCCTCACCGAATAATTGTTCCAAAGCGGCACGGCTGGGTGGATCCCCGAACTGGACCGATTGGGTTAGATCACCAAAGCGCTTAAGACGCGTGGCGAATCGCATGAAGCCTTCACCATCGTTTTTATGATGCGCCTCAATTGAGCGAAGCGTTTTGTCGATCTCTTGCCAGAGCATCACATGCTGACCGTCATCCCATAACCCCATCTCTTGCATGGCTGGGGCAGTAGAAGACAAGCCATGACGCTTCAGTTCCAGATCAGAGATAATGTCGGAACTCAGCATCATTTGAATATAAGAGCAAGACGAGAAGGTACCTCCCGGAACAAGCTCTTCACTAGTACAAGCCCCACCGATTGTCTTACGCGACTCAAGCAGGAGGACGTTCAAACCTGCCCTCGCTAGATAATTTGCACAAACAAGACTATTATGTCCAGCCCCTACGAACACCGCATCGAATTCTTGCACAGTCATTTTTTCGCTCCGCTCAAAAACTTGGCAGTCTGCTCGGCTATGCTAATAAAACCGCATACATGCGAGTGGTGGTTCATAATTTCAGCAGGCATTTAATGCCCACCCCATGCTTCTTTTACTTATTGGCAGCGCACTACATTATGAACATCCGGGCATAGCATCAGTTTCTCTGACCTTGAGGTTTCGAGTGGAGCCTAACAACACTGACCTGCTTATCCTGGACGCAAGGTTAAAGCAAAAAATTGCAAGCTTAATTATTTTCATTTTGCACTGTCTCCAGTAATGAAAGAAGCTAGCTGCCAGCTCTACTAGCTTCCCCATATCATCTCACGCTAATGCTCGCAATTATCAGCCAAAATTCATCATGACATGGCGAACGACGGTGTAGTCTTCGAGGCAATAGATAGACTGGTCTTTACCATAACCCGACATTTTCATACCCCCGTGCGGCATCTCACTCAGCAGTGCGAAGTGCTGGTTCACCCAAGTAGTACCGTACTGCAAGCGCGAGCTGATCCTCGCCGCCGTTTTAGCATCACTGGTCCACACAGAGGACGCCAAACCATAGCGACTGTCGTTCGCCCACTCCAGTACTTGATCGGCAGTATTGAACTTGGTGACCGATACAACTGGACCGAATACTTCACGCTGAACAATTTCATCATCTTGGCGCGCGCCTACAATGACCGTTGGCTCGTAATAGAAGCCCTCTCGGCTTGCAGGCTTACCGCCCGTGACAATATTGATATGAGGCAAATCACGAGCCCGATCCACAAACCCCGCTACACGGTCACGCTGCCGCTTGCTCACCAGCGGCCCCAGTTCGGTGCCCGGCTGATCGGTATCACCAATCCGAATCGATGAAACCGCCTTAGTGAGCTTCTCCACCAGCGCATCGTGCACCGACTCATGCACATAGATCCGGCAAGCAGCGCAGCAGTCTTGCCCAGCGTTGTAGAATCCAGCGGAGCGGACAGTCTCCACGACAGCGTCGATATCCGCGTCCGCCATTACGATGACCGGCGCTTTGCCGCCCAATTCGAGGTGCGTACGTTTCAGATTGCTGGTCGCCGCTTGAAGCACCTTTTGACCAGTGGACACATCCCCAGTGAGAGACATCATCGCCACACCTGGGTGGTTACCCAAGTAGGCACCGACCGACTCACCTCGGCCCGCAACGATATTCACTACCCCTGGCGGCAGCATCTCAGCCAGAATCTTACCAAGCTTCAGGGCGGTCAGCGGGGTGTTCTCGGATGGCTTCATGACGACGGTATTACCTACCGCAATTGGGGCGAAAATTTTCCACGTTGCCATCGCCAACGGGAAGTTCCAAGGCGCAATAGCGCCTACCACCCCAACGGGATCACGACGAATAATGCTGGTGTTGTTCGGCATGTACTCACCTGCCGCCAAACCACTCAAAACTCGCGCTGCCCCAGCGAAAAACCGAATGTTATCTACTACGCCAGGAATTTCATCCTCAAGCATTCGCTCGAATGGCTTACCCACGTTGATTGACTCGGTGCGCGCAAACTCCTCACCTTCGCGCTCGATTCGGTCTGCAATCTTCAACAGCAGGGCAGATCGCTTACCTGGTGGAAGCTGAGACCATTCTGCAAATGCACTGCGAGCCGCACGGACTGCCTGATCAACCTGTTGGGTGGAAGCCTCGTTAACTTCACCGATCGCTAAGCCTGTAGACGGATTGAACAAGACTTCCGCCTGCCCCTCCCCGCGAACCAGTTCACCGTTGATCAGAAGGTCGGTCACGAACACTGGCATATCACTCATTACTTCTTCCTCGATTGATGATGATGGTTTGGATCTACGACTAATGAAACCTAGGATGCTAAGAGACTTGACATAAGCGCATACGAAAGATTGCTTCAGCCGAGCACATTTCGGCTCGCAGTAGCAAGCCGGAGTGAACGATAACTCCATTATCGCTGAGCAACGCTACGAGATCGCGCCCCAATGCAGTTTAGGCAGTGAAGTAGGCTATCAACTGAATACAAAGGGCAGTTTGAACCGACAAGGGTCGGAGTTTGATAGGCACACGCTTCTTTCAGAAACGCAGTCCTTGGGATGGTGAGCACAGACTAATGCATTACACATAGGCATTCGCTCCTGCTGTATGGCTGACTCGAACCTAGAGCGGTTCGATGGCCAAATCTACATTCTTATTATTTTGGCATGCAACACGGGTGGTGTGCGCCATTCTTAGAATGGATTGATTTCCCCATTCACTGAGTAAACTTATATCGTCGATTGTCGACAATTGTCAACCGAAAGAATCGAACCAGCGTGAAATACATTTCATAGACAATTTGTATTTTTACAAAATCTATATAAATCAATGATTTATGCATATAAAGGCAACGAGTGTGTCTTCAGGCGCTCGGTGACGACCACGCCGTCCTGGATGAAGGCCGCCCAAGTCTTGAGGTTTTCCTTATCGTAGGTGGTGGTACGGGTTAGAGCATGGCGCGCGGGCCCAACACTGGGTCGAAAATGTCGATCAGGTAGACGCCGGTACCCGCAGCCGAACGCTGGATGATCGAGTTGTAGTCGTAGAGATGTGGACCGCAATACGTTGATGTGTACGGCAGAGCAGGTAGAAGCTGCAATCCCCCATGGACTCGCACGATCATTCCGGCGCATTACGCAGGCGCATCTCTACCTCATGCTCTTGCAGGCTTTGGCGCAAAAAAATGGCATAAGCCTTATCGAGGATGCCGCCCATGCAGTGGGAACCCATTATCGCGGCGCACCGGTTGGCCATACAGCACCGCGATCTTCTCTTTCCATGAGATCAAGAATCTGACCTGTGGTGAAGGCGCCGCGCTGGCCGAGCGAACACGTTCATCCCTACATTGTCGCTTGATCTAAAATCGCCTTTGCGGGTGATTCCCAGCCTTGCAACAAGCCAGGCCAATGCCGTGCAGCACGATATCCTCCTGCGGTCCTCTGCGACGAGCGCGAGAATCAACTCCTTGAGCACGATCTAATGGCTAAGATCCAGATGATTCATTGGTTCGCCCGATAGTACCAGTGGAGCATTCTGTTGACATAGGAAGTTGATTCTACCGCAACCAGAAATGATACGGGCTTTGCAGCTTCTAGAGGTATTAATCCTCCGGCTGAGCCACTAGTTCGAGCAAGGCCATAAGTAAATCCCGCTCACTCGTAGTCAGTCGACTCGCCAGTTTTTCCTCATAGCAACGTATCTCGCCGTGTAAGCGAGCCAGCTCCTTGTAGCCTTCATCGGTGAGCGCCAAGGCATAACTCCGCCGGTCACCTTGCATGGGAGCACGCTCAATCAGGCCCAATAATTCTAGGTTGTCAACCACTTTGACAACACTGGCACGTGTGATCGCAAGCCGCTCTGCCAATCCGGATTGGCTGATACCTGGTTGAGCAGCAACCATCGAGAGCGCAGTCATTCGAGCAGGCGAAATGGTATCTGGCCCCATCATCGTGAAAAAAAGCTCATATGACCTTACCTGAGCGCGCTTAAGCGCATAGCCGAGGGTACCCGCCATCATCTCCTCGATTGGCGCCGCAGGTGACCTAGGGCTGCCAGATGACCGCAGGTGATTCGCGGAGCGGCTTTTCTGTTCTGCCACTGAGTCTTGATATCGCACCTTTTCTCTCCAGCACCATTGAAAGAGACATACTAGCATGCCAGACTGTTAGCCAGGCATACAGTCTGCCTGGCAATGGAATTTTGGATGTCACTTGGAGAACATGAAATGAATTCATCCGCCTCACCGAATTTGGTAGAGCTCGACATAGACGGACCATTGGCAACCATCACTTTAAATCGGGCGCACAAGCGCAACGCTTTAAGCGTCCAGCTCCTGAACGACCTCCAGCTCACCTTTGACAATCTTCCCAGTACTGTCAAAACCGCAATTTTGCTCGGTGCAGGCGAACATTTCAGCGCCGGATTGGATCTCTCTGAACTCACAGAATCCACCGCAGTAGAAGGCATGCAAGCATCCGCCATTTGGTACGAGGCCTTTCGCAAAATTCAGTTTGGCCGTGTACCTGTAATCACAGTTCTTCATGGCGCGGTCGTGGGTGGAGGACTTGAACTGGCCTCCGCTCTCCACATTCGGATCGCCGAGGAGAACGCTTACTTCGCGCTGCCTGAAGGACAGCGCGGGATCTTCCTGGGTGGTAGTGGCTCAGTTCGGATCACTAAGCTGATCGGCTTCTCGCGCTTGACCGAAATGATGCTCACCGGCCGAGTGATAAACGCGGATGAAGCGCATCGCATTGGATTGGCGCACTACGTCGTTCCCAACGGTGAAGGCTTGAATCTGGCGAAAGAGCTCGCACTGAAAGTGGCAGCTAATGCCTCACTCTCCAATTACGCCATTCTGAACGCTCTGCCTCTTATTGCTGAGCAACCGATGTCACATGGGCTCCTCACAGAAGCGCTTATGTCGGCAATCACCCAAAGCGATCCAGAAGCAAAATCGCGCCTGAACGCTTTTCTAGACAAGCGTGCGAGCAAGGTCGCACCAGCCTGAATGGCCTTGCCGATTCCTACTACTGATTAACAAAAACAAGAGGTTGGTTATGGAATATAACGGTAGTCACTCAACCAATTCGCTCAGTATCGAATCTTTGATGAGGCCGAGTTCGGTTGCAATCATCGGGGTGTCGACAAAGTCGGGCACTGCTGGCCAAGTGGTGCTCAACAACCTTGTCACAGGCGGCTATGATGGAGATATTTTCCTGGTGGGCCGCAGCGGCGGAGAGATAGACGGACGCCCGATCCTCTCGACTATCGACGAGCTGCCACTTGGAGTGGAGCTGGCCATCCTGGTGCTTCCATCGGCGGCTGTACTCGACACAGTGAAGGCCTGCGTCCAGCGTCGTGTAAAAGCTGCGGTTTGTTTTGCGTCGGGCTTTGCCGAAATGGGAACTGCTGGGCGCGAATTACAACAGCACATTTCTGACGTCGCTCGCGACGGCAACTTGACTCTCCTAGGACCCAATACCGTCGGTTACTTCAACTACGTTGACGCGTTTTACGTCATGATGGTCCAGCTAGTATTGCCACCGAAACTTGATCCAAGCGCAGGGCCAGCAATCGCTGTCGTGGCTCAGAGCGGCGGAGTGGGTACGCATGTGGCAGCCTCTCTGCGTTCACGAGGAGTGCCACTGTCGTACATGATGACGACCGGCAACGAAGCTCAGTTAAGTCTCGCTGAGCTGATCGAGTTCTTCGCTGAAGATAAACACACCGGCGCAGTCATCGTTTATGCCGAACAAATCCGATCGGCCACTTCTTTCCTCACGGCTGTGGAGCACGCCCGGAGAAATGGAAAAGGCGTTGTACTGTTGCATCCGGGTCGAAGCCAGCTCTCGCAAGAAGCTGCCAAATCTCATACTGGCGCCCTTGCTGGCAACCACGCCGCGATGCAACTCATTACTGAGTATGCTGGAGTCGTGACAGTCGATAGCCTGGAGGAAGCAATCGATGTTGGCCAACTCCTGCTTCGCTATCCTGAAGCACCTAGTGGGGGCTTGGGTTTGGTCACTGCTTCTGGCGCAATCTGTGGCCTTTTGCAGGACTACGTCGAGCCACTTGAGTTGGACCTGCCCCCGCTAGGAGAAGATCAGATTCTTGCACTCAAGGAACATCTTCCAGACTTTCTGCCCCCAAGAAATCCCTTGGATCTAGGTACTCTATTTACTTATCAACCTGAGCTAATAGAACTGGGCGTGCGCCATGTTCTGGCGGACCCCAAAATCGGCAGTTTGATCATCTCGCTCGCGATGCCGGGGCCTGAGGCTTCTGTCAATTGGCTGGAGCACTATCTGCGGGGAAGCGGCGACAGCCAGAAACCGGCGATCTTTGTGATGCAGAACGAAGATGTTCCACTGGCTCCTGCATTTGTCGAACTGGCACAACAGCATGGCGCAGTTGTAATGCGCTCTCCAGAACGTGCAGTCCGAGCGCTTGCACGGTTTACACGCTTTGGGCGGAGCCAAAAAGCGGTCAGCCCGGCAAGCCTCGCAGCTGAATCTCGGCTTCCCCATTTCCGCCTTGGACAAGGCCCAATTTCCGAGTGGCGCGGGAAGGAGGTGCTTTCCCGACTCGGCGTGAGAGTGCCCGATGGCGCATTGGCCACTGGCGTCGATGAAGCGCTCGTAATTGCCAATCGAGTCGGGTACCCAGTAGTGCTGAAGGCACAGGAGGCGACCCTTGCCCACAAAAGTGAAGTCGGTGGCGTCCTCCTAAACATCAAAGATAATTCAGAACTATGCCGCGCGTGGTCCCGGATTCAAGACAACGTCCACAGGGCGCTGCCGGGGCTAAACCTTGACGGGGTTCTGGTCGAAACTATGAATGACCACGGGCTGGAGCTCGTAGTGGGTGCAAGCCGCGACAGTCAATGGGGGCCAATCATCATGGTTGGCCTCGGAGGAGTCTGGGTGGAAGCCTTGGGTGACGTAAAACTGTTGCCACCGGGCCTACCTGCATCCGCGATTGTGGAGCGTTTGCAAACGCTGAAAGCCTCCAAGCTCCTTAACGGCTTCCGAGGAAGCCGTCCTGTGGATCTGCAAGAAGTCGCACGCGTGGTGTCCTTGGTGGGGCGAGTAATGCAAGAACGTCCTGAAATCCTGGAAATCGACATCAACCCGTTAGTGGTCTATAGCGAAGGCCAAGGGGCAGCAGCTCTTGATGCGTTGTTTATCTGCGAAGACCCAGCAAGTACTCCAACCCAGGATGTATCTCAATGAATGTGAAAGATTCTGCAGTACTGGTGACTGGCGGTGCATCAGGACTAGGAGAGGCAACTTGCCGTCACTTGGCAGGGAAAGGGGCACTCGTCACAGTCCTAGATATCAATTTCAAGCGTGCTCAGGAAGTTGCCAACAGCATTGGTGGTCTAGCTATCGCCTGCGACGTTACCTCATCGGAAAGCGTCAGTAGCGCCATCGATCAATCTGAATCCAAACATGGCTTGGCGCGCGTTCTGGTGAACTGTGCCGGCGTTGGATCAGCTCGGCGCGTAGTCGGTCGTAATGGTCCCATGCCTTTGGAGGAATTCACCAAAGTGGTGAATCTGAACCTCAACGGCACCTTCAACGTGATCCGCTTGGTTGCAGCATCCATGCTGAATAGCATGCCGGACGATCGTGGTGAGCGAGGTGTGATTATTACCACTTCCTCGGTAGCCGCGTTTGAAGGTCAGATTGGCCAAGCGGCTTACGCGGCAGCTAAAGGTGGCGTGAATTCACTCACGATTCAACTTGCTCGTGAGTTCGCCCAGTTTGGGGTCCGCGTCATGTCTGTCGCCCCCGGCCTATTCGATACTCCGCTCATGGAAACGGCGCCGATCGAAGTGCGTAATTCGCTCAGCGCCGCGGTGACGTTCCCGAAACGCTTGGGATCGCCGGACGAATTCGCTGATCTCATCGCTCACATTGTCACGAATCAATACCTCAACGGGGAGGTGATTCGTTTGGACGGTGCAATCAGGCTCGCCGCACGTTAATTACCGCGCTGGAGAGCTCGAGGTAGCCTTTCAGCGCTAGACGGATATAGGTAAATCTATGAAAGGTTTGGCTTACATTGTTGGAGCGTATGAGCATCCGACACGACACGCCGTGGACAGGTCACTGGCTCAGCTACATGCAGAGGTAGCACTAGGCGCTCTGAATGATGCGGGTCTTCGCCTTGAAGATGTGGATGGTTACTTCTGCGCTGGGGACGTCGCAGGGTGGGATGCTCCAGGCGTAGGACCAATGTCGGTCGTAGAGTACTTGGGCTTGAGGCTACGGCATCTCGATACAACGGAAGCCTGGGGGTCAGCATACATTAACCTTGTTGAACATGCCGTTCGCGCCATCGCAGCTGGCAAATGCCGAGTTGCCCTGATTACCCAAGCTGGCAAGCCACGGGCCGATCGGCTGTCCCCTCAGCAGCAGCACCATCAACAAGATCAAAGTGCTCCAGAAGCTCAATTCGAGTTGCCTTATGGGGCTGAGGTAGCCAACCGGTATGGCATGTGTGCGATGAGACACATGTATGAGCATGGCACGACGTCTGAGCAATTGGCCTGGATTAAAGTCGCTGCTTCCCACCATGCACAACACAATCCGAACGCGATGCTGCCGAAAGTCGTATCCATCGAAGATGTCCTCTCCTCTCCAATGGTTGCAACGCCCTTGCGGCGGCTTGATTGCTGTGTAATTAGCGACGGTGGCGGTGCAGTCGTCCTGGCGCACCCGGATGTGGCAAAACAGCTGCGTCGTCCCCTCATCACTCCCCGGGGTGCTGGCTTCACGGTTAAACATTTAAACGGCGGTTACTTCGACATACTCGCGTCTGGAGGGATACAGTCAGGCGCCGAAGCCTTCGAGCAAGCGCGGGTATGCCCTGGTGACATCCAGTACGCCTCGCTGTACGACAGCTTCACAATTACGGTTCTGATCCAATTGGAAAACTTAGGCTTCTGCGCACCTGGCCAAGGCGGAGCATTCGTGTCGGACGGCGGCTTGATCTCGGGCATTGGCAAGCTGGCCGTGAACACTGATGGGGGGGGGCTGTGCAACAACCATCCAGGCAACAGAGGTGGAATGGTGAAGCTCATTGAGGCTGTGCGGCAATTGCGCGGTGAAGCGCATCCAATGGTACAAGTCCCCAACTGCCAGTTGGCCCTAGTTCACGGTACAGGTGGGCAGTTAGCTGCCCGGCACAGCAGCGCAACACTGATTCTTGAGCTAGAGGGTTAACGATGAGCAGGATTCCAAGTTCGCCTCAACCGTGGCCAGAGACGGCTCGATTTTGGGACGCAGCCAATGAGGGAAAATTCTTGCTACAACGATGTGTCGAAAGCGGCCGGGCCTTCTTCTATCCGCGTTCGCATAGTCCATTCACGGGTGGAGAGTGCAGCGGCTGGTTCGAAGCGAGCGGAAATGCGATACTGTACACATTTAGCGTTTCTCAGCGAGCTGAGCCGCCCTATTGTCTCGCGTACGTAACTCTGGAGGAGGGACCAACAATCCTTACCAACATCGTCGCTAGCGACTTCAGTGCGCTGCAGATAGGCCAACAGTTGCGGCTAATTTTTAGCGAAAGTGCGACGGGTCAGAAGGTCCCGATGTTTTCTCCAGCGTGAGAAAAGGCTGCTTGACTCGACGTCGATCCGTATCAGTCAAGCGGCCTCCTAAGCACGTCCCTTGGTTAAGACAATACTCAGGTTTCCGGACTGCGACGGCCTCATTTTGCCGGGAGGCCAAATGGCACGGCCAGCTAGCCATTGTGACCTTTAATCTCCAATCGGCGGATCATAATCATTGGTATAGGATACTTTTGAATGCAACCGTCCCAGTAGATTTATTAGCAGATCGATCTCTGCAGGTGATAGATCGCTGAGCAGCCTACGCTCACGCTCAAGAGCGACTTTCAAGACTTTTTCGTGAAGCTGCTTACCCGCTGTGGTCAGGCTGACTGCATATCGACGAGCGTCTGATTTATCGACTTGACTAGAGACGTACCCCCCCGTCTCCAGAGCCTGCAGGGAGCGACTGATAGCGCTCTTATCCAGACCAATGACCTGGCTAATCCGATTGGCCGTAATGTGATCCTCGACAGCAAGCATCGACAGCATTCTCCACTCCACCACGCCGATGCCAAAGCGCTTGCGGTAGCAATAAGACGCCCCGGTTGCCAGCTTGTTGGCTAGAAATGTGAGGAGGCCTGGCACATAGCGATTTAGGTCCAGGTGTGAAGATTCGGGCATAAAAAAAGATCCTTGAGAACGATTTCGCTCGATGGAATTAGTTGACGAATCAACCAATTAAGGTGGGGATGACCTCTAATCGATCCTGTGCAGCATGCCATGCTGGCGAAAACCTCACAAAAATAATGATCGGGGTTGAGTAATGCTAGATCTCACATTTGGTCCACCGCTGCAGGATTGCAGCGCGAGATCGCGTACAGCCGCTTTAAGCTGAGAGCCCGCCCCGTATTCCAGACCTCAACCTCACGCTCCTGACACACCTCATAAAACGATAAGATACAAGTGGTCAAATGATTGTAAGCGTCCGGTTAAGTCACCTTGACGAGCGAGAGCCGGGATGTAGCTCCAAGAGCATAAGCGTCTGCCACCTTCCTGATGCTTACGCTGAGGTCGATGGAGTCCATCTATTGAGATGCCCTCTCCCGTCGTGCAGACTCCGGTTATTTCATAGGCCGATAACAGGAGTTTACGGATGCCATTTCCACCGACGGAGCATAATGCCTTGTTGGCCCTAAAGGGCGTAGGGCCGGCCGTTATCGCTCGCCTTGAGCAGATGGGCATTGACTCGCTAGCTGTGCTCAGCAAAGCGAATGCTTGTGACATCCTGGCTCAGGCATCGGCAGCAGTGGGATCGAGTTGCTGGAAGAATAGCCCCCAAGCTCGGGCCGCCATTAACGCGGCTATCGAGCTTGCAAAGAACTCTCAGGTGGGCACACCTGGTGCGTAAAGCTGATCGCTTATTTCAATTGGTAAATCTGATTCGTGTCCATCAGCCAATCTCTGCTGAACGACTGGCTAGCCGAATTGGCGTTTCCGTTCGCTCAATCTATCGATACGTCGACGATCTTTCCTTCAGTGGAATCCCAATCTATGGTACCGCCGGCGTGGGGTATTCCTTGGGTGCCGACTTTGAGATGCCGCCATTAACGTTGAACAGGCTCGAACTGGATGCATTAATGCTCGGGATGGAAATGCTTTCAGCTTCCGCCGATAACGATCTAAGTGCTGCTGCAAGGATGTTGTTGAGCAAAATCTCAGCGTCCATAGTCCATCATCAGGTTGACCCCAGCACGGCAAAAATCAGGGCACTTGGAACCACTCCTTCCTCGACGCGTGGCCATCTGGCAACCCTTCGAAATGCCATCGAAAACGCTCAGGCGCTGACGATAACTTATACCAGCTTGGATGGTGCAGTTTCGCAACGCCTCATTTCCCCCCTTGGCCTTTTCTACTGGGGAGGAAAGTGGACGGTTGGAAGCTGGTGTAGTACCAGGGCGGCTTACCGCGATTTTCGGGTCGATCGCATAGCCTCCATCGCTATTGCTCAACAACCGTCATCCGACAATCCAGCCCTTGATCTCCAAGCGTATATGAAGCACCAGGCAAGCCAGTGGAAAGCGATCACTGCTACTGACACTACGCTGTCAGTATGAGCTATTGATAATTGGGACTTCCTAACACACAGCAGGTTATCCCTATGCAGCGCTCACCTCATGTACTCGAATTAGCCATTTTCAAGGTCAAACAGGAATGCGTTGCGCAAGTGCCTGTGCTCCGCGCAGGGCTTCGTGAAACGTTAAAGACCTTTCCCGGCTTGATGGAATACCGTGCCTACTGCCCGATGAGCGACGACCGAATCTTCGCGGACTTAGCAATGTGGGACAGTCTTGAGAACGCACAAAAAGTGGCAAAGGCGTTCAACGATGGAGATCCGAGGTTCTCGGAATATATGTACGCCATTGAAGACCTTATGTTCATGAGTCACCTCGCCCCAGAGATGAGTTGACCACGAGGGCCTGCCAGAGCTGGCAAGAGACACCGATGCCTTTACTGTCAGGCATCGGTGTCGTCACCTCCCGTGTAAGTGTTCTCTGATCACTTATTGCTAGATTCCGGGGTAAGCGTCCGGCAACCCGTCTTGCACGGCTAAACCGGACGCCACCTATGCGGCAGCCGCTCTGCAATCTCACTCGCCCGCTGCGTTGGCAGACGCGTCAGCACATCTTTGAGATAGGCATACGGGTCATACCCAGTAAGCGTCCGGCCAACACACCTTGCCATCGCGGGTGACGCTATTCGCTAGGCAGAAATCGGTTAACAATCATCGCGACCGCTTGCGCTGAAGAGATCAGGGCTGTGTCTATGCAAAACGGAGTGTCGTCCCACGACTCATATTCATGGCCCAACACAGATTCCCAGGTTGGTGGCGTCAGCCCGGGAATATCAACTGTCCTCGTTTCTACCCGGCGCTGGTGTTCATTTGTATCGGAGCAAATCACTTGGATATTGGCTAGTTGAACACCAGAGCTTGAGGCGATATCGCTCCACTTGATTCGGCTTTCTCTGACGGGGTTGACGCAATCAACGATGACTGTGCTGCCTATACGGAGATTACTCAGCGCAAGCTCATTAGCGACTATGTAGCCACTGCGCCCCACGTCCTGTGCGAGAGCACCAGAGCTTCGAATCGCCTGCTCAATCGCATCGATCCGTAGATACACGGCACCTGTCGTAGCGGCGAGATCCTTGGCGATAGTCGTTTTTCCGGTGCCTGGAAGGCCGCTGAAGACGATTAGCATTCTATGTCCTTCGATTTCATGACTTAGCCCAGTGTAGGCAGCGACCAGTTATGCGGTAGCAATTGATCGATCTCACTCGCCCGCTGCGTTGGCAGGCGAGTGAGAACATCCTTTAGATAGGCGTACGGGTCATGACCATTCAGCCGCGTAGACTGGATCAAGCTCATGATCGCCGCAGCCCGTTTGCCGCTGCGCAGCGACCCAGCGAAGAGCCAGTTCGATCTACCGAGCGCCCACGGCCTGATCTGGTTTTCCACGGCATTGTTGTCGATGGGCACAGCACCATCATCCAGGTAGCGCGTCAGCGCTACCCATCGTTTAAGGCTGTAATCAAGTGCCTTGGCCGTGGCCGAGCCCTCGGGCACAAGTGCGCACTGAGCCAACATCCACTCATGCAACTTCTCAGCGACGGGCACCGCCATTTCTTGGCGTAATCGCCAGCGATCTTCATCGCTCATCTGCTTGGCCTGCCGCTCGACTTCGTACAAACCGCCGATTGAGTGCAGCGCTTGTTCGGCCAACTGGCTTTTATTTGCCGCATGCAGGTCGAAAAACTTGCGCCGCGCATGGGCCATGCAACCGATTTCGGTGATGCCCAGTTCGAAGCCGGCCTTGTAACCCGCGAAGTCATCGCACACCAGCTTGCCGTTCCAGGTGCCCAGGAATTGGCCCACCCACTGCGCCAGTGTTGAGCGCGGGATCGCCAGGCCGGCACGGCCAAAGATCTTTTCCTGCCGGTACAGCGGAAGATGATCGGAGAACTTGGCCACCATTACGTGAGCCAACAGACCGGCAGTAGGGATGCCCTTGTCGATGACTTGGGCGGGCACCGGTGCCTGGATCAGCGTTTCGCACTGACGGCAGGCCCACTTGCCACGTACATGCTGCTCAATGGTGAACACGCCTGGCGTGTAATCCAGCTTCTCGCTGACGTCTTCTCCGATGCGCTGAAGCTGGCAGCCGCAGGCACACTCGGTGTTCTCCGGCTCGTGATGAAGGACGGTGCGGGGGAACTGCGGTGGCAGTGGCGCACGCTTGGGCTTTTGGCGAGTTTCGTCCGACGTCGGGGCAGGACGAAGCGCGTCCAGTTCTGCCTCGATGGCCTCAAGGTCGGTATTGAGCAGGTCATCCAGCAAACTGCCTTGCGCCGGGCTGATCTGCTCGCTGCGTTTGGCGAACTTGTGACGCTTGAGGATGGCGATTTCGTGAGAGAGCTGCTCGATGATCGTCTCGTCACGATGGATCTTTCGGCCCATGGTGTCGACCTTCGACAGCAACTGCGCAGCGAGTGCGCGCAGTTGATCGGGCGTCATTTGGTCGAGATTAGGCGAGGAAGTCATGCCGTGGATTTTACCAAAGCAACCCATCCGAGACAGCTAAAAGGCCCGATTCAGAGCAACGTAATTGCGCCGTTAGCGCCAACCCGCTGCCAGGGCAGGCCTAGAACCAGCGCCTGAAGTTGTTCGGCGTCGAGTTCAACTTCGTGGCCTCGATGAGTGCCAGGCCAATGGAATTTACCTTGGTTCAGGCGGCGCGCGGCCAGCCAGATGCCAACGCCGTCGTGCACCAGTACTTTCATCCGGTTGGCGCGGCGATTGGCGAACAGATAAGCGCAGTGCGGCTTCGCCGCACCGAATACGGCGACAACGCGGGCCAGTGCGGTGTCCGTGCCGGCACGCATGTCCATGGGCTCGGTGGCGAGCCAGATGGCGTCGATGCGGATCATTGCGAAAGGCTGCGGATGAAGCGGGCGCAGCCATCCGGGTCGCAGATGGGCCAGCTCACAGTGACTGTGCGCTGCCCGGAGGAAATATCGATGCGAGCTACATCCTGCCGAGCTGGCATCGCCACAGCGGTCTCAAGCTTCAACGGTACAAATGCAGGCAAGGCGCAAGCCTGCCGGTCACGATAGATAGGTATCCACTTGCGAACCAGATTGGCGTTGATGCCGTGCCGCAGGGCGACGCTGGCAATGGACACATCAGGGCCCAGGCATTCTTGGACAACCTGGGCCTTGAAGGGTTTGGGATAAGAGGTGCGCTGGCGCATGGTGTTCCTTGAATTAAAGGCGATGGTGTCCACGTATTTTTAGGTGGACACCATCGCCCTTAACCTGGGGATTTTTAAGGTGTGTTCGGCAGACGCTTACAAATGATTTGACGCTGCGCTACTACCACGCTCGGCTTCAGAATATCTACGAGCAGGACTTCGCCGGAACGACTCACTCTCTGCCTTTAGGCCCAGGCGAGCTGAAGACGGACCTCCGAGTGTTTGATCCTCGCAATACCGGTGGGACAGAAGCCGGCAAAGTGGATAGCTTGAACGCTGGGGTCATGATCACCTACCGATTGGGAAGCCATTCGTTTGGATTAGGCTACATCGCCGGCGGTGAGCCAGGGGTGATAAGCGACGGCGCTATGAGTGCCGCCTTTGCGAATCCCAAGGAGCACACGACCGTCGTTCGATACGACTACAACTTCGTAGCCATGGGAATCCCAGGTCTCACCGGAATGATTCGGTACATGCGAGGTAGCGATATTGATCTCCCCCAGCTAGGCGGCGCGAACCTCAAGGAGTCCAGCAAAGACGTAGAGGTCGCCTACGTCGTTCAATCCGGACCTGCCAAGAACTTGGCCATACGTCTGCGGCATGCGTTCTACCGTAATGATCTCGATTCCAATGCCACTTTCCGCAGCGATAACGAAACCCGGATCAATTTCGATTACACCCTCAAAATCTGGGGACCAGTGCTTGCCAGATGATCCCTGTTGGCCTTCTGGGGAGAAAACTCACTGACAGCTATATCAATGCTGCTCCTGAGAACAAAATGATAAAATCAATTGGTTGACACCGCAACCAATCAAGGCAATTCTATGATCAGCCGAAGTGCGAAGTGGCGGTCCAAAGCGTCGCCATGCCTACAACAAAAAATTAGAGCGAAGCTGTCATGATTAGCCACGGATACCACTGTCTGCCCCCTCCCGACGCTACCGCAATTTCAAGCTCCAACTCTCGACGAGACTGATTTACAGTCAAGTCATAGTTACATGCCCTGTAAATTTGCAGACCACTTTCTGAGTGGAGGTAGAAGTCATGCTCAAAGTTCAAGTTTTCCATAAAAAAGCAGAAGCTTTAGATATCTCTAGTTTTGAACTACGCACAGCCTCTGGGGCAAAGCTTCCGCCATTTACTGCAGGTGCGCATATTGATGTGCACCTGCCTAATGGTATCATCCGACAGTACTCCTTGTGCAATTCACCAACAGAACGCCATCGTTATGTAATTAGCGTGCTGAAAGATTCGTCCTCACGTGGTGGCTCTGTTTCGATGCACACCGATGTCGATGTGGGTGGTTTTGTCTTGATCAGCGAACCCCGAAATTTATTCCCTATCGATAAGACTGCAGACAAGCACCTGCTTTTTGCCGGAGGCATCGGTATTACCCCGATACTTGCCATGGCACACGCATTGCACGGCAGCGATGCCGATTTCGAGCTTCATTACTGTTATCGAGCTGCTGATCGGGCGGCGTTCATTGATTACTTGAAAGCGGCTGAGTTCAGCAGTTGCGTTCATCTCCACGATGACAGTAGCACCGATGATCAACGCCTGAATGCGAAAAACCTCCTTGCTAATCCGGAAGCAAATTCGCACCTGTACGTATGTGGGCCCGGTGGTTTCATGAACCACATCCTCGATACAGCCGCGTCCTGCGGTTGGCCAGAGCGGCAGATCCACCGGGAGTTTTTCGCTGCAGAGCCAGTGAGCCACGACGGTGACCATTCCTTCGAAGTGGAGCTCGCCAGATCAGGCCAGGTTTTCCAGATTCCAACCGACCGCACCGTTTTTGAAGTCTTGGACGAATGCGGCATCGAGATTCCGAGCTCTTGCGAGCAGGGCGTATGCGGCTCGTGTATCACCCGCGTCCTAGACGGTATCCCGGAGCACCGCGACCAGTTCATGACTGCGGCAGAGCATGCGCTAAACGATCAGTTCACGCCTTGCTGCTCTCGCTCCAAATCGCCACGCCTGGTTCTCGACCTGTGAGTTCCAACAATAACAATCAAAGAAAAGGAAGATGCCATGATTACTTCTACCACTGAACAGCTTGCCTACGAGGTTGCTCCAGCCAATTCTCCCGCTTTCCCGCTCAGCCAGTGGTACGTCGCCGCGCTGAGCTCGGAGCTGAAAGACAAGCCCTTAGGGCGCACTCTACTCAATAAACCCGTCGTCCTGTTCCGTACGGGTGATGGCCAGGTTGCAGCTCTAGAGGATCGCTGCTGCCATCGTGCACTCCCGCTTTCCGATGGCACCTTGGAGGCCACGGGTTTGCGGTGCGGCTATCACGGCCTGCTGTTTAACCAGGCAGGTAAGTGCGTTGAGATTCCTGGGCAGAACAAGATTCCAAGCAAGGCTAAGGTACCGGCTTACCACGTCAAGGAACGTGACCATATTATCTGGATCTGGTTTGGCGCCGATGCGACGACTGAGCCTGACTGCGCCCCCCCTGAGTACAAGGTTCACAGCTCTGGCCGCTACGTCTTTGACGGTGACGTATATCACTACGATGCTCCGTACCAACTGATTCACGACAACCTCATGGACCTGAGCCACCTTGGCTATGTGCATCTGAAGACTATCGGTGGCAATGCCAGTATTCACATGAATGCCGAGATGAAGGTCGAAAGCGAAGGGAACACTGTTCGGGTGGTGCGCCATATGCCGAATTCTGTACCGCCTCCCACCTACACCGCAGTCTATCCATTCAAGGGTAACGTCGACAGATGGCAGGAGATCGAATTCCATGTTTCTCACCTGCTCATCTGGACCGGTGCCGTCGACGTGGACACCGATGCGATAGATGACCCCGAGCGTGGTGGCTTCCACATGCGTGGCTTCCATGGCGTGACGCCAGAAACCGATACGACCAGCCACTATTTCTGGACGATGGCGACTAACCCAGTGAGTGATCCAGAGGCGATAAAAGCCAAAGTGATCGAACAAACTATCCTAACCTTCGATGAAGACAAGATAATCATTGAGGCGCAGTACAAAAATATGTGCCGTTTTGGCCAAAAACCGATGATCGATATTCATGTTGATGTAGGCGCTAACCGTGCACGGAGAATTATCGAACAACTTAAATCCAGCTGAACAGCCATTCCCTGATTTCGATAAATTCAAAAAAATTCTTTTGCTCCATTTGCAGGCATTCCTCAAGCTGATCTAAAAGGCAGGGTGATTATCGTAGTAGCTCACCTGAGAGCGCTTTAAGAGCCCGATTACGGATGGTTCCACTCACCGGGCACTACAGCGCTTTGACGCGAATAGCCCCTTTAGCTTTAAGCGTTGAGGGGCTAGCTGTACGCCACACACCTGATACTACCTTCAGGCGATACAGTGAAACCAAAATAAACGGATCGCTCCAGATCCGTCTGCCCCCCACCGTCACACCGGCTTAGATCAAGCCCCAGCAACGGGGACTGGCGAAAGCACCTTCCTTTGGGTTCTCAAATATCCCACCATGAAGAGTCCTGAGGAAACGATGAACATTCCCCCAACAAATGAAAGGAGACCATCGAAACCATACCCATAGGCAAAGACGAACGATCCCAGCAGAGGTCCTGCAGCCTGACCAACACCTTGAGCGGCCGGCAATAACGCTGCCAAGCGTCCAGACTCATCCAGCGCACCAAACAGCACAATTTGCAAAACCTGGGTTAAAGCGATCATTTGGAAATAGATAAATACCTGTCCAGCATACACATAGTCAGCGGCCTCGACATTCCAGAACAGGCAGAGTAATCCGCTCGAAAAAAGCAAGATAACTTGAGGTAGGTGCTGCCCCCATAACTTGGAAATCTTGTATGCGAATAGGCAACTGGCCATACACGTCAGATTGGCTACATTCAGAACTTGGCCGACTGTATCAGAAGTCAAGCCTTGAGCAGTACCTAGTCGTTCCGTATATGCCCAAAAACACGCGGTGGCCAAACCCCATAATACGACGGCGCCGATGGAAATTAGACCGACTGCATTCAAAGAAGCCCCCTGCTGATTGTCAGGGTTGCAAGACTCGGGCACGGCCGGAACATAGTTAAGCGCTGCGGCAGCGAGGACGAACATGGTCGCCAAGCTGACAAACACCGCCTCGAGCCCCCAGTGTCCCAGCAGCCAGGGGATGGTCAAACACAGGCAAGAACTACTCAACCCCAAGCCGATGCCAAAAACGCAAGCGTTGGCAGCGCGGTTACCAGCCACGGAAAGCTTTGACAATGCATAGGCGTAGCACATACCACCCCCCAACCCAGCAGCGAAGCGCAGCACAATCAGCAAACCAACGCCCTCGGCCCATGCGGTTGCAAGGTTTGCCACCACTGCCATCGCAGCGCCTGCCAAAGCAATACTGTGGGACCGCCCCCTACCCAGAAGCCTGGCCGTCAACAAACACCCCAATAACAGTCCAACCAGCTCTGAAGATCCCAGCCACCCGACCTTCACAGGGTCTATGCCCTTCGCCTGACTTAGCGCGCCAAGTATCATCGGGAGCGCCAGATAAGCACCGAAGCCCGTCGAACCAAGTATCGTGCAAGCCCCCACGGGTATCACATGCCGGACCCACTGCCTGTTCACGCGCGCATCGACCTTCATCGTTATTCACCTTCTTATACTTGTATATGGCGTTTCTAGTCCCGGATCGCATAGTTCAAGGGCTCTAAGAGCTCCGCTCACTACCAAGCCGGGATCGGGCAAGCTCAGCGCAGGTTACGAGCTGCCGCACCCTCCAGGCCTATCAGCAATCGTTCAGAGTCTGGAATCACCATTTGAAACACAGAGGTCACACTGGTGTAATCGAAATAACCCAGCCGGGCCAATGGACGTATTTTAAGAATGTCGAGACGACCTGAGTCGGTCAAGACATTGTCGTCGATATGAACGCCCACGACCTTGCCAAAGACCACGTCCACTGTGCCCATTGGCCCATTGCCAGGTAACCGTACCGTCTGCAGATACTGGCATTCGAACTGCACGGGTGAGGCAGCTACGCACGACACAGCCACTTGTACTCCGGGCCTTTTTCCAACCCAGCGTGTACGAATTCGTCGCACCCGTGAGCAAGCTCCTGGGCCGTCAGGTTCATCTGCTCTCGCAATGCCCACGTTGCCATGTTCCAGACAAATTCTCCCGTTTGTTCGGCGTTGACCACGCTGTCCTTGCGATGGCCATCTGTGGTCTGGTTCGATGAGAACATCACCATGGCCGGGTCGAAACTGACATTGGTGAACTGACTATAGGGCGCCAAGTTGTCGATGCCCTCCGCGCTGCGCGTGGAGATCCAGCCAATCGGGCGTGGCACCACACAAGACTTGAATGGGTCATGTGGCAGGCCATGGGCAGTGACACCGGGCTGATAGAACATGCAAGGATCCTTTTATTGTTATTCGCGGTTCAGACGAAAGCATCGGCGTAGAAGCAGTCAGCATCCAGGTCGAGTTCAGCTACATAGTCCCTGAGGGCCGAATTGACCACGATCGGTGCGCCACAGGCGTAGACGTCAAACTCCTTCAGGCTTTTGAAATCACTGAGGACCTGACGGTGCACAAAGCCGGTAGCCCCCTGCCAGTCGCATGCAGGGCCAGGCTCCGACAGTACGGGCGTGTAACGCAGCCAGGGCAATTGCGCCTCGAGCGCCAGCAAGTGCTCATGACGGTATAGATCTGCGCGTTGTCGCCCCCCCCAGTAGAGGTAAACCGGGCGACGGTTACCCTGCGCTTGCAACTGCTCAAGCAGCGCCTGGATAGGCGCAAAACCGGTGCCGCTGGCCAGGAAGATCATCGGGCGTTCGTTATCACGTAGATAAAAAGACCCAAACGGCCCCTCTACCCGCAATATGGCTTTAGGCTGCAGAGCGTTGAATACATGCCCACTGAAAACCCCGCCCTGCATGTGACGAATGTGCAGTTCCACCTGATTATCGCGCGGGGTGCACGTCGCCATCGAATAGGCCCGCCGGCTGCCATCCTTAAGCAATACCTGGAGGTACTGGCCTGGCAAGTAATTGAACGTCGCCCCTGGCGCCAGCATCAGCCGCACCACTGCAACGTCGTGGCTCACCTTGTCGATGGAAGCGACCCGAGTGCCCATTTGCTGGATACTGATGCCACGTAGTTCAGTGACTTCGGGGGCCTCGATCACCAAATCGGAGCGGGCTCGGGCGCAGCAGAACAGCGCCATTCCCTGCGCCCGCTCCTGCTCGCTGAGGACGTCCCATGGGCTATCGGCGTGGTCAACTTCACCACTAAGAACTCGCCCCTTGCAACTTCCGCAAGTCCCTGTGCGGCAGCTGTGCTTGAGCATCAGGCCGTCAGCTAGCGCCGCATCGAGAACGGTCTGGCTCTCGGCAATAGAGCAACACAGGTCAACAGGGAGTATCTGAATGTGATGTCCCATCGCCCTACCCTCGCTGAGCCTTGAGCAGGTCAAGCGCTACGTCGACGATCATGTCTTCCTGGCCACCGACCATGCGCCGGCGGCCGAGTTCGACGAGAATGTCCAGGGTCTTCAGGCCGTACTTGCCCGCTGCGACCTCGGCATGGCGCAGGAAGCTTGAATACACGCCCGCATAGCCGAGGCCGAGGGTTTCACGGTCCACTCGTACCGGGCGATCCTGCAACGGCCGGACGATGTCATCTGCCGCATCCATCAGGGTGTACAAATCGGTGCCGTGGTTCCAGCCCATACGTTCGGCAGCGGCAATGAAGACTTCCAAGGGTGCATTGCCTGCACCAGCCCCCATACCGGCCAGGCTGGCGTCCACTCGATCGCACCCCTCTTCCACGGCCACGATCGAGTTGGCCACACCCAGCGACAGGTTGTGATGCGCGTGCATACCGGTCTGGGTCTGTGGGTCCAGCAGTGCCTTGAAGGCCCGCATCCGATCGCGGATGTCGTTCATGTTCATGGCGCCACCGGAGTCGGCCATGTAGATGCACTGGGCTCCGTAGCTCTCCATCAGCTTGCCCTGTTTCGCCAGTTCTTCGGCAGGAATCATATGGCTCATCATGAGAAAGCCCACGGTATCCATGCCCAGTTTGCGGGCGTACTCGATATGCTGCCTTGACACGTCCGCTTCCGTACAGTGAGTAGCGACGCGCACCACTCGTGCCCCCGCATCGTAAGCCGCCTTGAGGTCGTGAATCGTTCCGATCCCAGGCAGAAGCAAGGTAGCGATCTTCGCGTGGCTGACCACGCCAGCGACCGCTTCGATGTATTCGATGTCGCTGTGCTTGCCAAAGCCATAGTTGAAGCTCGAACCCTGCAGCCCATCACCGTGGGCAACTTCGATGGAGTCAACCTTGGCCTTGTCCAGGGCGCGGGCGATGTCACGCACGTTGTCGAGGCTGTACTGGTGGCGAATTGCGTGGCTGCCATCGCGCAGGGTCACGTCGGAGATATAAAGCTTTTTCATCATGCAGCTCCCTGGTTCAGTGACAGCGCCATGCGCTCGGCGGTAGCCAGCGCCGCCGAGGTCATGATGTCGAGATTGCCGGCATATGCAGGCAGGTAGTGGGCGGCGCCTTCAACCTCAAGGAAGATCGAAGTCTTGAGGCCTTCGGGTAGCACATCGAACTGCACCTGCTGTTTCAACCGATACCCTGGGACATAGGCCTGCACCGCGGCTGCCATTTCCTCGACGGATGCTGCGATCTGCGCCTGATCGGCAGGCTCCGAGAGGACGAACACGGTGTCGCGCATCATCAAGGGCGGCTCCGCGGGGTTCATGATGATGATCGCCTTACCCTTGGTTGCACCGCCGATGGTTTCGATGGCCTTCGAAGTCGTCTCGGTGAACTCGTCAATGTTGGCACGTGTGCCGGGCCCAGCCGATTTACTGGCGATCGAGGCGACGATCTCGGCGTAATGCACCTTGGCAACGCGAGACACCGCGGCCACCATGGGGATGGTCGCCTGCCCACCGCAGGTGACCATATTCACGTTCGGCTGTCGCAGGTTCTGTTCCAGATTGACCACCGGAACGCAGTAAGGGCCGATCGCGGCCGGTGTCAGGTCGATTACCTGAATGCCCGGTTTCGCCGCACGCAATGCCGCGTCGTTGCGCACATGGGCGCCTGCCGAGGTGGCGTCGAACACAAAGTCGATTTCATCGAAGGCCTTCATGGCGATCAAGCCTTCTACCCCTTCGTGCGTTGTGGCCACCCCCATGCGCTGGGCACGCGCCAGGCCATCGGAGGCTGGATCGATACCAACCATCACTGCCATCTCGAGGTGCTTGGCGTTGCGAAGGATCTTGATCATCAGGTCGGTACCGATATTGCCCGAACCGATGATCGCGACTTTGAACTTGGATTGACTCATGCAGTTTCTCCATAGACTTCAGCGAGCAGGATTACGTCCTGTCCGAGGTTTTCGGCGTAGAGACGCTGGACCGCGTCTGCGTGCAGGGCCAGCGCTGCGCGCTGATTGATGTAGCCTTTGTCAGTGATCTCGCCATCGGCCAGGCTTGGCGGTGAGTCGAGAATGATCAGTCGAGCAGCGTGTTGCGAAGAGGCCGGGAAGGCCTTGGCCAACGACTGCAGCCCGGCGCATAGGGCCAGACGGACCTCTGCCCGCATGGCAAGCTCGCTGCCACTCAAGGCCCGGCCTTCCCGCCCCAACAGTTCGCGCAACGCCGGTGTCGGATAGACCAGGGCGCAGATCACATCGCGGTCGTGCCCACAGATCACACAGTCGCTGGCATAGGGAGCCAACGCGCTGACCAGGCGAGTGCGCAGCGTACCCACTGACACCCAAGTACCACTTGTGAGCTTGAAGTCTTCGGTGACACGGCCATCGAACAGCACACCAAGCTCTGGGCGTTCCTGCTCAACCAATCGCCCTGCATCACCAATGCGGTAAAAACCTTCTTCGTCGAACGCCGCGACAGTGTTGGCAGGATCGTCCAGATAACGTGGAAACACTGATGGTCCGCGTACACGCATCTCCAGCTTGTCCCCGGATGGCACGAACTTGAGTTCGGTACCTGGTATCGGCAACCCGATGATTCCTGCACGCGTGGATGCAAAATGCATACTGGTGACCACTGGCGAAGTTTCAGTGGCTCCCCACGCAGTGGCGAAAAACAGAGGTTGGCTGCGCACCGCAGCGGCGCAGCGGACCAGCCGGTCCCAACTGCTCTGGGGTAACGCTGCGGCAGCGTAAAACAGCATGTGCAGCCGGCCGAACAGGGCCTCGGACAGCTCTTCGTCACGTTCCAAGTACGGCAGCAGTACCTCATAACCGCGTGGCACATTGAAGAACACTGTCGGCTTCACCGATTTGATGTTTTCAACCGTACGGTCTATCTGCCCAGGGAGCGGCAGGCCGTCATCGATGTATAACGTGCCGCCGTTTCGCAGCACCAGGTTGAAGTTGTGGTTGGCCCCAAACACGTGGCTCCACGGCAACCAATCCAGCACCACCAACTCGCAGTGTTCGAGGAAGCGCCAGCACTGAGCGATGGCTTGCTGGTTCGCGCAGAGCATGCCGTGGGTGTTGATTACGGCCTTGGGTGACCCAGTGGAACCGGAGGTCAGCAGGTAGCGAGCAGGAGTTGTGCCATCAACCTGCTGGAAAGCGGACATCACAGCAGCGCTTTCAGGTTTATAGAGCAAAGGAAGCGCAACCGCCCCGTGGATCTCCTGGGCATTGCGCGCAGCGACCACCAGGCACTGCGGTTGGGTCAGGCGGATAGCCTCGAAGTAGGCATCCCCATCACTGACGAAGACCACCGCCGGCTGTAATACGTCGATGATAGCCCGGAGCTTTTTGCAACCTCCGGCGGTGTTGCGCGAATAGGCTACAGAAACTGTGGACACGGGTATGCCCACATGCATCGCCGCGAGCGTCAGCAACGCTTGGTCGATGTCGTTTTCCGAAAGCATCAATACGGGACGGCCCGGCTGCAAATTCAGCTCCAATAGGCCTTGAGCCAATTCGCCGACACGACGGCGAACTTCGCCGTAAGTCAGTTTGAACCAGCCATTACCGCGCCGCTCGGCAAGAAATACCCGCTCCGGAGCCTGCGCGGCCCAGTGTTCCAGCCACTCACCCATGCACCGTGCGTAAGGTAGCAGCGGGTGCGGGGACTTGAGGACAAAACTGCCGTCGGCGCGTGCTTCACGGAGCACCTGCGCCGGTGCGAGTAGCGTCGGATCGTTATGGAAGTCGTACATGGCACGCCCTCGTGAGCGGTGCCGGCATAAGGCCCCGCCCAGTGATCTTGTTCTTGTAATGGTCACCGCATCGGCCAATGCGGTGGTGAATCGCTTCGGATGCTCAGACGAACTGGCAGCTCACCTCGCCAAGGCGGCTGAGGCGTAACCGCAGGCGATCGCCTGCACTGACGGAAACCATTGGCCCAAGTGCACCAGACAGGAGTACATCACCCGCCTGCAACGGGCGCCCCGCTTCGGCCATTGTGCGTGCCAGCCACAAACAGGCATCCAGCGGGTTACCCATGCAGGCAGCGCCGACGCCGAGCGAGGCCTGACTGCCATTTTTCTCCAGGACCATGCCCTCTACGGAGAGGTCCAAGCCCGACAGCAGGACCGGCGTCTTGCCCAGCACGTAAAGACCCGATGAAGCATTGTCGGCGACAGTGTCAACCAATGTAATCTTCCAGTCCTGGATTACCGAGTCGACAATCTCCAAAGCCGGCAGAACATGATCCACAGCGCGCAGCAGCTCGCTGAGGGTGGTGTCGGCGTTCGGCAGGTCTCGACCAAGGACGAACGCGATTTCGCCTTCGGCCTTTGGCTGGATCAGGCGGCTCGTCTCAATGTCACTACCATCCCGATGTTCCATGTCGGCGAACAACATGCCGAAGTCCGGTTGGTCGACGCCAAGCTGCTGCTGAACCGCCAGCGAAGTCAGGCCGATCTTGCGACCACTCAATCGCCGCCCCTGGGCAAGTGCGACCCGGGTATTGATGTCCTGTACGGCGTAGGCGTCGGCCAGGCTGGTGATATCAAAACGTTCAGAAATTCGTGCTACGGCCTGACATTGTTCCCTGGCGTCGAGAATGGCCAGTGCAGCTGCTTCAAGATTCTGTTGATTCATCGTCCGCTTCCTTCAATACGCTGAATTGGGTCAAACAGAGCGAGCAACGCTCTGCCGGTAGCTGTGATGAAGTTCATCCACCAGCTCGGCCACGGTGCTGGTGCGGCGGATCTGCCCTACGCCCTGCCCGGCCGACCACACATGCTTCCAGGCCTTGTTGGCGGTGGCGATGTTGCCGGAAAAGTCGATTTGCGCGCGGGACTCGGCATTCGGGTCAATCCCTGCCCTGGCCAGCGACGGTTTCATCCAGTTGGCCAGTACGCCACTGACGGCCTTGGTAGCAGCGATATCGTCCAAGGAGCAGTCCACCAACATATCGCGGTAAGCTTGCTCGACCAGACTCTCTGCCGTGGCCACCAAGCGCGTGCCGATCAGTGCAAAATCACAGCCCAGCACTTGTGCGGCATGGATGTCGCGGCCATTTGAGATAGCACCTGCCAACCCCAGCGGGCCATCCCAAAACTCGCGCACTTCAGCTGCAAACGCGAACGGGTTGTTTGTTCCGGTATGACCGCCAGCGCCATTGCACACCAGCACCAGGCCATCCACACCCGCCGCCACGGCCTTGCGCGCCAGCGCTGGCGTGACCACGTCGGCAATCACCACACCACCATACTCATGCACGGCGTCTAGTACGCGGGCCGGGCTGCCCAGTGCCGTAGAAACAATCGGTGGTTTGTAACGACGCACCAATTCCAGTTCAGCCTCGAAGCGATCGTAGGTACTGTGTACGATCATGTTCAGCATCCAGGGCGCCCATTGCTCGCCCCGGTCCCCAGCGGCCTCTCGCTCGCTGACGATTTGCTCCAGCCATTCCTGCAGCTGCTCCACTGTCCTGGCATTGGGCGCTGGGAAGCTGCCGACGATTCCTGCCTGACAGCACGCAGCGACCAGCCGCGGGCCGGAAACCAGGAACATTGGAGCCGCCAGCACAGGTAGTTGAAGGGCGGTAAACATATCCAGCAATTGCCGCTGGGGTGCACTCAGGCTTCTTGTGTTAATGCTCATGACGCTTACTCATTCTTGTAGTTCTCAAAAGCCAGGTTCAGGCACTGCGCGGACGAGACGGCCCAGCACTTCGAATTTCCCATCCGCCATCGCTATGAATGATGTTGGCGGTGGTCAATCCTGCGTTCTCACGGGAAGCCAGCAGCACATAATGCCCGGCATGGTCTGCCGGCTCCGCGAGGCGTTGGAGCGGTACAGCCTGGGCGGCGCCTGCTTCGAACCCTGGGATCTGATTCAGCGGCACGCTTCGGCTGTTCAGGCCCTCCAGGCTCTTCATCGGTGTATTGGTCGCGCCAGGTGCCACACCGTTTACGCGGATGTCTGGCGCCAACTCGTAGGCCAGTTGGCGAATCATGCCGACCAGTGCGTGCTTGGCAGTAACGTAGAGAATGCCGCCGCCACCGGCATAGAACGCGCTATTGGACAAGGTGAAGATCATGCTGCCCGAGGTTTCGCGCAGGGCTGCGGTCGCAGCTTGTGCACCGAGCAGATAGCCTTGTACGTTGATCGAAAACAGCTTGTTGAACGCCCCGGCGAAATCCTCGGGCGCGATACGATCCAATCGAGTGAAGTAATCGAACACCGCAGCGTTGCCGACAAAGGTGTCGAGTTTGCCGAAGGCCTCCAGTGTTGCGGCGACCGCGCGCTGATTGTCGCGGTAATCAGCGACATCGCCTTGCACGGTGATAACCGCATCGCCCAGCTCCTGCTCCAGCTGGCGCAGCTGGGTGGCATCGCGTGCCATCACCGCGACCTTGGCGCCTTCTGCCACATAGCGCCGTACCACCGCGCTGCCAATGCCTCCGGTCCCACCAGTCACCAGCGCGACCTGTTCGTTCAGCCAACCCATGTGCAGGTCCTCAGAGGAAAGTGTTGATGTTTTTGCACAGCAGCATTGCGTTCGGAATCAAGATCTTGCGCCGTAGCAGTTTCAGGCCATCGGCCTCCAGGCGCAGAACATCCTCGCGCCTTCCAGTCAGCTGGTACTGTTCGTCAAGCCCGCGACTGCGCACGTTGATGAAACAGGAGTAAGCCCGGTACTCGCCCACGTGGTCACCGGCATACACCTCGACATTGCTGACCAGGTGCACATTGCGCGTCGGTGGGTTCTCGGCCCAGGCCGAGGGCTGCTTGAAGCGCGACACACGGCGCTGAAGTTCGCGCATGCCGTCATCGAACAAGGCCATGTGCTCCAGGCGGTATGGCCCTGACTTGTCCTCACGACGACGGTTTTCAATACCCGGCATCCAGTAGTGAATGGCTTCGCTCAAGGTCTGCAGCCACTCATCCCAGCGTTCGTCATCCAGCAGACGCGCTTCGCGCAGCAGAAACTGCTCGACCCGACGTACTTCATCGAAGGTTGGCATCACTTCATTGGTCATCGCAGTCATCCTCAGCGCATCTTGCCATTGCGGTCTGGCACATCCGCCCAGGTAGGCGCCTGCAGCAGATCCTTCCAACGCTGGTAGAACGCCCGCGCATTGCACTCGTTGAGCTGGCCTTTGAATACGTTCCCAGGCAGCTCACTGTCTTCGATGCGGCTGTCCATACCGAGGCCGACGTAAAGGTCCTGATAGCGGGTGACCACACCACGGCTGGTCTTGGTGCAGTACTCCCAGTTCTCGCCATCGTCCATCTCGAACACACCAGTGGGCGAGAAGGTCATCATCGCGCCACGGCGCCATTTGTCCTTGATGTCTTGCGGTGCGTTCTTGTTGACGATCACCCAGGTGAACAGCTCGATCTTGTGCGGTCCGCGCGGCTGCCAAATACGTACAGTGTTCTGCCCCGGCAAGAAGGAGAAATTGGGGAACACCGTGAAGGAAGAAATAGCCCCGATCAGCTTCGAGCGGAACTCGCCCAGCCGCTCGGCCACTTTCGGCCTTAACACGTGCAGGTACTTGTTGATCTCGCGCTCGCCCAGGGTTGCGGCGTTACCCACGACATCGGTGGCGAACTCGTAGCCATGACCATTCCAGTTCACCGAGTAGGACTCAGGAAATTCGCCGACGTTGGCTACCGGCCCGCCGAGCATGGCCTTGGCTGCGGAATCGTGAGTCCAGCCACCGTGCAGGATATCGCCGACGAAGTTCTCGGCGGCGATCTTCCAGTTGCATTCGATGGTGGAGCGGATACAGCCACCGAGGAACTCGCTGCCACCCTCGTCCATGTCGAGCATGACATCCAGGTACCAGGTCATCGGCCCCAGGTACTCCTCAAGGCTGGGTGCGTCCGCCGCGAAGGTAGCGAACACCAAGCCCTTGTAGCTGGCCACCCGCGCCTCACGCAGGCCATGCTTGCTCTTGTCGAAATTGCTCTCTTCGTAGCACTTGGATTCGTGCATGCCGAGCAGGCGCCCACCATCGGCGCCAAACGACCAACCGTGATAATTGCAGATGAAGCCGCGGGCGTTGCCCGCCTCGGCGAAGCAGACCTTGTTGCCACGGTGCGGGCAAGCATTGAGGAACACCTTGAGCGATGCATCTTTCTGCCGCACCACCAGCACTTCATCTTCACCCATGCTGGTGGTCAGGTAATCACCAAATTTGGGCAGCTGCGACTCGTGGGCGACGAACAGCCAGCAGCGGGCGAAGATCTTCTCCATCTCCTGGGCGTAGATCTGCTCGTCCCAGAACACTTTGCCCGACAACCGCCCTTCTTCCATGTCGCAGATGCGGTCGAGGTTGTCGAGTGCCGGGCTGCTCTCGATGCTTCTCAGCGGAATGTACTTGTTGTTATCCATGGCTCAGACTCACAGTATTTCGGCATTACACCGGGCTGTTCACAGCCGCCAGCGCCTCTTCGGCTTCTTCGGCGGTGTCGGCGTAGACCTCACGGTCAGTAACGATGACCTTGTAGGTGCGCAGGTGCTTTTCGCACGGGAACGTAACGGCCTGACCACTGGGCACATGGAACTGGCCCCAATGCACCGGGCAGGTGATCAGGTCGTCTTCCAGATCACCCTCAGCCAACGATGCCGTGGCGTGGGTGCACATGTCCGTGGTGGCATAGAAGGTGCCATGGAGGTTGTACACGCACAGCGCATCGCCACCGTTCGGGTTGTCGACCTTCTTCAGTTCACCGGGCGCAAGGTCATCACGTTGGCAAAGCAAAATGCGGCTCATGATCGGCCTCCTTCAGTTGTACAAAGCCCAAGCCGGTTACCCAGGCGGGTACGGCCTCATAGGCGATCACCTCACCCTGGGGCCGTTGCAGGGCAGCCATGGCGCAGGCGAAATTGCGAATTTCCATTGCCCCATTACCGGCGCGACGGAGAATTTCCTCATCCGAGTAGGCGCACAGAGCTCTCAGGTCACCGTTGATGCCGTGGCGCAGGATCTCCAAGTCAAACTCTTCGGCAACCCGGCCCATTTCGACGGTACCGACCCAGTGGCTGATGCCACCACTGCCGATGATCACCACGCGCTCGTGCTCATCGAAACTTTCCACGGCTGCGCGAATTTGCCGCCCAAGGTCTGCTGCGCGGGACAAGGGAATGTAGGGGTCAACACCGCAGGCCAGGTAAACCGGGATGGTTGGTAATTCACGCCCAAGCAGTGCCTGAGCAGGCCTGACCACCAGTTGATGCGGAATTGAGAAGGAGTGATCAACCGTGAAACTACGGGCCACGGTCCAGTCGATACCCCCTGCCTGAGCGTGCTCAACGATGTGCGCAGCCAGCCGCTCGTGATTGAGCACCTGTTCACGGGCAAGCCCTGGTAGCCGATCGATCGGCCCGTCGACATCACCGGTGGCAATCACGTATTGCGGCAGACAGTGAGTACCGAACAGGATGTAATGATCACAACCGACAATGACCACTGAAGTTGGTTGCAGCTCAGCCAGACGCTTGGCGCATTCAGAGAATGCGCCCCACACGGCATTGCGCTGCGGCTCGGGAGGGGCCTCAGGCGCTACGAACATCACTGGGTCGTGCGGCATCCAGAAGCCGCCTACAATCTTGCCCATCATTCACCCCTTGAGCGCGGCAGAGAAGCCAACACTTTGTTCATCTGTACACCCCAACCGGCGCTTGTACGCCGCCATGTCTCGGTGGGGGGAAAGCTCTTGCCAGAACCCCATCGTCAGCATCGGGCTCACGCCAGCTGCTTGCAGTCCCGCTACGTCGAAGTCGAGGATCATCGCCACCTCGTCCTCCATGAGTGCATAGCGCCTGAGGAAACCAGCTGGGTCCTGGCGAAATCGGTCTTTCGCGGCGCGCTCGACACAGAGTTGCCAGAGCACTTTTTCCATCAGATTCCGACTCATGACCGATCACTCGCTCAGGAAATCACGGACGAGCGCCACGAAGCGCCGAGGCTGCTCGCTTTGCACCCAGTGGCCGCAGCGCCCGAACAGGTGCAAGTCGGCATCCGGGATGCTATTGGCGATCAACAGTCCACACTCCGGTGGCACGACACGATCTTCGCGGCCGTGCACCACCAAGGTGGCCGCGGTGATCTTGGCCAGCGCACTTGCCGGGAAGCCTTTGACAATGGTCGGACCATCGCTTAAAGGCTTCGGAATCAGTTTGCGCAGCGCTTCCTGGGCGCCTGGGCGGGCACTGGCCTGGTAGCGCGCCTGAACCATCTCGTCGGTGATGAGGTTCTGGTCGTAGGGGAAGAGGGCCATCAGCTGTCGCATGTTGGCGACTGACGGCTCGTACTCCCAAGCGCCGCGCAGGCCCGCAGTTTGCTCGAACTCGCCTGCAGGGGTGCCCAGCAGCACCAACCGATCAACGCGCTCCGGAGCAAACACCGCCAGACCGATGGCTAAGGCACCACCGAATGAGTTACCGACGAAGGAAGCCTTCTGAATATCCAACGCGTCCATGATGCCGACCAGGTGGTTGACCCACAGCTTGATGTCGTACTTGGTATCTTCCTTGAATTCGGTGAACCCGAAACCGGCGATATCCGGAACGATCACCCGCCAGCGATCAGAGAACGCCGGCACGCTCTTGGCCCAGTTGGCCCATCCCGACACACCAGGCCCCGAGCCGTGCAGAAGGAACAGCGCATTACCTTGGCCGGCTTCGTGGTAGTGAGTGTTATGCCCTGCTGCGAGCAAGGTCTTGGCTTTATCGCTCATCGGGTCTCCGTCATTTAGCAACATACAGTTGTGTATCTAGATGCTAAGAAGAGTTTTAGCTGACGTCAATGGCCTCGCGGCAGGCTCGTGAAAAATAAATACACTTGTGTATCTTAATGATTTGTGCTTTAAGCAAGCCTAAAGCCGTCAATACAGGGCCATCTGCTAGGCGCGCAGCGACTTGGCGCGTTAGACTGTACGCCCCGCCAGATCAAGCTCGTCCAGACGCCGGCAAGCAGGCATACGCCTCTCACGATAAGGTTTTTTGCATACATGAATGTACGTACCAGCCTCACCCGGGATGACTGGATCGAAGCAGCACAGCACGTACTGGTCAGCGGCGGCGTGGATGCCGTGCGCGTGGACGTGCTCGCCAAGCAGATGAAAATCACGCGTGGCAGCTTTTACTACCACTTCAAAAGTCGCGGCGAACTGCTCGCTGGCATCCTCGACAGTTGGCGGGCCAGGGCCACCGAGGATGTGATTCTAAGTCTGCGTGACAGCCACCAATCACCGCTTCAGCAATTACAGCACCTGCTGGAACTGCCCTCCCATGGCCAGCGCGCCAAGGACGCTGCTGCTATCGAGCTAGCTATCCGGGCTTGGGCGCGGCGCGACAAGCAAGCCAGGCAAGCCTTGGACGAAGTCGATCGCCACCGGCTGACTTATATCGAAAGCCTGCTGATACAGGCCGGGGCAGAGGAAAACGACGCGAGAGCCAGGGCTTACCTCATCTACGCCTACCAGCTCAGCCAGTCACTATTGAACCAGGAACCTCAGTTGTGCTCGCGTATCTCGACCTTGCTAATACCAGAGATGGCGAGCAGTTAAGCTCGCCTCTGCAGCCACCGAAAATTCTGACGCTTCACTGTTGAGGCCTACGCATCAGCGCTTAACGACAGCTCGGCAAGCAGCGCTCATGTCGACTTCAACCTACCCGTCACTATCTAGGTTTAGCGCAATGACAACTAAGCGTTAACACCTGACGATGTAACGAGCATCCATTCTAGCCTACCATCCGGCCGTCCCAATAACCGCGGGTGGAACACGTGACATTAAAGATATGTATATTGGAAGCTGACGTTTTGGCTACTCAACTGGCAGAACAATACGGCTGTTATGGACACATGTTCGAAAAACTTTTTCAGCACCAGTCGCTTCCCGTATCCCTCGATACCTACAATGTCGTCCTTGGGGACTACCCCAATCCAACGACCACCTATGACGCCTACCTGGTAACAGGCAGTAAATTTGACTCATTCGGCTCGGAACTATGGATTCAGCATTTGCGCGACTTCCTCGCCACGCTGATCATGAATGAACAGACTATTGTGGGCATCTGTTTCGGGCACCAACTGCTATCGCTAATGCTCGGCGGCAAGGTAGACCGATCAGGCAACGGGTGGGGCATAGGCGTTCATACCTACAGGACCGAGTCCAAAAAGAGCTGGATGACCCCCTTCACGAACGAAGTGAAGATGCTGGTGAGCCATCAAGACCAGGTGAGCTGCATGCCAGCGAATGCCGAACTACTGGCAACCAGCGAATTCTGCCCTGTTGCTGCCTATCAGGTAGGCGACAGGATCATTTGTTTTCAGGGGCATCCTGAATTTACCTCTGCCTATTCCCGGGCGCTCATCGAACGACGCTGTGACAAGCTTTCACCAGCGGTTTACATAAAGGGGCTCGAGAGCTTGAACGAGCCCCACCAAGGCTCAATGATTGCTAGCTGGATTACGCATTTTGTTGCTCAATCGCAGACACGCTCACAACGCTGACGCGAGTGTAAAGCCGCAGCGCAATCAAGCAATGCGGCAAACCAACACATACGTTGAAAAAATCTCTAAAATCACAAAAGGCAAATCTCTATCGCATTGAATAATTTACTCTTTATTATCAACGACTTACAAAATAAAAAAATTACCCCCACCAGAGTCTCATTCTCCGACCTCTGAATTTTTCAACAATTATGTTGACTTTTTTAGGCCGCGAATTCTAGACTACGCACACACCACAAGCTGAAAATCGTCGGAGGCTTCAACGCCGTTGAGCCGAGAAGACCGAAGGATGTTATCTTTTGTCGCATCCTTCCTGAGCAGCATGACAGCCTCAGTATCGTAAGGCTCAGGATTTGCACATTTCACCGCCATGACCACTTCGCAGATCTGGCGACGACCGGAGCTACGCAGCAAACATGACCGTAAAAAAGACTAACAAGAAACAATCGATCATCGAGACCTTCATGAACTGTGTTATCGAACAGGGACTGAACAATAGCTCGATGGCTGAAATTGCTTCGAAAGTCGGCATTGATCGCAGCAGCCTCTATTACTACTTCAAATCCCGAGAAGAACTCATCGATGCGCTGGTCCAGTTTGTAGTGGACCAATACATTGACCAGTTTTCCCGTTCACTGTCTGCCTACACAAACCACCAGCACCGCGCTGAACAACTGGTTGAGCACTTGTTCGGAGGCAGGTTCCATCAGCCTGGGCTTTCTCAAGTCATTGATGAACTTGCCGTATTGGCTAACCGGGAAAAGCATATCAATGCACAGGTCAAGTCAATTTACCAGGCCGTCGAGCTCGCCATTCTGCGAGAGGTTGATCAAGCATTCCCTGATGCCGATCCCGAAAAACGCCGCTGGGCTGCGTATGCATTGAACCAACTCGCCGAGGGCTGCTCAGTATTCACATCTTACGGCTTCAGCAGTGACCGCCTGGAAGCTGGCCGCCTTGCTGCGCAATGCATATTGAAATCTGTCACCAGTAGCTGAAGAACCTGGCGATACATCCTCTGCTCACATAAAAAGGAACGCTACGCCGCCCCTTCAACCACCTGTCACAACCGAACGTGAGCGCAGTGACAGATTGAACGGTCGGCATCTCCTTAGTTTTATTTTCGCTCAATAACTCTCTGATAGACATTCCGCTCCAGGGCCGCTACGGCCCTGGATTATTCTTTCATGACGAACAACACATAAAAGCAGGCCCCTCATGAACGCCGATGTCTTTGATTACATTGTGATAGGTGGTGGTGCGGCCGGGTGCGTGGTCGCCGCGCGCCTCAGTGAAGATCACAGTCGCCAGGTACTGCTGCTCGAAGCAGGCATCGATGACAAGAGCCTCTACATACGCATGAACGGTGCCTATTTTCGCACATTGAACACCAAGCGAACGGTGACCTACAATTCCGAACCCTCCCCCTACACCGAGAACCGCTCCATTGCAGTGATGCAAGCTCGTACTTTGGGCGGAGGCCACTCGATTAATGGCATGGTTTATATTCGCGGGCAGCGTGAGGATTATGACGGATGGGCAGCGAAGGGTTGCCTTGGGTGGTCTTTCGAGGAGGTGCTTCCCTATTTCAAGAAGTCCGAGAACAATCAGAGACTGATGACAGACTTGCATGGTAATACCGGCCCTCTGACCATATCCGATAACAGCTACCGTCACGTTCTCAGCAGAGCATTTGTGACCGGCGCGCAGCAGGTTGGCGAGCGACTCGGGCTGCCTATTCACTACAACGACGACTTCAACGGCCCTCGCCAAGAAGGGGTCGGCTACTACCAAACCACCAGCCTGAATGGAGAACGCTGCAGCACGTCACGCAGTTTTCTCTGGCCAGCCATGAGTCGACGCAACCTCAAGGTACGGGTAAATAGCCCGGTCGCCCATGTCATGATCGAGAACAGACGCGCAGTTGGCGTGCGCGTGTTGACGGTAGACGGCGGACTCATTGAGATTCGTGCACGTAAGGAAGTCATAATTTGCGCCGGCGCCACCGTGTCCCCCAAGCTTTTGATGTTGTCTGGCATAGGACCGGCTGATCACTTGCGAGAACACGGTATCGAAGTAGTGAGCGATGTTCCCGGTGTCGGCGAGAACTATCAGGATCATGTCGCGGTGGCGGTGGACGGCAGACTCAAGAACCCTATCAGCTTGCTTGGCCAGGACCGGGGCTTTAAAGCCTTACGCCACGGCTTGGACTGGGTTATCCGTCGCAGAGGACTGTTGACTTCAAACCTGGTCGAGAGCGGCGGATTTTTCGATCTTGACGGCGATGGTCGCCCCGAAATCCAGATTCACACCATCGCCATGGCCTCTACCAGCTGGGGTGAGGGCGACGATATCACGGGACTTCCCTCCCCTGAGCACGGCTTGTCCGTTTCCCCCTGCTGCCTGACAAGTCATTCGCGCGGCAGAATTCGCTTGCGCAGCAAGGACCCAAGCGCAGCGCCGATAATTGAAGCGAATTACCTGAGCAATTCCCTTGATGTCGAGAACTTGGTAAGGGGCGTGCGGCTGGCTCGCCAGATCCTGCAGGCTCCCGCGCTGGCCCAATACATTGAGGGCGAAATAACACCTGGCGATGCTGTCAACGATGATGATTCCGCCTTGGAAGCTTATGTGCGCAAAAACGCGGAGAACTCATACCACCCTGCCGGCACATGCGCCATGGGCAATGACGAAAACGCGGTGGTCGACCTGCAACTGCGCGTTCGCGGCATAATAGGCCTGCGTGTTGCAGATGCATCCGTGATGCCTGAGATAGTCCGAGGCAATACCACGGCAGCGACGGTGATGATCGCCGAAAGAGCCGCAGAATTCATCACTCAGGCACCTTGACGCATCCCAAACAGCGTAAGGGCCGCAGCCATTCTGTTGCGGCCCTTACGCTTGAATTGGCAATGGACGTATTAAATGAACACTTGCTGCGAAATGAGCCTTTAGCCCCGCAGCACGCTACCACTGTCCTCGGACCAGTGAACAAATACTGCATCTCCCCAGGTAGGCCGCGCGCCATGCCGTTCTGCATTCGCAACAAAACTCTGGACGATCAGCCCACTGCTCAGCTCAATGTAGAAAACCGAATGGCCGCCAAGGTAGGCGATGTCATGCACTTTACCGCGAGCCCAGTTGAAATCCGAGCAGGGTTCCTGCATGCCCATCAACAGCTTTTCTGGGCGCAACGCATAGGCCACCGGCCTTTCTTCGATGGCGGTGGTAATACCATGCCCAACTCTGATAGGACGGTCCAGTTGAGGGCATGAAATAATCGCGTGGGACTGTTCATCCTCGATGATCTCGCCATCAAATAGGTTCACGTTTCCGATAAACTCACAAACCAGACGGTTGATCGGAGACTCGTATACATCCTTGGGCGTACCGACTTGCTCAATAGCCCCCTGGTGCATGATTGCGATCTGGTTCGCCATCGTCATGGATTCCTCCTGGTCATGGGTGACCATCACGCAGGTAACGCCCACACGCTCGATAATTTCGATCAGCTCGAGCTGCATGCGTGAACGCAGTTTCTTGTCCAAAGCGCCCATGGGTTCGTCCAGCAGCAACAACTTGGGACGCTTGGCAAGCGATCGAGCGAGTGCAACACGTTGTCGCTGACCACCAGAAAGCTGATGCGGCATTCGATTGGCCAAATGCGTCATGTGCACCAACGACAACATCTCATCCACGCGCGCTCTTATCTCGCTAACCGCCAGCTTTTCCTGAAGCAATCCAAATTCGACGTTTTGCGCAACGGTCATATGCGGAAAGAGCGCATAAGATTGGAACATCATGTTGATCGGACGCTTGTGGGGCGGCATTGCCGTGATATCAACACCGTCAAGGTAGATACGCCCCGCGGAAGGTTGCTCGAATCCTGCCATCATACGCAGCAACGTTGACTTCCCTGACCCGGACCCACCCAGGAGGGCAAACACCTCTCCCCGTTTAACGGACAACGTCACATTGTCCACCGCCCGGAGAGCCCCATACGATTTCGAAACACCTTGCAACTGCAGAAACGCAGACATGTTAAACCTCCACCCCTGTCGCAGTGGGCGTGATTGGATTACCTTGCGAAGGAAGGCGAGGGTCTACCCCTGCCTCCACTCGAAAATATTGAACGCCTGGATTCGAGCCGCAATCAGCGCCAGATTTTATCAACGAAGTCGTAGCTGTTGATGCGCAGGTCGTCTACCCCCTTCACCAGAAGATGCTTTGCCACCTTGTTCGAAGGTGTATAGATAAATTCTTCTACATACTGGATGTATCGCGGAATCTTGAATTTTGCCAATAGACCGGCGCAGTGAGCATGAATGTCAGAAAGCCCAACGCTCTCCTGGGTAAACCCGCGTGCCAGTTTGACGTACGCTTTGACTTCCTGGTCGCGGTCAGTATCAGGAACTGCAACCACCGCAGCCTCTTCAATGCCAGCCAGGTCCATCAAGACTTGCTCAACTTCAAGCGCAGCAATGTTCTCGCCACTACGCTTTATCATGTCCTTGATTCTACCAACGATATGGAAATATCCCTTTTCATCCTGGCAGAACAGATCACCCGTCCTGAACCACCCATCCACCAGCAACTCGGCATTGATTTCAGGACGGTTGTAGTACCCACTGAAAATACCGTCACCGGTGATCCAAAGCTCACCCACCTGCCCCGGCTGGACGTCGTTTCCCTGCCCATCGACAATCCGCGCACGGCGGAAAGGCCCTGGTACACCGCAAGAACCTATGGCCTCGGGATCATCGCAATCCAGGGGCACACAGATGCCCAAAGCGATTTCTGTCATCCCGTAGAACTCTCTGACGGGAGCCTGGTAGCGTCGCTGAATGGCAGCCTGCATATCTGTGCTTAAGTGGTAACCCATGAAAAGCTGGACCTGATTCTTGCTGTCCTGCTCCGTCTCGGGAAGTTTGAGCAACGGATCCGGGAACCACACGAGACTGCTTTCACGGGATTCCAGCCAGCCCAGGAACTTACGCACGCTCATACCGTTCGAGAAATCAACCCGCGCCCCCGAATACAGCCCTGTCATCAACATCCATTGTGGGTCGATGTAGTACCAGGGGTGATCCGAAAGCACGCTCTGCAAATTTGGCAGCATCAGCGCAGGAATCGCCCCGGCCAGAACCCAGAAGCGATGGTCCTGCATCACGCCCTTGGGCAAGCCGGTGGTTCCAGAGGTGTACTGAATATTCATCAGCTGCCCCCCCTCGATACTATTAACTGGCGTGAACCCACTATCACCCGCGCTCAGCAGACTGCTGTAAGCCTGGAAGCCCGCTTGCTCCTCGCCAACCAGCACCAACTTGCCAGGGTCGACACCTGCCTCCGCTTCCAGTGCGGTGGCGAGATAGGTGTCCTCGACCACCAGAAACTCGATATTCGCGTCCTGAAAGATGAATTTCAGCTCGCGGGCCGTAGACCCCGTGACCACTGGCACGGCGACCGCCCCCAGAATTCCGAGGGCAAGCCAGGCAACTGGGTATTCGATCCGATTGGATATCAATAACGCTACATGAGTGCCCTGTTTAACGCCTAATCGGTGCAAAGCGCTGGCCAGTTTGTGGGACGTATCACGCAGCGCAGTGAAGCTTAAAGACTCACCTCGCTCGAAGAAGTCGATAGCCGGCGCATCACCAAAACGCTGCGCAGCTCTATCCAGAACAGCCGGGATCGAGGCCGGGAAAACGGTTTGCTCAATTGCGGCGAACGACGGGTGAGGATTGAGGCGAGCGTGCACTAGGTTAGTCATGAAAAATCTCGTTGTTGTAAGAGTTTTGGAGGCATGAGCGCATTCCTTCTACTGAGCCGGATTCATACCGGTCTCCGCGCAGCGCTGTTACCCGAAGGTGAAGCCCTTCAGGGAAACGGATCTCAGTCTAGGTGCGAAAAAAAGATTCAGTCAACAGTAGTGTTGATAACAGAACGATCATCAGCGAAAAACCGGGGAGAGAGAGCCATGCACGAGAGCAGACAAAAACCTCTAAAACCATTGATTTAGACGGTTTTAAGCTAGATACAGTCATCGCAAAACACTGAACAAGCAGGCTCAAAGCAAAATTCAACAATTGTGTTGACATTTTTTTCTGGTCTGAGAAACTCAAGGCGTGTCACAACTCCACCCGCATTACCGATGCTGAGCGGGCACAGCAGCAACAGCGCAAGCCAGAGACTGCAATGGGGAGTGGTGAACCAATTTCAGCCTGCCATCCAAAACAAAAATATCGGAGGCAACACAATGTTCATGAAAACCATGCTGGCAGCGGCTCTGAGCTGTGGATTGATGGCCATGGCCGCCCAAGCCAGCGAAGTGAATGTCAATCACTGGTCTGATTTCCTGGCCGCCGGCACCGTCCAAGATTTTGAAACCCAGTCGAAAATCAAAGTCAATTTCTCGGTAGCTGACTCTCTGGACACCTTGCAAACCAAGCTAATCGTCGGGGGCACCGGGTACGACGTAGTGTCGCCCAGCCACACTATTGGCGAGCGCTTGGTCAATTCAAATCTGCTGTACAAACTGGACAAATCCAAATTACCGAATTTGCGAAACCTGGATGAGTCCATGATGGCCAAGCTCGCCACCGTAGACCCCGGAAACGATCATCTGGTCCCCTTCGCAATCGTGGCCACACTCTTGGCATTCAACGAGACCAAAGTCAGGGAACTGCTGGGTGAAAAGGCGGAACTGGACTCACTGGCCTTACTGTTCGACCCCGCCAACGCCGAAAAGCTGAAGTCCTGCAAGATCAACCTCTTTGACACGCCAGCGCCCGTATTTTCGATGGCATTGACATACTTAGGGTTGAACCCTGGTAGCGAGAATCCGAAAGACTATCAAGCTGCATTCAACGCGTTGAAGAAAATTCGACCGTACGTAGCCCAATTCAACGAAAGCACTTATTTGAATGACCTGGCGGGGGGCGACATTTGCATCACTACCGCTTGGAGCAGCGATGCATTGATCGCGCGAGATCGAGCGAAAGAAGCAAAACGCCCATACACCATTGGCTACTCCATCCCCAAGGAAGGAACAGCCACTGATTTTGCCGTACTGGCCATCCCCAAGGATGCTCCGCACCCAGACGCTGCCATGGCGTGGATAAACTTTCTGCTTGACCCAACTGTTAGCGCCAGAAACACGAATGAGCTGCGCATAGCGACAATAAATGAAGCTGCTCGACCTCAAGTGAACGCGGAAACGTTGGCCGAACCGGTTGTCAGCCTGCAGACGCCAAACGCCAATGTCTTCTACCTCTCGAAGACGCCTTCCGCAAAGATCATGCGCCTGCAGAACCAACTGTGGAGTCAGCTGAAGTTAGGAAACTGACCGCCTCGGCCGAACGTTTCAACCGACTCTTGTGAGAAAACTCGTATGACTCCTAATTCCCGGTCTGGAAAACTAGTTGTTGCCGCACCTTATGCGTTTTTCCTATTTTTCCTTTTCGTGCCTTTCCTTTTGGTTTGTACGATCAGTTTCACGGCTTCCGAGTTTGCGGTGCCTCCATACTCGCCCATCGTATCCTGGAGTGATCGTGAATTAACCTTAAGTATCAACCTGGCCAACTATCTGACCATCGCACTGGATGGGCTTTACCTCAATACTTTTCTCTCATCATTAAAATTTTCTGCCATCAACACCCTACTGTGCCTGCTAGCGGGTTATCCCATGGCATACTGCATCGCTCGCGCTGATCATACAATTCGTAGTTACCTGCTGATTATGGTGATGCTGCCGATGTGGCTGTCATTTCTGGTACGCGTCTACGCATGGATGGCCATGCTGAAAAATGATGGCTTTATCAATCAATTTTTACTGTGGCTCGGGGTAATTGACTCACCCATTCAAATGTACAGAACAAACTTCTCAGTTTACTTAGTCATGGTGATCACCTACCTGCCATTGATGATCGTGCCACTTTATAACTGTATCAGCAAAATTGACCACTCACTGATCGAAGCAGCTCAGGACCTCGGCGCGAAGCCATTGACCGTACTGCGGCGCATCACCCTTCCACTGTCCAAGAACGGCATCATAGCCGGCAGTTTATTGGTATTCATTCCTTCGATGGGCGAATACGTGATTCCTCAACTGATGGGCGGTTCTGACACGTTGATGCTTGGCAGAGTGATCTGGCAGGAATTCTTCAGCAACCTGGACTGGCCGATGACCAGCGCAATCACGTGCATGATGGTGCTGATGCTGTTGGTACCTCTTGCCATATTCAACAAGAAGTCATTCAAGGAGGGCGCGCTGTGAAAGGACGGTATCGCTTGGCCAGCGTGACAATTTTAACCGTCGGCTTTGTGGCGATGTACATACCCATCGCGCTGATGTTCGCATTTTCTTTTAATGAATCGAAATTGGTAACCTTGTGGTCTGGCTTTTCCTTCCACTGGTACACGGAAGTAGTGAAAGACGGAGAAATAATCTCCGCATTAATTTATAGCTTGAAACTCGCCTTCATCACCGCCTGCTGCTCTACCGCTGTCGGCGTCTGGGTGGGATTCGTCCTGGCCCGTTATGAGTTCCGCGGACGTAGCCTCCTTGGGGTAATGGTAAATGCACCGATCGTGATGCCTGAAGTCATCATGGGGCTTGCGTTACTATTGTTGTTCGTCACCATGAAACAGTTTTTTGGTATTTTCGGTGATCGTGGCGCGCTGACCGTATTGATAGGTCACATCATCCTCGCTGTGGCATACGTCGGCATCCTTGTCCAGGCGCGTCTCAGGGAAATGGATCTGTCGCTGGAAGAAGCAGCCCTCGATCTCGGCGCAAGGCCGCTGAAGATTTTTTTCGTCATCACATTGCCCTTGATCTCAGCTTCGCTGATTTCAGGCTGGCTACTGTCGTTCACGCTGTCGATGGACAACCTGATCATCACTTCGTTTCTTACCGGGCCGGACTCAGTCACGTTGCCGATGGTCATTTTTTCTCGAGCCAGACAAGGGCTGAGCCCGGAAATCAACGCGCTCGCCACGCTTCTGCTGGCCTGCATAACAATCATTGTGGTGATCGCCAATTCACTAATAATGCGAAACGAGCGCAGGAAGCTGGTTAGCTCTTTCAGTTAAAAATATCCGCGCAGTTGAGCTGAAGACTTCCAAACCACAGCAGTGGCAACGTGCCCGGCTGCGCAAGTTTCAAACAATGCATTAAAAAACAAACACAATACTAAATGCGCTATCCGTACGCGGAGCACTCAATGACTTACTACATTCGCCACTTATTCTGTGTTGCTGCAGCTTTGTCCTCGGTAGCTGTGCAGGCCATTGAGTTGAACTCGAATTTCAACTTGGACTTGACACCGACCTTAGTCAGTGACTACAGGAGCATGGGGGTTTCTCAAACGCAGGGCAATCCCGCCTTGCAACTCAGCGGGGTGCTCACCCACTCCAGCGGTTTGTTCCTGGGCTTATGGGCGTCAAATGTCGATTTCGGGACCAAAGCCAGGCTTGAAGAGGGCTACTATGCGGGCTATTCCCATGCGTTCACTGAAGCCATCAATATCTCGGCATCGATTGGTCGCTACGAGTACCCCGGCGAAGCGAGCCTGGACACCAATGAAATTTATGCAGAAGCGAACATCCATCAGCTGAAGATCGGGTACATCTATGACTACGGGGTAGCGAATCATGTGCCCGATTTGTCCTCACGCTTTATTGGCTACACATTCAACCTGCCCTATGATACCAACCTCTACATCAAATATGGCCATACCGATTACGGATTTGACATGTATAGCGGCAACGGCAGCACTCGCCAAACTTACTCAGACTGGGAAGTAAAGCTGTCGAAAGCGTTCTACGGTGTCACGTTCAGTGCTGACTTTATCGACACCGACATGTCCAAACATGAGTGCATGTCAGTAATGGCTGTCGATGATGTCTGCTCTGCCACGCTGGTCATAGCCGCGACCAAAACCTTCTAAGTGACACAGACTACACCGGCAGCATTATTTCACTTACTCGAAGAGGTGGCAGATGCCACACCATCAAATAGTTGCACGCGGAATCCCGCTCGAATGCTTGAGCACTTCGCCAATCCTGAGCATCGCAGATCTTGAAAGCAATATTGGCGTTGAGCTCTCCTGCCCTTCGTTCCTAATCGACCCTGATGAAGCTGCACGTTTTTCACGCTCGACCTATCTCGACCAGGCCTACCCCGAGAGTGAGTTTGACTCACCGTACAAAGACGGCCTAATAGAAGGATTCTATCTGATCTCACTGATGGATGCGCTGAAGAAATGCACCTTCAGAGATGCCTCTGACTATTACGGCTTGAATTATGGATCGAATCGGTTGCGTTTCATTGAGCCTATCTATCTGAATGACCTCCTTACCTTTACCTGCAGCGTGACATCCATCCAAAGCAAGGCCCAGGGCTTTCTGGTGGAGCTACGTTGCCAACTAAAGAAGCACGGCACAGATAGGCCTGCCGTCGACTACTCCATGATTTATTTTCTGCTGCCTGCAGGCACAGAACTTGAGGAAGACTGATTATGCAAGCCCAGCACACTGCCTCCTACTACGCTGAAAGTACTACCGTTGATGAATACCCTCGATTGGTCGATGCGATCGAATGCGATGTGTGCGTAATTGGCGGCGGATTTACCGGTGTTAATACATCGATTGAACTTGCACAGCGTGGTGTATCCGTGGCGCTTGTCGAAGGTGGGCGCATTGGCTGGGGCGCGACTGGGCGCAACGGTGGGCAGCTTATCCGTGGCGTCGGTCATGATTTGACCCAGTTCAAGTCGCGGATAGGCCAAGAAGGTATTGACCGGCTGGAAGCACTCGGCGTCGACGCCGTCAATATCGTCCGCGATCGAATCAAGGAACACGATATCAAATGTGACCTGACGTGGGGATACTGCGATCTCGCCAACAATGCATCGCATACCCAGGCATTCATCGCACGGCAAAAGCATTACGTGGACTCTGGCTATGAACATGCCTCGTATGTGGTCGGAGGCGACGACATACACTCAGTGGTGGGGTCGAATTCATACGTTTCAGCATTCGTGGATATGGGGTCAGGCCACCTCCATCCTTTGAAGCTGATCGCTGCCGAAGCCAGAGTCGCGCGGGCGGCAGGCGTAGCCATCTTCGAGCAATCCCCTGCTGAATTCATCGAGTACCATCGCGATTATGTGCTGATCAGGACGGCCTTGGGATCGATCAAAGCCAGCCGCATCGTGATCGCCTGTAACGCCCACATCAACGGCCTGGAGCCTACTCTCTCTGCACGCGTCTTGCCGGCCGGCAGCTACATTATTGCGACCGAGCCCTTGAGCCCTTCTATACAGCGAGAGTTGCTTCCGCAAAATTTTGCTGCCTCAGACAATCAGGTCGGACTCAACTATTTCCGCCTAAGCCGTGATGGTCGACTTTTATTTGGGGGCGCTTGCCATTATTCAGGTCGCGACCCTAAAGACATTGGCGCCTACATGCTCCCTAAAATGCTCAACGTTTTCCCCCAGTTGGCAGGTGTGAAACTTTCGCACCAGTGGGGTGGAATGATCGGCATCGGCGCGAACCGATTCCCTCAAGTGGGAAGGCTTACGCACAGACCCCAAGTTTATTATGGCCAGGCTTACTCAGGCCATGGACTGAACGCCACGCACTTGGCGGCGAAGCTCATTGCCGAGGCGATCACGCGTGAGTCAGCTGATTTCGAACTATTCAATGGCATACCACATATGGCTTTTCCAGGCGGGCGATACCTTCGCTCGCCGCTGCTTGCGCTGGGGATGATGTGGTTGCGCATCAAAGAATTGACTCAATAAAAAATAACAATGGACACCCGAATGACGCTGCCTCGACTGAACATCAAATGGCGTATCACCCTGCTCGCGGGACTGTGCATCCTGGTTGTAGCAGCGTCGCTTCTGGGCACCTCAGCTATTCAAGCAGTCAGCGCCGACCGCGCCATGAGCGCCTCAAGCAAAACCTTCTTGGAACACAGCGCTGATCTTCGACTTGAGGCGTTAGTCACGCAGCAGGCCCAGACCATTGAACGGTACTTCACATCTACCTATGAATACGGCGCACTGATAGCAATGCAGGTTGTGACAGCCAAGGCACAACTTAACGACAGGCACTATTCAAACACCAATATCAGGCAGGATTTGGTCAAACAGATTACTGCCAGCCTTTCTACCCGTCCTGAGTTGCTGAGCACCTATGTAGTGCTTGACGCCAATGCATTTGATGACGCGGACGCTGCTTTTGCAGGCTCGCCATCAAAGGGCAGCAATGAAGTTGGCCGTCTATCGTTTTACATAAGCCAATCTTCATCCAACCACATCGACTACCAGGCCATCGACGAAAGCGAACTGGCCAATACCACTCCTGGACCTGCAGGTAGCCCCTACAATCAGTGGATTACCTGTCCCAAGCAGACTGCCCGCGCCTGCATTCTGGAGCCGTTCCCCTACACCGACCCAGCAACCGGTAAGCAGAGCCTGATCTCCAGCATGTCACTGCCAATCATCGATCAAGGCAAGGTGATTGGCGCTGTGGGTGTCGACATTCGCTTGAGCGACCTCCAGTTGCTCGCCGAAGGTGCTCATCGTGAGCTCTATGAAGGCGCTGGCCACGCCACCATCCTCAGTAGCCAGGGACTGATTGCAGGCAGCAGCGCAAACGCTGAACAACTGACTCAACACATACGCTCCATCGATGCGTCCAAGGGGGACCTTCTGTTGGAGTGGAGCAAGCAAGGCGCCACATCGATTCATCATTACCGGAATAAGAGAATCATCGTTCACCCGTTCCGCCCTCTTCCCTCCTCTGACTACTGGAGCGTCATCCTCGAGATTCCGGACACCGCCCTGCTCGCTCCAGTGCGGGAATTACAGTCGCAAGTTTCATTGCACCGGCAATCAGCCCTGAGGACTGCACTCGCCATTGGAACCTTGGTGGCGTTGTCGGGCTTGGTCTTCATCTTGATCACGGCAACCGGGGTAACGCGTCAAATCCTGCGTGTAGCTGCACTTCTTGGGGATATCTGTCGCGGCGACGGCGACCTCACCCGACGTGTCGAATATGGGCGTGAGGACGAACTGGGCACACTGTGCAAAGAGTTCAATGCCTTCCTCGACAAACTCCAACCCACCGTTGCGCAAATCAGTCGCACGGCCAGCGCCACATTGGAAACTGCAGACCGGGCCGCAGACGTTGCGCGCAAGACAGATCAGGAACTCAAACGGCAGTTCGCCGAAATCGACTTGCTGGCCACCGCGTCAACCGAGATGAGCGCCAACGCCTGTGCTGTCGCCCAGTCGGCGGCAAATGCCGCCGGCGCCGCTAACGAGGTGCAGCAAGCAACGGAATCAAGCCTCGGTGCGGTTCATGATCTCGTAGATGCAATGGAAGAAATTGCCCAAAAAATGAGCGCCTCCATGAGCGACGTAGATCAGTTGGCAGACCGCAGTGACCAGATAGGCTCAGTACTGACGGTGATTCGCTCGATCGCTGAACAAACCAACTTGCTTGCCCTGAATGCAGCTATCGAAGCGGCACGAGCCGGCGATGCTGGACGAGGGTTCGCGGTAGTGGCCGACGAGGTGAGAAATCTTGCCAAACGGACGCAACAGTCAGTTGACACGATCCGGCAAGTCATCGAAGAGCTCCAGCATGGCACCCGCATGGTCATTACCACGATGCGCCAGGGCCATGAGTTCACTCAACTCAAAGCTGGCAAAGTCGGTTCAGCAATTGCCGCCCTGACCGGAATGTCCAACTCGGTCAATACCATCTCCCACATGAATACACAGATCGCTTGCGCCGCTGAACAGCAAAGTTCAGTCGCGGAAGAAATGTCACGAAACATAGCCGCAGTTCGCGACCTGAGCAACGTCATTTCCCTGCAGGCCACAGACTCTTCCGGAGTCAGCTTGGACCTGAACAAATTGGCGATGTCACAGCGAACTTTGACTAGCCAGTTCAAGGTCCAGCCTTGAGCCAAATACCCCCGAAAATGAGATGCCTATATGAGCAGTGGAATTGAGAAAGTTTCCGCCTGGTTGAAAGAACAACGGGTTACTGAGGTAGAATGTATCGTAAGCGACCTTTCCGGCATCGCTCGCGGAAAAATCTCACCAACCGACAAGTTTATTGACGAAAAGGGCATGCGCTTACCCGAAAGCGTGCTGCTGCAAACCGTAACAGGTGATTACGTAGCAGATAACATCTTCTATGAGCTTCTCGATCCCGCCGATATCGACATGATCTGCCGGCCAGACGAAAACGCCATTTTTTTGGTACCTTGGGCTATAGAACGCACTGCACAGATCATCCATGATACTTATGATAAACAAGGCAAGCCCATCGAGCTGTCGCCACGGAATCTTCTAAAGAAAGTCCTGCAAATGTACGCGGATCGCGGCTGGAAACCGGTAGTCGCCCCTGAAATGGAGTTTTACCTGACCACGCGCTCCAACGACCCTGACCTGCCATTGAAGCCGCCAGTTGGTCGCTCAGGTCGTGCAGAAACCGGTCCGCAGGCGTTTTCCATCGAAGCAGCAAATGAGTTCGATCCATTGTTTGAAGACGTCTACGACTGGTGCGAGCTGCAGGGTCTGGATCTCGACACACTCATTCATGAGGATGGAACCGCGCAGATGGAAATCAACTTCCGTCACGGCGACCCACTCAACCTGGCGGATCAGATCACGGTCTTCAAGCGCACGATGCGAGAGGCCGCGCTGAAACACAATGTGGCTGCCACCTTCATGGCCAAGCCAATGACGGGGGAGCCCGGCAGTGCAATGCATATCCATCAGAGCGTAGTGGATGCGCACAGTGGGAAATCCGTTTTCTCACAGGACGATGGCACAATGAGCGAACTCTTCCTGCACCACATTGGCGGCTTGCAGCGTTTCATTCCGGAGATGCTGCCGCTGTTTGCCCCCAGCGTAAACTCGTTCCGTCGTTTCTTGCCCGACACTTCTGCGCCTGTCAATGTCGAATGGGGAGAGGATAACCGCACGGTTGGCCTGCGGGTGCCTGAGTCGACCCCGCAGAATCGACGTATCGAAAACCGTTTGCCTGGTGCTGACGCCAACCCTTACATCGCGCTGGCCGCGAGCTTGCTGTGCGGCTACATAGGGATGGTAGAGGAAATCAAACCGAGCGCCCCCGTTCAGGGCCGAGGCTACAACCGGCGCAACCTGCGCCTGCCGCTTACGATCGAGGATGCGCTCGAGCGGATGAGCAACAGCGAGCATGCGAAAAAATATCTAGGTGAGAAATTTGTGCAGGCTTACATTGAAGTCAAGAGAGCCGAGCACGAAAACTTTAAACGCGTCATTAGCTCTTGGGAGCGGGAGTTTCTGTCGCTGACGGTTTGAGAACGGGCCAGGCCTGCCTCCAGCGCTTGGAGGCGGCCAGCCAGACCAGCCTTGCATCAATGTAGCGCTCACACGCCAGTGCGAAAGGAAACAAGAATGAATAACGCGACGCATGACGACGACTTGTGCTTTACCTCAGCGGTTGAGCTGGCTCAAGCAATACGAAAAAGAGATCTCTCTCCCGTAGAATTACTTGACGCCGTCCTGGCTCGAATGAAGCGCCTGGACCCTAAGATCAATTGCCTTGTTACGATTGCCGAGGAGCAGGCAAGGCATCAAGCCAAACACGCAGAACAGGTGTTGATGGACACCCCAGTGGATGAACTCCCTGTACTGCATGGCATTCCTGTCACGGTGAAAGACCTTGAGGATACTGCAGGCGTACGCACCACCTATGGCTCGCGCAATCACGCCGAGAACGTGCCAACCGTTGATTCTCCAATATGGGCCAGAATGAAAGCCGCTGGGGCGATTCTCGTGGCGAAAACCACTACCCCGGAATTTGGCTGCCATGGCATAACGGAAAGTTTGCTGACCGGCATCACCAATAACCCGTGGGATGTATCCCGCACCACCGGCGGTTCAAGTGGGGGCGCGGCAGCCGCGGTAGCTTCAGGCTTTTGCCCCTTGGCTACCGGCAGTGATGGCGGAGGTTCCATCCGCGTACCCTCTTCTTTCTGCGGGGTCGTGGGCCTGAAACCCTCTGTTGGCCGCATTGCATACAATACCTATGAAAACGCCTATGAATCGGTAGTGGTAGTTGGCCCGATTACTCGCACTGTACGGGACAACGCGCTAATGCTGGATGTTACCGCTGGAGAATATCCTTACGATGCGATTGCATTACCGAAGCCCGACATCAACTATCTAGACGTGGTTCGCCATGCATCAGTGAAAGGATTAAGGATTGCCTATTGTCCGAACCTGGATAATGGCCCTGCCGACCCCGAAGTGATTTCCGTTGTCGAGCGCGCTGCAGCTAAATTCGAGCGCGACTTAGGCGCCACCGTGGAAGTCGTGAAGCTGGATCTACCTGACCCAGTCGACTATTTCAAAGCGTGGTGGGGGCCCGAATTTTACAGTATCTATGAAGACAATTTCTTGTCCTTCGGCAAGCCTGAAAACATTCCGGCGCACCTGCCCATTATTGCTGAGTGGGGAGCAAAACTTGACTTGGCGATGTATACAAAGGTCCGCACAGAAGTCAGATCACGTATACACACGACATTCGCAGAAATTTTCGAGAAGTACGATCTGCTGATTTGGCCTACTACGCCAGTGGTGGCTTTTCCCCATCCTGGCGTTGCGGGGGGCATGACACATGTCAATGGCATACCAGTTCGTGAACCGTTGCTCGATAATCAGCGTTTCACTGAGGCCGTCAGCCACGCTGGCTACCCTGCCATCTCGGTTCCTGCCGGTTTTACGAACCTAGGTCTCCCGGTGGGGCTTCAGATCGCTGCACGCCACGGCCGTGATGACTCCGTCCTCGCAGCTGCGGCTGCATTCGAGCAGGCAGCCCCTTGGGCGGCTATCCGTCCTTGTTTGTGATGAGAAAGGTCTGCGCATGCCCTCTCGCATAGAAATGAAAGTTTCACCCAGTGTCGAAGAGCGCGCCAGCGTTCTTCGAACGCTGATGGCGTACAATGACTCCCGGACGGGTGACTCAGCGTCTGAAACACTGGCCCTGCTCGTCAGAGATAGTGTTACTGACGCAATTATCGGAGGCCTTCATGGAGAGTTTTTTTATAAATGGTTATTCATCGAATTGTTAGCCCTTGCTCCTGAAATCAGAAAGGGCGGCATCGGATCGAAGCTGCTTGAGATGGCAGAACAAGCAGCGCGCGACAGAGGATGCACTGGCATCTGGTTAGATACCTTCGACTTCCAAGCGCCAAGGTTCTACCAGCGACACGGCTTTACAGAATTCGGTGTAATCGAGGATTTCCCTGAAGGCCATAAGCGCCACTTCTACCAAAAAAGGCTTCGTTGAGCGGTTATCAACCAGCAGCGGTCGTAGCTGGGCGGATAACCGCTACACCGCTGACTAACACGACGTGTCTGTAATGGATGGCTGACTTGGCGTGAGCAGGCTCGATTTAGAGCGTCTTTTCTGCCTGTTGCAAACTCATTTCGGGTAACGCAATGAGGCGTAATACCGAATTGACGACCAAGACCTGGCGTTCTGGCGGCCATTCAGACGGTGTCTCGACCGCAGACAAGCAAATACCGCTGATCATCACTCTCAATAGCTCGGTATACTGCTCCAGCATGCTCTCTGGGATGAGAGGCCGTAAGTGCTGGCGAATGAAAGAACGCATATGTTGGTCGAAACGATTAGTCATGGAACGGATGGCTGGAATGTCGTCCGAGTTCTCTACCAGACGGATCCGAACCTTCTCTTCATTGATGCCCAGCGTCGAGTTTGGAATAGCCCAATCCAAGAAGCAATGCAGACGAGCCACGGGATCTTCGATATCCCTTGTCAATTCGTCCATTTGACACTGATAGTTTTCAATCATCTGCTCAGCCAGATCATCGATCAGTGCTGATTTAGACGAATAATAGTGGGTCACCAAGGTAACGGTACCGCCAAGCTCTTTTGCAACCGCGCTGATCGACAGACCTTTTAGCCCCTCTCTGGCAATTACCTGGATCGTGGCGAATGCAATATCGCGCCGGCGCTGATCATGATCTACGAATCTCGGCAATCTATTACCCTCTGGGTATCCGTCAATGAGGCGTCAATAGTAAAACCGAATCTTATACTACACCCTGCTCCTCTATTCAAGCTTCATCACCAAGCACACCTTAATTATAAATGCGCCAGCTGCAGACCAGTGAGGCCAAGCCCCCGAGGGCTTGGCCTCAGATGCTCAGAAATGCTTCTTCACTCCAACGGTCACCGTGGAGGAACACACATTGTCGGTTGCATACAAGTATTCACACTCTCCTTTGGAGAGGTCTGAGCCGGTAAAGTCCACACTAAACTCCAGCCCTGCCAAATTCCTGGTAAATTTTGCATCATAATAGTTATACCGTTGACGACTATGCCCCGCATGAGTATAAAAATCTGAATTTAAATCCATCACACCATACGTGGTAACCAGTTGAACTTCCCACGGCAAAGAAAAGTTGTAACCAACATTGAAGCCCATCAAGTTGGGAACATGATTATCAATCTCATAATCGTAGATATAGCCGATCGTCCACTTTTTAATATTCGCCCACGCATAAAACTCCGTTGCGTCCCACGCGGAGTCGTGCCGGTACTCATACCGCCCCAAGTAGGCTGAAAGACTCACATCCTCAGAAAACGCGTGGCTGTAACCCGCAAAATAGAAATCTTCGCGGTAAACGTCAAAATATTTGCCGTAATCGGCACGCTGCATCGACCCGCCGATAAAAAGACCAGAACTATGGCTGAGCACAGCCTCAACCTGGTATGAGGGGTTATTACGGGACTGTGACACGCCATTCGATCGATAGTCACTGACTACGCCAAGGCCTAGATCAAGTCGTACATTCTCACTCAGTTCTACTGCATTCGCGCTCACCGAGCATGCCGCAGCCGACAGCATTGCCACACGAAAAATCATAAGCACTCCAGAGAGGATTGGTTTTTTGTTAGTTTTATGATAGTCAATGACTATCAATTACACCTAAATCCATTGATTGAAGCTATTTATGCGCTGGTTTTTCGGAGCGCCTTGTGGGCCAGATCGACCGAACCAGTCTTTTTGTTGTGCACGTTGTACAACGCATGTTATACAAACTGCAACAGGAAACTGATAGGGCTGCATAAAGCGACCCTGCTGCTGAATCGCCTTTGAAACGGCGTGCTGGACAAGGTGTTGGAGGGCCGCAAGCGCCACACCTTCATCGATATCAACAAATAAGAAATGAGGTGAGGTCTTGGCGATGATCAAAAATCTACTAGTCGTAGCGGTGGGCATTGCGCTGTGTCAGGGGGTACGTGCAGAGGAAGTACGGGTGGACCCCGACACGGGGATACCGGTCCCAATGGCATTTGTCTTCCCGGACGCTCAACCCTTCGATCCGTTTTGGGCCAAACGTGAAACTGGGTACGTCGTGACCCGAAACGGCAACAGGCTGCGATACAGTGTCCTGTTGCCCAAGGTTGAGCCAGGCACCAAAGTGCCGGTGATCCTCAGCATGAACGGGTACGATGCGGGCTCAATAGGGGGGCTTGCTTACCGTAAGTACAAGACAGCAATGTCCGTTGAATTGGACAAACAACTGCTCGCTGCTGGTTACGCAGTGATGGGTGTGAACGCTGCAGGGACTGCGTGCTCAGGCGGCAAGTTTGAGATGCTAAAGCCTTCTCTCGGGCAGGACGGAGCAGATGTGGTAGATTTCGCCGGCCAGCAAAGCTGGTCAAGCGGTAACGTTGGCATGGTTAACTGGTCTTACGGCGGTAGTTCGCAGGTCGCCACCGCTGCCAACCAGCCAAAGCATCTGAGGGCGATCGCTCCTGGGAATATTATCGGTGATTTGCGTTCTGACGTCATGGCGCCGGGTGGTGTGCCACAACCTGGTTTCGCAAACGTCTGGCGTCCTCTGCTTCGCATGTACTGGGGGTTTGCAGAAGAAAGTGCAAAGGACGAACAGGATGCAGAGTGTTTGAATCAGATCGCAAGCAATCGCACTTACGAGGACAATAACTCCGTCGTGCTTCAGGCTTTCGCTCACCCTTCTCGGGACAAGGTATCCGACCTCGATAATGCGTCCAGAGGTGCCAAGAACATCAATGTCCCGGTTTTGTCGTTCGAAACGTTCCAAGACCAGGCGACCTCTGTTCGCGGTGATCACTACCAACGCTATGTAGATCCCAAACTTCTCTGGCTCGTGCAGTCAAATGGTGCTCATGACATCTACCTGTCCAAGGCGTACCACAAGATCGTATTGAGCTTCTTTGATCGTTTCGTCAAGGGTACCTCGAACGGATTCGAACAAAATCAACCTCGTACTCTGGTTTGGATGGACTCCTACAGTACCGGCAAAGAACTCTTCAACCGAGACGCGGAAACCGTTCCGGGTTGGCTGATTAAAAAAGATCGAATTGAGGCCGGCGATATCAAGGCGAGAGAATTCCACCTCGGCGCAGATGGCTCACTCAATGATAAAGCGACCTCAGGAAGCCCGAGTGGCTTCGACTATCCGGGTGAAGGCCCCTCGGTAGGCGATCTGGAGGGCGGCACGGTGTGGGGTGCCCTGCCAGAAGACTGGAAAAACAAAAGTTTGGCATTCACCTCGGCCCCACTTGAACGCGACATGATGGTATATGGGCCGGGCAGCGCAGATCTTTGGATGGTAGCCAATGCTGGTGATGCGGATGTACAGGTCACGGTTACTGAGGTTCGACCCGATGGGCAAGAGATGTATGTACAGCGTGGGTGGCTCCGCTTGTCGCAACGGGCGCTGGACCAGAAACAGTCTACCCCGCTGCTGCCTGTACGCACTGACCAGGCAGAGGACATCAAGCCGACGAACCCTGGTGAGGCCGTATTGGGCCGGGTGGAGATTGGCAAAATGGCGCATATGTTCAGCAAAGGTTCCAAGCTGCGGATCTGGATTGACACGCCTTCCGATACCGGCGGCTTTAAGTTCAACGCTTTCGGGGTGAAACAGAAACTTTATGTTTTGCATAATCAAAAATACGATTCCGTCGTACGGCTTGGAGAACTCTCAGGCGTCACTAAGCCACCATCCCTCTCCACCTGTGGTGAAGTATTAAGCCAACCTTGCCGAATGGACCCGTTGGGACCGAACGGGTCCGTTGCTAAACAGTAGTAATAAAAAAGCCCCTGCTAAATGTCAGGGGCTTTTTAATCAAGAATTGGCACCTTTCCAACCTAAACAATGACCCAGGCGAACACCACGACATTGCCGCTGCGTATCCCGATCAGATGCTCGCTAGACGCCACTCTTAGCTGATCGGTCCAGCCCCGGCTACACCGGATAATGCCGCGGGCCATGCTGTAGGGTGACCCAACGTAACTGGGTGAACTGGTCGATAGCGGTGCGGCTGCCGAAGCTGCCGTAGCCGCTGGACTTGACACCGCCGAAGGGCATCTGCGCCTCGTCGTGCACGGTCGGGCCGTTGATATGGCAGATGCCCGACTCCACCCGTTGCGCCAGGGCCAGGGCGCGGCTGGTGTCACGGCTGAAGATGGCCGAGGACAGGCCGAACTCCGAGTCATTGGCCAGCGCCAGCAGGGCCTCGTCGCCTTCGGCGCGCAGCACCACCGCCACCGGCCCAAACGACTCCTCGCGATACAGCCGCATGCTGGCATCGACGTTGTCGAGCAAGGTCGGTTGCAGGATGCTGCCGTCCAGCTGGCCGCCGCACACCAGGCGTGCGCCCTTGGCCACGGCGTCGTCGATCAGCGCCTTGATGCGCTCGCCGGCTCCGGCGCTGACCAGCGAACCGAGCACCGAAGTGCTGGCCTGCGGATCGCCGGCACGTAGCCCGGCGACCTTCACCGCCAGCTTCTCGACGAAGGCATCGGCGATACGGCTGTCCACCACCAGGCGTTCGGTGGACATGCAGATCTGGCCCTGGTTGAAATAAGCGCCGAAGGCCGCGGCCTCGACCGTGGCGTCAAGGTCGGCATCGTCGAGCACCAGCAGCGGCGCCTTGCCGCCCAGTTCGAGCAGGGCCGGCTTGAGGTGGCGGGCAGCCAGCTCGCCGACGATGCGCCCGACGTGGGTAGAGCCGGTGAAGTTGACGCGGCGCACCGCTGGGTTGGCGATCAAGCGCTCGACGATGGCCGGGGCATCTTCCGCGGCATTGCTGATGACGTTGACCACGCCGTCGCCAATGCCTGCGTCGTGCAGTATCTGGCCGATCAACCGGTGCACCGCCGGGCTCAGTTCCGAGGCCTTGAGCACCACGGTGTTGCCGCAGGCTAGTGGCATGGCGATGGCGCGGGTGGCGAGGATCACCGGCGCGTTCCAGGGCGCGATGCCCAGCACTACGCCACAGGGCGCGCGCAGTGCCATGGCGAAGCTGCCGGGTACGTCCGAGGGAATCACCTCGCCGGTGATTTGGGTGGTCATGGCTGCGGCTTCGCGCAGCATGTCGGCGGCAAGCTTCACGTTGAAGCCGTACCAGTTGGCCATAGCCCCGGTTTCACCGACAGCGGCGATGAACTCGCCGGCCCGCACCTGCAACAGGTCGGCGCCGGCGAGCAGGCGGCTGCGCCGCTCACCTGGCGCCAGCGCGGCCCAGGCCGGGAATGCCGCCTGCGCTGCGGCCACCGCCGCATCGGCATCCGCCAGGGTGGCAGCCGCCACCTGCGAAACCACTTCGTTGGTGACCGGGTTACGGCGTTCGAAGGTTCGTCCATCGCTGGCGGGGCGTGACTGCCCGCCAATCAGCAAAGGCACCTGCAACATGCTCATTCCTCTTGTTGTCGTTATAGAGAAGAACCTAGAGGCACTGGCCGACCTGGCCAGCGCCCGGCGCCGGGCTCAGCGCTTGTAGGTTTGCAGACCAGGCTTGATGCTCTTGTCGTCGAGGAACTGCTTCATGCCCTGCTCGCGGCCGCCCGATGTGTCCAGCAAGCGCGACTGGTCGAGCTTGGCGTAGAGGTAGTCCTCGTTCTGCTCCCAGGTCAGCTCGCGACAACGCTTGAAGCCGTTTTTCGCGGCGCGCAGCACCACCGGGTTCTTTTCCAGCAAGTTCAGCGCCAGCGCGCGGGTGGTTTCACGCAGTTCGGCCAGGGGCACACTCTCGTTCACCAAGCCCATTTCGGCGGCCTTGCGGCCATCGAAAGTCTTGCCAGTCATGATGTAGTACAACGACTGGCGATGACCAACGGTATCGGCCATAGCCTTGCTGACCAGATTGCCCGGCGGGATGCCCCAGTTGATTTCTGACAGGCCGAAGGTGGCCTCGTTCGCGCAGATGGCCAAGTCGCAGGCCACCAATGGGCTGAAGCCACCACCGAAGCACCAGCCGTTGACCATGGCAATGGTCGGCTTCGCGTACATGCGCAGCAGTTTCCATTGCCATTGGCAGGCTTCGCGACGGATTTTTTCCTGGAGAATCTCCGGCCCGGCGTCCACCTCGCGGAAGTACTCTTTCAGGTCCATACCAGCTGTCCACGACTCACCGGCGCCGGTCAGTACCAATACACCGGCTTCAGCATCCTGCTCGAGGATTTCCAGCACGTCGACCATTTCCCGATTCAGCGTGGGGCTCATGGCGTTTCGTTTTTCCGGACGATTGAGGGTAACCCAGGCAATGCCCTGCTCCAGCTCAACATTCACGGTGGTCCAGCAGCCTTCGTATTTACTCATGGTTGCGCTCTCTTGCGTTCGAGGTGACCACCTCAAGCTAATCCAGCACAATGATTATGTCAATTAACCATTAATAATATTATCTTTTCCTGCAGGCCGCATTTTACTTGGCTCCCCTAGCCTAAATTGGCTCAGACAGGCAAACTAGATAACCTTCTTACCCTCCCCTGGAGCACGTTCCCTGATGGCGAAGCCCGCCCAAACCGTCGACGCCACGTCAATCCCGATACCTGCTGGGGAAGGCGTTCTTGAGGACTTGATTGGCTATGCGCTCCGCCGTGCTCAGCTAAAACTGTTCCAAAACCTGATCGCTCGTCTGTCCTCCTACGATCTACGCCCGGCGCAGTTCTCGGCGCTGGCAATCATTGACCAGAACCCTGGGCTCATGCAGGCAGATTTGGCCCGTGCCCTGGCGATCGAGCCTCCGCAGGTGGTGCCTTTGCTCAACAAGCTGGAAGAGCGCACCTTGGCAGTCCGTGTGCGAAGCAAGCCTGACAAGCGTTCGTATGGGATTTACCTGAGTAAGCCAGGTGAGGCATTGCTAAAGGAACTGAAAAAGATCGCTTGTGAGAGTGATCGCGAGGCGACTGCGCAACTGAATGAAGAAGAACGGGAGTTACTACTCAAGCTATTGACGAAAATTTACAAGGAATGAGCTATCCCGGCGTGTGGGATAATCTGTGGTAAACGCAAAGATGTGAATAGAGCCAGGCAGAACGCATGCTTGGGAGCCAACTGGCGACTAACCAGCTGACTCGATTATCAACTTGCAGCCAAGCAATGCCTCAAATTGCGAGTGCTCGCTCACGCAATTCGCTATTCAGGATACGGTCGTTCTCGCTGTAGTCGACCGGACAGTCGATCACATGCACGCCTGGGTTGGAAACGCAGTGGTCCAGTAGCGGCAGCAACGCATCGGCGCTTTCCACGCGGTAACCATTGGCACCGTAAGCTTCAGCGTATTTGACGAAGTCCGGGTTACCATAGTCCAGGCCGAAGTCGGTGAAGCCCATGTTGGCCTGCTTCCAGCGGATCATGCCGTAGCCGTCGTCACGCAGGATCACCACGGTGATATGCATGCCGAGGCGTACCGCGGTTTCCAGTTCCTGGCTGTTCATCATGAAGCCGCCGTCGCCACACACCGAAATCACTGGGCGATCCGGGTGCACCAGGTGCGCCGCCATTGCCGATGGCAGGCCGGCGCCCATGGTCGCCAAGGCGTTGTCCAGCAGTACGGTGTTCGGCTTGTGCGCCTTGTAGTTACGGGCGAACCAGATCTTGTAGATGCCGTTGTCCAGGGCAACGATGCCTTCGGACGGCAGCACCCGGCGGATATCCGCCACTAGCCGCTGTGGATAGACCGGGAAGCGGTTGTCGTCGGCGCCTTCGGCGATTTGCGCTTCGTTCGCTTCACGGATGGCCATCAGACGGGTGAAGTCCCAGTGGCTGGTATCGGTCAGCGCTTCGCTGATCTGCCACACGGCGTTGGCGATGTCACCGATCACTTCCACCTGCGGGAAGTACACGGCGTCGACTTCGGCGGAGCGGAAGCTGATGTGGATGACTTCGGTGCCGCCACGGACCATGAAGAACGGTGGCTTCTCGATCACGTCGTGGCCGATGTTGATGATCAGGTCGGCCGCTTCGATGGCGCGGTGGACGAAATCACCGGAGGACAGCGCAGCGTTACCCAGGAAGCGCGGGTGACGCTCGTCGACCACACCTTTACCCATCTGGGTGGTGATGAACGGGATGCCGGTCTTGTCGATCAGTTGCTCGAGGACCTTGGCGGTCATCTTGCGGTTGGCACCAGCACCGATCACCAGGATCGGATTGCGAGCCGCTTGGAGCTTCTCGACCGCGGCCTCGATGGCCTTGTGCTCGGCCAGTGGGCGCCGGTGCAGGCTGCGTGGCACCGGCAGAGCATCAGTCTGCTCGGCGGCGATGTCTTCCGGCAGCTCCAGGTGCACGGCGCCCGGCTTTTCTTCTTCAGCCAGGCGGAACGCTTCGCGCATGCGCGCCGGGATGTTGTCGGCCGAGGCGAACTGGTGGGTGTACTTGGTGATGGGGTCCATCGTGCCGCACACGTCGATGATCTGGAAGCGGCCCTGCTTGGACTTCTTGATCGGCTTCTGGCCGGTGATCATCATCATCGGCATGCCGCCCAGATACGCATAGGCGCTGGCAGTTACCAGGTTGGTCGCGCCAGGGCCCAGGGTCGACAGGCTGACGCCGGTCTTGCCGGTCAGGCGGCCATAGGTGGCGGCCATGAAGCCCGCGGACTGCTCGTGGCGGGTCAGAACCAGCTTGATCTTCGACTTGCGCAGGGATTCCAGCAGGTCGAGGTTTTCCTCACCAGGAATGCCGAACACATACTCGACACCTTCGTTTTCCAGGCATTGCACAACGACATCAGCGGCCTTAGCCATCTTGCTTGTAACCTCAATTGATTTATCCGGGGTGAATCGAGAAATCTTCAGCGCCGTGCACTGACATCGGTTTGTCCGGAGGCCAGCAACGCACCGCGAACAAAACCTTCAAAAAGACGCCTTTCAACGAACTCCCACACGTACCCAGCGCCTGCTTCTTTGCTACGCGGTACCGCCATTGCTTGGCGGATGGAAGTGAATGCGTCAGAAAGCACGCGATAACGCGGATTTCGGGCTGCGATTTGTTCAAGAGGCTGGCGCACGCCTGCAGCTGCGTCCAACTGCTGCTCAATGAATAGATCAACAGCTGCAGCGGACGTGTCTGCACGTTCAAGCGTCGCATGCTGGAGCGTGCGACTCAGATAGAGGTCATAGGCGGCCCCCTTTCCCACACCAAGGCGTGCGCCGGGGCGATCCAATTGCTCCACGCCTTGGAACGGCGAGTTTTTTTCAACCAAATACGTACCCTCAATCAGCACATATGGATCACTGAACAAAATCTGCGCCTCGCGGACCGGTTCAATGGCCAGGAAGGCGACAGTCCAATGATCGGGCTCTTCAAGGGCCGCAAAGACTTTGCCCGCTGCGTCGAAGGTACGCATCTCCAGCTTGACGCCCAGTTCGTGAGCGAGGGATTTAGCAAGAGCCACAGACACGCCTCGCGCTTCACCATCCTCACCGCGTTGGGCCAAGACAGGGTTACCGTAGTTGATCGCAGCTCGCAGAATGCCATCAGGCGCGAGGTCGGCGAGTACTTGCTGGATGGTGAAGTTCATCGTTTCTCCAGAGTCAGAAAATGGGGAGTGTGTAGGTAAGGATCAAACGGTTCTCATCAGCACCGCGGGCGAAACTTGAGCGATAGCTCGCATTACGCCAGCGCACAGCGAGGTTTTTCAGCGATCCAGACTGGAACACGTATTGGATGTCCGTGTTGCGCTCCCACTCGTGACCACTGCCATTGCGGGTAGCGGCCTCCGCTTGGTCACCACGAACATAACGTGTCATGAAGGTAAGGCCAGGCACCCCCATTGCCGCGAAGTTGTAGTCGTAGCGCAGTTGCCAGGACCTTTCACCAGGTTCGGCGAAGTCGTTGATCTGTATGTAGTTGGTCAGGTATGGATCGGTGCCATTGATGTAGGGCATCGACGTGTCGCCATACATTTTTTGCAGGCCCAGACCAAGGGCGTGGCCACCCAGGTTGTAGGTGAACATGCCGGACAGTGCGCGACTGTCGATGGTGCCCCCCAAGGCGCGGCCTTGGTCGCCACTGTCCATGAAGCGTAAGTCGGTTTTCAGAGTGCCTGGTCCAAGCGCGGCGCTGTGATTCAAACCGAGGAAGTGTTGGTCGTAGACCTCTTCGAGCTGAGCGTATTGATAGCTCAGCATCAACGATTTGTTGACCTGGTAGTCGGCGCCTCCAACCCAGAACGCATCGCCCTCGGCATTGCCAGCGAATCGACGGTTCTTGTTGTTCAGTGTGATCGGCACAGCATTTGTGGAATCGCGATCAGTCAATCGGTCAAAGCGCGCAGCGGTGAAGCTGAGGGCATCGAGCTCCTTCACGGTAAGGACGCCCCCCTCGAATGTTTGGGGAAGAATGCGGCCGGTGTTTGCTTGCACTGTTACCAGTTTGGGGATGTGTGTGCCGTATTTGAATTCGCTCTGTGAAATACGGACCTTTCCAGTGAGCCCGAGGCGGCTGAACTCATCTGCCGCACGACCATCGTCATGCGTTGGCAGGAGACCGGAGCCGGTTCGATCGGGACTCGAATCGAGTTTGACTCCAAGCATGGCCAGCGCATCAATGCCGAACCCTACAGTACCTGCGGTGTAACCAGAGCGGGCATCCAGCGTGAAGCCTTGAGCCCATTCTTCGCGTTTGTTTTGCCCTGCCCCATCGCGAAAGTCGCGGTTCACATAGAAGTTCGTCGTTTGAAATGTCAGCTTGCTGTCGTCGATGAAGCCTTCGGCACCGGCGCACGCCACTACCAAAGACGGGGAGACAGCCAGCAGCTTGCGTGCAGTTTTGTTTTTGTTGCGCACGGTTAACTCCAGTGGATCACTGATGTGTTGGGAAGTGTTTTAAAAAAGAGGTGGCGGTAGTCGGAAGCTACCGCCAGGCACATAGCGTCAGGTTTTGATCAGTCGACGCAGAACCAGGGTGAGGGTTGCAGACAGCAGCAACATGCCGCCCATAAACAGAGTGCCCATGGTGAAGGAGCCAGTGACGTCTTTGAGCCAGCCGACCATGAATGGGCCTACAAAGCCACCAAATGTACCAACCGAGTTGATGAAGGCCAGGCCACCAGCAGCCGCGGCACCAGTCAGGAAGCTGGTTGGGATGCTCCAGAAAATCGCTCGAGCAGTCGTGGCGCCGAGCACCGCAACACAGATACCTACCAGGGCTGGTACCAGTTGAGAGAACATCGCGGCTGCACCCATGCCAATAGCGCCCAGAAGGCAGCACAGCATCAGGTTCAGGGTCTTTTTGCCATTGCGGTCCACTTTCTTCGCCCAGAGCAGCATGCCGACGGTGGCAAAAATGTACGGCACCGAAGACAACATTGCAGTGCTGGTTACATCCAACCCATGCGAGCGCAGGATGGTTGGCAGCCAGATGCCAATGCCATAGGAACCCAATACAAAGCCAAACTGAATCAAGGTGAGCAGCAAGACGCGTGGATCTTTCAGAGCACCCAGAAGGTCCTTCTTCTCCTTTTGACGGTTCTCACTAGCGAGCACCTTTTCAAGCGCCTCGCGCTCTTCAGTAGTCAGCCAGTGCGCTTCGGAAGGTTTGTCACGCAACTTGAACAGTACAACGATACCAATCAGCGAAGCAGGCAGGCCTTGAATGATGAACATCCACTGCCAGCCGTGCAGACCACCAAAGCCTTGCATGTTCAGTAGCAGCGCAGAGAAAGGACCACTGATGATCGAAGAAACAGGTACACCCACCATGAACCACGCCAGAATGCGGGTGCGATACTGAGCGGGAAACCAGCAAGCGAGGTAGAAAGCAACGCCCGGGAAGAAGCCAGCTTCGGCGACACCCAGGATGAAACGTGCGAGATAGAAGGTATAGGGACCAATGACGAAAGCCGTGGCAGCTGCGGCGATACCCCAAGTGATCATGATGCGAGCCAGCCAGCGGCGGGCGCCATAGCGGTAGAGCGCCAGGTTGCTGGGGACCTCCAGCAAGCAGTAGCCAGCGAACAGAATACCTGCCCCCCAGCCAAACTGAGTGGCAGTCATGCCGAGATCGGCATTCATGGTCAACGCAGCAAACCCAACGCTGGTGCGGTCGATGTAGTTGAAGACAAAGGCCAGAATTAGCAGTGGCAACATTTGCCACGCGCATTTGTTGACCGCGCGCCGCTGCAATTCTTGTTCGTAGGACGAGGCTTCGCCGGCAGAGGCAGCCTGAAGAGTTACGCTCATTTTGCATCTCCAGGGCGGGCCCAAGGCCCGCCACATTCTTATAATTGATATCTGTGATGAAGCGTCGGGAGAGGCCCCCCCGTTAAAGCTGTGCAGCCTCGGACTGTCGAGTCTTTGCGGCCTGACCTGGCTCAAGCAGGCTGTCGAGGACGTAAGGCAGAATGCCTCCGTTGCGGAAGTAGACCGCCTCAATCGCGGTGTCGATGCGAGCCAGCAGCGCCACATCCAGTTGGCTGCCATCTTTCCGGGTGATGCGCAGGGTTACGTCCTGGCCAGGCTCGACACCCGACTCAATGCCCAGCAAGTCGAAGGACTCAGATCCATCCAGCCCCAACGTGCGTGCGTCGTCCCCTTGCTTGAACTGCAACGGCAGTACGCCGAGACCTGCCAGGTTATTGCGATGAATTCGCTCGAAGCTCTTCGCGATCACAGCGCGAACACCGAGCAGGCGGGTGCCCTTAGCGGCCCAGTCTCGGCTAGAACCTGTGCCGTATTCTTCGCCTGCGAAGATCAGCGCCGGGACGCCTTCTTTCAGGTAGGCCCGAGAAGCTTCGAACAGACCCGTTCGCTCACCCGAAGGCTGCAAAAGCGTATAAGGGCCTTCATCGGCGGCGCCGTCTGCCTTGACTGGCAGCATCTGGTTCTTCAAGCGAACGTTGGCGAAGGTGCCACGGACCATCACCTCAAAGTGTCCACGTCGAGCGCCGTAGGTGTTGAAGTCCTGTGGTTCGACGCCGTGCTCGGCGAGCCAACGGCCTGCGCTTGAGTCTTTTGCGATCGAGCCTGCAGGACTGATGTGGTCAGTCGTAATGGAGTCGCCAAGAATTGCCAGGGCCCGTGCCTTGCGAATCGGCTTTCCAACGTCTTTGGTGTCAAAGAAGTCCGGCTCTGCGGCATAGGTCGAGGCCGGCCAGTTGTAGACCTCACCCGTTGCGGCAGCAATGTTGTTCCACAGATCGTGGTCACGGGTAAGGTCGGCGTACCATTCCTTGTACAGCTTGGGATTGGCAGCCTTGACCGACAGGGCCTTGATTTCATCATTGCTCGGCCACAGATCGCTGAGCATTACTGGCTTACCTTCAGCATCGAAGCCCAGTGGCTCCTTGGTGAGGTCGCAGCGAGTACTACCTGCCAGAGCAAAAGCAATTACCAGGGGCGGACTGGCGAGGAAATTGGCGCGCAGGTTACTGTGAATGCGTGCTTCAAAGTTGCGGTTGCCAGACAGCACCGCACTGCATACCAAGTCTTTACCCACGACAACTTTTTCAAGCGCGGGATTCAGCGGCCCGATATTGCCAACGCACGCGCCGCAACCATAGGCCGCGATGTCGAAACCGAGATCGCTCAAAGGTTGGGTCAAACCGGCATCCTGAAGGTATGCAGTCACCACGCGTGATCCTGGCGTGAAGAGTGTCTTGACCCAAGGCTTGGCCTTCAGGCCACGACGAACTGCATTGCGAGCCAACAAACCTGCAGCGATCAACAGCTCGGGGTTGGAGGTATTGGTGCACGATGTGATCGCCGCTACAAGCACGTCGCCGTGACCGACTTCGTATTCATGCGCTGTGCCAGCCGCGTCAAGTGCACTGACCGGGTAGCGCTCTTCCAATTGCTCTGCGGCCTTGGCATAACCGCCGCTCTTGGCATCCTGCTGCATGACTTCGTCAAAGCGCTGACCGAGCGCGCCGAGTTCGACGCGATCCTGCGGTCGCTTAGGGCCAGAAACACAGGGAATGATGGCATCGAGATCTACGACGATGACCTGGGAATAATCGATGGAGCCGCTTGCCGGCGAACCGAACAAACCTTGGGCCTTGAAGTAGGTACGGATCAGTTCAACCTGCTCTTCGCTTCGCCCGGTTTGAGCGTAGTAATCGAGGGTTTTTTCATCGACGGGGAAGAAGCCGGTGGTTGCTCCGTACTCAGGTGCCATGTTGGCGATGGTGGCGCGGTCGGTTGCGCTCAGCGAGCTAGCGCCCTCACCGAAAAACTCTACCAATTTGCCCACTACTTTCGCGGCGCGCAGGGTCTGGGTGATTTCAAGTACGGCATCAGTGGCTGTTACACCTGGACGCAGTTGACCTTTGAGCTCGACGCCGACGACGTCAGGCATCAGCATGTACACCGGCTGCCCCAGCATGCCGGCTTCAGCTTCGATACCACCCACACCCCAGCCCAGCACGCCGATACCGTTAATCATAGTGGTGTGGCTGTCAGTACCAACAAGGGTATCGGGATAGACAAGACCATCCTTCTCAATCACGCCCTGAGCCAGGTATTCCAGGTTGATCTGGTGGCAAATGCCAATGCCAGGCGGGATGACTTTGAAGGTTTCGAATGCCTGCATCCCCCACTTCATCAGCTCGTAGCGCTCACGGTTACGTCGGAACTCGACTTCCATGTTTTTGCGCAGGGCATTGGGGACGTTGGAAAACTCGGTTTGAACCGAATGGTCGACGACCATGTGAACAGGAACCAGCGGTTCGATAGCCTTCGGATCCGCACCGCGGGCAGCAGCTTGGCTGCGCATCGCTGCCAAGTCGGTCAGTAACGGGATGCCGGTAAAGTCCTGGAGCAGCACGCGGCCTACTACGAATGGGATCTCGTTTTCACGAGGAGCGTTAGGCTTCCAGTTAGCCAGATCGCAGATATGGCTACTCAGCACTTTCTTGCCATCCCGGTTACGCAGAACTGACTCAAGCAGAATGCGGATGACCACAGGAAGCCGGCTCATCGGGCCGAAACCTACCTCTTCAATAGCCTCCAAGGCGTGATAGGCATAGAGGCGTCCATTGGATGTTTCAAACGTCCGCAGGCTTGAGAAAAGGGAGCTCTCGTTCATTTTCGGTTCTCTTCAGGCTAATTCTTGTAAAGGTTTAAAACTGGAACAGGCGCGCAGGCGTTTCCCACAGCACTTGGCGTTGCAGTTCAGCAGTGGGTAACCAGGCTTGGCGTCGCTCAACTTGCAGGGCATAGCTCTCACTGCTTTCGTGCTGAGTGAATGGCCAGTCGCTCGCCCACAGCAGACGGTCCGGCCCAAACGCCTTTATCAATTGGGGGGCGGCCTGATCCGCGATCGTCGGACCAAAACGGAAGGCGCCGGAGAGCTTGAGCCATACAAGTCTGGATTCAGCGGCCTGTAGCAGCCATTGGAAACCCGGAGAGTTGATGCCCAGCTTCGAGTCCGGCATAGCGAAGTGATCGACGACCACGAATACGCCTGAATCGATGAGGGGCTGAACGCTCAACGGCAAACGGTCACAGCGGTCATTGATCTCGATGTGCCAGCCCTGGTCGCGGCAGAAGCCGATGATCTGCCGCCAGGCTGGAGTGCAGAAATCGGGGATGGGCAGATTGCCGGTAAGGTTAATACGTATTCCGACAACACCGGCCTTTGAGTAGTCATCCAGGCGTTTAAAATCAGTGGCAGGGTCAATGGCTACTACGCCCCGCAGTCGACCTTCTGCACGTGCAAGGCATTCGAGCATATAGCTGTTGTCGGTGCCCAAAATGCTCAAGGCGACAAGAACACCGTAATCAGAGCCATGCTGATCTAGCTGTGCAATGTAGTCGGAATACGCCGCGTCGTAGCGGGGCGTGAATCTGCGGCTGTCTACGAAGCTCAGTCCTCGGTGGAAAGCATGAGCATGCGTATCGACGACTGGGTGGGGACTGTTACTCATCAGGCTACCTCTCCATCGGCACATTGTTTATTTTTCGCCGAAAGCGCAATTAGAGTAGATCTGATAAATTGTGTTTGTCAACGCACAAGCGCAGTCAAAGGAATTGGCGGCCCAAAAAAAAGACCGCCATTCGGCGGTCTTCAAGAAAAAACCCGGTACATCAATGGGCTAACAGAGCAGCTGGCTGAGGGTGCTCAAATACTGAGGAAACCGCTTTCTTGCGCCTTGCAGCTTCGATGTGCTGACGCATCAGGCTGGCAGCAAGCAGATTGTCGCCCACCTCTATCGCCGCAAGGATGTCCAGGTGCTCTCGTGCTAGCGCCTGCCGCGGCAGGTCATGGCGAGCTTGACGATACTCGGCAAGCCGACGCATTTGATCCAACCGTCGCAACGTTTGCAATGCGAAGCGGTTACCTGACCAATGAGCGATTGTCTCGTGGAAGCGGGCATTGGATTCAAACCGTTCGATGCTCGTCATCGTCTGGTAACCGCCATCGAGGATCAACTGCTGCTCATGCCTGAGTGCGTGTAGCTGCTCGATGTTCGGGTTGAATCGCGGGCTCAATATGCCTGCAGGCTCAATCGCCAAGCGCAGGCTGTACATGTCGTCGTAAGCCTCCAGAGAGTCGATCATCGGCAAAAAACGCCAGCCGTAACCTACCTCCTTCTCCGCCCAGCCCTCGCTTTGTGCGCGGCTTAGCACCCTGCCAATCTCGGCACGGGAAACATCAAGTAAGCGGGTCAGATCAGCCTCGGTTGCCGAATCTGGCACCTGCCCGTCGAATCTGGCCTCGGCCAATCGCAGGTAGAGCGGGTCGTCGACTTCTTGCAGATGAACCTTCAACGATTGCGGGAGATCGTGCATGTCGCTGTCCAGGTGATAACCCCGGTTTCGGTCATAGCGCATTACCCCTGCGTCCACCAGACATTCCAATGCAACCTTGACCGGCGAGCGGGAGGTTCCAATCAATTTGGCCAGCGTCCATTCCGGTAGGTGTGTGCCGATCGCGATGCGCTCGCGCCGCACGTAATTGACGATTTCCCGCAGTGCCTTGCGCTGGCTGGTGGTGAGGTCGAGGGTCATTTGCTTGATATCAACAGGAGGGTCAGAGGAAGAATATACACAGGCTTGCTCATCTTGTGGCGAGCCGACAGTACGAGGAATTTGGCGCTTGATCTAAAATTGCCTTTGCGCTTCAATAAACGCAAATCATCGTTATCAAGCCGAGGTTTCTCCATGTCCCAGCAGTCCTTCAAGGCCGTTTACATGCGCGGCGGCACCAGCAAGGGCGTGTTCTTCCAACCTGATTGGCTACCGGCAGACCCTGCGCTACGTGAGCGTGTCCTGCTTCGCGTGGTTGGTAGCCCTGACCCTTACGGTCAGCAAATAGACGGCATGGGCGGCGCGACCTCCAGTACCAGCAAAGTGGTTTTGGTATCGCCTTCGGACAGAGAAGATTGCGACGTTGATTATCGCTTCGGCCAGGTCGCCATCGATCGGCCGGTGATCGACTGGTCCGGTAACTGCGGCAACCTGACATCGGCAGTTGGCCTGTTCGCAATCACCCAAGGGCTCATTGATACTCCTCGCGATGGCAAAGCCACTGTGCGTATCTGGCAAGCCAACATCGGGGCAAAGATTGTTGCCCATGTCCCCATGAAAGACGGCGTACCACTTGAGGATGGCGACTTCCAACTGGACGGCGTGTCCTTCCCTGCCGCGGAAGTTGAGCTGGAGTTCATTGACCCAAGTGGTGACGGCGATGCCGAAGGGGCAAGCATGTTTCCTACCGGCAATCCGATCGATGTGTTGGACATTCCCGGTGTTGGTGAGATCCAGGCGACGATGATCAATGCCGGCAACCCAGCTATTTTCATCGGTGCTCATGCCCTTGGGTTGGTAGGGAACGAGCTGCAAGCTCAGGTCAATGGCAACTCGGAACTACTGTCTCGAGCGGAAGCGATCCGAGCCCATGCTGCCGTTCGCATGGGACTTGCAAGCACACCTGAGCAAGCCACTGCCGAACGCCCGCACACGCCCAAGTTATCGTTCGTAGCACCAGCCAGCGCCTACATCGCCTCCAACGGTGAACACATTGCGCCTGAAGGGTTGGACCTGAACGCCCGCATCTTCTCTATGGGCAAGCTTCACCACGCAATGACAGGAACAGGCGCTGTAGCGATCGCCGTCGCATCGGTAATTCCGGGCACCGTACTCAGCGGACTGGTGCCAACCGCTGCCGGCCGTCAGATCCGCTTCGGCCACCCCTCTGGAACCCTGGCTGTGGGCGCTGAAGCACAGGAGGTTCAAGGTGCATGGAAGGTTTCCAAGGCCATCATGAGCCGCTCTGCTCGACGCATCATGAGCGGAGAGGTGCATGTACCTGATAGTGTCCTGAGCAACTAATAACCTCCCCTTCTTCTACGTTCTTTAAGGCCGTACCGCCACTCCACACTCTTGGCGGTCCGGCCTTTTTTGACAGCAACGTCAGTTTTTTCATCATACAAAGGAAACAACAAGATGATCTCAAGACGTAGTGTTCTGCGTGCCGTGCCGGTACTTGCAGGTTTGGCCATCCTCGCCCCACGCTTTGCGTTAGCGGAAATTACCCGTCGCCTGAGTTACACACCCAGTCTGCATAAAGTGCCGCCGCTGGCATGCGACTGCCATGTTCATGTTTTCGACCCAGACCGCTTCCCTTACTCCGAGTCTCGCAGCTATCTGCCGGATAAATCTCCGGTAAGCATTCTGGAACAACATCTGCAAGCGCTTGGAGTGGACCGAGTTGTCATCGTTCAGCCCAGTCCTTACGGCACAGACAATCGCTGCTTGCTTGATGCGCTGGACCAGCTCGGGACGAAGCGGGCACGAGGCGTTGCCGTTATTGATGACGGACTCAGTGAGCAACAACTTCGCATCATGCATGCTGCTGGAGTCCGCGGCGTAAGGGTGAACCTTGAGGTCAAAGGAAACGCTGATCTCGATACGGTCAAAAAAAATCTGGTACACCTGGCCGCGAAAATTTCAAACTTGAACTGGCACATCCAGATGTACGCAAATCTGGAAACCATCAAAGCACTGGCCAGCACCTTACGAGAACTGCCAGTGGACTTTGTGTTTGATCACTATGGACACCTGGATGCAGCTAAGGGCCCCGATCAGGAAGGCTATGCGGAAATGCTCTCTCTTCTCAAGGGCGGACGCATCTATGTGAAATTGTCAGCGCTTTACCGCGTATCTACGCAACCTGACTACTCCGATGTACAACCCTTCGCCAAAGCCCTTATAGCCGCAAGACCGGATCGCTTGCTCTGGGCGAGCGATTTTCCTCACACCATGCCTCCACCGGGTACAACCCGCAGCAAAGACAAGCTCGAATATTTCCGAAATGAAGATAACGGACTGGCTTTGAATCTCCTGAACACATGGATTGCTGATTCAGAGATCCTGAACCAGATCCTTGTGAAGAATCCTGAGCGGCTGTACTGGAATGCATGAGGCCGAATAGCCTGAGGCGGTATGTTTTAATAATGTCGAGTATTAGTGGGCCACCCCGTTCTTAGGGGTGGCAGGACCTCTACTAGGCAGCGACGGCGACTGATCCAGCCCTGCCTGACGAAGCTCTCGCTGAGAGAGCATCACGCCGCGTTGATCCTCAAAATGAGGAATTTCAGCAGGTTCAACAGACCCTGCTGGCCAACACTCGTCAGAAAGTGGAAATTCTCGGTGGGGCAAAAAGTGGGGCAAAAAGTGGGGCAAAAATCACTAAACGAGACAATCGATGAGGCATAAAAAAATCCAGTCACCGCTAAGTGACTGGATCTTTTGGAGTTATATGGTCGGGACGGAGTGATTCGAACACTCGACCCCTTGCACCCCATGCATGCCAAGCCTAGCTAACGGCTTGATAACACAGGATTTCCGGCCCTGCTTTCGCTGCAACGAGGCACAACACGTCCGGACGCATCCTGATGAAGTCACTTCAAAAGTCACTGGCCTTAGCCAGCCTGCCTGCGGCGTCCTGCCGACCGTTTCCCTTCCTTTATATACCCGCTCGCCCGCCGAGCTTAAACCTGCTCGCCAACCTCAACCAGCCGCGCCTTCAGCAGGCTCCACCCCGGGCGCCCCTTCAAGTTCCGAAAGCGCCCACAGCCTGGCAGCCTCAACCATTTCCAGCATTTCCACCAGGTCGCCCTCACCCATCACCTGGCGCCGGCGAGCGGCATAGGCCATCTCATTGAGCACAGCCGCCCGGCCATCAGGATCGCTGACCAGCGAGAAGTGATCGTTGAGCTCGTCGAGCCAGGCCTGCGGTATCCCGGCCATCATATTGTCCTACACCACCACGACTGCGCGTACAGCACACCGTCGACCTCCTCGAAACCGGTGATGTTCATCCCCAGCGTGGCCATGCCGTTGACGCAGGCGTCGTGCAGCCGCGGGATGATGTCGCCGCTTGGGGTCGGGTTGAACACCCAGGCCTCGATGCATGGGCGGCCGAGTACCTTGCTGTTGCCATACTCGATGTGCACGTCGGCCCGCAGCGGCTGGACCTTGCTTAGCTTTTCAGCAGGGATGGCAACGCCGCGCTCGCGGCGGCGGACGAGAAGGAAATACATGGCGCACCAATACTGTATATAGATACAGTATCGTATCGGACTAGCGCACCACCAGGCAATCGCCGCTCAGCGGTATCAGTGGAGAGGCGGCAGGTCCTTGCCGCGAGCCTTAGCCATGACACGCAGCTGGTAATCGGATACTGCCTGGAAAAGCGACTCGGCCAAGAGGCGAAGGCGCTCCACCTCTTCCTGTGGCTGGCCCGCCGCCTCGGCCTCATGGTACCGCCGCATGGCATCGACAGCCTGCTGGATCAGCGGCTCGCCGGCTTCGACCATTCCGATGAAAGTGCGCTTCTCCACGGCTATGCCCCGATCACTTGGTCAGAGCATTATAGGACGCCTCGCAGAGCTGGCCGGCTACTCGGGCTTGGTCATAAGCCTTCGCCAGCTCTCCCGCTCGTTCATCAGCCCGTGCGAGCAGGTCGGAGAGCACCATTGCGGCGCGGGTGGCTGCCTGGCCTCGGGCGACAGCGGCGGTATCCGTGCCGGGGCAACTGACGGTGGCGGCGAGCTTTCCGGCTTCGTCGCGCAGCCGCTGGCGAGCAGTATCGGCACCAGCAGCGCCAGCATCAGCAATCGTTCGTTCTTCCTGGGCATGGGCTCTTGCCTCCTCCTGCGCCTGAGCGCGTCGTTGTTCTTCCTGGCGGGCGCCACGCTCACCAATCACCTCGGCCAGGCGGTCGCCGCTGTCTCGTTCTGCTGATGCCTGGGCGGCGTCGGCCCGCTCCACTGCTCGGCCGTGCTGGTACACGCCCCAGTAGGATGCGAGCAGAAGCAGGAGCCCTAGACTGCGCAGCGGCGCGCCATATCTCACTACCAGTTGTTCCATGCTGCCTCCCATTCGGGCAGATCGACCGTCTGGCCAGCCAAGGCGTGGGTGCTGTCGACCAGGTACTGGATGCGCCCGTCAGTGACGAACGAGTGGCAGACAGTCTCCTTGCTGCCCAGCCGGTACCGAGACAGAACGGACGGGGTAAAGGTGGGCGCCTCAGCATTGCCGTTGTAGCCCCAGCGCGGGCCGTTGCCCGCTCCTACGTTCAGGCTATGCGGAGGCTTGCACCCATTGCAGAAGAACCAGAGCGAGCCATCCTCGGCCTGGCCCAGGCAGCGGCCGATCGTCTTGATCGTCATGCCAGCACCCCGCCTAACTTGCGCCACTGCGCCAGCAGCTTCTCCAGCTGGTGCGGGTTTTGGCCGTAAGCGTTGCCCGGGAAGCTGGCCCAGATGTTCGAGCACTTGGCGATGGCCTGCTGAATACGCCCAGCCTTGATGTCGTCCAGCGCACGGCACTCGCGGACCTGTTGCAGGGCCACACGATCCTGGTTCTCTGGCGTGAAGCCACCCTGCAGGCGAAGGCTGACTCGGTAGGCGTCCCAGTACCGCTCAAGCAACTGGTACCGCCCAGCCGCCGTGCTGGTGACCGGCTTGCCGTTGATAGGGAAAGTCAGCTTGCGCCGCGGGTGATCCTGGTAGCCGGTGAACAGGCCGCGCCCGTAGAGCACGTTGTAGCCGTCATCGCTGCCCGCCACGGGCGAAGTGCCCTCTGAAAAGGCGATCAGATCCAGGAAGCGGAGCACATTGGCCCCGCCGGCCTGGACCTCGTTAAGTCGAGCCATTGGATTCTCCAGGCAAAAAGAAGCCCGCGCTAGGCGGGCCTGGGTGGTCTCTAGCGGAATCAGGGTCTGCCTATTCCGGTGCCTGCTCTTCCACAGGCTCGGCTGGGTCAGCCACGGTGATGTCCACCTTGGCGGTGTACTCCTTCAGCACCTGGGCGATGTAGACCTGGGCCGATGGGAACTGCGCCAGGATCTCACGAGCGCGGGCGTCTGCCTGCTCCTGCGTGGCATAACGGATCTTGTTGGCTACGTCGAAGTCATTGTTCATATTGACGGCGATAAATGGCATATCGTTGCCCTCCAGGGCTAAGTTAGTGTCCGCTGACATCTATACACATTAAAGTTGGGGGTTGCATTGCAGGCGAAGCAGGCGGCGGCGGAACTCCACCGCCACCCACAGGCCGAGAGAGTATGGGGCTTTCACCAACACCGTATGTTGTTGGGCCAACTGTCACACCGTATGAAAACATTACCATATACGGTATTCCGGCCTGAGCAGCACCAACGATCCGCTTGGGAAAATTACCAATTCCAGCTGCGTAATTTGCCGATGGCCCAGGCCAGTTCTTCGTCACTCCATTGCCAGCTCCGCGAACGATATCAACTGGCCGCAAAATTTTTGCGCCAGAGTCATAGGTTAGAGTTCCGGCAGAGTTGAAGGTTTGAAAACCGTCATTAGTAAATGGCATATCTTGGTCGGCATATGCGTAAATCCTTATAACTGCAGTGGTCGAGCACCTGAACCTCCAAGTGGTGCCCACCTTTGACATAAGGGCAATGAAGATCGGGGTATCGCACGCGAAGAAGACCGCGCCAACGTGGGCGGCAATCCCAACGTCGAAGTAATACGGCGTTGCAACGAAGGGCGTGCTCAACGTCCCGAACGGGCCCGCGAAGTCCTGGCGATGAGCAATCGTTGATAGCCGAAAGTCAGAGTCGATCTGGAATAGGCCATTATCAAATACAGACTGGAAGCCAATCGTCATTAGAATGTTCCTACCCAGATGACTACGGATCGCCTTGGCACATTCGCCCCCTGAAAGACCCAATCCACAAATCCCCACGACACAGTAGTTCCACTGATCGACACATTTGGGTAGGCGTAGAGATTCGACAAATCAATATCCGCAGAGTTGTCAGACACAAAAAAGAATGGCTCGCCACCAATACCTAAGTTTGGGACTGAGACAGCTCCATCAGCTGTCCCTGTCTCAAAGGCATAAGTGATACGCGCAGCCCTGCTCGTCGCGTCCAGCGACAACTGTCCTGAAGCATTGAACGTTTGAAAACCTTGCGGCATCACCAAATCCCCATTCTGACCCTTACCACGTTATCAACGATTACGGTGATTCCGGCCTGGTTCATCACAGTGTATGTATTCACCCTGGTCGGGTGCCGCACTGCAATAGTCCCGTCGGAGAAGTTAACGGTAGTTACAGGGCCTCCCCAAGTAGTGAGCTGAGCGGAAGTTAGATAACTTCCCACAATCCCGTTTTGGATGGTTGCTTTCGAGATAAAGGCTTCATTGATGAACACTTGCCCGTTTTGGATTGCAAACGGGCTCACGAAGCCGTTGTTGGTCGGGTTGAGCACGGTGAAGCGGTCAGCAATCACCGAGAAGACCGATTGCAGCACTCCGTTGTTGTTCTCGATGCCCGTGCCGAAGCCGGCGGCCACGTACTGGTTGCCGTTGACGACCTGGAGCTTCACCGAGTAAGACGCGGTGATCTTGCCGTTGAGCGTGCTCTGGGCCGTGCTGATCTGCTGCACCGAGGCGTTGGTGGTGCCCAAATTGCTCTGGACAGTATCCACACGCTGACCCAGCACCGTATCACCGCTGGACCTGGCCGTGGCCTCGCTTTGGATAGCCGCATTGGCATCCCCAACAGAGGCATACAATCCGTCGATGCGCTTCGACTCCGCAGTGAGCGTTGCGCCCTGCTGCGTTACAACACTGTCGAGGCTGGATACCGCTTGCGCCGAGGCAGCCGCCGATCGCCTTCCCACTGCGATGTAGGCGATGTCGATTTCACCGGTCGTGTCGGCCGAGTTCATCATATCCAGGCGGATGGCATACATGTTCTTGCCGTTCCATCCGGCATGGCCGGAGAGATCGATTTCAATGTCCTGCCAATCCGTAGTCGTCGTGCTGATGGCCCAGGCCACGCGCCGGGCTTCTGCCAGTCCGCCGTCTTCGTTCGCCCAGTACATCTGCGCCCCGGACCGCGTAGTGTTGCGCCGACGCAGCCGGATGCGCAGGTACGGGTTCTGCGCCCCCGAAACGGTAGGGGTGAAGTTGCACTGCAGGTTGGGGTTCTTGGTCACCGTGGCGAAGAGCGGCCCAGCAGCGATAGTGCCACCCGTTGCGGTTGCCACCCAGCCCCTGGTGGAGTTCGTAAACTCCCAGGTCATCCCGGCAACGAACGGCTGAGCCGCGCCGATGCTGTTCTTGAGCTGGGTGATGTCGGTGCTCTGGCTGGTGATCGTGCCCTCAGCAGTGCTTACCCGGTTGGTCAGCGAGTTGACCGCCGAGGCCTCAGCCTTCGTCGCCACCTGGCTGAGCGCATTGGCAGCCGCAGCCGCCGCATCAGTGGCCACCTTGTCCGTCACGGCGACCCAGGCGGTGCCGCTCCAGCGCTTCGGCGTGTTGGCGTTGCCAGTGGTGTCGATCCACAGGTTTTGCGCGAGACGCTTGTCTGCGGCCGGAGCGGTTGAGCCGTAGATGACTTCCCCCTTCGCGCCCGCTGCTGTAGCGGCGGCCTGGGCCGCCTGCTGCGCAGCTGTCACATTCTGGTTGGTCGTGGTCAGGCTGTTTTCCAGACTGGTGGTCCTCCCGGCCACGCTGGATAGAGTTGAGCCTTGCTGGTCTACGGTTGAGGTAAGGCTCTGCACGGCAGCCGAGTTCGCGCTGTTGTTCACCGCGTTGACTTGGCCGTTGTCTCGCCACCCGGTGGCACGCGCCCCATACTCAAACTGGGGCCGCGCCATTTCCACGTATCCCGCGGTAACCGCGCCGGTTGCGCTGTAGACACGCAGGTAGACGTAGCAAGTCACCGCCCCTGCAGGCGCGACGGCACTGAACTGCTCACGCTTGCCTGCTGCGGTAATGGTAAACATCACCGAGTTAGGGGCGCTGATCACGGTGCCTGCCGCGTTGATCCACTGAATGAAGAACCTGAGCCCCAGGCCAGCGGTGCCGCGAAGATAGACAGAGGTCGCAACGGTTTGACCTTCGGCGACCATTGGCCGGCGGTCTTTCGTGCCTCCAGTTGGACGCAGCGATTTATAGGGCGTGCCCGTACCCACGCTGGAAACCTCAACACGTACCGCCTTCTCCCCTGCGTTCAGCCATGAGGTAACCAGCGATTCGACGCTGGTCGCCGGCCCTTCCGTGGCCCAGCCATCAGCAATGTCGGTCCCCGTTCCTGCTTTGGTGAACGTGGGGTTGTAGAACAGATTCTCGCCGCCGACATCCCCGATCGAGTTGTTCAGGTCGGTGATTTGCCCAGAGGCAGCGGTCAGCCCGGTTTCGGTAGCAGTGACACGGCCAGCCAGCGCCGTTGTCGCCGAGGCGTTGGCGGCAACGTCGGCGCCAGCAAGCTGGCCGTTGTCTCGCCACCCTGTCGCGATTCGCCCGATTTCAAACTGGGCGCGGTCTATCTCAACGACCGCATCCTGCGGAGTCGATGAGGCACCGAAGACGCGGAAGATCACGGGACACGCCACTGTGCCCGCCGGCATCTCCCGGCCCTCGAACACCAAGCGCTGCCACTCTCCCGTAGCGACGATGTTTCCTGGGGTCTGGGTGACGATGGTCGTGCCTGCGGCGTTTCTCGGCTGGAGATACCAGCGGATCAGGCAGCCAGCGGTCACCTTCACATAGATCGAAACGCTCACGAACTGGCCGGCGCTCACCGTTGGAAACTTCGGTGAATGGTAGGTATCCAGGTATCGCGAAGCGTTGTCGATGCCGGAAACATCGTAGCGCTGGGCCTTGCCACTCGGGTCAAGCGTCGACGCCACAAGCGAGGCTGTGCGAGTCACACCGGCAGGCGTGCCAGTGGTCCACCCATCTGCCAAGCCGGCAGTTGAGCCTACCCGCTCGAACGACGGGTTGTAGAACAGGTTCTCGCCTCCAGCCTGGGCCAGCGAAGCGTTGATGCTGGTCAGCGCCTGGCCATTGGCCGTGATGGCAGCCCCCTGCTGTTCCACGGTGTTGGTCAGGGACTGGACAGTCGAGGCATCCGCCTTGGTCGCCACCTGGCTCAGCGCATTGGCCGCAGCAGCAGCGGCGTCAGTAGCCACCTTGTCGGTCACCGTCACCCATGCAGAGCCGTTCCACCGCTTCGGCGTGTTGGCGTTGCTGGTCGTGTCGATCCACAGGTTCTGCGTCAGGCGGTCCGCCGCTGCCGGCGCGGTCGACTGGTACAGCACCTTGCCCTTGGCGCCGGCGGCGTCCGAGGCAGCCTGGGCCGCCTGCTGTGCTGCCGTCACATTCTGGTTGGTCGTGGTCAGGCTGTTCTGCAGGCCGGTGATGGATTGACCCTGGGTGGTCAGCTTGCCCTCGGCGTCGATGACCCGGCCCGTCAGGGTCTGCACCACCGAGGATTCCGCCTTGGTGGCCACCTGGCTCAGCGCGCTGGCGGCAGCTGCTGCCGCGTCCGTTGCAACTTTGTCGGTGACGGCAACCCAAGCCGTCCCATTCCAGCGCTTCGGGGTATTCGCGTTGCTGGTGGTGTCGATCCAGAGGTTCTGCGCCAGGCGCTTGTCTGCCGCAGGTGCGGTCGAGCCGTAGATCACCTCGCCCTTCGCGCCAGCTGCGGTGGCAGCCGCCTGGGCGGCCTGCTGCGCAGCGGTGACGTTCTGGTTGGTGGTGGTCAGGCTGTTGTTCAGCCCGGTGATGGCCTGGCCCTGCGACGACAGCGAGCCCTCGGCCTCGGTTACCCGGGTGGTCAGGCTCTGCACCACAGAGGCGTCGGCCTTGGTCTGCGCCACGGCCAGGGCATTGGCGGCAGCCGCTGCCGCGTCGGTGGCCACCTTGTCGGTCACTGCTACCCACGCGCTGCCGCTCCAGCGCTTAGGCGTGTTGGCGTTGCCGGTGGTATCGATCCACAGGTTTTGCGCGAGACGGTCAGCGGCGGCTGGCGCGGCCGACTGCACGATGACCTTGCCCTTGCCGCCCGCCAGCGTTGCGGCAGCCTCGGCGGCCTGCTGCGCTGCTGCGACGTTCCCATTGGTGGTGGTCAGGCTCGACTGCAGGCCGGTGATCTGCTGGGACTGGGCGGTGGTGACGCCCTCCAGGGTTTCAACCTTGGTTTCAACGGTCTGCACGCGAGCGGCCATCCCGTTCGCCGCCTGCACCGCCTGGCCGATGTCGGTCCAGTAGGTAGCGTTCGGCGGGGCGTTACCGGCCGGTACCGCGCCCTTGGCCTGGTACAGCTTGCCGTCAGCGCCCAGTACGCCCTGCCCTGCAGTGTAAGCCTTGGCCGGATCGTACGGCATCGAGTCGGCTAGGTCGGCCACCTCGTCGATCTGGCGCTGCAGGTCCTGCTTCGCCTGGGCCAACGCGCTGTCGACATCCGCGACAGCGTTGCTCACGTCGGCGATCTGCTCGTTCAGGTCGCTGCGCACTTCGCCCAGGCGCTCATTTACCGAGCCTGGACCGTCCTTGTCGATCAGGTCGATGCGCTCGTTCAGCTCCTGACCCAAGTGGCTTTCCAGCACCTCGCCGGTGATTTGCTCAAGGATTGGCGAGGCGTCCATGCTGGCCACACCGGTGACCACGGTCGGCGCCACCGGGAAGAACGGGCCGAGGTTGCCGGTGCGATCCACCAGGCGCGCCCAGAAGAAGAACCGCTGGCCGCCACGCAGGCCCTGCATGACGTGCTCGCTCTGCGGGTACGCCAGGTCGGCCAGTTTGGTTGCCGCGTCGAGATCCGTGCCTTCGCTGTACCACAGCTCGGTGCGCTGGGTGTCTTCGGCACCAGCTGGGATACCCCACTTGACGCTGATCCCGAACAGCAGACTTTCGGTGTTGAGGAAGGTGACCGCCGGTGGCAGACCTTCCTTGCCGTTCAGCTGAGTCAGGATCGAGCTTTTCCAAATCGACGTGATGTCGAAGGCGCTGACCGCCCGCACGCGGGCCAGATAGGCGCCGGCATAGATACCGACCACATCGACAGACGCCGCACCGGTGCGCTGCAAGCGGATCCAGTTGCCATTGTCCTTGCGCCACTCCACGTCGTAGGCGACGGCGCCCGGAACGGCCGGCCAAGCAATGGTCATGGTGTTGACCGCGATACCCTGGTCAATCGCGTGAGCCGAGGTGAGAGTCACGCTGGCCGGCGGCTGCACGGTGGTCACGGGAATGACGCTGATCGGCCGCTCGTCCAGTTTGGCGCCTGTGTCGATGGCTGCAAACTTGCTCGGGTTGAATTCGAGCGCGGTGATTTCGAACTCGCCTTCCTTGGTGCGCGTGGTCTTCAGCACCCGGAACAGCTGGACCGCCAGGTCGTCGTAGTCGATGGCCCACTGCAGCTGTGGCTCGGGCTGCACGCCGTACTCGGCGGCTACCGTTACAGCCCGCCCGGCGACCGACTGCACGGTACGCGCCTGGGCGGTCCCGTTTGGCAGGTTCAGAATGAGGCGATCGCCAGCCTTGATCGGCGTGTCGCGGTCCAGGGTGACCACACGGCCGGCTGCCGACGAGATCCTGCCACCGTTCGGCCGCCCGGCCACCAGCTCATCTGCCACAGGAATGACGTAGCCCGGCAGCGGGATGCGGCCCTCCATGCCGGTTTTGAAGGTTACGGTCCGGTCCTGGTTGTTGCTCAGCAGCGCCCATTTACCACGACGCTGGGCCTCGGACGCACGGGTGCAGCCGATCGCGGAAATTTCTACGGGGCGGTCGCGGTAACGGCGCTGAAGCGCCAGGTCGGTTACGGGAATGACATCGGTGTCGTAGTTGTTGGCCGGGTTGTCGTAGCTGACCAGTGCCCGACTGTAATGCGTGCTGCGCTCGGCGCCACCGTAAACGAACTCCCCGTCAATCACGTTTGCCCGGGTGAAGACATAGTCGATGTCCTGCGCGCGCGGCATGTCTGCCTGCATAAACAGGGAGCCGTGAGCCCAATACACCATCCCTCGGTAGATTGCCGAAAGGTCGCGCAGAAGCGTCCACGCCTCGGCGCGGCCCTGCAGGTTCATATCGCAGAGGTACCGCGGCTCCAGACCGCCGACACCATTGGTTACTTGCTGGTCGCAATACTGGGCGATGCGGTACATCTCCCATTTATCAACCATCCATGGCTGAATCCGCTTGCCTAGACCGAAACGGTCCTCGACGCAGATGCCGTAGGTGACGAAGGCGGGATTATTGGTCCACGCCTGCTTGAAGGTACCGTCCCACACACCGGTGTAGGTGCGGGTGACCGGGTCGTAGTTGGTCGGCACGGGCCAGCGCTTGGCCTTGCAGTCAACCGTAACCGCCGGGATGTTCTGGAACTGCTGCGCATCGAACTCAATGTAGAGCAGAGCGGTGTTCGGATAGCGGAGTTTCTGGTCGATGATTTCCGTGTAGCCGGCCACAACCATCGTATCGCCCACGGTTCCGCTGTTGGCATTGGGAGTGATCCGACGTACGCGCAGCATCCACCCGGTTGTTGCCTTGGGCAGGTTGACGCGCACGGACCGCTGGTAGCCGTTAGTGGTCTTGCCATCTACAGCGCCCAGGTGCGACTCCACATAAGCCCCGCCGTCCGTTGCTATGTCGATAGCGTACTCAACTCGGTAGCCGTTGGTGTTGCCGCTGCTGTCTTGGCTTACGAGGCGCGGCCAAGACATGCGAACCCGAACTGCAGACAGCTGGATATTACTCAGGGAGCGTGTGAATGGATTGTCACTGCGCAGCTCGACGTTGACGTTGGTTTCATTCTCAATCGAGGGAATTCCTTGGATATAGTCCTGCTCGACCGACCCTGGCCGCCATTCCCATTTCACGCCCGGGAAGTTCACGTTGCCGCTGGCGTCCATGATTGGCGTGTTGTCGAGGTAGATGTCACGATCGGTCGGCGTGCCATCAAACTCGCCCTCACCCACGGCTAGCAGGATCTTTGCGATGTTCGTGGACTGCAGGCTGTCCGGTGCTTCGACAGGGGTCTTTGGCTTGCTCTCGCCGCCCTTGGCGCCAGTGATATCCAGGTGAGCTGCTGCGCCCATACTTTCCTCCGGGCATTAAAAAGCCGCCCGGAGGCGGCCTGTTCGCTGAGTTGGCCCTAGGCCTTGTCTTGCGCCTCGACGGAGGCAGAGATGATCGCCCCGCCCCATCGGCGCTTGCCGATGCAAATAGGGACGGGATTGCCGCTGGCGGTTGTGTTCTTCGCGCTGCCGAAGGCGTAGCTGGGCAGGTTATCCGGTGATCCGCTCATGCTGAGCCCTTTTGCTTGAGGGCTCAGCATCTGGATCACACCGCCGACGGCCATTGATCCACCGCCCATGCCCACGGCAAGCGCCGTAGCTGCAGACCAGCCCAGTGGGTTCCACCAGGCCAGAACTACAATCACAACTCCGATAATGGTCTGCAGCAGACCGGCACGTTTGCTGCCGGTAATCACAGGTGCAATCCGGATATCGCCGGCACCAACGAAGCCAAGCTCTTTCTCACCCAGATTCCTGTCACCTCGAAAAATTGCGAACTCGATACCCTGCGACTTTGCCTCTGCCATGTACCGTTCGAAGCCCGGCACTTGGATGCACAGGGCTCTGATCGCCTCTGCAGGAGATCGCACTGACAACCTGAAAGACCGGCCAAACTGGCGAAGCTTTCCGTACAGCACAACGTTGGTCATAGGATGGTGTTCGATTGCCGGTGCGGCCATTGCTGTTCTCCAGAAACAAAAAAACCACCCGGAGGTGGTTTTCAGTCGAAACATCGGTTACCGAACGCAGGCCCTGACCGCGTCTGTCACTCGGTCGAGTGGTGACTGCCAAGTTCGGTAGAAGTGGTATTGAACCGAGGAACCTCCTCCGCTCGGAACTACATCCACCAAGTGCAGGGGAGCCTGCGCATCAGGCGCCAAGACGGAGTATCGATCACCGGAAGACTGCAGGATCCCACCAATGCTCGCTCCAAGTACCGTCGTGCTCTGCCAGCTGTCGCGTATGCATTCCGCAACTTCCTGAGCGGGCTTTGCTGAGGTCAAAGTCAGCAGTGGGGGATTGCTCCGAGTATCAGCAACGCTTGCGCAGCCCGCCAGCAATGCCAGCGCCAGGGCGCCTACCAGAATTCGCATGTGATCCCCTCCCTTGAAAATTGCGACTGTAGCAGCGGGCTGGCCAGGCATCCAGCGTGGATGGAAAGCCAGTAGCAGAACTAATTGGAGCCATAGTAGCGTTGTGACATCCTGCATTCATCGCAACCAACACCTACTTTCCCTGCCCTCCCACTCCCTACCCAAGATCAGGAAGACAATGCATGACAACGCTGGCTGAAGCTCTGCGGAACTACATAGAGCAAGCAACCGATGGTGCCACAAGGCAAGAAATGAGGGACTACATCGACCGCGAATTCCCTAAACGATGGAAGCCTGGCGCTATCGCTGCCCATTTCTACGCCTGCACAGTCAATAATCCAAAGGCCTACATCCATCACAAGTGGGCTGACCGCTTCTTCTTCCGCTCCGAGGATGGTCGCTTCCATCGCTATAGTCCCGAGCTTCATGGGGTCAACACCTGGGCGCCATCAGCTAATGGCGATACGGATGACTTCGAAGATGTAGAAGAAGCTAAAATTGAGGAACTGGTAGAGACTTCTATCAGCCTGGAGCGGGACGTTGAAACCCACTTGGTCCGCAGTCTCGACAGCATCGAAAAAGGTCTTCGCTTCATTGATCGCCAGGTGAGCATTGATGTAGGCCGGGTCGACATCCTTGCAGAGGATGCTGCTGGTCGCCGCGTTGTCATCGAGCTAAAAGTTGGCCAGGCGAAGGATGCTGCTGTAGGGCAAATCGCCCGTTACCTCGGTTGGTATGGACGAAGGGATAGCAAGCGTCCCCGAGGCATGCTGATTGCCAGCGAATTTCCAGACGCTGTTCGTTACGCTGCGGAAGCCATACCAGACTTGTCTCTAGTCGAGTACAAGGTGCAATTCGCTTTCAATGCCGTTGTGGTAGAAGACTGACTCCAAGCCCGGCCAAGCGCCGGGCTTTCACGCCACACCAGGAGGTCGGCAATGCAACACGACTTCACGAAGCTGAGGCAAGCACTTCGCGACCCAGCAGATGGGCCATATGCCGTCGCCAAGATGCGAGAACTGCTCTTGGAGGCCTTGCAGGCCTGGCCAATCGAGCGATACCGCGTCGCTGATTACCTGCTCCCGCACGGGCGCCCCATTCGAAAAGGCGCGCGCGGTGCAATCGAGGGCCTACTGGCGTTCATCGCCGGGTGTGAAGCAAGTGGTGTGAACGACATTCTCAAGTTTTCTAAAATGTGCGAACTGCTCAATAACTGAGCCGACAGACGCAAAAAGCCCAGCGCGGGGCTGGGCTGATTCACTATTCTGCCGACTGAGTCAATGTGGCAGGTCTAGACCTGATGGTAATTTCTATCTGCTCAGCTTTAACCCCATAGGTCTCTGCCAGTTTCTCGATAGCATTGTCCAAACTTAACGGCCCCAGTGTATCTGGCTGCGCGACGAAGGGAACGGGCTCACCGACTCTGAAGAATGCATCATCTTCGAAAGCCGTCAACTGAGGGTTGTACCCATTGACGCGGTAGGGCTTATAGGCAGTGAGGTACTCGGGGTCTCCCCCCTTACCCCATACAGACCTTATTTCAGAAAACCTAAAGCACAGCGGGCCATCAGCCTCGCGAGGGAGGATAATGTCCTGAATCTTTGCAACCCACGTCGGGCAATGCTGTGAGCAGAGAATCAGATAATCCACCCCCACCCAAGAGCCATGCTCATTCGCCTTTGCTCCTCTACACAGAGTCCGAGTAGCCGGAATCGTTGCGAACTCAGCATCGCTAAGACTGAAAGATACCGCATTGACCATAGTGTTCCCTCACATCAAATCGGCATCCTAACGTAAGCCTGTCCACCCATCCACCCTGGACGGAAACCCAGTAACGGAACTGGATCCAGGCGTAGTAGCGTTGTGCCCTCACTCAAGGAGGGTTATACGTGAGCCAACCAGACAATCTGTCGCTAGAAATATATGCCTTGAAAGCAATTGTGCTTGGCTTGATCAACGTGCTTCAAGATGACAGCAAAGCCTTGGAGCAGGCACGAAAAGCAGCCCTGGCTTCCATCAGCATTGGCACCAAGGAAGACCGAGAGCTTGTCGAAAACCACGTTTCGATTGCTTTGTCGCCAAGGTTTCATAAGTCAAGCGAAAAGACCAACGCATAACTAACGAACCGCCCCGGTCCGCTGCCGGAAAACCCATGGACCGCGGCGTTTCACGAAGGGAATCTCCATGAGTAAAGAACCAAGGCTACCAAAAGGGGCTCCAATTAATTTCTTGCAGCCCGGGGAGACAATTACAAACCTGCCGGTGAGCCAACCAACCATTCCGGTAGTCCGAATGGTGATGCAGCCAGCATTACCTTCTTCACCATCACACGAGGTGCCTGGCTCAAATCGGTATGAAATCACTGCACTGATTGATACAGGCGCAGCAGGCGTGTATATCGACGAAGATTTTGCAAAGCAACATGGCTTCATAAGTGAGCGAACAACGACCGTTCACTCGGCTGCCGCGACAACAATCGAGCCAGTCTACCCGGCACTATTCGAACTTCCAGAGTCGTCATCCCACTACAGGCAGTCCGCTGAGTTCGTCTCGGTTCCTTTGAGAAAGCATGGGCGATCGTACGATGCCGTTCTTGGTATGCAGTTTCTGAGCAATGGCATTCTTCTGATGGACTTCGACTCAAACACCTTTCGGTTCGAGTTCACAACAAAGCCCAACAAATAGCAACTCCCGTGGATCCCATGGTCCATCCTGCCGTAAAGGGACGACTTCTCTGTCGTCCCAGTTACATGGCGCCGACGACGTCACAGGAACCACATTGGCTCTTGGATCGATCCTCGTCTCAAGCCTGCACACCGCAACAGCATCAGCTTTCTGATTACTCATTCTCGACCTCTTCGGCCAATCCGCTTCACTTCGCGTCCCGATGACGCAACACAAGGCGCGTCCGGTCGAGCCATGGCCCGCCGAACACGATGATTTCTGATGGTCTGCCGAGCAGGTGGTGAAGCATGAAGGGCCCAGGGCCGAAGATCTGAGCATGCTCCTCGGGCAGTTGCGCGGCGTCGCCCAGGTATATGCCGGCGTGGTTAGGGTGGGCAGTCCGCCCAATGGCCATGACGATCATGTCCCCCCGCTGAGGCTGGCTGACCTGGTAGAAGCCGGCAGCCTCATAGGCCTGCTCATACAGACTCGGGCCGTCTGCGTGCTCCCACCAGCCCTCCTCCCGGGCGTATGCCGGAAACTCCAGCCCCCACTCCCGCTTGTACCAGTCGGCGCAGACCTGCCAGCAGTCCCAGGCCCCGTGCACGAACGGCCTGCCCATCAGCGGCGTGTGACCGGTCGGGGTGATGGTGCGCAAGTCACCCTCCGGCCACGAAAGGATGTACCAGGGCAGACCCGTGGCTTCGCACATGGCAAAGTCGCGGGGCGACGGCCTGCTGGTGGCGTCAGGGTGAGAGTGCACAATGCCAATCACCTGACCCAGGTCTTCAGCTGCCGCGTACTGCTCTGGGGAGATGCGGAACTCTTCGGCCGGGTCGGTCGCGGTGTTCTCGCAGGGCACATATCGGTGGGCGCGCCCTACGGCAACGATCAGCCCGCAGCACTCGCGCGGGTATTCAGCGGCGGCGTGCGCTTGCACGGCGGCGAGAATGTGTTTGCGCATGGTCAGCTCCGCGCGATAAGGGAAACGGCCGGGTAGCCGCCAAATGGAAGTGGGTTGCCTTGCCCATGACGGACCGTGCAGCCCGAATCCAGGCAGCCGTTGCACTGATCCTTGGCGGGGTCGTCCGTGGGGTTACCATCAAGGTCGAAGTATGGGCCGGTGTAGCCACAGTTCGGGCCGCGGTAGCCGGCAGTCATTGCCCAGTGGCAAAGCTGTGTCATCTGCCGGCCAATAGTCTCGCCGCCTACATCCCCAGGGCTGGCTAATTCCCAAGCCACCGTGGTCCCGCCCTCTGAGATTTTCTGGTCGATGTACCAGACCTCCAGAGCCTCCTCGGTGGGAGCTGCCTCTGGATTGCCTCTGGGAAAATTTTCTGCATCCAGGTATTTCCCCATGGTGAGGCGCATGGTCAGCTTGAATTCGAGGAGGTTTTCAAAGGCCAGGCACAGTGCGGTGATCCTGCCGTTGACGTTGCCGACAGTTAAAGTAGGTCGCACCGTAGTACCATCAGAGTTCGCTTCGATGCCGTCGATCTGCATGGGCCAGGCGCCGTACTCGTTGCCTTGCCACCAAATCGACTTAGCTGGCAACTGGTCAGCGTTCACACCAGCTACAGCAAGTTCTTCTGGGGAATGGGGTATTGCGTGCCCATGGAACCGTAGGACATCCGCGCCGAAGTCCGAACCGTCGAGCTCAAACAACAGCACCTCGTCGCCAGGCTCCAGGGTCTGGATGTCCTTGATCAGTGACATGGTAGGTCCTTATGGGTGATACGCCCGCTCGAATGTGGCAGTGACCTTAAACCGGCCGCCGCCCACTGGAATGGGCTTGGGATCCGCACACGTGAACAATCCCAGATCACCGAGTGGCGTGGCCCACAGGAAGGCCTTGGCGCCACCGTGTCGGTCAAAGAACTCCATGATCTTGCGGACCTGGGCCTTCGTGCCGAAAACAGTGACTGGGTAGCTGTCTTCCTTGTTATTGGGGCCATCGCCAACTACCTGCCGATAGCCGCCGCCGAAGCGGGACTCGCGGGTTCGGTAGGTTATTTCTGGCGTTTCGCCGCGCTGGGTAGGCCAACTGAACTTCTCGATCGCCATCAGCGCCTCCCCTGCGTATTTCGATAGCTGAGCCCGCCTGGCCGCCACGAGTCCGCAACAGCTTTCTCAGCTGCGGATTTCATCTGCGACTCCATATTTCGCTGCAGTGCTGCCTGGTCAAGCTCCATGCCCTCATTGCTGCGGTCTTCTGTAACGATGCTGACCGGAGCGGACAGGGAGATCGATGTTCCGCCACCAACCCCGCCTACCGCGCGCACACCAAGTTGTCCTCCAGACGTTCTTGTCAGAGGCATGACAGCCTCATCACCGGCCTCACCCATCACCCCCAACTTGCCCCCTGCCATGCCGAAGGCGGTTGGAGTGCTGACAATTGAGTTGGTAAAAGCCCCGCCGTCAGCGAACATCTGAACGCCATTTGACCAGGCGCCGCCAAGTGCTTGTGGAAAGTAAGCGCTGGAGTAGCCAGCTTGGGACGCACCGAGGTTTGAGGAAACGGCACCAGCAGAGCCCGCGGCCATTCCATTGCCGGTACCACCGCCGAAATAAGCGGAAGCCGCCGACATCCCGAAGCTCACAAGGCTGCCCAACAGCCCCGACGCTGCTTGCTGGGCAGCAATGCGAGCCATGTCCGCCAGGACCGACTTGGTGAAGTCCGAGAAGGACGCCTTGCCTGTGATGGCGAAGTTCACGATCGAACTTTCCATGTTGGAGTAGGCACTGGTGAACAGTGACTTGGTCTGCCCGGCGACATCCCGAGCCTGGTCCAGGTAATTCTGGAAGGCTGAGGAGGCACCCTTGCGCCAATCGCCCTGGGCCACCGTCATGGCGTCGTAGTTGGCGATTGTGGCTTCCTGCAGGTCCCTCTCGGTCTTGTTGAGGGCCGCCAGCTTCTGGTTGTACTCATCGAGGCTCATGCCCCGCGAGCCATCGCCGTATTGGTTCGCCAGATCCAGGCGCTGCTGGTTCATTCGATCGGTGATGCCGTTCTGCTGGTCCTGCAAGCCGCGCTGGCGGTCGCCCAGGCCCAGGCTGTCGGCGGAACGCTGCCCTTGTAGCCTCAACGCCGCGACCTGCTGGCCGAGCGCGTCGGTGTAGGTCTGCACTGCCCTGGCCTGCTTGGCCAGCCGCCCCTGCTCATTGGTCGCCAGCACCGCAAGTTCGGTGTCAGCGTCCTTCTGCGCCTTGACCATGGCGGCGCGGGCGTCGGCAATCTTCTGGTCCAACTGGATTCGCTGCTGAGCGCTGGTGGTGCTCTTCCCTTTGGCCTCCTCCAAGGCTTTGATTTCGGCCTCGTAGGCGTGGGTGACCTCGGCGCTCTGCTGCTCGATGATGGCTGCGCGCTGAGACGCATACGATTCCTGAGAGATCAGTCCCGCCTTCTGCGCCGCATCAAGCTCCTTCTGATGGTTCTTGTACTCAGCCAGAATGGCGCTCAGCGCGTTCTTCTGGTCGTTGAAGGCTGAGAGGTCGACTGATCCAGTTCGGCCGGCCGCGTCTTTGAACTGCTTGGCGATATCGGCCTTTACCCTGGCGATGTTCTCGGGTTTCAGCCGCTCATCATTTGGGTTGACCTTGCGGATGGCATCCAGCGACTTGCTGTATTCCTTCAGCGCGTCAGCCCGCTTTTCGGCGTTGGTTCTGGCGGACTTCTCCAAGGCGTCGATCTTGCCGATTGCAACCACCGCCGCCTGTTGCTGCTGGGTGTCCAGAGCACGGGCGCTGGCTATCGCTGCAAGCGTGTCACGCTGCTGGATAAGCCCCTTCAGCTCAAGATTGGCGTTAGTGAGCTTTTTCTGGGCATCGATGTCGTCTTTGTCAGCATTCACCGCGCTCTGCGCTGCGGCCACTTGGCGCTGGAGATCAACGATTTGGCTCGCGATGTCCTGGTCCCGGCCAATGTTCTTGACCGAATCCACCGTTGCAGCCACCTCGCCGCGCAGCGCCTTCCAGCCGCGCTCCCAGATCGACAGGTTCTCGGTGACTTCCTTGCTGCGATTCTTGATGGTATCGACGTAGGTGTCGGTGAGAAGTTTGGCAGCCCCGATGGTGTCGCCCTGCTCTTTCAACGCGACGATCTGCGAGTAGGTCGACGCGGTGAGGAAGTTGTACTGCTCGTTGAGCTCCTTGGCCGCCGTCACCGGGTCTTTGCCGATCTTCACGAACTCGGCGACAGTCTCTTCGACGGCCTTGCCGGTCGCGGAGCGCCACTCCAAGGCAGCCTCGGTGATCTCGACAAAGCTGTCGGAGGCGATTTTTCCGCTACCGGCTAACTGGGTGAGCACTTCAGCTGCGGCGCCAGTGGTGCCAACGGTAGTCGCTACCTCGCGCGACATGCCGGAAAGCCGGTCCGAAGTGGTGCCGGCGGCATTGCCGGAGGTGATCAGCGCCTTCTGGAATCGGACCGCCTCTTCACTTCCCGAGTAGTAGGCATAACCGAGCACGCCGACCGCTGCAGCCGCGACCGTGAATGGGTTGACCAGACCGAGGACGTAGCCGCCGAGAGCCTTAACAGCCGGGCCCACGCCGCCGAACATGTCCTTGAGCTGACCGCCCTGTTGCAGCAGCACAGTGAGCGGCGCCTGGCCGCCCTGCAGTGAAACCACAATGTCAGTGAACTGGGCGGGCACGTTTCGCAGGGCCGCAGCCGTAGCCTTGGCGGTCATGCCAGTCTTGCTCAGCGCGGTATCGGCGCCGCCCAGCGCCGTGCGAGCCTGATCGATCTTCGTCTGGTACTCGCTGAAAGTCTCGGCATCGAGCGCGCCACTGGTGCGGAAGCCCTTCAGCTTCTGCTCCATCTGGTCGAGCCGGCTCATTGCTGCGACGGTCGGGTCGATCTTACCCAGCAGCTCCTCCAGAGCCTGGCCTTCCTCCCGATACGCGCCGGCAGCCTTCTTCGCCGCCTCCGCCTGGCGCTCCTCTGTGGCAATGAGGGCTTGAGCCCGACTATTGATGGCAGCCTGCCGACTTGCGCTGTCCGACAGTACGGCGTTCGCCTGGGAGGTGACCTCGGCGGTGTGCTCTGTGGCCCGATTGAGCGACTGAACGTACTGGCTGGCCTCCAGCGAGGCTTTAGCCACGGCCAGAATCCTGGCCTGTTGCTCGTCGGCGGATTCGGCAGCGCGCCGGCCGGCCTGGGCGCCGGCATCAGTAGCACTGGTCAGCGCCTCCTGTGCCTTGCCAGCCTGCGCGGCTTCGGCCTGGAATGCCCCCATGTTCGCTGCAGCGCTACTGAAGGCCTGGGATGCGCTGGTAACGGCGCGCCCCACGGTAGCCATCTGCTGGGCCAGCTCGGCCTGCTTGGCGTTGAGCGACTGCAGCTCCTGGACGATCTGCCGGGTGTCGCCCTGCAGGCTGCCCAGGGCCGACTCCCACGCGCGACCGGTCTTGCCGGCGGACTCCTCGCTGCGCTTGCCCGCGTCCGTCAGTTGGTCGAGGTTGTCCTTGGCCTCGACGGCATCACCGGAGTCGATCTGAAGACCGAGAGAGGCAATGGTGGTCATGATCTACTCCATCGATTCGGCCATGACGGCCAAGGCCTCAACCTCCATGACGCGGAGATCGGGGAAAATGTCGGTGAGGTCGCGGCGCTTGATGCCGAGCATTGAGGCCGTTGCGGGGATGGCGGTGTAGTCCAGGCCAGAAGCACCGCCCTGCCCGACCCGCCACTGAGTGCCCAGCGCATCGAACAGACGGAAGGCGGTCCAAGCGTCTGGCCAGACCTCAACCTCTTCCTCGTCGATGTCTTCTGGGGTGAGTCCCAGGGCCGCCAACTGCTCAGCGGATGGCCCAGGCTCGTAGCAGGCCCGGGCCGCCGCCCTCAGTTTCCCAGGCGGGCTGGGCTATAGGCCGCCTGGAAGGCGTCGGTCACTGCTTTTGGCGCGCCGGTGCAGGTGCGCACCAAGTCGAGGATCGCTTTCTGGCTGAACTTGTCCTCCAGATCCCAGCCGGTGACGATCTCGCCCAACTGCTCGGCCTGCAGGTCAATCTCGCCGGCGGTAACCTCTTCCCAGGTCGCCCCGTCGTTCTTCGCCTTCTCCGCCCAGGCATCGCGCGCCTTGTTCCAGCGATCAAACATGCCGGCAAGGGTCATGCGGTCCATGTAGCGAAACTGGAACTCCACGGGCACCGACTCGCCGCCGATACGCGGAACCTGAACCAAGGCGGTGAAGGTCGGGTTCTGCGCAATTTTGATCTTCGCCATGGGTTCTCCTTAGGCACCGGCCAGGTAACGAAGCGAGCGAGCCGACAGGCCGACGCTGATGGTTCGGGTCATCACGTTGTTCCGCTCCATGGTTGGATCGGGGGTGATGCTGACGTAGCCCGGGTACAGGATCTGGTCACCGTTGCGGAGCTTCAGGCGGATCACCGTCAGCTCTTTCGAGGCGTCATAACCCTCCACGGTTTCCACGTAGGCAGCGCTGGGCTGATCCTCGACCGCGATGGTCAGAGTGCGTGGGTTACGGTTGGCCGGGTACTGCTTGTCGTCGTCATCCTCCAGATACCCGACGGTGGTGTACTGCTGTTCGCCGCCGGCGGAGTTGAAGGAGGTGACTTTGGAGATCTGCACCCAGTCGGATACCGGCAATACGGAGCCGATGCCCGCGCCCGCGGTGAACAGCTCAATGTCGCTGGTGTCCAGGCCGCCCAGAGAGAACGCATCGGCAGCGACATTGGATGCCTTAACGGCGCGGTCATTGATCAGCGCCCAGCCGGAGTTGACCAGGAGAACATCGCCGTTCTGGATGTTGTGATCGGCTGAAGTCGCCACGGGCGGCTTGGCGTTGGTCAGCGCGGTGAATGGGACGGCAGAGCCGATGACACGTGCAATCTCCAGCACTGCGCCGTTCGGCAGCGGGAAGCGTGCGGCCATGGTGTATTTCCTCTTGATAGCCCGCCGGGCGGCGGTTAGTTACGCCCCAGCGGGCGGTTGGTCCGCGACGCCGCGGTAGGTGAAGCTGGCCGGGACCGTGTAGGTCGCCGACTCGGTGATGGTTGGGCCCTGGTCAACCGGCTCGGTGACCATGCCCTCGAAGCCGTTGCGGCTCAGCTCAGAATCAACCCGGAACAGGGCGCTGAGCTCGTCGACCAGGGCTTCGGCAGTCGCCAGGGCCTGGCCCGCCGGGCAAGTGATGCTGACCTGATACACGCCGGTGTATTCGTAGGCATCGCCGCCCAGGTAGCGGCAGGTGGTTGCCCCGGGCAGCTGGTAGGCCTGCAGGTAGGTTTCGCCCGGCAAGGCTGCAAATTCTTGTTCGAAGTTCGCGACGCGGATCGGGCGCGCCGTGGCCCAGGCCATCAACTTGATCTCGATGGCCTGACGGGCTCTTGCATGGCTCATACGCTGTTGTTCCTGATGGCTTCGTCGACGATGCGCTGGAAGTTGGCCAGGGTGACCCGGACCATGCCGGCCGGCGCCTGGGTTGAGTGGCCGTATTCCAGCGGCACCGCATACGCCAGGTTGTTCACGATGTAGGCGGTCTGGCCTATGGTCAGCGCCTGCACTTGCGTGATCAGCGCGGTAATGGCCTCGCTGCCCGACGGGTCGATGCGGTCGAGCTCTTCGGTTGCCGGCGAATCAATGGAAAACTGCCAGTTGCCCCGGAATCGCCCGCCGACGTAGCCCTGCCCTGCTACCAGGCCATTGGTAGCGAAATTCTGCTCGCGCTCGGTCTTGGTCAGGGGCTTGGCGTACTTCACGCCCTTGCGCAGCTTGCCGGCCCTGGTGAAGTTGTCCTGGTTCAGGTTGATTAGGGTGTTGCGGACCGCGACCTTGAAGTCGTAGTCATCTGCGGCCTGGTTGGCCTTGGTCCGGTGCGCGACATTGGCCGCCCACAGCTCCGGGTTGCCCACCGGCGACATGCGAATAACGCTGCTGCCTATCTCGATCACGATCTCGCGGAAAGTGGCATCCATGGCTTGCTCTGCCTGCTCGGCGAACGCCCGAATAGCCTCGGCGAAACCGCCCTGCTGCCCGCCATACCGCTGGGTCATGTGTGAGCCACGCGGCATCTCATTTCCTCAGTTGAATGGTCCAGGTTGCCCGGGCCGGATCTTCGGTGACGTTGATGGCTCGATGGCCGCTGATCTGGTCGCCAATCTTGGGCGTAGCCGGCACATTGGTGACAGCGCCTGCCTGCACCTCGAACAGTTCGTTCTGCAGCACCAGCAGCTTCGCGTCCTGGGTCTGGATGCGGGAGCCGTCGATTTCCTTGGCCAGGTAGCTGCCGTACATGCCGCGCCCGGTGTAGTAGATGATCGAGTCCGGGACGGTGCCGCCGATTACTGGGTCATAGCCGCCTTTGACCGTGCGGCTACCTGCAACAGGCTTGATGGCATCGGCAAGGCCGTCCGGGTCATCGAACGCTTCCGCCAGCTCCGCCTGGATTTCTTCTCGCATGCCCATTTCAAATAAACTCCAGCCAACCCCCTGACAGAGATCGGACATGACAAAAAAAGCTGAATGCGAAATGGCGATACGCCAACTTGCTCATACTTGGGCGGGCACCAAGGCGCAGCCGCCAGGCTGGCATCCGAGTTTCGGAGAGTTCAAAGACTGGCTTAGGGTCCAAGGTTATCGGCACTACCTAGAGTTCAGGAGCGTGATGTCCGCGAACGATGTAGCTGAGCAGTGGTTTGATCAGGAGCTGAAACAGACCTGGCGAAACTGAAGGCAGTTACACCCGCTTCAGCATTACGGTGCCGGCGCGGCGGGTCCAGGGTGCGATGAGGTCGAGGGCGAAGTTCTCGCCGGTCGAGCGATCGACTGACCCCGCGACGTAGGTCTTGCTGGTCGAGGTGCCAGCCTGGGCCGACACGGTCTTGCTCTGCACCTCGCGCTGGGTGTCCTTGTAGAGCTGGCCGGCCGCTGCCAGCTTGGCCACCTGCGCGCCGGCACTCACGATGGCGTCCGGCACTGGGTCTGGCACCGCCCGCTTGATTTTGGCCGTCAGCCAGGCGTTGGCCATGGCGACGGCGAGGACTGCATCACCGTCACCTTCCCAGCCCTGCCCAAGCTTCTGGTCAACATCAGCGACGGCAATGAAGTCGGTCATGGCTTATTCCTTCGACGGGATCAGGGCCTGCAACTCGGGCTTGTTGAGGGCTGGATCGAAGTTGATGCCCTGGGCCGTCAGCCACTCCTTGAGCTCTGGCACCTTCATCTTGTGAGGGTCGGTTTCGGGATCGCCGTCGCCCTCCTCCTCCAGCGCCTTCGCGATCTCTGCCGCAGTGCTGGTGGCGGCATAGCCTGCAGGCGGGTAGGCCGATGCCTTGTAGCCCTGCTCCAGCCACTGAGCGATGGTCGGGCCATCCAGGCGCAGACCTTCCTCGATCTCGCTCACGCTGATGCCCTGACGCTGGTAGGCCTCGCTGATGTGAGGAGCCTCGCCCTGCACGGATACCGAGGTGGCACCGTCGATCACGCCGAAGAACTGGTCCAGGCGGCGATAGCAGGTGCCGCGCTCGCTGCCCGGGGTGTTGGTGTAGATGACTTTCATGCTGATCTCCTGCGCAGGGCGCCAGGCCGGCGCCCCGCATCATGGGGTCAAGGGGTGGCGGTGCCGCTGATGACTGCGGCGAACGGAACCTGCTTGCGGTCGAACACGCGCTTCCAGTTGGCTGCCGAGGCGTACTGGGCGGCGGTCGGGCTCAGGTTGCGGTTCTCGCTGCCCTGCCAGCTGAAGCCAGCCGGCTGCAGGATGTAGGTCTTGCGCTCCCACAGCACCTCGGCACCACCACCGTTGCCGCCATCGGCCTTGCGCTGCATCTCGACCGGCATGTGCGGGTCGCCCTCGCCGTAGCCGAAGGCGCCTTGGCCGAAGAACAGCGAGAGGAACTGGCCTGGCGCGTAGGTCAGGGCGTCATCCATGAACACCGGCTTGCCCAGGTAGGTGGCCAGGATGATCTTGCCCTGCGAGTCGCGCAGGTACTCGATCATGTCCTGCTTGACCATCTGGTTCATGACGACCGAGTGCACACCGATGGCCCCGAACATGTCGGCAGCGTCGCCGGCGGTGAAGGCGGCATCCTGGAAGGCGTTCGCACTGATCGAGGCGCCGGCATCCTTCACCATGTCGCCGCCGTTCTGGGCGATGTTCGCCGCGATGATGCCGCGACCAGCACCCATCAGGTAACGCTGCCACTGGCGGGTCCAGTAGGTGCCGAAGCGGTTGCGGATGTGCTGCATCGGCTCGGAGTTGGCCAGCTCAGCAGTGAGGTCGGAGACGCCGTAGCCTTTGTTGAGGTACAGGGTCCGGGCGCGCATGCTGCCCTGCTCGGCCTTGCCTACGGCGCCCAGGTCGTCTGGGTCATCGTTGGAGATGTTCGGCGCCTCGTCGGCGTCGAGATCCTGCCAGTAGCTGATTTCGGAGGTGCCCTGGCCGTTCTTGGCGATGTTGTCCAGGGTGGCCGAGCGGGTGATGATGCCCGACTCGTAGACGGCGGTCTTCTCGGGAGAATTCACCGGCTCCAGAGTGCCGTAGTAGTCGGAAACGAAGATGTCCGACAGTTGGGTAGATGCCATGGGTTAGGTTCCTCGGGTGGCTTGGAGTTTTTTGTACGCATCGGGATTGTCACGAGCGATCGCAGCGCGCTCCTGCTCCGTGTACTCGCCCCATTTCTTCGTGGCCTTGCCACCGTTGTCGCCGGTCTGCCCGGCCCCCTGAGCCCTTGGCCACAGGTGGGTAGCGGTTTCGCGCAGCGATTCCGCCCATTCAAGGGGAGACAGCGGGGTGCTGCCGTCCTTCCCGTACACGACTTCGCCGGCACGGTTAGTGGCAACGGGCTCGCCGTCTTCGCCCAGTTTGAAGGTGCCGCGAGCGCGGAGGATGATGTCCTCGGCAGCCTCGGGCAGCGCGCCGGCCTTGATGGCAGCAGCGCGGATGGAGTCAGCCAGTACCTTGTCGCTGTACTTGGCAGCGAAGGCTTCGGCCTTGTCGGCGCGCTCGTTAGCAGCCTTTACCTGCTTGTCCAGGTCGGTGCGCAGGCGCTCGGTGCGGCGGCTGATGACCTCGTCCAGCTTGCCCTCGGCGATCAGCTTGGTTTCTTCGTCCTGGCCGGCCTTGACCAGCAGGCCCTTGACCGCCTCGATATCCAGGCCTTCGAACTTGCCCTTGAGGCCGTCCAGCTCGCTCTTGATGGTCTTATTGGAGTCGATCAACTCCCGGTTCTTGGACTTGAGGCCCGAAACCTCGCCGTCCAGGAATTTCTGTACCTCGCCGCCCAGCGCGGCCTTCAGCGCAGCGGTTTGGGTTTCGTCGAGGGTGAGGCCGTGGGCGGCCGGGTCGAAGTCAAAAGGCATGTGGCTATCCCCTGGGGATTTGATGGGCCCGCCTGGCGGGCATAAAAAAACCCGGCGCTTGGCCGGGTTCAGAATGAGACTTATCGCTTGGGTATTCGCTCGGAGTCGGGAACGAGCTGATTCACCCGTTTGAGCATCGACATGAGCCCTCCATGCAGGCCTGTCTTGGTGGCTTTCCGACGAGCCAACTGCTCTTTAATCAAATGCCCAGGCCCGTTGTAGATCTCTTCGAATGTACCGTCGCGATTCATGCGAATGCCGAGGTAGTAGTCAGGAACGTGATGGACCGGGAACGTGAGACTTGTCCCGAACGTCGTTTTGATCTGGACATTGCGTCCGTCCTCAGTGACCGCATCGTGATGCCTGGTCAGGCCTTCATTCAGAGTCAGGCAGTAGGCCAGACTTGCCACGACCTCACCGATGTCTCCGACTAGACGCCCATCAGGGGTAAAAGGCTTACCCGGATAGGCCTCTTGAAGCATCGAGACGGCGGTGAAAAGCCCTTTCAGGGCTCCTTCGATCTTCGATTGGATGGCTTGGTCCATGTTGGCTCCTTGAGTAGAGCCAAGATGCTAACTTAGATTCCCGCCCTGTCGAACGCCAACGGCTCCAGCTCCTTGAGCTGGTCCAGCGTCAGCGGCTTGAAGTTCTTGTCCAGTTGCAGGGAGGCGAAACGCTCGGCAGACAGCCCGCCATCGCGGAACAGCTTACCGCGCACCGGGCCTAGCGCGGCGTCCTGGAAGGCCGCTGGCTGCGTTTTCAGCCACTGGTAGTAGCTGAGGCTTGCCGACACCTGCCCGCCGCCATCAGCGCCCACAGCTGCCCTCGTGGCGCCTTCCCCGAACAGCGCCGACAATCTGGTGATCGGCGTGATGGTGGTTCGGCAGTGGATGTGGAACGGTGGCACCGGCCCCTTGCCTACCTCGAACTCGCGGCCATCCAGGCTACGGCACTGCACGCTGGTTTTCCGGTCCAGGGTGGCGACGATGCGATAGCCCGGCACCACCTCGGCGTTCGCCTTGAGGGTTTCCATGCGCGCGGTGGTGGCCACGTGCTGCACCGCGGTTTGAACGACCGCTCGAGCGCTCCGGTTCGTGACCGCCAGCACGCCGTCGGTGAAGTTCTGCGCCGCAGTGCCGCGAATGGCCTGGGTGATCTCAGCGTTGGTCTGGCCCTGCACCACCCCCATCCGGATGGCGTTGGTTACCCGGTCCGACTCGGTGCGCGTCCAGCCGCTCAGGAAGGGCTTCAGCAGCTTGCCGCCATCGACGCCAGCCACCTGCAGGGGCTGCGTGTTGATCGCAGCCCTGAGCAGCGAGTCTGCCGGCATGACCGCATCGATCAGCAGCGCCTTGGCCAGGCTGCGGCCTTCGAACGCTGCCTCGTACTGCGCGATGTCAACCAGGTCGGACTGCATCCGGTCGCTGAAGGCCTTGTAGATCTCCAGCAGCTTGCCGCCCACCCGCCTCAGGAACTCCTCCAGCCGACTTCGGCCGTAGGTCGTCAGCTCCTTGCGGGTGAGCTGGTCACGCACGTGGCTGTCAGCTCGGCGCAGGTAGGTCTCGAACTTCTGGACCTCGCCAGCCTTCAGCCGCTCAAGCAGCACCGAGTGGCGGCTTACCTGCTCCAGCAGCTTCTCGTCCGCTGCCTGCTCCGGTTTCTTCGCCATCGTCTTTGTCCAGGTCTATGCCGGTGCTGTCTCGGTCGTCGCCGATCAGCTCGGCCTCTTCGTCGTAGGGGCGCTCGGGCAGCTTGCCGGTGGTGAGGTACTGCCAGTAGGTTTCGGCGCTGATGGTGCCGGCCATGACACTCTTCTGCAGCTCAGCCAGCACCTGGGCATCCACCTCGGGGATCACGAACTCCGGCTTGACCGTGAAGACCACCTCGTCCGGGTTGAAGCCGGTCCACTCTGCGGCGTACCGCAGGGCCTGCTCGATGGCCTCAGCCGCGGTGATGACGATGCTGTGCAGCGTGGCGTGCTGGTCGTTCTGCCGAGTCTTGCGGGCCTCGCCCGACTCGGTGCCCGAAACGTCCATGACCTTGGCGCCGGCTTCGAGCGCAGCGTTTTTCTGATCTTCCATCGCGGTGCGAACGGCCTGGATGCCGGCGCCCTGGAACTCCAGGTAGCCACACTGGCCTTTCGGCCCGAGATCCCAAGCCGCAGACGGCCCGGTCACGCTGAGCTCCACGCTCTCATCCAGACCGGAAACCCACGGCTGCGGGTGGCTGGTCTGGTGCAGCGCGGTGAAGTAGTCGGCGCTGAGCTGGTACGACTTCAGCGCGGCCCGGGCCATGGTCAGCAGCGGGATTTCGTCCACGTCGGGCGAGTTGTCGGTGGAGCCGCAGTAGATGACCGGGATGTAGTCCAGACCACGCACCAGGTTGTTGCTGCCGTCGACGGTGCCCAGCGGGCGGTCATCCTCGATCAGCTCACCGGCCTCGTTGCGCACGCCCGTGCGGCAGACCGCGCCGTCCATGTAGAACTCGCGGTACACCGTCTCGCATTCGTGGCTGTAACGGTCCTGCTCCTTGCGCCTGAACTCGCGGAACACCGACAGCACCAGGTCCTGCCGGCCGCCTTGGTCGGCAGTGTCCCAGTTGATGGCATTGCGCACCGCGTAGGTGGCGAAGTACGGCTGGCCCTGGTCATCGATGTTGACCACCAGCGGCACCCGGCCATGGGAAATGGCCTGGCGCACGATCCGCAGGAACAGCTGGGTCAGGCCGAAGCCGTCAGCCGTGGCATTGTCCTCCAGGTCCTTCAGCCCCGAGGGTAGCTTCACCTCAGGGATCAGCCGGGATACCAGCCCCATCATCGAGCGCAGCGAATCTCGCACCCAGTGCTCGTACTGGGCCCGGTCGGTGTAGTTCCGGTAAAGGTAGGCATTGCCCGCTCCGTCCAGCTTCTCAGCTTCGGTCATGCCGCTGGGCTTGGGCAGGTTGCGCGGGCTGCGCTTGATGGCGCCCTCGCCCTCCAAGGCGTCGTCCATCATCCGCCACTCTTCGATGTGAGCGTCGTAGTCTGGGTTGGTGGATTGAACAGGCATTACGCCAAACCTCCGATGCGGCGGACACCGCCTGTGCGTTTACGTCGCGCCATGGCAACGGCGAAATAGCGGAACCCGTCAGCCGGGTGGGATGACCAGTCATGGAGCGGCTTGTCCTTCCAGCACCCGCGCTTGTCGTCCCACTCCTTGCGATAGCTCTCCAGGGCGGTGATACCCTCGCTGCACTTGGCTTCGTCGAAGGCGCAGTTGGGCAGGATTTCCCGCGCCTGCTCAATGCCCTCGTCCACGCCGAGCTTCGGGACCACCTGGAAGGTCATGCGGTACTTCTCTCCGTCGATCTCGTAGCCCTCTCGGGCGAGTTCGCGCCGGGTCTTGCCGTCGCTACCAAATTCCCGGTTGTCGATGTCGTGGGGGCCCCAGTGCTCGCCGTACTCGTAGCCGCGATCCTTCAGCACCTTCATGTAGTGCCTCAGGCCCTCGCCGCTGTTCTGGTAGAAGTCGACGACGTGGTATTCCTCGCCGACGATCCGGACAAACCAGATTGCCGTGGAGTCGCCCACGCCGATGTCCCAGAAGGTGTGCACCGGCAGGTGGCTGTTGTCGGGCAGTTTGCCGATGCGCTGGGCGGCGTAGAGCTTGGTGAACTGCTTGGCGTAGTAGGCGCCCTCGATCGTCTGCTGGAATGCCTCGGCAGGTATCGACGGGTACTCCCGCTTCATGTCGTCGCCAAGGGTCTTTTCCTTGGCGGCGTACCAGGCGCGCTGTCCTGGGTTGGTGACGATCCCGTGTTTGGCGGCCAGGTCATCGAAGTACTTGGCCAGCCGGTCCGGAATGACGACATCTGTCGGGTCCAGCCAGTAGAGCGGATTCCGCCACCAGCTGAAGAAGAAGAACTTCCAGTCCAACAGGCCCAGGGGCACGCCGGCCAGCTGCTGCTTCTCAGCAGACTGGCTGTATTCGAAGAAGTACCCGGCCCTGCCCTCGGCAGTTGATTCAATGGTGACGAAGCACTCGGCGGCCACAGCCTCGAATGCACCTGTGACGATCTCCCGCGCCTTGTGCGGGAACTTGGCGCAGATCTTCCCGAACTCGGAAACGTGCAGGTAGCGCAGCGTGCCGCCCCGGAAGGACGTGGACACGTAGAGCGACCCGCCCTTGCTGAATACCAGCTCGCCCGCGGCGTCGTTGCTCGCCGGATTGGCTGCCTTGATCTCCATGGGCAAGTGATCGTAGGCGTACTTCACCTTCTCCCGGAACAAGCGTTTGGCGTCGTTCAGGGTGTGGGCGATCAGGGCGCACTTGGCGGCCTCGAACAGCGCGGCGTCCAGCTGGACGATGCAGACCAGTGTGGTGAAACCCAGCTGCCTGGCCTTGAGGATGATGTTGCGGGTGTGCATCCCCTGGAAGTAATCGACCTGCTCCTGCGTCATCCGGAAGCGGACCTTCTTGCCCTGCTTGTCCGTGATGAAGTACAGGTTGTTCAGCCGCCAGAACCGGTCCCGGAGCAGTTTCATGTGCTCGGGCTTCATGGTCAGGCATCCTTCGATAGTTCATCCATCAGCTGCGACAGCTCGTCAGCGTCTTTCGACTGCTCCTTGTCGTCCAGGCCGAATGCGGTGCGCTCAAGCACCTGCAGGTTCTTCATGGCCGACGACAGCTGGAAAAGGGTCTTGGCGTTGCTGGGCAGCGCCACGGCAGCGAGCATCGAGCTGCGGCGGAAGCCACTCTCATCGTCGGCCGTCTCGCGCTCAATCTCGTCTTCGATGTCCTCGCGGCGCTTGATGGTGGTGAGCAAGTCATCCATCAGCAGGTTCGCAAGGTTCGCGGCTTTGCGAATGTCGCGGCGATGGCTGCGAACAACCGTCGCGCCCTCTTCTGCCGCCTCTTCGATGATCTCTGCGTCCCGCTCAGGGTTCGCGCATTGGTCTTCGCGAACCTCACCGCGAACCAGCTTGTTGCGAACCTCTTTACGGACCTGCTCGGAAAGATCCCGCTCCCAGCCTAAAGCTTTGGCCTTCTTCCTGATCGCGGTGTCGCTCACCCCGTTACGGTCAGCGATGGTACGGATGGAAAGCGCCCCGGCCCGGAAGGCTCGCTCAATGGCCTCCCAATCGGGTTGCTTTGCGGTCATAGATATTCTGCTTCTTGAAGTGGTGGCGGATTGCCGGTATTGGTGAGCGACCTAAATTCAGATAGGCCCCACACATGAGCGAATCAAACATTGATCTTTTCGACAAAATCACGGGACTGATTTTTTCGAAGCTGTATCAGACCTTTCCTGTTACTGGAACACTGAACGTGATGTCCTTCATGGAGGCGTTCCCGGGCGAGGTTGATCGCCCCGGGGAGTTTTTTTCAGCCACGCTGAAGTGGCTCATAACCTCAGGCTATATGATGGGCGAACCCGATTCCAAACACGCCTACACCTTCAATAAATGCACACTGACGGCGAAGGGGCTTGAAGTGCTGAAGGCCGTCCCCGATAGCATCACCGGCAAAACGCTCGGCGCTCAACTGCAGGATGCCGCGAAGAGTGGGATGCTTGACTCTGTGAGATCCCTGACCGGAAAGGCTTTAAGCGCCGGCGCATCCATGACGTTCTCTGCTGCCTCAGCCTGGATAGCAAATACTTAGAATGGATCGGCTGGGTTGGCAATCGAGCGCACGAACCACATGAAGCCCTGCTGCAGGTTGGTCTTGGCAAGGGCCAGGGTGCGCTGGTCCACGCCTTCGATCTGGCCGATCTGCTTGAACAGATCGCCGGCGTCGGCTTCCAGGGCCTTGATCGAGTTCATGCCGTCGATCTCGCTCTGGGTGAGGTCGCGGTAGCCGGTGATCTTCTTGTGCTGGTTGTCCATGGGTGATCCTCAGGTTGTCGCGCCACAAAACGGCGCCTACTTGGAATGTGGCGCGACTACGGCGATACCCGATTGAGGGCCTCATCTGCCTTGTCTGCGGCCTGGGTGGCTGTCGTCGCTGCCTTCGATGCCTTGGTCGCGGCGCTCTCGGTCTTCCGGGTCAGCTCATCCAGGCGCTTGTCGCGCTCGGTCATGGCGGCATCGTAGGCTTCGCGGATCTGGGTCACCTGGTTGGCCTGGGTGCTGGCCATGGCCCAGTAGGCCGACTGCCAGCCCAGCACCGCGCCGCCGGCCACCAGCAGCGCAGCGATGATCCAGACCTCTGCCCGGCGCCACCAGCGGCGGGCGATGAATTCAAGTGCGCATCTGTCCATCACGATGTACCTCCGAGCTTGGTGCGCAGGCGGGCGATCTCGTCGCTCTGCAGCGCAACCCGCTCTGTCAGGCTGGCGACCTGGCTGGTCAGGGCTTCGATCTTCCCTTCCATGCGGCCAACAGTGGCTGCGAGGTCGTTCCGCTCCTTGGCGAACTGGTCGGCGCGGGCCTCGGCTTCTTTCCGGGCCTCGCGCTCGATGTCCAGCAGTTCATTCAGGCGGCGGACGACGCCGATGTCGGCGGTGTCCATCGCCCTGTCAGTGGCATCCCGTGACAGCCACTTGCGCAGCCACAGAAAACCACCCAGCAATACAGTGCCCGTTCCGCCCAGCCAGGTGGCTGTGCCTGGGCCGAGGTCGGTCGGGTCCATAATTTCTCTCAAGAAAGTGAACATAAGTGTTTACACTGAACACTTATGTTTATATAATTACCCCATCAACACACAACGGAGGGTTGATGAAGTACAGCGAGTTCAGGAGATGGTTGGAGGCCCAAGGGGTCGAGTTCTCGAAGTCAGCCAACGGCAGCCACTTCAAGATTCGCTACAAGGACCGCCAGACGATCTTCCCGAGCCACGGATCCAAGGAAATTGGTGAAGGACTCAGGAAGGAAATCATCAAGCAACTGGGCCTCAAATGAGGCCCCACCACCCTGAACAGACGTCCAGTCAGCCCCAAGAGAGGAAACATGTACGACTACAAAATCGTGGCTCACGAGGAAAACGATCACTTCTGGTCGTCTTGCCCTGATATCCCAGAGGCGCACAGCGTGGGCGATAGCCTGGAAGAGCTTCTGGCGAATGCAGTGGACGGGCTCACCCTGGCGCTCTCAATCTACGTGGACCAAAAGCGGGCAATCCCACCCGCCACCGAAGCCGGCGATCACATCGTCCGGCTTTCTGGCGTCACCGTGGCGAAGGTGGCGCTCTGGAATGAGCTGGTCCGATCCGGGAAAACCCGAGCAGATCTCGCCTCAATGCTCGGCATCTCGCCTACCGCCGCCGGGCGCCTGGTCGACTTCGAGCACACTTCGAAGCTCGAAAGCCTGGAAGAGGCCCTGGCCAAGTTCGGCATTCGCCTGCAGGTTACGCCCACTGCCTTGAGAGCTGCCTGACTGATTGCCAAAGGGACCGGTACTTACAGCGCCCCTTTTGAGGCCCGCTTCAAGATCGAGTAGGAGGCGGGTTCACACCCGCCGTCCTCTCACCCCACTGCGCCGCCTCTATCCGCTTCCTGTTCGTCAGGCCAGCATTTTGCCTCGGGCTTCCTTCAGATCCGCAGTCACCCGCGACACCCTTGCCTCCGGCTAACACTTCCCCTTGCCGGGTGTGTAGAGGACTTTCACCTCCAAGTCACCCGCTCGGCCACCACAGCCAAGCGGGTTGCGCTTATGCGCAACGCGCCATGCCTGGCGCACCAATAAAAAACCCGGCGCGACGGCCGGGTTTTGGTGAGCACTTTAGGCTCGTATGGAAAGAGGAATTGCACCAGCAGCAACGCAGCTATACCCGACAGCGGACAAACCTTGAGTAACCGGTACCAACAGGAAATCAAAGACGTCTTTAATCATAGAGCTAACCTCCTTCGCAGGCATTACTGCTGCGATCAGCGAATTCATTGATGGGAGTGCAGATACAGCCACAGCCAGAGCAAACAAACCCGCCATCCGGATAGCCGGCATAGCCACTGGAATCGAACCAGTCTTCCCCCGAAGCTATTGGTCACTCCTAAACGCGCAGGAATGACAGGATGGGGATATATTCGGCAAAGCGGCAAAGGATGTCAAGCGGCCATCTTCACGAAAAGCTCTTCCTGCTCCAGAAGCTCTACTCCGGCGGTTATCGCCTCCTCCACCATCTCGCCCAAAGCCTTGTGGATCTTGCTGCGCCAGTCGCGTCGGGTGCGCTCCGGTGTGCCCTTGTTGTCATCCCACTGGTTCATGTCGTAGATGTTCGCCTGCAGGATGGCCGACGAGCGCTTGCCATCCGCCCCGGGCTTCTGCGGCTCTGCCCAGGTAAGCACGGCATAGAACTTGAAGTGCTGGTGGGCATGGGTAGCGATCACGCGACCGAGCCCCTTGATGGCCTGGCCTCGCTCGCCGGCGTCCAGGGTGTAGCGCGCAATGAGCGCATCCCAGTGGCGCGGCAGCAAGCGCTTGTGCAACAGGCTGCGGTACTCGCAGTCCATCTCGAAGCGTTCCTGGCGGCTCATGCCGCCGTAACCGGCGCAGCCCTGGTCGGCGTCGACCCAGGCCGCGTTGGCAGTCTTCCCCTCGGACCCGGCCAGCAGGATGCGCACCAGTACGGCTGTCTTGTTCATACCCGCTCCTCGCGCTTGCGCGTCGCCTTGATGACCATTCCACGCACGATGCAGTAAGTCGAGATCACGAAGATTCCCAGAGCCAGCAACAGCGCGCTGTCGATTGGTGTCCAGTTCATGCCGCTGCCCTCCGCAGGTCTTTGAGTTTTTGCCTGTACAGGGCCTTGATGGCCTGCAGGTCTTCGATGGTGTAGCGGCGGACTGATTGGTCCCTTTCCAGGGCCTCTACAGCGTCCAGGCCAATGCGCTTGATGAGCCCGATGCGGTAGTCCGCAACGTTGCCCGACAGGTATCGGTTGTCGTGCTTCGACTGGGCGTGACAGTTGTTCTCGTCGAAGCGCAGGTGTGGGGCCGCGCCGGTGCTGCGGTAATGCCCCGCATCGACCGCGTTGCCGTTCCAGTCGAGCTGTCGACCGCTGGAGATGCAGCGATACCCCGCCAGGCGGTCCCGCTCGCGGATGTAAGCGTTGAACGCCTGCTGGGCCTCCCGCAGGTGATCACCCTTCGACTTCAGCTTCTCGCGGCGCTCCTGGAGCTCCTGGCGGGCCTGCTTGGTGATGGCCCGGGCAGCAACCTTCTGGACCTTCGAATCCTTCGACATGGCCAGCGCACAGGCGATGCTGCACACCTTCTGCGTGGACATGGCCGGCTTGAAGCGCTGGCCGCAGCCTGGTGCCTTGCACTTCTTCGGCTTGATCTCCTTGGCGAGCATCAGTGGCCCTCCCTTTTCTGGCGCTGGTAGAAGCTCGTGACAACCTCCGCAAGGAACCGGCAGCCCATTTCGCTCAGCCCACTGGCAAAGTCCGCTGCCGCACCCGCACGCCCCGCATACTCCTGATCAAGGCGCTGAGCCACGGCGGAGCAGAACGAGCCGATATCCTCGGCATCCATCTCCTTCACGACCTTCTCGGCCGAGAGGAAGACGGTGGTTTGCGTGGTAATTCCAAGACCTTCGCTCATGCGGCCTCCTCCCCTAGCAGGTCAGCGAAGTGCACGCCACGCGCGGCAAACTCCTCGACGATCCGGTCGGTGTACTGGCAGCCCTGGGCGCGGTTGAACAACCGGGTCACAGGGAATCCATCCGGCCCGAACATGGCGCAGGGCCCCATCCAGCGCAGCTTGATCTCATACGGCAGGTTGAGCAGGGTCATGTTGTAGCCGTCGCGGAACTCCTCGCAGGAGGCGCGCATGATCGGTACACCGTGGTGGAGTTTGCAGTAGCGGCGAACCTCTTCCACGTCGCCCATCTCGGTGCTCTTGGCGATCCGGTCGTACATCGCGAACCACAATGCGTTTTGATCCAGGGTGCGGTCCTTGCCCGGGCTCATGCTGACCACGACGAATTTCTTCTCGCGGAACAGTCCGGTCATCATGGTGATGGCCTCGGACAGCTTGGCCTGGCTGTTGACGCTGATTTTCTCGGTCATGGCGCCACCTTCAGGCCTTGGGCCTCGATTGCGGCCGCAGCGTGAGATAGGCATTGGTTGTGACCCTCTGCATTGCAATTCGCACCTTGGTCATAGCAAAAGTGGTCAATGCGTTTCCTGGGCGGCAGTTCCACCACCACGGCCTCGCGAGAGGCCTGCCAAGCCCACAGAGCAGCACCCATGATCACAGCACCGTCCTCGCTCTTGGACTCAGCCACATCGGTTGCCCCGAAGCCGAATTGCGCCCGGAAGGCGACCTCGAACTCGGCGCGCATCTCGTCAGTCATACGCCCTCCCCGGCCGGCTGCCCGGCGCGCTTGATGTTCAACTTGGCCAGAAGGTGTGCACGGCACTCAGCGGCACCAGATGGGATCTCCTGCAGTGCGAGCAGCCGCGCCTGGCGTTGGCCGGCGTATTCGTTCGCCAGCACCATCTCGCTTTTCTGCCCGTCGTGGCCGATGCCCACCGCGATTTCGCCCAGTGGCTCGCCGTTCGCCAGCATGCGAATGGTGATGTCGTAGGCCCGGGCGAACACCTTCTCGGCGCGCTCCGGCTCCATCGATCCCAGGTTGTTGGCCTCACACTGCAGCGCCGCGTGGCGGATGGCGTGGTGCGACCAGACCCGCGAGCCCGCCCGGCTGGGGTGGAAGTTCTCCAGCGCCTCGGCCAGGGCCTTGGCCAGCGGCGGAATGCCCATCTCCTCCGGCGTCGGCTGGCACAGCTTGATGAACTTGCCGCTGCTCGGGGCGAAGTCGGTGCCCAGCACCCGGCACTTCTGGATGCCGAAGCGGATCTGCTCCAGGGTGTTGATGCCAGCAGCTACGAAGGACTTGATCCAGCTGCGCTTGGCAGCCTTCAGGGCCTCGTCATCCGGCCATGCCTGCTTCCACGCCGGGAAGATGGCCTGCAGCTCCTTGAACAGGGCATTGACCACTTCGGTGGTGCCGGGGTCGATCTGCTTGGCGGTAACCGGGACCACGGGCGGCAGGTTCGGCGCGGTGGCCAGCAGCTGGGTCACGCTCTTGGGCTTGATTGGATTGCTCATAGCGCCCCCAGGTCATCAGCCCAACTGGTGTCGTTGAAGTCGGGTCCGTTGGCCTGGCGCCTCACCGGGAACGGGCGGACATTGCTCGCGGCGGCCATATCCCGCTTCACCCACTTGACCAGCAGGCTCACCCAGGCGGCCTGCGTCTCGAAGCGCCCAGATGCCGAGTAGTGGCAGACGAATGCGGCGGTCGCCTCGTCGGTGAACAGGCCGACAGGGATACCCATGCGCTTGGCGTAGGCCTTCAGCAGCTTGTCGTCAGGCTTCCACTCAAGAGTCATCTCGGTCGGTGACTTTGGGTCAGCCGAATTTTCCTCGCCCGCGCTGTGTGTGTTGTGTTGATCTTCTCCTATTCCCTTCCCTTCCCTTCCGGGGTCAACCGGTCGACGACCAGTCGACGACTCCTCGGCGAATTGTCGACGACCACTCTCCGACTCATCGTCGATTTCTGCCGGCGGGGCCGGGTATTTGAAGTTCTTTTTCTCGATCTTCTGGTGCTTCCAACCGCTGATATGCAGGTAGTTTTTGCCGCCTACCCAGTAGCTGCGCATGAGCTCGGCACCTTCCAGTTCGCCCAGGAGCGCGCTCACTTCTTCCGTGGTGATGTCATCGCCAGGGAAGACCAGGGCCTTGATCGTGCGAGCTGCCAGCGGGTGGTTGCCCCCGTCATCGCAGAAATTCCACAGGCCGATGAACAGCAGACGGGCCATCGGGCGGCAAGACATGACCTGCTCGCTCGACCAGAATTCGGGCTTGATAGTGCGGATGCGGGCCATCATTGGGCCTCCTTGGTGTTCTGTGCGGCGTTCTTCAGCGCTGCGGTCAGCATTCGGTAGTAGCGCTGGAAGCGCTCAGGCTGATCGACTTCGAGGCTCCAGCCAGGCGAGTGGCAACCGCACTCCTCGTCGTGGCACGAGAGCTCTTCTGGAAAGTGTTTTTTGATGATCGCCCGGGCTTCCTTGTTGATCGCGGCAGCCTTGGTCAGGAAGCGGCGGCCAGCAGTTGGCGCCAGATAGACGGTGGTTTGTTGGGCGACGATGCTCATTGGTCGAGCTCCTTGGCCATGAACTCGTCAACGAATGCGTCTGCCATACCGCTGAACAAGGGCATCTTCCCCTCGTTCCAGATAGCCAGCGGTGAACTGGTGCCGATGGGGTTGCGCACGAAGCGGTAACGCTCTGCATCCTTGCGCAGCTCCGCGTTCTCGGCCTTGAGCTTGTCGATTTCCGCCTGCAAGCCCCAGACTTTCGCCTGAAGATCACCACGATGCGCGGTTTCGCTAACAAGGCGCTCACTCGCAACGGCCAGTGCCGCAGAAGTTCGGCCATCGCCATTGCATACCGTGCAGTGCCCGAGCCGCTCAAATGAGTCAGGACCGTGATAGGAAACGTGGACTTCCTCGCCGGAACCGTTGCAGGCTGGGCAGTAGTAGCCAAGCGCTGCCTTCGCAGCATCCCAGCCATTCCAGGCCGAACCTACGTCAGGAATAGCATCCCACACGATATGGCCGGCGTCGGAGATGACGTCATCCAGCCACTTGTTGAAGTCCGGGTCTTGCCACTGCTGGCGATCTTGCTCGCGGCTTCTCATGCTGCACCACCGGAGACGATCAAGGAGGCCAGTTCTGCGAAGCGATCCTCATACCAGTGCGGCTGGGTTTCGCGCGGGCACTGAGGGCTGGTCAGGTTCTTGCCGTAGCGAAGCCCCTTCTCGGTGATCGACCAGAAATAGACGGTCTCCTTCTTCGAGTTCACCCGGGACATCTGCTTGATGATCCCGGCGTCGCGCAGCTTCCAGTTGAACGGCGCAGCGGAGCACTTGATGCCGTGAAGCTTGAGGAGAACGGTCAGCGGCTTGGAGGCCATGCTGGAGCCATCAGGCGAATCGGGGGCTGCATCAACCGCATAGCCAGGCAGGAACTTGGCATCCAGGCCGTTGCTCTCGGCGATCTTGGCGAGCATCTGCACTTGGCAGGACGCAGCGGGCTTCAGCAGGCGCGTGAAGCACTCCATGATGGCGATCTCGCCAATCACCTTGGTTCCGTTGGCCATCACCGCCTGCCGTGCGCCATCCTGCTGCTCAAGCTCTCGCCAACGACGAATTACCGCAAGGCGCATCTTGGCGCTGTAGCCGGTGAGCAGGGTGTCGGTGAGATCACGATTCAGGTTGAAGCATGGAAGCCACCTCCCTGTGCTGTCCTGGTACTGAGCCGAACAATCGGCCCAGTCAATTTCCAGTTCGGTTAGCATCGAGCGCACGTCGGCCAGCACATGCTTGTGCGCCTTTCCGGTGAGCTTTGCTATTTCTCGCGACGACATCGTGCGCGCCACGAAATCGTGGTTCGCATTTTGTGGCGCCGCCCTTGATAGGGCCTGTACACTTTGGGTCTGCATATGCATAATTCCCCTACAGAGTTTTGTATTGCAGAGAGCCGGGCCGCTATCCCGGCTTTTTTGTGTCTGCGATTTGGCGTCCCTTATGAGGGACTGGCGTCCGGGTCCCTAATTAGGGATCGGACGATTACCTCGGAGCCGCGAACGGCACCACGTTGTTGCTCTTGGGCTTGCCCCGCATGGCGCGAAAACGAGCAGTCATCTTCAGGATCTGCTCAGACAGTTCGTCAGTCGTCAGACCTACCTCGCTTGCCCAGGCCTCTAGCTCCGCAAAGTCATCCTTGCGGAATGGCGCCACCCCTACTTCGTTCATTGGGGTTGCTTCGTTGGCAGATGGCATGCGTCCTCCCGACCTAATTAGGCACTGGCCTTTTTCTCGTTGAGCAGCGGCAGGTATCCGTGCTCCCGCCTGAACGCCAGGGCGGCCAGGATGATGTCCCTCGACAAAACGCTGTGCTGGGTCTTCCTCTCAAGGGCGTAGTCCTTGAGCTCACTGAAATCTTCGTCATCCAGACGAACCTTGACCTGGTGGTCGTGGCGATGGGCTTTGTCGTCGTAGGTCATGTGATCCCCTGCTGTATGCGTGGTCGATCTGTCTGGATGAAGAGGTACTTGCTTGCCCGCATTTAGGCCCCCTAGAGGGCCTTTTTGTGTCCTACCAGCCCCAACACTGGGGCCTTGTAACGCGCTTGTCGTAATTGCTCTTGGACTGCGAGAGATCGACTCATTTCTAGGTACTCGTCGGTCGATCTCTCCAGGCTCCAGCCGAGGTCGGCAGCCAGCTGTCGAACCTCAGCCTTCACCTCGATCGGCAGCAATTCGAAGGTGGTTTCAGGCATAGGCCCTCCATAGGGTCCTCAGGCCGACTTATCCTGTTGCCCGACACCGTTCATTTCTCGGAGCAGGTCAGCAGCGCCCAGTCGGCGGCCGAGGTTTGCCAGTTCGTGCACGTAGGTAGCCAGCTGCATGCCGGCCATGCGGGCCTCCATGCGCAGCTTTCTGACTTCCTCGGGCTTCCAGCGCGACTTGATCACTTCGCTGCGTTTGTTCGCGGGGTCCAGGTGCATTCAGGGATTTCCTTGTGATTGAAAAATGGTTAAGCGGCGGACTTTTGGGACGGGAACGGCCGCTGCTCTTGCGCGGTAACCGTGCCGTCTTCACCAACAGTCACGTAAACATCACGGCCCACCCGGATAGCCTTGCTCAGGCCTCCTTGGGTGCAGCCGAGCATTTGAGCGGCCCTGGTATGGCCGTGCTCTTTTGCGAATTCGGAAAGCGGGATTCGGCGCATAGCGACGTCCTCAACAATGGCTCTACGTCGGCAGTATGACCGGCGGTATTGTTAATAGTCAATACCGCCGCTATTGGTGCCGCCAATACCGGTGGTCATATCATTCGCACATGACGAAAAACTCACGAAAGGTTCCGCTTGCCGACTGGCAGGTGGAGGACAGCAAGCGCCTCAAAGCGCTGTATAACCAGAAGCGTGCCGAGCTCGGCCTGACGCAGGATCGAATTGCGGCAGAACTGGGTGAAGGCGTGACGCAAGGAGCTGTCAGTCATTTCATGAATGGGCGAACGGCGCTGAGCATCCGGGCGGCATCGGTTTTTGCAAAAGCTCTTCAGGTGCCCGTGTCTGCATTCAGCCCAAGGCTGGCGGGGGATCTCGATGCCCTGCTTGCGATTCCGCATGTCGGCTCTCCGACAGCAGATTGGGGGCAGGCCCCTCGACATGAAGACCAACAGCACGCTGTTACTCCTCTACCAGAAGGCTCGGACGAAGCGGAGCTTGATGGCAAGTACGCCTACGTCCCCCAGTACGACGCCAAAGCAGCAGCCGGCCTGGGCAGCGAGAACCCACACGTTGAAATGCGCTCAACACTAGCGTTCAAGCGAGAATGGCTGAAGGTGAAGGGCGCAAAGGCGGACCATCTCATCGTGATCTACGCCGAAGGCCAAAGCATGTGGCCAACGATCAATGACAGGGACGTTCTGCTGGTCGACCGCTCTCGAATTGATCCTATCGATCGTCAAGTTTTCGTGCTGGCCGGCGCGGACGGAACGATCGTCAAGCGCCTGGTGCAAGCGCCGCTTGGCCGCTGGATCTTACGTAGCGACAACGACGACAAGGACCAGCATCCAGATCGGTTTTTCTTCAGGAGCGAGGACAACGAGCACCGGATTATCGGGCAAGTGATCTGGCGAGGGGGCGATTTGTAGCCATGCCCTTAACCAAGCCAAGGCTAAGCCATAGAAGACGCTGAATTAGGACGGTGGACGGTTACGGATGACTCAGTGGCGAGAGCGTAGTTTCTGGGGTAAAGCGTGGATCTATGCCTTGTTGGCACTACTCCTCGTGGCGGCATCCGATGGCGCGGACGTATCTAGCCTTGGCACAGGTTCATCCAATCGAAAGCGGGTCTTCAGCCCAGGGTTCATCGCAATCTGCGTCCTTGTAGTTGTGATTGAGCTGATCGTACTGAACCACTTGTACAGGGCGCAGTGATCAGGATCTACCAGGTGACGCAGGGTGGAAAGGATCGGCTGGCGGGGTATGGGGATGAGGTGAAGGTGGGGCGAATCAATCGAGGTGTAGGCGAGTAGCCTACCACCAGACATTTGGAGCAGCGCATTTGAGCATGGAAGACAACTGATGCCTGAGAGCATTACAGCGGTAGAAATTATCAGGCAAAGCCACCAAGGAATTTCTATCAAACCATTCATCGTGCGTGGCGATGATGGGGCATCCTATTTTGTGAAAGGGCTGGAAAAGGCCGGGGGGCCGGCGCTCATTTCTGAGGTTATCGGTGCAGAGCTTGGCAAGCGCATGGGTCTACCCATACCCGACTGGAAATTGATGCATGTCCCAAATGAGCTCATCTCCTTCAGTGCTATACCGAATGTTACCGACCTTGGTGGAGGTTTGGCATTTGCCTCAAGGGCAGTCGAGAATGCATCTGACTTCAGCGTCAGCAACATCAATCACACGCCGATAGACTTGAGACGTCGAGTCCTGCTGTTCGACCTCTGGGTGCGTAACGGTGATCGATGCCTCAGCGAGCGAGGCGGCAACGTGAATCTGATCCTAGACGGATCGGGCAGCCTGACCGTCATCGATCACAATATGGCGTTTGACAGGGCTTTTTGTTGCAATGACTTCATGGAAACGCACGTTTTCCGCGATTGCAGGTCGTTTTTCAGAGACCTTGTCGTTCGTCAGGAGCACATGGAAATCCTTAGCGATGCCGTGAAAAACTGGGGTACGATCACCTCCCTTTTGCCAGACGACTGGCTCTTTCGCGACAGGGACCAAATCGATTTAACGGAGCCAACGGTAGCTGAAAGGCTGGAAATGCTGGAAGTGTTCAAGGACGAGCGGTTCTGGGGAGAGCTATGAAATACATCTGCAACTACTCTATTTTGCGGTTCTTGCCTTACCCAGAAACAGGCGAGTTTGTGAATATTGGCGTCGTCTTGATAGCCAATAATGGCGATTTTCGCTTCAAAATCGAGAAGAAGCGTCAGCGCGTGACTAACTTCTTCCCCAGCCTAGACAGCAAGATCTTTCTCAGAGCTCGACGCGAGATGGAGGCTGAGTTCACTAGGCTCAGTGGCTTCTTTACGGAGAATCGCTCTGATCTGCCCGCGCTTCTCAGCACCTTCAAGCATCTAATCCATCCTCGTGAGACGATGATGCGGTTCAGCGATCCTGGAACAATGGCAATCGAAAACGCCAACCAGGCCGCAGTCGAATTGTTCGATCATTATGTGAACCACAGCTTCGCCACCAAGGAATATCAGGAGACGAAACTGGAGCGCCAGCTTGGCAAGCTTTTGTCAGCCAATAACCTGAAGCAGCGCTACAGCGAGCATAAGCTGGGCACTACCGATTACCCGGTCAAATTCCCATTCGTGATGATCAATGGAATGCAACCGGTTCAGGCTCTGAAGCCGATTCACTTGGGGCATGACGAACCATCGAAGATCATCGAGCATGGGGATGCATGGATCTCCAAAATTCGCCGCTTGAGCTCTGCAGAGCAGATGGCACAGGACACGTTATTCATTGCGGGACCACCTGAGACAGGGAATGCCAAGCTTTTGAATGCGTTTCAGGAGATTTGCGAGGAGCTAAAAAACTTTCCAGGGGTGAGGGTTACAAGTACGGCGGAAAGCAGAAGCATCCTTCTCGAAGAGATCAAAAAAGGCATACCAGAATCCATTCACTGATGACATAGCCCGCCTCGGCGGGCTTTTTCATGCCTGCGTGATGGCGAATTGCCTTGGTGGTAGCATGGCGACTCATTTATCTGGGAGGGATGCCATGCGGGGCTTTGGAATTCTGGCGTTGATCGTAGGCATGATCGCTGTGATCGGTGCCATGGCTATGGACGTTTCTGTTTCAACAGGAATGGGCGGAAGGGTTAACAACATAGGCCTCATGGCCCAGCAACAGAATTACCTGATCATTGCGGCTCTGATCGCGTTGGCGGGCCTGCTCATGATGATCTTCGGTGGCAAGAAGCAGCTGAGCAGCGAACAGCTCGCGAGCATCATGGAGGCGAACGACTCGAGACCCTGCCCTTTCTGTGCCGAGCCGATCAAACACGCTGCTATCAAATGCAAGCACTGCCAAGCCGACGTTCCTGCGGCTGAGCGACAGACGCCTTCGAAGGGATGGACTGTGCGTGTACCTTGTCGACCTGGTGATGAGTACGCGACGACACTTGGCAACCTCAAGGCACAGGACTTGCCCGTAGATAAGTCCGAAGACCCTATCGTTGTAGTGGGACCATACGACCTGAAGGTTGCCGCTTTTGACGTGCAGCGCATTCTCCAGGAGCGGCATTCCCTCTTCTGCGATCTCTATTACGACGACGGCCGTTAACCCGATATCAGCTGAAATCTAAAGGCCCGCCCATAGCGGGCTTTTTTGTGGACGAAAGAAAAACATGACCGGAGGTATTGACCATGAGAAATACCGGCGGTATTGTTCGCTTCAAGCAGTCACCAACCAGGGACTGCCCAGGCCCTCACCGGCCGCCGCTCTTTCACATTGATGGGAACCTCGCGGATCGATCCCGGCAACGGTACAGCGCGAGCAACAAATTCGATCCCCATGCCAGCTCTGGAACTGGCCAGCTCGAAATCAGGCGCTTACGGCGCGGATGGAGGGTTGCGCTGTAGATGCTCCCTGCCGGGATGCCCTCAGAACGGGCGTCAGCACCTGGCACAGCACGAGCAGCGATTAACCAATAGGAGGAACCCGCCAATGAAGTAGAAAGCCCAGCCGGAACTCGGACCGGCAACCCACGACGGACTGCCCCACCCAACGGGCCGCAGAGCTGCGGTCGACAGTCGTGTAGCGATCACATCACCCCATGACCACCCCGCCGAGGTCGATCGACGCGAGGTGATAGGGAAGCTCAAGGCCAACAGAACTGAGAGCAACGCCGTCGGCGGCTGAGCTCGAACGATCACCGCTGATGCAGTGCCCCGGCCTGTCGCCAGTAGCGAGGCCGGGATTTCACCAGGTGCCATTCCATGAGTGGCATCTGGGAAATCAACCGCCCTGGAGGGCAAGACGATGGCGAAGAGGCCAACCAACCGCATCAAGTACAAGCTCTGGGATACGAACTCCACGATGGAGTACGACGGCACTATCGACGAAGGCATCTACTGCGCGGCCTGGAGCCTTTCTCTTGAAGATCGAAAAGTTCTGATCGGCAAACTGGTAGAGCAGCAAGCAAGCGCCACAGCCAAGGCTGAAAGCTCCACGTCAGCCTGACGTTAACTGCCCGATGCCCTGCTCCCCATCGCAGGCTGCATCGGAGTGTGATCTGAATGCGCAGGCTGATGCGCAATAACTGACCAGCACCCATACCGGTATAGATTTCAGCCGGAGAGGAGCGTGGCGACCACGGCTCAGGCTCTGATCAAGGTCAGGACAGTCGAATGCCGGAGATCAGCGCCGGCCAGATCACACCCCGATGCACCCCGCATCCCCTTCCCTTCACATCGACCGCATCGACAGGTGCCGGGCTTGGCTTTTCACGCCCAGCTTGGTCCCTGGTGCCCGGCACCTGATCAATGCGGTTGGCTAATGAGGTTCACAAGATGGATTACATGGCAGCCCAAATGGATCGCCAGATTGAAGGCGCCCAGCACCAGTACGACGAAGCTCTCAAGGAAGGCGAGCAGCCAGCCTTCCCTGTGCAAGCCAGCGAGTACGGCGGACACGGCACCTGCTTTGGCCTGACGATCATCGACTACTTCGCAGCCAAGGCAATGAACGGCTACCTGGCCAATGCATGGCAGGCGAAGGAGTTGGATGACACCGGCGATAGCTCAGGAGAGCAAATGCGCATCGTCGCTGAAATCTCCTACGCCATGGCACGCGCCATGCTCGCCGCCCGGGTGAAGCCATGAGCGGCTGGATCAAGTGCAGCGACAGGTTGCCTCTTGAAGTGAACGGCGAGGTTCCGTTCCGGAGTGTGGAGGTAATCGCAACTGACGGCACAGCCGTAATGCAATGCACCTTCGACGCAGGAAATGGTTGCGGCAAGCCTTGGGCCACCTGGAATGGATACAACAACATCCCGGCCTCACAGATCACCCACTGGCAGCCCCTCCCTTCCCCACCCACCGAGTAACCCATCACCTGGAGGCGACCATGGGCGCACTTCGAGCAGCACAATGGCGGCACGACAATGCTGAGCCGGCCGACGACTCGGCCTATCAGGAAGCGGCTCAGCAGTGGATCGAGAGCAACGCAGAAAGCCTGGTCGGCGGCTGCGACGTTCTGATCCCGCAACGCTTCGGCGGGCCGGTGGGTGTCCGCCAAGACCAGTTCGTGGCCAAGCTGGCCGAGCATCTTCGCGCCCTGCAAGAGGCTGAGCAGGACGACATCAACGCCCTGGCCCTGCTCCTTCTCCAGGCGCAGGCCGGCGGGCCGGTGAAGGGCATGGTCCCAGACATCCTCGGCCCAAGCGACCACGTCGGTGGAAAGCTCTTCGAGATCGCCGAGTCGATGCTTGAAGGGTACGCCGAGCAAGGCGTGCAGCACGACGCCGACCTGGCGAACGAGCCATGAGCCCTCATGTTCTGCTCGACAACGAGCTCGAAGTCCTGGCAGAGCCATCCACCCCTGTGAGCTGGTCCGCGATGATCCAGAGGCAGCTCACCGAAATGATGGCCGACCAGCGCATCACCATTGAAGAGTTCAACCACTACTGCGGGCGCCTCAACAAGATCGTTGATGGGCGCAAGGAGGTCGCGTGAGCGAGATTGATTGGAGCAAGGCGCCCGAAGGCGCTACGCACTTTGGCGCTGAAAACGAGTTCTACTTCTCCGCCTGGTACAGGGTTGAAGGTGAGCAGATCCTTGCCTACACCGAGGACGGCAGCATGTGGAGGGAAGCCACCTACAGCTGCGTATTCCCGAAGGTATCCAGCCTTTCCGCCAGACCTCAGCAATGGAGCGGCGAAGGCCTGCCTCCGGTTGGTTCTGAGGTTGAAATCCAGCGCGGCGGCTGGACTATCCGCGAAGAATCTGCCGAATTCATTGGCGCTGAGGTCACGGTCTGTGCGGTATTCCAGACCGCCCGTGGCGTTGACATGATCGCTGTAGATGGTGGCGCGGATCTTGGCTGCGAGGTCTTCCGCGCAGAAATGGCCAGGCCGGTACCGACGCCAGAGGAAAAGGCTGAGGCGGAGCGAGTCGCCGGCCTGAATGAAATGATCCGCCACATGAAGGATCACCCTGGCGGCACTCACGGCGTCAGCCACATGCAGCAGCTGATGATCCATGAGGATGTCGCCCGCGATCTCTGGGCCGCCGGCTACCGCAAGCAGGAGAAGCCATGACCACGCCAATCGTGAAGACGCTCATCGACGAGCAGATTGCGGAGTTGCCAGAGGCCCAGGCCATGCCGGCCGATCGGGTGCTGATGCTGTTCAAGGGTCCGACCTTCGCCGCCGCAGTGCACGAGGCCGCGCTGGCCAGCATCGAGAACCCGCAGGCTTGGAAGTGCCGGGCCTGCATCTGCGGCGAGTGGACGGTCGGCTACGAGGTCAGAGCATGACCAGCCACCAACGCACTCGCCGCATCGCAACCTGGCGCGGCAGCTTCGCCACCCTCTTCTTCTGCACTGCCTGGATGCTTGCGAGCGCCTGGGCAGGCTGCATCACCAAATAACCAACTTGTCAGCGCCCACCGCATGGATGGCGCGGGAGATTTGCATGTCCGAAAAAACGCATACCCCAGGGCCGTGGACTGTCCGCGCTGTACCCAATGTCGGGTTGGTTGGCCATACCGGCTACGCGATCGACTTCAACGAAGATCAGGAGCAGGTGGTGGACTTCGTTTATGAAGAGGCTGACGCGCACCTCATTGCCACCAGCCCCAAGTTGCTACTGGCGCTTGAGGATGCCGTGACGATTCTTGAGCCGATCGGCGAGCAGATACCTGATGTGGCGCGGCGCATCGTCGGCTACCAGAGAGTCATTGACCAGGCGAGGATGAAGTGATGGCCAACACCAACTTGCGCATCTGGGAGCAGGTGCAGACCACCGACACCAGGTTCACCAAGAAAGCCAAGGTAAACGGTCAAGACATCACCAGCCTAAGCGGAACCGCCATGGTCATGAAGGCCACTGAGCTGTTTGGCCCGGTTGGCATTGGCTGGGGCTGGAAGGTAGTCGAAGAGCGATTTGATGAAGGCCATGAAATCTATACCGGCGAGGGCGACAAGCGCGCCTGCATCGGTCGTGAGGTAGGGCACACGGTCAAGATCGCGCTTTGGTTCATACAGGATGGCCAGCGCGGCGAGATTGAGCAATACGGTTGCACGCGCTACCAGTACAAGACTAGCTACGGCATGACTACCGATGGTGAGGCGCCGAAGAAATCCCTGACTGACGCCATCAAGAAGGCCCTGTCCATGCTGGGCTTCAGCGCCGACGTGTTCCTTGGCATGTTCGACGACCAGAACTACGTCCAGCAGCTCCAAGCAGAACAAGCGCTCGAGCAAGCAGAGGACAAAGAGGCCGAGCTTGAGCGCCAGAAGCAAGAACGGCTCGATTACATAAAGTCCGTGGTCGAGACCATGCAAGGCGCCCAGTCACTGCAGGAGCTCAAGAAGATTCACGATCATGCTGTGCGCCGCTTAAAGGCTCGCAATGACGACACTGCAATCAAGCGCGTTGCCAAAGAGCTGAGCGATTTGACACCGAAGTTCACCCAGGAGACCGCCGCATGAGCAGCCTCTACCCTCTCACAAAACAGATGATGGAGTTGGCCGCCATGGCCGACACCGACGATGAAGGACTCAAGCAGGCCATCCAAGACACCATGGACGGCATCGCGGGGGAGTTCGGCGACAAGGCCGACAACATCGTCATGCTGCGCCGGAACATCGATGGCGAGGTCCTGGCGATTGAGGCCGAGATAGGTCGCCTAGAAGAGCTCAAGCGCATCAAGAAGAACGCAGTCACGCAGATCGGCGACTACCTGCGGCGGAACATGGAGGCTGCGGATATCAAGTCCATCAAGCGACCGCTGTTCACCATCACGCTGGCTACAGCGCCGGAGAAGGTGATCGTAGACAAGCCTGACGACCTTCCAGACGAGCTGGTGCGCGTGAACGTGACCCAGGACCCGGACAAGAAGGCGATCGCCGCCAAGCTCAAGGCCGACCGCGAGCACAACGAGGCAGTCCGCCAGCGCATGGCCGCCGGCGAGGACTGCGAACACGAACTGATCCCTGAGCCAGCCTGGGCGCATCTTGAGCGCGGCGAGAGCTCGATTCGCATCAAGTGAGGTGCGCATGAATCCCTCAATCGACCTTGAGGCAGCGAAAGCTGACTTCCTTGCCTCTGGAGGCAGCATCATCGTGCTCGACGGTTTCCATTACGTTCCGCACCGGCCGCACCGCGATATCGAGCAGGTCCGCGCCGTGCAGCCGAAGCCGCTGGGCATGAAGGCGCAGAAGCGCCAGGATCAGTTGGCCGAGCTGCGCAAGCTCGCCAAGACCATGACTTATGCAGAAGCCATGGCACATACCGGCCTGACCCAGACCACGCTGTACCGCGCAGCGATGGAAGGCTGCTTCTGTTTCCGGCCAGACCCGAAGCGTGGCCGCGGCGAGAAGAACAGGACCTACGCCGACCCCGAGGCGGACAGGGCCCTGGCCGGGCAGATCGTCGAGTTGCGCGACGCCGGCCTCAACCGGGCCCAGGCCAAGGCCAAGCTTGGCATCTCCGACCGCAAATTCTGCCGTGTCATTCACCTGTTCGGCGTCGACTTCCCGAAGGCTGAGGGCAAGCGATGCGACGGTCCAGTTTGAAAGGTCAGGTCCGCCAGCGCCGGCGGCAAGAACAGTTCCACTTGCCGCCCAGCGGCCTCACGGAGCACCAACATGCAAAAGACACCCTCTGGAGTGGTGACGCTGCCGTCCTGGCTCAAGTCGCCGGTCAAGAAGCTGTACAACACCCGCAGCGGCGGCCAGTACCGGCCTGACGATGTGGCCCTGGCCTTCGCGCTAAGCCTGCGCATGCACGACAGCGCTGAGCACCTGCGCAGGCTGGCACGGCACCTGGTGGGCAAGGTCTGCCTGGAGCACCAGCCGAACATGAAGCGCCTGGCCCGCGAACTGGACGACGCCAAGGTGTTCGACGCAGCGCTCAAGATCATCAACCGGGTGTGCGACCTGCTGGAGTACGCCCCGGGCACCGCTTTCGTGCGCAATGGAGGCGATGATGGCACTGACGCAGCAGCAGCGTAATGACAACGCTGAGCGCAAACGCATCAAGTTCGACGAAAAGGCATTGAGGCACCGGGTACGGCCGGGGATTCACCAGGCGATGGACCGGATCTGTGAGCGATCCAAGGGCATGCAGATAAACGAGGTGCTTCAGATGGCGATCCTCAAGATGGACGCCATGCCCGATGATGAACTGACAAAGTTCCTCATGGTGCGCCACGAAATCCTACTTAGCGAAAACGTGGTGCAGGCATTCAACGATGCTAGCGTGCGCAAGATCATTTCCGATCCAGACCAAGACGCTGACGACGAAATCGATCGTCCTTCGTAATACCCCATCCCAAATCAAATTGCCACCATGCCGCATCCGGCCACGGAGGGCGGCGCATGCATGGAGAAAGCCATGAGCTACTTCTACAAGACCGAATCGCCAAAGGTTCTGGCCGCCGTGCGCGCCTGGGACGAGAAGAAGGCCGATTGGAACGCCCAGAGCGAGAAGCTGGGCCATGCCTTCGGCGCTGCAGCCTCGACGATGTACAACGGCTCCCGCTACTTCATCGGCGGGATCAAGCTCAGCGCCAGCCGAGAGCTGGACGTGCACTGGTGCCGGCCTGACGAGCACGGATACCGCTCGCTCCGCCGGGCAGCCAAGCATGCCAAAGGAACCGCTAAGGACGTACGTGCCGCCGAGAAGGCTGAGCACCAGCGCCTGGCTGATCTCTGGAGAGAGCACTGCCCAGAAACCATCGACCGGGACGAAATGTGGGAAGCCATGGGGGTCGCCCGCGGGGCACTGTGGCTGAGCGGAGGCGTGTGTTTTGAGCACAGCGGCACGGTCTTCCTGAATTTCGGCTGCAAGTCATCAGGCGATGGCGTCGAGGGCTTGGCAGAGATCGTGGCCAGCGAGTACGAAGCCGCCCGCCAGGCAGTCCTCAGCGCGCGCAAAGCCGCATAGCCAAGGAGAACGTCATGATTGGCACCCCCTGCGAATACGTGCAGCGGCACTACCAGGTGCCGGCCTGCATCGGTCGTCGTGTGATCGCTTACGGAAAGCCTGGCACCATCACCGAGGACCACGGCCACTACATCGGCATCACGCTCGACGAGAGCACCAAGCGCCGCGCCGGCCGCTACCACCCAGTCGACGGCATCGAGTACGGCGAGATGGTCGAGAAGCTGCCGAAACCGGCTCGCAGCAGCAACTACGACAAGTTCCAGAACGAAGACATCGACTGCTACTTCCACGAGTTCCTTTGCATCATCAAGCCAGAGGTTGAGATGCGCGGCGGGTGCAGAGAATGGCGTGACGGAGGTTTCCACCAGGTGCCGCGCGAGTTCCGCATGTACCGCACGACGAGTGCCCTGGATTACCTCGCCCGGGCCAGCGTCACCGGCGAGTGGTGCCCAACCGTGAAAGAGGCCAAGGCCAGCTACAAGGAAGCGCTGAAAAAGGCGCCAAAGCCATACCGGCGCTGGAGCAACGAAGCAGAATTCCTCGCCTACCGCGACGCCTACTACGACCTGTAGCCAATACCCGCTGCCCGCCAGCGCCTTCCCCTTTGAAAATAAGACAACAACTAAAACCAACAGAAGCTACTGGCTTTTTCCGAAGGCGTAGCCCAATGCAAGGGTGATGATTGGTACAAAAATAGTCCAAACGTCCTTAATTTCTTCCAGATACTTAAAATCCTTGTAACAAACCACCAAGCTAAATAGCAGCAAGCTTATGCAAGACGCAATCACGAAGCTCCACGTGATAGTCATCCAAACGATCGAATCTTTGGCATTGGAGCCAGTGCCTATCGTAGCTTGAATAGTACCATGAGAGCCCCCTGATGGCTTAGGCGGCTCCGCACCCACTAAACCCGCTTGCTCTTGATTGATGAACTCTCCGGACATTGTTCACCCCAGCATAAAAGTATAGGAAAACACGCGGAGGCCTTCATTCCTTGAAATCGTATCAACCGAGAAGGTCATAGACAGCTGCTTACCTTCCACTGTCGCGATAGGAACCGGGGAGTAGAGCCCCTCTCCAGTAGTGTGGGAAAAGTTTGTCAGATATAGGTTCCAAATCCCATTCTCAACTTTCGTCTCGTAACGAGACACCTTTACAGATGAATTTTCAACGAAAATCACCTGCAGCTTTAGGCCTTGAACCTCAAAGTTAATAGGCCAATTAGAGGATATATGAACTACCCCGCTGGAAATGATGGACATGCCGTTAACGCTCGCAGTGATTTCCACTTTTTCCTCGTCATCTATAGGTCGCGGACACGACGCTATTAAACCTAAATTGCTAAAAAGTCGCCACTAAATGCACAGCGGCACCTACACGTAAGGACTACAACGTGACCACAGCAATTGACCTGTTCGCCGGCCTCGGCGGATGGAGGGCCGGCGCGTGCTTAATGAATTGGACGATCTATCCCATCCTTGGCCCAGACGGCCGCTTTTTAGGCGATAGCTCCAACCTTTCAGCCAAAGAGAATGCTGAGGCAAGGTCTGTAAAAGCTATGCCGGCAGCTTCTGGGCCATTCACGTAGAACCTGGCTTCGTAGTACGTACCATCGGGCCTCTGTTCTTCCCAAGCCTGAACAGAATACTCCCCCACATTCCCATGGTGTTTCCCCCAACGTCCCATCGCATAGACCTCAGTGAATTAAGAGATAGATGAGGTCACTTTTTACCTCAGAACCCTCTAGCACGCCACTTCGGCGAGGACCGCCCATGTCTGCATTTCAGAAAAAGAACCCGCTCGACTTCAAAACCCAGTACGGCCTTGGCTTCGATCCGCAAGACGATGAGATCGTGGTGGACTTCTTCTGCGGTGGCGGCGGCGCCGGTACCGGGCTGGAGATGGGCCTGGGCCGACCGGTGACCGTGGCCAAGAACCACAGCCCGGCGGCCATCAGCATGCACACCGCCAACCACCCTGCAGCACGCCACTTCACCACCGACGTGTTCGAGGGTGACCCGGATGAAGAATGCCAGGGCCGTGCCGTGGGCTGGTTCCACATGAGCCCCGATTGCACGCACCACAGCCAGGCAGCCGGCGGCCAACCGCGCAAGCGCGAGATCCGCAACCTGTCGTGGATCGGCCTCAAGTGGGCGGGCAAGAAAAAGCCCCGTGTGATCAGCCTGGAGAACGTGAAGCAGATCTTGCAGTGGGGTCCGCTGATCGCCAAGCGCGACAAAGCCACCGGCAGGGTCATGAAACTGGATGGCACCGTGGCTGCCGTGGGCGAGCGCGTGCCGGTGCAGCAGCAGTTCCTTGTGCCGGACCCGAAGCGACGCGGCATCACTTGGCGCCGATTCGTGCAGCTGCTCGAAGGCATGGGCTACCAGGTGGAATGGCGCATCATTAAGGCCTGCGACTTCGGCGCGCCAACCAGCCGCGAGCGCCTGTTCATGATCGCCCGCTGCGATGGCCAGCCCATCGTGTGGCCGGAACCGACCCACGCCAAGAACCCTGCCAAGGGCCAGCAGAAGTGGCGCACCGCCGCCGACTGCATCGACTGGAGCGTGCCAAGCAAGAGCATCTTCGGCCGCAAGAAGGACCTGGCGGCTGCCACTCTGCGCCGAGTGGCCAAGGGCATGAAGAAGTTCGTTCTGGACAACCCGCAGCCCTTCATCGTGCCGATCGCCAATTGGTCGGGCGAGTTGGCCCAGCCCGCCGACGAGCCGCTGCCTACTGTTACATCGTGGCCGCGGGGCGGATCGTTCGCCATGGCCAGCCCGGTTATCTTGCCGGCAACCCACCACGGTGCCGTCCGGGTGAACAACCCAGACGAGCCTATGCCAACAGTCACGGCCGCCAACCGCGGGGAGTTGATGATGGCCAGCCCTGTGATGATCGGGGCCGGCGGGCCGGTGTACGCAGGAAAGCCGGTACCTGCAGATCAACCGTTGGGCACTCTCATAACCCAGAGCCATCGCGCTTTGGCATCGGCGCACCTGGTCAAGTTTCGGTTCAATAGCGATGGCTCGCCCATCACCGACCCGGTGCCGACCATTACCAGCGGTGGCAACTACAAGCGGCCGGCAGGCGCCGCGCACGCTATGGGCGTCTGCACCGCCTTCATCGAGCAGGCCAATGGCGGATTCAACACCACGCCAGCCCGCAGCATGGATGACCCCATGAGCACCGTCACCAACACTGGCAGCCAGCAACGCCTGGTGACCGCCAACCTCGCTACGCTTCGCCGGAACTGCGTCGGGCGCGCAGTAGATGACCCGGTGCCCACCATGACCGCCGGGGCCGAACATCACGCTCTGGTCGAGTACAAGCTGTCACCAGAGCATGAAGAAGGCGCACTGCGTGTCGCGGCCTTCCTGATCAGCTACTACGGCACCGAAAACATCAGCGCAGCAGACGCGCCAGCGCCGACAGTCACCACCAAGGACCGACTGGGCCTGGTCACCGTCTTCGTGAAAGGCACGCCGTATGTGATCGTCGACATCTGCCTGCGGATGCTTCAACCGCATGAGCTCTACCGCGCCCAGGGCTTCCCGGCCAGCTACATCATCGACAAGGGCGCCGGCGGCAAGCCGTTCACCAAGACCGAACAAGTGCACATGTGCGGCAACAGTGTCAGCCCGCCACCGATGGCCGCCCTGGCCAGAGCCAACGATCCATGGCGTATTAAGGAGCGAGAAGCAGAGGCAGCGTTATCACACCCACAGGGCGTTCGACGTCGTAATCACGGGCGCCTCAATTCCTTTTAGGCGCTCTGTTGTGAGCCACAGCCGAGTGCTATCAACGTTAAATCTCCTGGGATTTGATAACTGCTCAGCAAGTAGTGACCCGCTCAGGACGTATGGTCCGCATCCCTCACAGGCATAGCCGTTTCCATCTCGAGTGGTTTCCAGCTCCTGTGCACCTTGATCACAAATATGACAGTTCATAAGGACCTCCCTGGGTGAACAGTCAACTGTAGTCGACTTTCAAAATCTCAACATCGCCCGTGGATACCCACGGCAGAGCTATCCCCATGCCCACAGAAAACCGATCCAGCAACACCGAGATGGTCAGCGTGCCCTTCCAGCGCGAAGACCGGTACATCGTCGTCAAGCGCAGTGACCTGGCGAAAGTGCCCGTGGCATACCGGAGCGCTTTGGTGGAGCCGCTCTTTCACCTCCAGGCCCATCTGCCGCAGCGCGAGTGCCTGGTCATAGAAAGCGACTGGCCAGAGTACGATCCAGCCTGGGCGGCCATTCAGGCCCGCGTCACCGGCGAGCCGGTGAAGGAGCGCGTAGGCTCCGGTCAGTTCAACGACGACGACCGCTACCTTCTGTGCCGTGAGGAACTGCGCGAATGCGAGGATGAGCGCGTGGCCGCGACCAATGAGGCTACAGACCTGCGCTCCCAACTGGCCGAGTGTGAAGCCATGGCGGCGATGATTGCCGAGCGCGAATGGGCCGAACACGTCGGAACTGGCCCGGTATCGAGCAAGGTCGAGGCCGCCTTCACCCAGCTGCACAACGACCTGCATGAGGCCGGAGAGAAGCTGGCCGAGCGGGATGCACTGCTGTTCGAATCCAACACCCTGCTGACACTCTACCGGGACCAGTTGGTAGCGGACGATGCAGAGCCAGGGGATATCGCCATTACCGAGCAGGTGATGCGCGAGATCAAAGCCCTGGCAGACAACGCGAAGCCCAGCACGCGAGTTGAACGCGACGAGAATGCAGCGTTTGAAACATGGGCTCGCTCCAGAATCACCCCGCTGAACCTGAGGCTGGACGAAATCGGTCTTTACCACGATCTGGCTGCTGGCACAGCTCACGACGCCTGGCAGGCCCGCGCCGCGCTGGATCGTAAGCCGTCCTGACCCACTGAGTGCAAATGTACTCCTGCCATCTTTAACCCCTCTCCCCTCTATTCACTGCCGCGATATGGCGGCCAAGGAATCCCCGTGCCTGAAGAAACGCGTATCGACCTTGAGAGCCTTGAGCAGAAGGCCCGTGCAGCCAGTCCGGGCCCGTGGGTGGTTCATGCGGACGGCATGGAATTCGGTAGCTCAGACCGCTCCACCAACCCAGGAGTCGACACCGCAGACGGCCAGGTGGTCTGCTGGTGGGGAACAGGCCTTTGCGGCATCCCACAGAACCCCGACGCCGAATTCATCGCCAGCGCCAACCCTGAAGCTGTGCTGGCCATGGTTGAAGAGATCCGCACCCTGCGCCAGCAGCTGGAGGAGCAGAAGAACACCAGCCGGACCATCACGCTCTCCGGCTGCGAGTTCACTGAAGACGACCTGCTCCGTACTGCGGTGCGCATGGTGAAAGGCACCACCAGGATGAAACAGCCGCGCTGGGTGCTGATGAAGGACGCCTTCTGCTGCGGCTCTGGCGTAGCGCACGCGCTGTGCCGGCGATACGGCTTTGACCCGGACGAGGACCTGCGCAAATGACCCGCCTCGCCCTCTGCCTCCTGCTGCTGGCCACCGGCGCCAGCGCAACCGAGAACGTCATAGACGTGCAGCACGACAGCCAGCGCGGCGTCACCTGCTACCTGCTCAACGGGGTCGGCATCAGCTGCATCCCCGACAGCCAGCTGCAGGCCGGCAACCAGCGCCAGCTCTCCCCGCACGAAACACAACCCGAACCTACACCCGCACTGGCGCCTGGGCGCTGGATTGATGAGAGGTATCAGCTGTGAAGATTGGAAAACTGTTCCTCGGGCTGAAATGGTGCTACGGCGGCAAAGATGAGGCCGTTGTCGCCAGCTGGGCGCTGAAATGTGGCTACTGGCGCTGGGCGGTCTGGTGGCGAAAGCCAAAGAAGGCGCTGTGCCTTCCGGCCTTCGGGCCCTCGATGGCTGCCGGTACCAAGTACCGCGTCGGCCATGGCCACTTCGGTGCTTGGGCTCGGCTGCCGCTGATTGGCTCATTCTCCATATCCACCCAACCACCCTACCCCAAACAGGTGACCCCATGACCGCCTGGAAAATGTGCAGCGACGAGCTGCCCGAACTCGACACCCCCGTCTGGCTGCGCATGGATGGGGACGTGATGATCGTCGGCGAGCGCGCATCGAGCACCGATGGCTGGATGTGGTCGGCCTGCTACGGCCACTACTTCGACAAGGGCAAGTGGGTGGTCGTGGATAGCGACGCCAGCGATGAGCACGAGCCTACCCACTGGCAGCAACTGCCCTCTCCACCAGGTGCCTAGCCATGACCGACCTGATCGAAGTGAAGACGGCCAGGCTGATCGGCGCGCCGCTGGACTGGGCGGCCGCCATGGCTGAGGGCTTCAAGGTCGACCCGGAGCACCGGACGACTATTTGGATCTCAGAGTCATATCCGGCAAGTATCAGCATTCGCGGCGCTGCCGAGGGCTTTGGCTATCGCCCATCTTCCAATTGGGAGCACGGCGGCCAGCTGATCGACAAGCACCACGGGAGCGCGCAGCACTCACCGGGCCTTGCCGAAGATGTCTGCTACAGCGGCGGCCCGGCGGGCGCTTGCATCTTCTGCTACGGCCCCACCGCGCTGGTCGCGTTCTGCCGGGGATTCGTCCACTACCAGCTCGGCGATACCGTCCTGATCCCAAAGGAGCTTATGCCATGTTCTTGATGCCAATCGCCGCACCATTGCTCATGGCCTACCTGGTATGGAAGGCGCCGCGATGAAGCTGATTTACCGCATCAACCGCTGGCTGCCATTTGGTGGCCTGCCAATCGCGCGGGTCCGACACGGTCGCAACACCTGCACCCTCTACAAGAACGGCTGGGTGCTGATCAGTGACGGCACAAGCACCGACGCCCTCCCCATCAACTTCACCAGCCAGGCCCTGGTCGACGCGTTCGCGGCTGAACTCGCCTAACCCCTCCCCCAACTACTCAGGCCCGCCGACATGCGCGGGCGAGGATGAATCGTGTCCGATATCACAGTGAAGTGCTCCAGGTGCCGCAACCAGCACAAAGAGAGCGAGCGAGTGCTCGCGCCCTGCAAGTGGCTCAAAGGAGCCAGCACCATGGTGTGCCCGCGCTGCCGGTGCACCAGCTATTACCGCGTCGACCCTGCGCCAGCAACCTGACCACCAACCTGCCGCCACCGGCGGCGTGGAGAATTCCATGGCAAACGCCACAGCTGCCGTGCAGCCGTCCCTGCAGCCGAGATTCCTGCGCGCGAAGGACGCGCCAGGCTACCTCGGCATGTGCAAGGACGAATTCAAAAACACCGTGCGCCCCCATGTCCGCGAATTCCCGATCGGGAAACAGGGCATCGGGTTTGATCGCCTGGAGCTAGATGCCTGGGCAGACGCCTACATCGAGGCCATGGCCGTTGAAAAGGCGAGCAATCAGGACAACAATCGACCCCGCAGCGTAAGCAAGGCCGGGGAATCCAAGGAGACTCCATGGCCAAAAAGGCAATCACAGGGCTCCAGAAAATGCCCAGCGGCATCTGGAAAATCGACAAAGTCTACAGGGGAGAGCGAATTCAAGAGAGCACTGGCACTTGTGACCGGCAAGAGGCAGAGCAGTACCTGATACATCTGCTAGAGAAGATGCGTCAGCGGAAAGTGTACGGCGTCCGCGAGATCAAAACATTCGCTACTGCCGCGGCAAAGTATCTGGTCGAGAACAAAGAGCAGCCATCTATCAGGCTTACAGCGCTGTATTTGGAGCAAATGGTCGAGTACATCGGCCACTTGCCGCTTACGCACATCGATGACGAAGCGCTGGCGGACTATGTTCGCGATCGCAAGGCAGATTCGGTTATGCCGGATGGAAAGGTAAAAAAAGGCGTCAGCAACAGGACGATCAACATAGCAATCGAGCGAGTCATTCGCGTCCTACAGCTGGCTTGCCGGAAGTGGCGGGACGAGGAACGCAGGCCTTGGCTGGACAGCGTGCCACTGCTCACCAAGCTGGACGAGAAGAAGTCGAGCCGGCAGCCCTACCCCATGTCATGGGAGGAGCAGTCGATTCTCTTCGGTGAGTTGCCAGACCACCTGCAGCGAATGGCCCTGTTCAAGGTGAACACCGGCTGCCGCGAGCAGGAGGTCTGCAAGTTGAGGTGGGATTGGGAGATTTTCGTCCCCGAGCTGGACGCCAGCGTGTTTCTGATACCAGCCGATTTCGGCGGCAGGCATGAGAACTCTGGAGTCAAAAACCGAGAGGAGCGCCTGGTCGTTTTGAACAGCGTGGCCAAATCGATCATCGAAGGACAGCGCGGGATAAGTCGGGAATGGGTGTTCCCGTACAACGGTACCGCCATGCATCGGATGAACGATTCGGCCTGGAAGAAAGCGCGAGTGCGCGCGGCAAAGCTCTGGCAGGAGCAACACTTGCGGCCGGCGCACCCAGGGTTCGCTTCCATAAGGGTTCACGACCTGAAGCATACATTCGGACGAAGACTGAAAGCAGCAGCCGTCAGCCTGGAAGACCGGAAGTCGCTACTGGGCCACAAAAGCGGAAGCGTGACCAGTCATTACTCCGGTGCGGAGATTGGTCAAATGATCGATGCGGCAAACAAGGTATCGGCTACCGACTCGCGCGGTCCGGTGCTGACGATCTTGAAGAGGAGAATTGGATGAAGAAAAAGGCGAAGTCACTCGAAAAGTCACTATGCCCAGAAACAACAAAGCCACCCGAAGGTGGCTAAGTCGCTGAAATATATGGTCGGGACGGAGTGATTCGAACACTCGACCCCTTGCACCCCATGCAAGTGCGCTACCGGGCTGCGCTACGCCCCGACTGGGCTTTGAAGCATGTTCTCAATCCTGCCGAGAACGTTGAAGAATGTACCCTAACCTTTTGATAAATGAAAGCTTTTTCTCAAAAAATTTTCACTCACCAAAAAACCAGCTCACTTCTTCAACACCACCAGCACATCTTCCAGTTCGACAATCATCTGCCGAATCAGCTGCTTGTACTGGCTTGACTCATCCTTCACCTCATCACTGGAGAGCCGCAACCGCGCCCCGCCAATGGTGAAGCCCTGGTCATACAGCAGGGCCCGGATCTGGCGGATCATCAGCACGTCCTGGCGCTGGTAATACCGCCGGTTGCCCCGCCGCTTCACAGGGTTCAGCTGCGGAAACTCCTGCTCCCAGTACCGCAGCACGTGTGGCTTTACGGCACACAGCTCGCTGACTTCACCGATGGTGAAGTAGCGTTTGCCCGGTATGGGGGGCAGTTCGTCGTTATGGCTTGGTTCCAGCATAGGCCTCAACCCGGGCTTTCAGTTTCTGCCCTGGACGAAAGGTGACGACACGCCGTGCAGTGATCGGGATTTCTTCCCCTGTCTTGGGGTTGCGGCCCGGCCGCTGGCGTTTGTCGCGAAGGTCGAAGTTGCCGAAACCGGACAACTTCACCTGCTCGTTCTCTTCAAGTGCGTGCCGAATTTCTTCGAAAAACAGCTCGACCAGTTCTTTGGCCTCACGCTTGTTAAGCCCCAGCTCCTCGTACAGCCTTTCGGCCATCTCAGCTTTCGTCAGAGCACCCATGCCGTTATTTCCTTAACGTGGTGTTCAACCTTTGTTCGAGCGAGGTGAGGATGTTTTGCAGGGTAGTGTTCACCTCATCGTCGTTAAGAGTGCGCGATGGATGCTGCCAGGTCAAGCCAACGGCGAGGCTTTTTCTATCAGGATCAATGCCTTTACCCTGGTAGACATCAAACAGCCTGAGGTCTGTGAGCCATTCGCCTGCATTGTCACGAATTACTTCAAGCACATCCTGAGACGCTACATCACGTCCGGCGATCAACGCCAGGTCGCGGCGGGTTTCCGGGAACTTGGAGAGTTCGCTGAATTTCGGCAAGCGGCCTTCCACCACATCACCCAATACCAGCTCGAACACGAACACCGGGCGGTCCAGATCCAGCGCTTTGGCAAGTTCCGGGTGCAGGGCGCCGAGGTAGCCGACGTCCTTGCCATCGCGCTGGATCACAGCGGTTTGGCCAGGGTGCAGGGCTGGGTGCTTGCCGGCGGCGAAGGTGAAGTCGCTCAGGGCGCCGCTGTAGCCCAGCAGGGCTTCCACGTCTGCCTTGACGTCGAAGAAGTCGAGGGCGTCGCGGCCGTTGGCCCAACCTTCTGGCAGACGGCTACCGGTGACAACGCCGGCGATCATCGGTTGCTGCTTCAGGTCACCGAGCTGGCCGACGAAGCGCAGGCCGCTTTCGAACAGGCGCACGCGGTCTTGTTGGCGGTTCAGGTTGTGCTGCAGCGCCTTGACCAGGCCCGGCCACAGGGACGCGCGCATGGCGGCCATGTCGTTGGAGATCGGGTTGGCCAGCAGCAGTGGCTCGACGCCTGGGCTGAACAGCTCGAACAGTTTCGGGTCGATGAAGCTGTAGGTGATGGCTTCCTGGTAACCACGGGCAACCAGCAGGCGGCGCAGGTTGGGCAGCTCGCCGCGGGTTTCCGGGCGGGCTTGCGGCGCCAGGCGGGCTTGCGGGTAGCGTACCGGCAGGTTGTTGTAACCGTACAGGCGAGCCAGCTCTTCGATCAGGTCGACTTCAAGGCTGATGTCGAAGCGGTGGCTTGGGACGGTGACAGTCCACTGGGTTGCACCTTCGGCGTCGCCGGTGCGGGTGGTGGTCAGTTCCAGGGCGTTGAGCAGTTGCTCGACCTGGGCTGGGTCCATTTCCATGCCGAGCATCTGGGTAATGCGTTCGGCGCGCAGGGTCACCGGGGCGATGTTCGGCAGGTGCTGCTCGCTGACGGCTTCGACCACAGGGCCGGCTTCGCCGCCAACGATGTCGAGCAGCAGCTGGGTGGCGCGCTCGATGGCTTCGCGGGCCAGCTGCGAGTCGACGCCGCGCTCGTAGCGGTGTGAGGCATCGGTGTGCAGGCCGTAGGAACGGGCTTTACCGGCGACGGAAATCGGCTCGAAGAAGGCGCTTTCCAGGAACAGGTCGCGGGTCTTCTCGGTGTTCACGCCGCTGTGCTCGCCACCCATGACGCCGGCGATGGCCAGGGCGCGGGTGTGGTCGGCGATCACCAGGGTGTCGGCACGCAGGGCCACTTCCTGGCCGTCGAGCAGAACGAGCTTCTCGCCCTCCTCGGCCATGCGCACGCGAATGCCGCCGTTGATCTCGGCAAGGTCGAAGGCGTGCATCGGCTGGCCGAGTTCGAGCATCACGTAGTTGGTGATGTCGACGGCGGCGTCGATGCTGCGCACGTCGCTGCGGCGCAGGCGCTCAACCATCCACAGCGGGGTCGGCTTGCTCAGGTCGACGTTGCGGATCACGCGGCCAAGGTAGCGTGGGCAGGCAGCCGGGGCGCTGACTTCGACCGGGCGCACTTCGTCATGGGCGGCGGCAACGGCGGGCACCACGGGGCGGGTGACCGGGGTGTCGTACAAGGCGCTGACGTCGCGGGCCAGGCCTGCGATAGACAGGCAGTCGCCGCGGTTTGGGGTCAGGCCGATTTCGATGCTGGCATCGTCCAGGCTCAGGTACTGGCGAATGTCTTCACCTACCGGGGCGTCGGCGGCCAGTTCCAGCAGGCCGTCGTTCTCTTCGCTGATCTGCAGCTCGGCGGCCGAGCACAGCATGCCGAACGACTCGACGCCGCGCAGCTTGGCCTTCTTGATCTTGAAGTCGCCTGGCAGTTCGGCGCCGATCATGGCGAATGGAATCTTGATGCCTGGGCGCGCGTTCGGCGCGCCGCACACGACCTGGAAGGTTTCCTGGCCGTTGCTCACCTGGCACACGCGCAGCTTGTCGGCGTCCGGGTGTTGTTCGGTGGCGAGAATTTCGCCCACGACGATGCCGCTGAACTGGCCGGCAGCAGGGGTAACGCTGTCGACTTCGAGGCCGGCCATGGACAGGCGAGCGACCAGTTCGTCACGGGAGACTTGCGGGTTTACCCAACCGCGCAGCCACTGTTCACTGAATTTCATGCTGTTCTCCTAGAAAGTGCGTCGATTGGGCCTAGCGGAATTGCGCCAGGAACCGCAGGTCGTTATCGAAGAACAGACGCAAATCGTTGACGCCATAGCGCAGCATGGCCAGGCGCTCGGCACCCATGCCGAAGGCGAAGCCCTGGAACTCTTCAGGGTCGATGCCGGACATGCGCAGCACGTTCGGGTGAACCATGCCGCAGCCCATCACTTCCAGCCAGCCGGTTTGCTTGCACACGCGGCAACCCTTGCCGGAACACATCACGCACTGGATGTCGACTTCGGCGGACGGCTCGGTGAACGGGAAGAACGACGGGCGGAAGCGCACGGCCAGTTCTTTCTCGAAGAACACCCGCAGGAATTCCTCGATGGTGCCCTTGAGGTCGGCGAAGTTGATATCACGGTCGATCAGCAGGCCTTCGACCTGGTGGAACATCGGCGAGTGGGTGATATCCGAGTCGCAGCGGTAGACGCGGCCAGGGCAGACAATGCGAATCGGCGGCTGGGTGGACTCCATGGTCCGCACCTGCACCGGCGAGGTGTGGGTGCGCAGCAGCATGTTGGCATTGAAGTAGAAGGTGTCGTGCATCGCCCGGGCCGGGTGGTGGCCGGGGATGTTGAGCGCTTCGAAGTTGTGGTAGTCGTCTTCGACCTCAGGGCCTTCGGCGATGCCGTAGCCGATGTGGGTGAAGAACTGCTCGATGCGCTCGAGGGTACGGGTGATCGGGTGCAGCCCGCCGGTGGTCTGGCCACGGCCTGGCAGGGTCACGTCGATGCATTCGGCGGCCAGGCGAGCGCTGAGCTCGGCTTCTTCGAAGGCAGCCTTGCGTGCGTTGAGCACCACAGTGACGCGCTCTTTGGCGTCGTTGATCAGCGCGCCGACTTTCGGGCGCTCTTCGGCTGGCAGGTTGCCCAGGGTCTTCATCACCTGGGTCAGTTCGCCCTTCTTGCCGAGGTACTGAACCCGGATCTGTTCCAGGGTATTGATGTCTTCAGCGCGCTCGACGGCCTCCAGGGCTTGTGAGACCAGCGCATCCAGGTTTTCCATGTACAGACTCCAGATACGAAAATAGGGGAAGAGCTTTGAAGGCTCTTCCCCTATCGATGACGTTCAATGCCCGACAGCGCAAGCGCTGCCGGGTGATTGTCGCGGGTACTTAAGCCAGAACGGCTTTAGCTTTCTCGACAATCGCAGCAAACGCCGCTTTTTCGTTCACTGCCAGATCGGCCAGAACCTTACGGTCGATTTCGATCGAAGCCTTTTTCAGGCCAGCAATCAGACGGCTGTAGGACAGACCGTTGGTGCGGGCACCGGCGTTGATACGAGCGATCCACAGTGCGCGGAACTGACGCTTCTTCTGGCGACGGTCGCGGTAGGCGTATTGGCCTGCCTTGATGACCGCTTGCTTGGCTACGCGGAATACGCGCGAGCGTGCACCGTAGTAACCTTTAGCCAGTTTCAGAATTTTTTTGTGACGCTTACGAGCGATAACGCCGCGCTTTACACGAGCCATGAGTAACTTCCTCTATCTTAACCAGAATTAACGTACGCGCAGCATGCGCTCGACTTTTGCCACGTCAGACGGGTGCAGCAGGCTGGCACCGCGCAGTTGACGCTTACGCTTGGTCGACATTTTGGTCAGGATGTGGCTCTTGAAAGCGTGCTTGTGCTTGAAGCCGGAAGCGGTCTTCAGGAAGCGCTTCGCAGCACCGCTCTTGGTTTTCATTTTTGGCATGTTGGAACTCCGCATTCGAATAAAATTACACAATAATCATCAGGCCTGCCGTGCCCGGGAGATTACTTCTTCTTTTTGGGGGCGATGACCATCATAAGCTGGCGTCCTTCCATCTTCGGATGCTGCTCAACGGTGCCGTATTCGGCGAGGTCGACTTCGACCCGCTTCAACAGCTCCATGCCCAGCTCCTGGTGGGCCATCTCACGGCCGCGGAATCTCAGAGAGATCTTGGCCTTGTCCCCATCGGTAAGGAAACGTACCAGGTTGCGTAGTTTTACCTGGTAATCCCCTTCTTCCGTCCCTGGACGAAACTTGATTTCTTTGATCTGGATCTGCTTTTGGTTCTTCTTGGCTTCGTTGGCCTGCTTCTTCTTCTCGAAGAGGTGCTTGCCGTAGTCCATCACCTTGCAGACGGGCGGTTGCGCGTCTGCAGAGATTTCCACCAGATCCAGCTTCGCTTCATCAGCGATACGAAGCGCTTCATCAATCGAGACGATGCCAATCTGCTCGCCGTCAGCGCCAATTAACCGAACCTCGCGTGCCGAGATATTCTCGTTGATCGGGGCTTTCGGTGCAGTTCGTTTATCGTTTCTCATTTCACGCTTAATAGTCATTACTCCGATTCTAGGCGACCGCGCTGGGCAACAGCGCTGTTGAGCAGCTGCGTGAATTCAGCCACCGGCATGGAGCCGAGGTCTTTACCTTCACGGGTGCGTACGGCGACGGTCTGCGTTTCGACTTCGCGATCCCCTATAACCAAAAGGTACGGGACCTTGAGCAAAGTATGCTCGCGGATTTTAAAGCCGATCTTCTCATTTCTCAAGTCCGACTTGGCACGGAAACCGCTACCGTTCAGAGCATTTTCCACCTCAAGGGCGAAATCAGCCTGTTTGTCGGTGATATTCATGATCACGGCCTGGGTTGGCGCCAGCCAAGCCGGGAACACACCGGCATAGTGTTCGATCAGCATGCCGATGAAGCGCTCGAACGAACCGAGGATGGCGCGGTGCAGCATGACCGGGCGAACTCGGCTGTTATCTTCGGCGATGTAGCTGGCATCCAGGCGCTCTGGAAGGTTCGGGTCGTACTGCAGGGTGCCGCACTGCCAGTTACGGCCGAGGCAGTCGCGCAGGGTGAACTCGATTTTCGGGCCGTAGAACGCGCCCTCGCCCGGCTGGTATTCCCATTCCAGGCCCGACTCGTTCAAGGCATCGGCCAGTGCACCTTCGGCACGGTCCCACAGCTCTTCGGAGCCCACGCGCTTGGCTGGGCGGGTCGACAGCTTCATGGCGATGTCGGTGAAGCCGAAGTCCTTGTACACATCCAGGGTCAGCTTGATGAAGTCGGCGGCTTCTTTCTTCACCTGGTCTTCGGTGCAAAAGATGTGCGCGTCGTCCTGCACGAAGCCACGCACGCGCATGATGCCGTGCAAGGCGCCGGACGGCTCGTTACGGTGGCAAGCACCGAACTCGGCCAGGCGCAGCGGCAGGTCGCGGTAGCTCTTCAGGCCCTGGTTGAACACCTGCACGTGGCACGGGCAGTTCATCGGCTTGACCGCGTAGTCACGGCTTTCCGACGAAGTGGTGAACATGTTCTCGGCGTAGTTGGACCAGTGGCCGGAGCGTTCCCAGAGAATACGGTCGACCACTTGCGGGGTCTTGATTTCCTGGTAGCCGTTGACGCGCTGGATCTGGCGCATGTACTGCTCAAGCACCTGGTAAACCGTCCAGCCGTTGGCGTGCCAGAACACCATGCCCGGAGCTTCTTCCTGCAGGTGGAACAGGTCGAGCTGCTTGCCGATCTTGCGGTGGTCGCGTTTTTCGGCTTCTTCGATGCGCTGGATGTACGCAGCCAGCTGCTTCTTGTCGGCCCAGGCAGTGCCGTAGACGCGCTGCAGCTGTTCGTTCTTGGCATCACCGCGCCAGTAGGCGCCAGACAGCTTGGTCAGCTTGAACGCCTTGAGGAAGCGGGTGTTCGGCACGTGCGGGCCACGGCACATGTCGACGTATTCTTCGTGATAGTACAGGCCCATGGCCTGCTCATCGGGCATGTCTTCGACCAGGCGCAGCTTGTAGTCTTCGCCACGGCGGGTGAACACGTCGATGACTTCGGCACGCGGTGTGACCTTCTTGACCACATCGTAGTCTTTGTCGATCAGCTCCATCATGCGCTTTTCGATGGCGGCCAGGTCTTCAGGGGTGAAGGGGCGCTCGTAGGCGATGTCGTAATAGAAGCCTTCGTCGATCACCGGGCCGATCACCATCTTGGCGGTCGGGTACAACTGCTTCACGGCGTGGCCAACCAGGTGGGCGCACGAGTGACGGATGATCTCCAGTCCCTCTTCATCTTTAGGGGTGATGATCTGCAGGGTGGCGTCGTTCGGGATCAGGTCGCAGGCATCGACCAGCTTGCCGTCGACCTTGCCGGCCACGGTGGCCTTGGCCAGGCCGGCGCCGATGGAAGCGGCAACTTCGGCTACGGATACGGCGTGATCAAACGTACGTTGACTGCCATCGGGAAGAGTAATAACGGGCATGGCGCCTCCTCTCCTAGTGGTGACCCCTACCAAAGGTCACGTGGGTTGGGATGAGCCAGTACAAGATCCGACCTGCCTTCCTTATAGGGAAGCCTGCCTCACAGTGGCAGAAGCCTTTCGGCTTGCCAGGGACGAACCAGAGTGACTGGAAAGTAAAAAACCCGCGGCAACAGTGTGACCGCGAGCCGAGCATGCTAGCACGCGGGTTCGCGGCCCGCAGAAATATTTGGAAATTACGCAACCCCGGTGAACTAACGCGGAAAAATTCCTATCAGACTTTGGGAAGCAACCTACTCTTGATAGACCTTAACCCAAGGAGTAACTGGTTATGCGAGTTCCGTCCCTTCTGGCCCTGGCGGCCGCCGGCGCCCTGCTGCTGCCCCTGGCCGCAAACGCTGGCAACTTCCCTGCCGGGAGCGAGCAGTCCTACATGACCCAATGCGAAAAAGCCGCTGGCGCCCAAGGCGTCGATGCCGCCACCGCGAAAAAGCACTGCGACTGCGGTGCACAGGCCATCAAAAAGAATTTTACCGATAAGGAGATCGCAGACCTGGACAGCAAGGACGGCGTTGACGCCAAGCTGATGCAGCGCGCCCAGAGCGTGGTGCAGGCCGCCTGCAAGCCCAAATGACCCCCTTTGCAGGGGCCGATTCGGCCAATATTTGCCCTGGATCAAGATCCTGCGAAGGTAAAAGGCGCTAGATGCGCAGAATTAGACTATGATGTTGTCCGTGCTCCGTAGCCTCGGCCGCATTGCACCACTGAAAAAACTAAATGTTCTGGAGATTCACCCATGTCCAATCGCCAACAAGGCACCGTCAAATGGTTCAATGATGAGAAAGGCTACGGCTTCATCACCCCAGCAGGCGGCGGCGACGACCTGTTCGTACACTTCAAGGCCATCGAATCCGACGGCTTCAAGAGCCTGAAAGAAGGCCAGTCTGTTTCCTTCGTGGCTGAAAAAGGCCAGAAAGGTATGCAGGCTGCACAGGTTCGTCCGGAGTAATTCGGATAGGCTGTAAAAAAACCCGCCCTTGTGGCGGGTTTTTTTATGCCCGCAAGGCGAGCGCTGATCGTAGCCTGGCCTGCCCCCTGGTAGGAGCGAGCGTAGCTCGCGATGGGGCGCGCAGCGGCCCCAGTTACTCAGCTTCGCAGCTCACCACGCCGGGGCTGCCCTGCAGCCCATCGCGAGCTGCGCTCGCTCCTACAGGGGGATACCCTCATGGGTGCGGGCGCGGCTCAGCCGCAGTTGACGCGGGTGACGACGCCTTGCTCATCCACATTCAGGTTCAGGCGCTCGGAGCGGTACTCCAGGGTCACCACGTCGTGCGGCTTGAGAATGCGCGCCATCTGCGACCCGCTGGCCTTGCGCGCCTGCTCCAGCAACTCGGCGCTGCCCTGCTTGCCGATGGCGAAATCAGCGCCACTGGCCTCGCACCGGCCATCGTTGCCGGCCGGCGTTGCGGGCGCCTTGCCACCACCAGCATCACCCCCGGTGCTGCAGCCAGCCAGCACAGCAGCCACCGCCAGGGTCGCCAGGTAAGCACGGGTACGGAACATGTAACCTCCTAAATCAAACGGGGAACTGCCTCTTGGGACAGTGCTGTCATGAATTCGTTGCAAAACCGTACAAGTCTGCCTGAAGGTTTTCCCCCAGGGGAAACGGCAATCGTGACTGGATTTTACCGCACGCCCGACAAGCTGCTTGGTGCCGGGCGCAAAGTCATGATTTACTTTAAGAAGTGCAGGCATTGTGCCTCCTTCGAACACCAGGATCCGGTGTTCGCCCCTCCGCCCCAGGCACCAGCGAGACCTTTTCATGAGCAGCCACAGCATCGACGCCGATATCAAGGTCAAATGGGCCGAAGGCCAGAGCGCCTACAGCCCCGGCACCCCCGAAGAGTTGCTGTTGATCGCCATCGACCTGCTGGTACGCGACCGCGGCAGCGAAGCCGCGCGCAGCTTCATCGACCAGGTGTTCGAGCGCTACGCGCCCCACGCGGCTATTGCAGGCGGGCCAGGCGCGCGCTAAGCAGGTCGAAAAAGCCCTGGGCATCACCCTGGTTGATCCACAGCACATTGGCCGGCTGCTTGAGCACGCCGTACCAGTCGGCGACGGTCTGGCCGAAGGTCGGGCCCTCACGGCTGTCGACGCTCAGGTGGATGCGCCGGCCACTGAACAACTCAGGCTTGAGCAGGTAGGCGATCACACTGGCGTCGTGCACCGGGCCGCCGGGCATGCCGTAGAGGTCCATGTCGTGCTTGATATAGGCCTTGAGGATATCCACCACTAACTGGCTGGCGTGGTTGTTCACCGCCGCCAGCTGCGCCAGCCGGGCGTCGCTGGTGAGCAGCTTGTGGGTCACGTCCAATGGCAGGTAGGTCAGCGGTACGCCGCTGGCCAGCACCACCTCGGCAGCATGCGGGTCGGCATAGAGGTTGAATTCCGCCACCGGGGTGATGTTGCCGCCATTGAAGTGGGCGCCGCCCATCACCACCACTTCCTTGATGCCTTGGGCGATTTCCGGGCGCTGGATCAACGCCAGGGCCAGGTTGGTCTGTGGGCCGAGCATGGCCACTGTGATGCTGTGGGGGGCCGCGCTGCCCAAGGTGTCGACCAGGTACTGCACGGCGTTACCGTCGGCCAGGGGCTTTTTCGGCTCGTGCACGGGAACACCGGTCAGGCCTTCTTCACCGTGCACCTCGGCGGCGTAGATCGGTGTACGCACCAGCGGGCGCCCTGCCCCGGCGTACACCGGGATGTCCTCACGCCCCGCCCATTCGCGGGCCAGGCGGGCGTTGCGCGCGGTTTTTTCCAGGCGCACGTTGCCGGCTACGGTGGTAATGGCGCGGATGTTGAGTTCGTCGGGCGAGGCCATGGCCAGGAACAGCGCGACCACGTCGTCGGCGCCGGGGTCGGTGTCAATGATCAGCTCGCGTGGGGCGGCCTGAAGGCTGTTGATGGCGGCTGCGGCCATGAGGGTAAGTCCTTGAAGCAGAGGTTTGAGCATGACGGGCACTCCTGTTGCCATGAAGTGAAATACGACCACTGTAGGAGCGGCCTCGTGCCGCGAAAGGGCCGCAAAGCGGCCCCACCCATTCCGACGGCGCCGCTGAAACATTGCCAGCTTAGAACGTCACACCCGAGATCAAGGCGATATTGCTGTAGGGCTGGCATTCGCCAGTGCGAACGATCGCCCGGGCATTGCGCGACAACAACTTGAATTCCTCATGGCTCTGCCACTCGCGCTTGCCCAGCTTGGCTTTCAGGCGCTCGATCTCCACCAAGGCCGGCGGCACCACCTTCTGCATCTCTTCGGCCAGCACATGCCGTTCCACCTGCAGCTCGCTGAGCACCGCCCGCAACACACTGGCAAAATCCGGAATGCCGGCAGTCAGCGCCAGGTCGATCAGCTCCACCCCCGGCGGCACCGGCAACCCGGCATCGCCGATCACCAGGATGTCGCCATGGCCCATGCCGGCAATGGTTCGCGACAGGGCGATATTGAGCAGCGCGGTCTTTTTCATGGGGCCAGCTCCGCCAGGTAGGGAATCGACGGCTGGGCACCGGCGCGGGTAACGGACAACGCCGCGGCCCGCTGGCCGAAAGCGATTGCCTCGCCCTCCTCCTGGCCCTGCACCAGCGCGGCAGCGAAGCCGCCGATGAAGGTGTCGCCTGCGGCCGTCGTATCCAGTGGCTGCACCTGCGGCGCCGGGAAGTGCTGGCAGCCATCGCGGCTCACCAACAATGCCCCCTGGGCGCCCAGGGTGACGATCACTTTGCCTGCGCCCAACTGCAGCAAGCGCTCGCCTGCGCGCTGGGCGCTGGCCATGTCGTTGACGGGCTCGCCGGTCAGCGCCTCGGCCTCGCTTTCATTGGGCGTGAGGTAGTCGATGTAAGCGAACCACTCGGCCGGCAGCGGGCCGGTGGCCGGCGCCGGGTTGAGGATCACCCGCTTGCCCAGCGCGCGGCCACGGGCCAGGGTCCAGGCCACCGTTTCGGTCGGCACTTCCAGTTGGCAGATGATCAGCTCGGCAGCCTGCAACAGGGCATCGAAGCGCTGCACCGCCGCGGGCGTCAGCAGCCCGTTGCCGCCGGGAATGATGACGATGCAGTTCTGGCTCGCGGCATCCACGGTAATCAACGCCACGCCACTGGACACCCCCGGGCACACACCCACCGCCTGGCAGTCGATACCCTCCACGCTCAGGGCCTGGCGCAATTGCTGGCCGTAGGCATCATCCCCCACGTTGCCCACCATCGCCACACTGGCCCCCAGGCGCGCAACGGCCACCGCCTGGTTGGCACCCTTGCCGCCGGGCACGGTGAAAAAACTTTCGCCGGCCAGTGTCTCGCCGGGCCGTGGCAGCCGCTCGGCGCGGGCCACCAGGTCCATGTTGAGGCTTCCGACCACCACTACCTTGGCACTCATGACGATTCCTTAGCGGTAATCATTGAACAGGTCCGGGCGCGGCCCGGTGGATTCGCGCAACACGATGCGCGGGGCGACGATGCGCTGTTCGGCGGCCGTGCGGCGCGGGCTGGCGATGCGCGAGAGCAGCAGCGCGGCAGCGTTTTCGCCCAGCTCTCGAATCGACTGGCCGACCGTGGTCAGCGGCGGGTACACGTAGCGGCTCAGCTCGATATCGTCGAAGCCGATCACCGACAACTCGCCCGGTACGTTGATGTTGCGCTCGGCGGCGGCGCGCAGCACGCCAAAGCCGATCATGTCGTTGCCGGCGAAAATCGCCGTGGGCCGCTCACCTTCGAGCAACTGCGCGGCGGCAGCATGGCCACCGGGGCTGGTGAAGTCGCAGTGCAGCACCCGTTGTGCGCGCACCGCCACCTCGGCTTCGGCCATGGCCCGGTGAAAACCCGCCAGGCGCAACTGGGTCACGCCGGTTTCCGCCGGGCCGCCAATGTAGGCGATGTCGCGGTGGCCAAGTTCCAGCAGGTGCCGGGTCGCCAGGTAGGCGCCTTGCTCGTGGTCGATGCGCACCAGGTCGGCGTCCACGCCGTCCAGTTCACGGTCGACGATGACCATTGGCGTGCGCACGCAGGCCAGGCTCTGCAGCAGGTCGGCATCTTCGCCCACCGAGGCCACCACCAGCCCGTCGATACGTTTTTCCAGCAGCACGCGCAGGTAGCTGCGCTGCTTCTGTGGGTTGTCGTCGGAGTTGCACAGGATCACGCAGTAGCCGTTGCGCTCGCAGGCATCCTCGATGCCCCGGGCCAGTTCAGCGAAGTAGGGGTTGACGCTGTTGGGCACCAGCAGGCCGATGGTGGCCGTGCTGCGGGCCTTGAGCGAGCGGGCCACGGCGCTGGGCACGTAGTCGAGCTCGATGATCGCCGCCTCGACCTTCAGCCGCACCTGCTCACTGACCGGGCGGGTCTTGTTCAGCACGTGGGACACGGTGGTGTAGGAAATGCCCGCAAGGGCCGCGACGTCTTTGATGGTTGCCATGGTTTCAGTTCCGCCGGCCTGCACGCCGGCTGCGATAAGTGTCGAGCACCACGGCGATCACGATGACCGCCCCAGTGATGATGCGTTTGGTCGGTTCCGAAGCGCCGATCTGCGCCAGCCCCGCGGCCAGCACCGAGATGATCAGCACGCCGAAGAACGTACTGATGACCGAGCCGCGCCCGCCCATCAGGCTGGTGCCGCCGATCACCACGGCGGCGATCACCTGCAGCTCAAGGCCGGAACCGGCATTGGGGTCGGCAGCCTCCAGGCGCGAGATCTGGAACAGCGCGGCCAGGCCTGCGAGCACGCCCATCAGGGCGAACACCAGCACCTTGTACGGGCGCGGGTCGATGCCGGCCAGGCGCACGGCTTCTTCATTGGTGCCGATGCCGATCAGGTAGCGGCCAAACACCGTGCGGGTCAGCACCAGCTGTGCCACCACGATCACCAGCAAGGCAATCAGGAACGCGGGCGAAATGCCGAAGGCCAGGGGGTTGGAGAACCAGGCATAGGCATCGCCGATATAGGCGGTGCGCGAGTCGGTGAACTGGTAGGCCAGGCCCCGGGCCATCTCCAGCACGCCGAGGGATACGATGAACGAGGGAATGCGCCAGGCCACGGTGACCGCGCCAGTGATGCTGCCTGCCAGCGCGGCGATGGCCATGCCGAGCAAGGCCGCCGGCAGCACGCCCCAGCCCCAGCCGAGAATCGCCACGCTGACCGTGGACGCGGCCAACGCCAGTACCGAGCCTACCGACAGGTCGATGCCGCCGATAATCAGCACGAAGGTCATGCCCACCGCCAGCACCATCAGGTCGGGGATCTGGTTGGCCAGGGTGCTGAAGGTGGCGTACGACCAGAAGTGGCTGCTGAGAAACGAGAACAGCACGATCATGGCCAGCAAGGCGCCGGCCAGGCCCAGGTAGGTGCCCAGGCCGAAGTAGGTGCCGCTGCGCCGGGCCGGGGTGGCGCCGGAGGTGTCGAGGGGTGTGGTTTTCATGCATCCATCCTGGGTGCTGCGTCGTGCAGCAGGGCGTCACGTTTCTGGTAACCGGCGAAGGCGGCGGCCAGCAGTTGGTCCTGGCTCCAGTGTTCGCGGTCGAAGGTGTCGATCAGGCGGCCGGCCGAGAGCACGGCGATGCGGTCGCAAATCAGCATCAGCTCGCGCAGGTCGCTGGACACCACCACCAGGGCCTTGCCCTGGCGTGCAAGTTCGGCCAGCAGGCCATAGATGTCGAACTTGGCACCCACGTCGATGCCGCGGGTGGGCTCGTCGAACAGCAACACCTGGCAATCGCGCTCCAGCCAGCGGCCAATCACCACCTTCTGCTGGTTGCCACCCGACAACTCGCCCACGGCTTGGGCGGGGCTGGCACTGCGAATGCGCATGGCGCTGATCTGGCGCTCGGCCAGGGCCTGCTCCGCGTCGCCGTCGAGCACCCCGGCACGGGACACGGCGCCAAGGTTGCCCAAGGCAATGTTGGCGCTGATCGATTGCGACAGCAGCAGGCCTTCGCCCTTGCGGTCCTCGGTAATCAGGGCGATGCCCGCCTTGACCGCTGCCTTGGGCGAATCGATGGTCACCGCCTTGAGCGGCTGGCCGATTTCGATACGGCCACTGTCGGCACGGTCGGCGCCGTAGATCAACCGCAACAGCTCAGTTCGGCCGGCGCCGATCAGGCCGGAGATACCGAAGATCTCCCCTGCCCTGACCTGCAGCGACACCTCGCGCACCTTGTCGCCACGGGATAACTTGTCCACCTTGAGCAGCGGTGCGCCAAGGCTGCGCCGGCCCAGGTCGATGTGCTCGCCAAGCTCGCGGCCAACCATCAGGTTGACCAGCTCGGCACTGCTGTAGCGCTGAATCGGCTCGTCGCACACCAGCTTGCCGTCGCGCAGCACGACGATGCGCTGGGCCACGCGCTGCAGTTCTTCCAGGCGGTGGGAGATATACACGATGGCCACGCCACGCTCACGCAGGCGGGCGATCTGGGTGAACAGCAGCTCCACCTCGCGGGCGGTGAGCATGGCGGTGGGTTCGTCGAAAATCAGCACCCGGCAGTCGCCGATCAGGTTGCGGGCGATTTCCACCATCTGCTGGTGGCCGATGCCCAGCTCACCCACCGGGGTGTCCGGGTCGATGGCATCCAGGCCAACCTGGGCCATGGCTGCAGTGGCCAGTTGGCGCAGGCGCTTGTGGCTGATCCAGCCAAAGCGGCTGGGCAGGTTGTCGAGGAACAGGTTCTCGGCCACGGTCAGGGTCGGCAACAGGTTCAGTTCCTGCATCACCATGCGCACGCCCAGGCGCTCGGCCTCACTGCGGCTGGCCGGGGCGTAGGCCTGGCCGCGGTAGGTCATGTGCCCGGTGGTGGGGGTTTCCAGGCCGCTGATCAGCTTGGACAGGGTGCTCTTGCCTGCGCCATTCTCCCCGGTCAGCGCCAGCACTTCCCCGGCGCGCAGGGCCAGGCTGACGTCGCCGAGCACGGGCTGGGCATAGCTTTTGCCCAGCCCGCTGGCGTCGAGCACCACTTCGTTGGCCGTTACCGACATGGCCAGTTTCTCCTGCAAGGTCAGGGCTGGGTGATGAGTTCGACCGGCGTCTGGATGACATTGTCGGCATCCACGTCCGGCTTCTCGCCCTTGAGCATCTTCAGCGCCGCCTGGATGCCGAACACGGCTTGCTGGCTGGCAGCCTGGTCGAGGGTGGCAAGCACGCGGCCATCCTTGAGCATCGGCTTGATGGCGTTGATGTTGTCGTAGCCGACCACTTGCACCTGGCCGGTCTTGCCGGCAGCGCGCACGGCCGAAACGGCGCCCAGGGCCATGCTGTCGTTACCGGCCAGCAGGGCCTTGAGCTCGGGGTATTCATTGAGCATCGAGGCAGCCACGGCATTGCCCTTGTCGATTTCCCAGTTGCCGGACTGCACCGAGACGATCTTCATCTGCGCAGCCTCCATGGCATCCTTGAAGCCGGCAGTGCGCTGCTGGGCGTTGGTGGTGGTCGGCACCCCTTCGATGATGCCTACCTGGTCACCGGCCTTGAGCTTCTGCTTGGCCAGGTACTCGCCCACCAGGCGTGCGCCCTTGCGGTTGTCAGGCCCAACGAACGGCACGCTGATGCCTTTGCTCTTGAGCAGGTCGGGGTCCAGGCGGTTGTCGATGTTGATCACGATCACACCTTGGTCCATGGCCTTCTTCACCGCCGAAACCAACGCCTTGGAATCAGCCGGGGCGATCACCAGGGCCTTGGCGCCGGCATTCACCATCTGCTCGACAATGCGAATCTGCTCGCCGGTGTCGGTTTCGTTCTTGATGCCGTTGGCGATCAGCTCGAAATCGCTGGTGTGGCTTTTCTGGTAGTCCTTGGCGCCGTCTTCCATGGTGCGGAAGAATTCGTTGGCCAGGGATTTCATGACCAGGGCAACCTTGGGCGCTTCTTCGGCGTGGGCAGCCGACAGTGGCAGGGCGAGGGACAACGAGGAGATGACGGCGAGCGCCAGCAGACGACCGGGGAACGGCAGCTTCATGGGAATGACTCCGAATCTTGTGTTTTTTATCGGATCGCAAACGTTTGCGTTAACCCACTATGGAAACACGAAGCGGTTTTGTCAAATCCGTTTCGCTAACGCGGTCAAGATGCTGCTGCAACGGATTATCCTGAATTTTTCCGAAAAACCGAACACCTTTTCCTATGCTTGTTCGGGGCCCCGAATGGAATGGCCCCGTGGACACCGCTGCGCCTTGGGCAACGCCTGTTGGTACGAAACCTGCGTAGCCCCCTGCGCGACACAGCAACCATCTCATTAGGAAGAGAGAGAACAATAATTATGAATGCTGCAGTGAAAACCTTCGTCCCCAGCGCCTTGGCGCTGCTGCTGATCCTGCCCGCTACCGCCTCGGCCAAGGAAGCTGAAACCCAGCAGAAACTGGCCAACGTGGTCATTCTCGCCACCGGCGGCACCATTGCCGGTGCCGGTGCCAGCGCGGCCAACAGCGCCACCTACCAGGCCGCCAAGCTGGGCGTCGACAAGCTGATCGCCGGCGTACCGGAACTGGCTGACCTGGCCAACGTGCGTGGCGAACAGGTGATGCAGATCGCCTCCGAGAGCATCACCAACGACGATTTGCTCAAGCTGGGCAAGCGTGTGGCAGAGCTTGCCGAAAGCAACGATGTCGACGGCATCGTGATCACCCACGGCACCGATACCCTGGAAGAAACCGCCTACTTCCTCAACCTGGTGGAAAAGACCGACAAGCCGATTGTCGTGGTCGGCTCCATGCGCCCCGGCACGGCAATGTCCGCCGACGGCATGCTCAACCTGTACAACGCCGTGGCCGTGGCCAGCGACAAGCAGTCGCGCGGCAAGGGCGTGCTGGTGACCATGAACGACGAGATCCAGTCCGGGCGTGACGTGGCCAAGTCGATCAACATCAAGACCGAGGCCTTCAAGAGCGCCTGGGGCCCGATGGGCATGGTGGTGGAAGGCAAGTCGTACTGGTTCCGCCTGCCAGCCAAGCGCCACACCACCAGCTCGGAATTCGACATCAAGCAGATCAACGCCCTGCCCCAGGTGGACATCGCCTACAGCTACGGCAATGTCAGCGATACCGCGTACAAGGCCCTGGCGCAAAGCGGTGCCAAGGCGATCATCCATGCCGGCACCGGCAACGGTTCGGTGGCGGCGCGGGTGGTGCCGGCACTGCAGGAACTGCGCAAGAACGGCGTGCAGATCATCCGCTCATCCCACGTCAACCAGGGCGGTTTCGTGCTGCGCAATGCCGAGCAGCCCGATGACAAGTACGACTGGGTGGTAGCCCATGACCTGAACCCGCAGAAGGCGCGGATCCTGGCCATGGTGGCAATGACCAAGACCCAGGATAGCAAGGAGCTGCAGCGGATTTTCTGGGAGTACTAAGCCAGGCAGCGGATGTGCCGCTGGCGCCCATCCGAGGGTTTGCCCCGTGAGGTAGGAGCGAGCGCAGCTCGCGATGGGGCGCGCCAGCGGCCCCAGGTGTTAGCTTCGCGGCTTGGAACGCCGGGGCTGCTCTGCAGCCCATCGCGAGCTGCGCTCGCGCCTACAGGGGGCTGAACTGCCGTGCTCTGTATAGGCCCACCCAGGTTTGTTATCGTACAGGACGTGCCACAGCTCAAGCGTGTCTCACCATGACGATTCTCTTCCCCACCAAGGGCCTTGAAGCCAAAGAGCGCTTCGATTACTGGCAGGACGTCGTCGGGGCCCAATTCGTGCCCACCACCAACCGGCAACTGAGCGATGACTGTTTCGACGGTTCGCTAACGTCGGTGACCAAGGGGACCGTGAGTTTTTCGCGGATTCGCTCGCTCCCCATCGAGTACACGCGCCAGCGTAGCGATGACCACTTCGATCACTATTTCATTTCACTGAGTTTCTGCGCTGAAGCGTATGTACAACAGGGCGACCGGCTGTCCAAACAAGGCACTGGAGACATCGTACTCTACGATAGCGCTCGCCCTTTCACCGCCTCCTTTCCCAAAGGCGATGACCAGGTCGTGCTGGGGATACCACGGCCGCTGGTGATGCAGCATATTCCGGATGTCGAGCGCTACCTGAATCGAACGCTGCAAAGCCATGCGCCACTCAGCGGGCTTGCGCGCTCGCTGCTGGTGGACACCTGCAACAGCGAAAGCACCTCGTCATCCATCAGTGAACGCCTCAATGCAGCCCTGCTCGATGTGCTCGCAGTGGCCTACGAGAGTGCGTTTGGCGGCCACAAACCGGCAACCGAGCAGCGCCGTGAGCAGCAGGTTGAGCAGGTAAAGCGTTTCCTGCTGGCAAACCTGGCGCGCAGTGACCTGACCGTGGACAGCATCGCAGCGGCGAACCATTTGTCGCCCCGCAGCTTGAACCGTATTTTCGCGGCGCAGAGTTCGACCGTCATGCGTTGGCTCTGGCAGCAACGGTTGGCAGCGTGCCATGCCGGGCTGGTCAGCGGGCGCTTTCAGCAGGTCAGTGTGGCCGCGTTAAGCTGCGGTTTCACCAATTTCTCGCACTTCAGCAAAGCCTTCAAGCAGGCTTATGGTGTCCCGGCGCAACAGCTGCTGACGGGGGCCTGACCACCAACTGGCAGTTTGAGCACAGGCTCTGGCCTGTACGGCAAAGCAGTGCCTATCCCAACGGCGCAGCATCAGGGCCTTAACCCCGATTGCTTGAAGCCGATGGTGAACTGATGAGCACTACCCAGGAAAAGACCTTGCGCCTGCTGTTCCCACAATGGCAAGGCGGCAACAACCCCCCCTACTACTTTGGCGCGCAACTGCTGGCCTGGCTGGCACCCGCACCACTAGGCCCGGTCGAACACGTGCCCGTGGCCGAACCCAACCCTGCGCCTCTCCCCCTGGAAGACGGCATCATCGGACGCAATGAGCGGTATGACGGCGATCTGGCGGTGCTGTGGGTAGACGCCCATCCCGATGTGATGACGCCCCAAGACTTCCAGCACGCCCATGCCATGGTCCTGGGCAACTTGCTGGGCGAAGGTGATGGTGAATTCGCCGGCGCCGTGCAACGCCCCCTCAAGCCGGCCAACGTCATGTATGCAGGCCTGCAGCAAACCCTGCCGGCGGAAACGGCGACCTTGCGCCGCTTGGGCCTACGCAGCGCTGGCCCAACAGCGCTGGCCACCAGTAGCGAGCCTGTTCTGCAGTGGCTGCGTGACATAGGCGCCAAACGGCTCGCCATACACCTTGACCTGGATGTGCTTGATCCAACCCTGTTCCGCTCCCTGCTGTTTGCCGAGCCAAACATTGCCGCCGGCACCTACGACGGCGTCGCCCAGGGGAAAATGAACATGGAGCAGGTTATCCGCCTGCTAGCCGATGTCGCCGCAGCCGTCGATGTAGTGGGTATCGGTATCGCCGAGCACCTGCCGTGGGACGCCCTTGCAATGAAGAACATGCTGGCGAGGTTGCCACTGTTGGGGCACCCACAAAGCTGAGCCTGCACCTCCCCTCACCCGCGCCCTGGGGCTCGCCCAAGCGCTACACTCCCCCACCCGTTGGATACTCTGATGAAAGCACTCGTTGCCACCCGGTTCGGCTCGCCGGCAGAATCTCGGATACGACGCCTGGCTGGAAACCGACCAGGACGTTTCGGCAGCCTTCGCGGCGATCCGCGATCTCGTCGCCAAGAAATGCTTGCGCCCCAGGATAGACAGCAGCTACCCCCCTCGAAGAGCACAAGGCGGCGTATGCGCGGTTGGCGTCTCGTGAAGCGAAGGGCAGCATTCTGCTGCACCCTTGAATAGTCCACAGCAGGCTGTGAAGGCTTCTGTAGGAGCGGGCTTGACCCGCGAAGCAGGCGACGCGGTGCATGGCACCGGCTGCGCCGGTGTTCGCGGGGCAAGCCCGCTCCTACAGGAGGATTGCGCAGCCCTGGTAGGAGCGAGCGCAGCTCGCGATGCGGCGCAGGCGCAGCGGTTGGGTGGGCAACACTAACCAAACAGTCCGTTGCATTCATTGCTGCACACAATATAGCATCCTGCATCTTGATACAGTAAAGCGTGCAGTTTCCAGTGAGCGGCGTCCCCTTCAGCAAAGCGCAAACCGTGGCAATCAGGTCAGCCTGCGGCCAGGTGTTGTCGTTGAATGTATGTGCCTGCCAGATCATCTGTAACGGCATCAGCCACACGCTCAAGGCAACGCCATGCCGCCTGCTTCACCTGCTGCTGGAAAACGCAGGCGAGGTGGTGAGCCGCAAGACCCTGTACAAACGCATCTGGGGTTACGACTTCGACCCTGGCACGAAAATCATCGAGGTGCAGGTCCACTACCTGCGCGGCGTCCTGGCCACCCTGGAATCGGCGTTCGAAATCAGAACCTACCGCGGCAAGGGCATCAGCCTGCAAAGGGCCACAGGCGCGGTGTTCAATTGCGCGCTACCCTGACACCGCACCCAGCGCCCGTGACGCCACCAACCGCTTGCACTGAATGGCAATCACCGCCCCCAGCGCAGGCACGCAAAGGAACAGGAAGATCTGTGTGATCGACCAGTTCCAGCCCATCATCACGGCCCCCGCGCCCGCCCCCAGAATCGCCCCGGTACGGCCGATGCCAAACACCCAACTCACCCCGGTGGCACGGATGGCCGTTGGGTAGAAATTGGCCGCCAGGGCGAAACACCCGGCATTCGCCGACATCATGCAGTACCCCAGGCAGAACACCAGCACGTACAGCGCCAGCGCACCATCGGCCCACAAGGCAATCAACACCGACACCACCGCGCTGCCCGCGAACATCAGGCTGACCACGTTGTTCTGCTCCCAGCGGTCCATCTTCAGCCCGACGCTGAAGTCGCCCACCGCCCCACCCAGTTGCAGCACTGCCCCGATGATCGCCGCCTGGGACAAGCTCATGCCGGCAGATTGCGCGGTGATCGGCAGCCAGTTGCTGAGCAGGTAGAGGTTGAGAAAACCTGCAAACATGGCAACCCAGATCATCAACGTGCCCAGCCGATAAGGCCCCCGCACCAGGCTGCCGACCCCTTGGCGCACCGCCACCAGGCCGCTGTGCTCGCTGCTGACCACACGGGTGTGCAGGTTGGCAGCGCCCGGTGCCAGGGCGTTGATGGCCGCGACGATCCGCGCCTGTGGCTGCTTGGCCTGAATCATGTAGCGCAGCGACTCGGGCAGCAGCATCGCCAGCACCAGCGCGAGCACCAACGGCATCAACCCACCGGCAACGAACACCGCCTGCCAGCCGTAGTCTTCGATCAGGTACTCGCTCAGCACGCCCCCCATGGCGCCCCCGAATGCGAACCCGCACCAGGTCGAGGTGACCAGCGTCGAGCGCCTGCGCAGTGGCGCGCACTCGGCGAGCAAGGTGGTGATGTTGGGCATGGTCGCCCCCAGCCCTACCCCGGTCAGCAAGCGCGCCACGGTGAGCATCGTCAGGTCCTGGGCCAGTGCGCAGGCCAGCGACCAGAAGCCAAAGAACGCGACCGAGGCAATGATCACCACACGCCGGCCGAAACGGTCGGCCAGGGGCCCGGCAAACAGCGAGCCCAGCGACAGCCCCACCAGGCCGCTCATCATCAGCGGCCCGAGCACGTGCCGTTGCAACCCCCAATCCTGGACCAGGGCCGGCGCGATAAAGCCCATCATCATCGTGTCGAAGCCATCGAGCACCAGGATCAGAAGCCCCAGCCCAATCACCAACCACTGCTGCCGGCCAATGGGCCGGGCATCCAGAAACGTATGCACATCCACTACATTAGACGGGCTCATGCGGTATTCCTCGGCAGTGCAGTGGGTGGGCTAGCGAACGCGCGGGCCGACGAAGGGCGCGCAGCGCTGCACGCCGATGCGCACGGTTTCTTCCGGCGCCCGGCGCCACCAGTCCAGCTCCGAGAACAGTTCGAGCTCGAACGGGCCGTCGTAGCCGATTTCATCCAGTACGCTGCGCAGCCGGGCGAAATCGATCACCCCGTCGCCGACCATGCCGCGGTCCTTCAGGTTGCGGGTGTCCGCCAGCCAGTCGCACAGGTGGAAGGTGCTCAGGCGTTGCTTGCCGGTGCGGCGCAGTTCGGCCTCGAAATCAGGGTCCCACCAGCAGTGGTAGGCATCGGCGACGATGCTGGCCGCGTCCCCCAGCCAGTCGCACAGGTCGTTGGCGTCCTGCATGCGGTTCAACACGCTGCGGCTTCCGGCATACATCGGATGCAGCGGCTCCAGGCCCAGCTTGACGCCAACCGACCGTGCATAGGGGGCCAGTTCGCCCAGGGCATCGCGGATGCGCGCGCGGTGCCCGGCGATGTCCTTCTCGCCGTCGGGCATGGCGCCCACCACCATGACCACACACGGCGCGCCGATCTGCGCGGCCTGGTCGAGGATGGCGCGGTTGGCCGCGATGCCTTTGCCGATGCCGCCTGCCGAGGCGGCGTCGTTGAACCAGGCGCTGGTGCACAGCGAAGCCACCCACATGCCTGCATCTTTCAAGTGGCGGGCTGTCGGCGCCACACCGTAGTCGTCCAGGAAGTGCCGCCAGACGGCGATGCCGCTGACCCCTTCACGGGCATAGCCCTCGATGGCCTGGGGCATCGACCAGGACGGCGTGGTGATCTGGTTGATGGCAAAACGCGAGAGATCGAGCTGCTGGTTCATGCAAGGCTTCCTTGTTTTGGTATTGGGGTACGGCGCCTGCAGCCCTGGCGCGGCAACCGCCGCGCCAGGCGCGGGTTAGCCCTGGTGCGGCACGTCCCACAGGTTCAGGCGCGCGCCGATGCCCTTGCCCTGGGCGCTCTGCAGCACCTCGTAGCCCCAGCTGATGTCGAACACTGCCATGCCACAGGCAATGAACATCACCCGGTCCGACGCCTGGGTGCGGCCGGCCTTGTGGCCGTTGACGATATCGCCAAGGCCGGTGGACTCGGTCAGCGCGGGCAGTTTGCCGGCGTCGATCAGGCGGTACAGGGGGCCGCCGATCACACCGCCGTAGTAGCCGTCCTTGTTGCCCGAAGCCACCGCGTCCTCCACATAGGCCTCGTGCAGCTGGGTGTGGTCGTAGACGATGCGTGCGCTGGTGAGGAACGACTCATCGGTGTTCACCGGCCCAGACACCAGCACGGTGGCGCCGGCCTTGATCCACTCGTCCTTGAAGTACAGCGGCTTGAGCCGCGAGGCCGCCACGGTAATCACGTCGGCATCACGAAAGCCCGCTTCGGTGTCGTCGGTGCCACGGGCTTTTATCCCATGGGTTTCCGTGACCCAGGCAGCGAACTCATTGGCCTTTTCCAGGAACAGGTCGAAGCACACCACCTCTTCCACGGCCTTGGTCTGGGTGATGATCGCCGAGAAGCAGGCCTTGTTGATCGGGCCACAGCCAACCACCGACAGGCGCTTGCTGTCGGGGTTGGCCAGGTGCCTGGCGCCGACGCCCGGCACGGCGCCGGTGCGCGCGGCGCTGAGCAGGTTGGCCGACATCAGCGCCAGCGGGGCGCCGGTGTCCTTGTCGTTGAGCATCATGGTCAGCACCGAGCGCGGCAGGCCCTTTTCCATGTTCGCGTGGTTGGAGCCGTACCACTTGTTGCCGCACACATCGAAGCGCCCGCCGAGGTAACCCGGCATGGCCGCAAAGCGCCGGTCCGGGCCTGCCACCGGCATGTTGGGGAAGCGGCTTTCCTTGGGGAACACGATGTTCAGGCCATGGCTGTTGTGGTTGGCGCCGCCCATCAGGTAATCGCCCTTGCCGAGCAGGCTGAACGTCTCTTCGCACACAGCCACGCAACGCTCGGCATCCAGTACGCCGGCAGCGATCATGTCGGCTTCGGACAGGTAGGTGAAATCGATCTTCGGGTACATGATGTCTTCTCGCTAGGTAGGGAGGAACGTTCGGGTCAGAAACGCAGCAGCGGCTGGATGTCGAACAGGCGGCAGCCTGCGTTGCGGGCGCTGGCACGCATCAGGAAGTTGAGTTTTTCAATACGCTCGCCAGAGCGCGGCGCGCCGTTCTTCTGAAACGGCACCTGCAGGCCGACGGACAGGTCCATCACCACGTCGTCGACCACGCCCCCGGAACGCCCCGACGGCACCGCGATCATGCCGTGCTGGGCGGCGAAGCGGTACGCGTCCAGCGCCTCGCTGATGGTGCCGACCTGGTTGGGTTTGAGGATGAAGCCGTCCACGGCCTGCAGGTCGTAGGCCTTCTGCAGGAAGCCCAGGTTGGTGACCGTGAGGTCGTCCCCCAGAATCAAGGTACGCCCCAGTTCGCGCTTGGCACGCTGGTAGCCGTCCCAGTCGTTTTCATCCAGCAAGTCTTCGATGAACACAAAGTCGAACTGCTCGGTCAGCTGGCGGGTGTAGTCGATCAGCTCGGCGGCCGTCACCCGCTGCCCTTTGAGCAGGTAGGTGCCGTTTTGCTTGTCGTAGAACTCGCTTGATGCGCAATCGAGCGCAAAGGCGATCGCGCCCCGGTACGGGGTACGTTCGATGGCCTGGCGCATCAGGCGCAGCACCACTTCCGGGTCGTCCGAGGGCGCGGCGTAGCCGTAGGAGCTAGCCACCGCCGGCTTGTGCCCCAGGTACTCGGTGAGCACGTCGTTCAGCGCCTGGAACACCGCCACGGCCATCTCCACCGCATGGTCGATGCGGGTGGTTTTGTAGGGGACGATCAGGAACTCGTTGAACGCCTGGGTAAAGCCGCTGTACTTGCCACCGTTCACCACGTTGAAGCAAGGCACTGGCACGGTGCCGATGGCGCCACCGGCGATATGGTTGTAAAGCGGAATGCGCTTGGCATCGGCGGCGGCGCGGAACGCGGCGATCGAGGTGGAATAGATGGCATTGCCACCGAGTACGTGCTTGTCGGCAGTACCGTCCAGGTTGATCATCACCTGGTCGATGGTGCGCTGGTCGTTGACGTCCAGGCCGATGATGGCCGGGGCGATCACCTGGGTCACGGCCTCCACGGCCTTATGCACGGTCAGGCCGCCATAGGACGAGAAGTCGCCATCGCGCAGCACGAAGGCCTCGTGCATGCCCACCGAGGTTCCGGTAGGCGCGGCCCCCCGGCCCACGGCGCCACTTTCGGTGCGGATTTCCACTTCCACGGCTGGCCGGCACTTGCAGTCGATGATCTGCTGGGCCAGCACCGATACGATCTTGTCAGCCATCTTATTTATCCCCCAGGGCAGGCACGTAGACGATGTTGAGGTCGCACAGGTTGGTGCCGGTGTTCCCGGTGAAAATCGCGCCATTGATGGCTTCGAGCGCTTCATAGGTGCTGTGCTCGCGCAGGGCCTGGTACAGGTTGATGCCCTGGGCCGTCGCCGCCGCAAGGCTCTGCGAATCGGTGATCCCCCCGGCCACTCGGGTGGTGCCGTCGGTACCTTCGCTGTCGATGGACAGCAGGCAGGCGCCCGGCGCCTTGGCGGCGGCAATGGCGAAACCCACGGCCATTTCCTGGCCCGGCCCGCCGTGCCCCTTGATAAGGGCATTGTCGAGAATCTGCGTGGTCACCTCACCGGAACTGAGCAGCACGCAAGGCGGCTTGATGGGGTTGCCGTAGGCCTGGATTTCCCGCGCCATCGCGGCCATGAAGGTGCCGGCATCGCGGCTTTCACCTTCCAGGAACGACGACACGATCAAGGCCGGAATGCCCATCGCCTCGCACGCTTGCTTGGCATAGATGCACGAGTCCGGCAGGGTGTTGAGCAGGTAGTAGGTGTTGCCTGGGAATGCCTTGGGCGTCTCCCCTTCCGGCCCCACCGTGTTCAGGTAATGAACGATGCTGCGCGGCAGCTTGTCGGCCAGGTTGAAGTTGACGATCGTCGCCCGGGCATCGTCCAGGGTGGTGGCATCCGGCCCAATGGGCGTGCTTTTGTAGGCCGTGTAGGGCTGGCCGATATCGCCGGTGGCGGGCGTGCCAACGGCGTCGCTGATGCCGATGCCGATCAGTTCGGCGCCGATAGCCTCGATGCGCTTGGCCAGCATGCCGCCATTGAGCGCGGAGATATGCCGGCGCACCGCGTTGATCTCGTAGATGCCGGCCCCGGACTTGAGCATCACGTCGGTGGCGTCGACTTCGTCCTGCAGGCTGATGCCCTCGCGCGGGCACGACATCAGCGCCGAGCTGCCGCCACTGATCACCGCGATGAACAGGTCATCCTGGTTCGCCTGCTCGATGATGCGGATGATTTCCTGGGAGGCGCGGTAGCCTTCCTCGTTGGGCAGCGGATGGCCGCCTACATACACCTCTGTCTTGTGGAAACGGTCGCTGGCCTCGTGAATCTTGACGATGGCAATGCCGCGGGTCAGGCGCTCGCCCAGCACATGGTCCACGGCCATGGCCATGTGGTTGCAGGCTTTGCCGGCACCGAACAGGTACACATTGCGCTTGCGCGAAAGGTCCCAGCTTTTCGCCCCCACATGCAGCACATTCCCCTCCAGGCGCATGATGCTGCGAATGCGCTCATAGCCGTCCAGGCGGGTCAGTGTCTGGTCGGCCACTGCAAGCACGACCTGGCGCGAGGGAATATCGCCAACTTCAAGCAAATCCCTGAAATTACGGATTTTGTTCATTTCAATTCCTGCATCAAGTAAGTCGAACACCGGTCAACCCAGCACTAACGAGTTGTTGCCTGAACCCTGCCCGGGGCCGTTTCGCACGCGCACGGGGCCGCCGTGCCTTGAAACCGGCACGTGCAAAAACACATTCAAATCACGCCAAGGGCCTTTGCCCGAACGGGCTTCAGCTACCTGCTCCGGGCCATCAGCAATGGCCGGCGCGCACTCAGGCTGGCTCTACCAGCCGGTACAGTTCTTTGGGGAACAACATTTCGCGCACGGCCGAATCATCGGTGCGCAAGTAATTGGCAACTTGTTCAAGGCCAAAGAATTCGAAGAACAACGGGGTTTGCAGAATCAACATGTCAAACCCTGGCTGCACTTGCAGGCCTTGCTTGATGGCCGCCTGCAACAATGGCGTGGGTTGGTTCTTCATGAGGATGTCGCACACCTGCGTGCCAGGCTGCAGGGCCGCGACCGGCAAGGGCAGCGGGTCGCCCGCCTTCAGCCCCAGGGGCGATGCATTGATCACCAGGTCGAACCCGGTCGGGTCGTTGCTGGTGGCCACCAGCGCGGCAATGCCGAAGTGCTCGCGGATCGCGTCGGTCACCTGGCGGGCCTTGGCGGTGTCGGGGTCGAACACCGCAATCTGCGCCGGGCCGCCGGCGGCCAGGGAGGTGGCGATGGCCGAACCTGCCCCACCGGCGCCGATGATCAGCACGCGCTTGCCCTCGTAGGGCATGGCGTAGCGGTCCAGCGACTTGACGAAGCCCAGGCCATCGAACAGTGCCCCTTCAAGGCTGCCGTCGGCGTTGCGGCGAATGGCATTCACCGCATTGGCGGTGCTGGCGATCTTGCTGCGCGTGTCCACCAGGCCGGCGGCGTCGGTCTTGTGCGGAATCGACAGCACCATGCCGGCAGTGGTCTTGGAGCGGAACAGCGCCCGCACGGTATCGACCAGGTGCTCCGGGGCCACCTGCAACGGCACCATGACCGCATCGATGCCACACAGCGGCAGCACCTTGTTGAAGATTTCCGGTGTGCGCACCTGCTCGATCGGGTCTGCCACCATGAAAAAGACGCGAGTGTTCCCAGTGGTCATTGAAGACTCCTTGAAAATGCTGATGAAGACGCTGGCGCCACCCCAGGCCTAGGCGTGGGGGGCGCGGTTCGGGTCACGCGCCGGGGAAGCCTTCGCCCCAGGTGTCACTGAGCATGAAGCCGCCCGCCAGCGGGTCGTCCGGGTCGACGCCATGCTGCTCGATGCTGTAGATCCAGGCGCGCCCTTGCACGCGCGGCAGCACGGCGGGCCGGCCGGCCACTTCGCTGGTGCCGCGCATCTGCACCTTGAACTCGCTGCCGATGATCGAATGCGAGGTCAACTGGCTACCGGTTTCGGCCAGGCCACGGGCCGCCAGGGTGGCCAGGTTGGCCGAGCTGCCGGTGCCACAGGGCGAGCGGTCGACCCGGCCTGGGGGCAAGGTGGTGCAGGTCTGGTAGGCGCTGTCGCTGACGCGGCTGCGGAACATCACGTAGGCCACCTGGTCGATCTGCGGGTACAACGGGTGCTGCACACGGAACTGGCGGTTGATCTGCTCACGCAGGGCCACCCCCAGGTCGGCCAGTTGCCGGGCATGGCGTGGCTCGATGGTAAGGCCGGTCTGCTCCACATCCACCAGCGCGTAGTACACGCCGCCAAAGGCCAGGTCGGCCCGGATCACGCCGTGCTCGGCCGTTTCCACCTCAACGTCCAGTTGCTCGACGAAGGCCGGCACCATGTCCAGCGACACACTCAGGCAGCGGCCATCCTTGCAGGCCGCCCGCGCCGTCACCAGGCCCGCCGGGGTATCGAGCACCACGGTGGTTTCCGGTTCCTGCATCGGCACCATGCCCATTTCCAGCAGGGTGGTCACCACGCAAATGGAATTGCTGCCCGACATCGGGTGGGCCTTGTCGGCCTGCAGCACGATGAAGCCGGCATGGGCGTCCGGGTGGGTGGGGGGCAGCAGCAGGTTCACCGACATCTGCAGGCAGCCACGGGGCTCCAGCACCACCAGCTTGCGCAGGCTGTCGTCGACCTCGTTGATGTAGTTCATCTTGTCGAGCATGGTTTTGCCAGGGATGTTCACCACCCCGCCGGTGATGACCTTGCCGATTTCACCTTCACAGTGCACCCCGACAACTTGAAGCGATTTTTTCCAACGCATGCTGTTCTACCTCTGAAGGTTTTCGCTGAAACGTTTGTAGTCCGGGTTGCCCTGGGCGGGGTCCCCGCCAAAGCGGTAGGCGCTGAACGGCGCCAGGTCCAGCCCTGGCGTGCGGCCGGCCACCAGGTCGCCAATCAGCCGGCCGGTGGTGGCGCCCAAGGTCAGCCCCAACTGGCCGTGGCCAACGGCCATGAACACGTTCGGCAGGCGCCGGCAGCGGTCGATGATGGGCTTGGTATCGGGCAACAGCGGCCGGTAGCCCACGCCGAACTCGACGTTGTCGGTGTGCAGCTGCGGCAGCAGGCGCCGGGCCTTGTCGAGGATGATCTGCGCGCGCTTGAAGTTCGGCCGCTGGCTGTTGCCGGCGAACTCGATGGTGCCGCCGATCTGCAGGCCACGGGCCATGGGCGTGAAGCAGAAGCCGCCGTCGCCGTAGATCACCGAATGGTTGAAGCTGACCCCGGCATCGCGCACCAGCGCCTGGTAGCCGGCCACCGGCTGCAGCGGCACGTTTACCCCCAACTGGCCGAAGAACGCCCGGGCGCCAGCGCCTGCCGCCAGTACCAGGTGCTCGGCAGCGATGCGTTCGCCGCTTTCCAGGGTCACCCCGCTGGCACGCCCGCCCGCCTCGTCCAGGCGCGCCACCTTGCCCCGCACCCGGCGCCCGCCCTGGGCGATGAATCGCTCAGTCAGCGCCACCATGAAGCCTTCGGTATCGCTGACGAAACGCCACTGCGGCAACAGGATGCCGTGGGCGAACTTGCCCGCCAGCACCGGTTCCAGGTCGGCGATCTCGGCCGCGTTCAGCACCTGGCTGTTGAAGCCCAGCGAGCGGCGAATGTCATTGTGGCCGCGCTCGCGCTCAACGCCTGCCGAGCTGTCGAACACCTGCAGCACCGGGCGCTGAATCAGCAGGCCCTTGTCTTCCAGGCCTTCAAGCAGGCGGGCATAGTCGCCCAGCACGTGGTGGGTCAGCGACGCCATGGCCGTGGCGATCTGCACGATGCGCTCATGCTGGGCATTGCCCACAAAGCGCAGGAACCAGGGCAATAGCCCCGGCAGCGCAGCCGGGCGCAAGGCCAAGGGGCCGGTCTGGTCGAGCAACCAGCCCGGGATTTTCCTGAGGATGCCCGGCTTGGACAGCGGAATGATCTCGCCCAGCGAGATCTGCCCGCAGCTCCATTTGGCGGTGCTGTCGCCGGGTGCGGCGGGGTCCACCAAAGTAACGTGATGGCCGTCGCGCTGCAGCGACAGCGCGCAGCAGATACCCACGATGCCGCCCCCCACCACCACGGCAGGGCCTTTGTTCGGAGCGGCCTGCGCCGCATCTTGCGAAGGTAATCCAGTGTTCAACTCAAGCACTCCCATGCAGCGAAAGAGGTCGGTCAGCGACATGGTCAGTAGGCGTAACGGCGCAACATGCGCTGTTCAACCAGCCCAACCAGGCGCGTCAGCGGGAAAGCGATGGCAAAGTAGATCAGCCCGGTGACCGTGAGGAATTCGATCGGCCGCGCCGTGCTGTTGGAGATGTTCTGGCCCACGAACATCAGGTCGGCCACGCCCACCGAAGAGATCAGCGCACTCTCCTTGAACAGGCTGACCACGTTCGACAGCAGCGGCGGCACCGCCCGCAGCAGCGTCTGCGGGAAGATCACGTACAGCGTCTTCACCGAACGGTTCAGGCCCAGCGCCACGCAGGCGTCGTGCTGCTCGCTGGCGATCGACTTCAGCGCGCCACGGAACGTTTCGCAGGTGATCGCCGCCATGAACAAGGTCAGGGCGATGGCCACCGAGGCGTAGGCCGGAATCGCCAGGCGGAACACCACCGGCAGGCAGAAGAAGATCCAGAACAGCTGGATCAGCAGCGGCGTGCCACGGAAGAACTCGACGAACAGGGTCACCGGCCAAGCCACCCAGCGCGAGGGCGAGCGTTTCAGCAGGCTGAGGATGAAGCCCAGCAGGCTGCCCAGCAGCGCACAGCCGAAGGTGAAGGCCACCGTCAGGCCGAGGCCTTCGAGCAGCACGCTCCAGAACGGCAGCACCGCGGAAAAATTCAGGTCCATGCTCTCCCCTCCCCTAGCGTTGCATCGCAGCGTCCTGGCGACGCTCGATCAGGTGGGCCAGTTTGGAAATCGGCAGCGACAGGGCGAAGTACACCAGCGCCACCACCGAGTAGGTTTCCAGCGGGCGGTAGGCATCGGTGGCCAGGCCCTTGGCCACGTACATCAGGTCGGAGATGGCGACGATGGCCACCAGCGCGCTCTGTTGCAGCGAGCCGATGCCGTTGGTCAGCAGCACCGGCAAGGCCGAACGCAGGGCCTGTGGCAGCACCACGTAGAAGGTCCGGTGAAACGGCTTGAGGCCCAGCGCCGTGCAGGCATCCAGGTGCTCGCGTGGCACCGCCTGCACCCCGGCCCGGTAGGCCTCGGCATTGAACGCCGTGAGGTTCAGGCCCAGGGCCAGAATGCCCATCAGCATGGGGTCGACGAACACATCGACCATCATCGGGATGCAGTAGAAGAACCAGACGATCTGCAGCAACGCCGGGGTGCAGCGAAAGAACTCGATGAACAGCTGCGCCGGCCAGCGCAGGATGGCCCAGCGGCTCATCACCAGCAGGCACAGCAGAAAGCCCAGCACCAGGCCCATCAGGTTGGCCGCCAGCGCCAGCTGGAGGGTCACCTTGAGGCCTTCGAACAGCACCCCGACACTGTGCTGCAAAAACGCGAAATCAAATTGGTAATGCATGGCCTGTCTCACTCCAGGTGAAGGACTTTCTCCAGGAATTCCCGGGTCCGCGGCTGCTTGGGGGCGGTGAACATCTGCGCGGGCGGGCCCTGCTCGACCACCTTGCCGTTGGCGCAGAACACCACCCGGGTGGCAATGTCGCGGGCGAAATGCATGTCGTGGGTGACGATGATCATGGCCATCTTCTGCTCGGCCAACTGCAGCATCACGTTCTGCACCTCGATGACCATTTCCGGGTCCAGCGCCGAGGTCACTTCGTCGAACAGCATCAGCTTGGGTTCGAGCATCAGCGCCCGGGCGATCGCCACGCGCTGCTTCTGGCCACCGGACAGCTGGCTGGGATAGGCGTTGAGCTTGCTCTCCAGGCCCAGGCGCGCCAGGTACTTGCGTGCGCGCTCGGTGGCCTCGGCCTTGGACAACCCGGCAATTTTCACCGGTGCCAGAATCAGGTTGCTGAGCACCGACAGGTGGGGGAACAGGGTGTAGTGCTGGAACACCATGCCGATCCGCTTCTGCAGGCCGGCGTCGATGCGCGCGCGGCCCTTGCCGGCGCCATTGATGTAGGGCTGGCCCTGGAAGCTGATCTGCCCGCGCTGGATGTCATCCAGGCCCATCATCACCCGCAGCAAGGTGCTCTTGCCGCTGCCGCTGGGGCCGATGATTACCAGGCGGTCGTCGGCGCGCATGTCCAGGTTCAGGCCGTCCATGACCACCAGGCTTTCACCGTACGATTTATACACGTCGCGGAACTGGACGAAGTCGCCAGCCGCCGTCAACGGGGTAACACCCTGAGCGGAAAGGGATGAGGGAGCCACAGCTTTGATTTCCGTTGAGAACATGGGATTTTCCTCGCAGCGCAGCGCGCCTGATGGAACTGACCAATTCACCGGTGGCCGCGCGCAGGCGCCCACCCCGCCGTCATCGCGCTTGCGCCAGCGATGCCTTGATACTGGCCTGCACCAGGCCATCGATGGCCCCGTCGGCTTTCTTGCGGGCGATGAAGGCATTGAACTCATCGATGTCCGCCGCCGGGGTTTCCTTGCGCAGGCCAAAGGCGATGCCCTGCTTGCCCAGCATAGGCATCGGGGTGAAGGTGGTGGCCCAGTCGCCATGGGCGGCGGTGAGCAGCTGGTTGGTCATGTTGTCGTCGGCCAGCAGGTCGGCGCGCTTGGACATCAGGGCCAGGCGGGTTTCATCGAAGCCCGGCAGGCGCATGATCCTGGCCTGCTTGAACTCAGCGGAAATGGCTTTGTCGGCGGCCGTGCCAGACATCACCACGATGTTCAGCGCAGGCTTGTCGATGTCGGCCAGGCTGTTGATCTGCCGGGGCAGTTTCGGGTTGTTCTGGTTGTAGGTGAAGTTGATGCTGTAATCCACGGCAGGCTCGGTGAAGGCGATGGCCTGGCGCCGCTGCGGGGTGTCGTTGAGCGACACCGACACATCCCATTTCTGTGACTGCAGCCCGGCAACGATGCTGTCCCAGTTGCTGTCGACGAACTCGACCTTGACCTTCAGCACCTCTTCGCCGAACTGGCGGCACAGCGTGGGGAACACGCCGCTGTATTCGCCGCTTTTCGAGTCACGCATGACATAGGGCGGGGAAACCGCCGCGCCGCAGCGCAACACACCGGCCTGGCGTACCTCGGCCCAGGTGCCGTCCTGCGCCGCCTGGGCGGGTGTGCCCAGTACCAGGGCGCCGAGCACGGCAACGGTTGCCAGCGCCTGGCGCCACGGTTGAATGACCTGAATCATGGTTCGAACCTCTCGTGTTGTTCTTGTTTTTTCAATGCCCCGCTGCAGCAGCGGGGCGAGCGGTTACTGCGCGTGCCCGGCAGTGCTGGCCAGTTCGAAAATCGCCTCCACTTCCACCGCCACATTGCGCGGCAACGAGCTGCAGCCCACGGCCGCACGGGCATGCCGGCCGCTGTCGCCGAGCACGCCGATAATCAGGTCGGACGCGCCGTTGAGCACCTTGGGATGGTCAGCGAACCCCGGTACCGCGTTGACGAAACCGCCCAGGCGCACGCAACCGGCCACCTTGGCAAAATCCCCGGCGACGAACCGGTCCACCTGCACCAGGATGTTCAAGGCGCACAGTTGCGCCGCCGCCTGGCCCTGCTCCAGGGACAATTCACCGCCCAGTTGCCCAACGAAGCGGTCGACCCCGCCGGCCACCGGCACCTGCCCCGAGACGTACAGCAGGTTGCCCACCTGGCGCGTGGCGGCGAAGTTGGCGCCGGGTTTGGGCGCATCGGGGTACTCATGCCCCAGTGCAGCCAGCCGTTGTTTCAGTGTTTGAGCCATATGCCCACCTTTGCTTGGCGTTCGTGTGTGCTTTCAATGGGCGCGGCAACTGCCTGCCGCGCCCCACTCAACGGGCGCTCAACGCGCCTGGGAGTGCGCCCGGTCGAGCTTGCCGCCGCTGAACACCACCCCGTGGAAGCGCTCGGCATAGGCCTGGGTGATCTTGCCGTTGGCAAGGTCTTGCTCGATCAGCTCGAAGCTGCGCTTGAGCGGGTCGCCATAGCCGCCGCCACCGGCCTGCTCATGGCGGATGATCGCGTCGCGGCCCAGGTTCATGGTGAACTTGCTCGGCAGTGGCTGCAGTTCGTTGTTGACCCGCAGGTAGTTGGCCGAACAGGCGCCAGGCTTGCCGCCGAACAACCCGTAGGGTGCGTGCACGGCGCGGTCGGAGCGGATCTGCGCAACGACTTCCTCGGACAGGATGCGGTACTCGCGCACCAGGCCCAGGCCACCGCGGTACTCGCCGGCACCGCCGGAATCGGTGGCAAAGCCATAGGCCTCCATGACGATCGGGTAGCGGGCCTCAAGGGTTTCGATGGGCATGTTCGACATGTTCTGCGAGGGGTTGGTGACCCCTTCGATGCCATCCTTGTTGTGCCGGCCGCCCCAGGCGCCGTTGATCATGTCGACCAGGATGTAGGGTTCGGTCGACTGCTCGACGTAGCCGCTCAGGGCAATCACGGTATTGCCGCCCTCACCTGCTGCCATCACTTTCTTCGGCGCGATCTGCGCCACGGCGCCGAGCACGCAGTCCACCACCCGGTAGCCGGTCAGGGCACGTGCCGCCACCGGGGCCGGCATGTTCGGGTTGAGAATCGAGCCTTGCGGCGCGGTGATGTCGATGCAGCGGTAAACCCCGGCGTTGTTCGGCACATCGGCGTCCAGCGCGCAGCGGATGCTCAGGTAGGTGGCCGACTTGACGAACGACAGCGTCGAGTTGATCGCGCCACGCACTTGCGGCGAGGAACCGGCGAAGTCGACCGACAGGCGGTCGCCCTTGACGGTAACGGCGCACTTGATCGGAATTGGCGTTTCACAGAAGCCGTCGTTGTCGATGTGGTCGAGGAATTCGTAGGTGCCGTCCGGCCAGGCCTCGATGGCCTTGCGGGTCAGGCGCTCGCCGTAGTCGAGCAGTTCATCGAAGTAATCGCGCAGGCCCTGCTCGCCGTAGCGGTCGAACAGGCGCACCAGCTCACGCTCGCCGATGTTGCAGGTGGCCAGCTGGGCACCGAGGTCGCCCAGCACCAGGTCCGGCAGGCGCACGTTCTTCTTGATGATTTCGAACAGCGTCTCGTTTTCCACACCTTGGGTGTAGAGCTTGGTTGGTGGAATGCGCAGGCCTTCCTGGAAGATCTCCGTGGAGTCCGCGGCGTTCGAGCCTGGCACCCGGCCACCGACGTCGCAGTGGTGGGCGATCACCACCGAGAACCCCTGCAGCCGCTCCTTGAAGAAGATCGGCTTGAACATGAAGATGTCCGGCAGGTGCATGCCGCCTTCATAGGGGTCGTTGAGAATGATCACATCGCCCGGCGCAACATTGTTGGCGTACTTGGCGATGATCACATCGATTGCATCGGGCACCGCGCCCAGGTGCAGGGCCACGGTCTTGGCCTGGGCCAGGATGCGCCCGGCGGCGTCGCACATGGTTACCGAATAGTCGAGCACGTCGCGGATGATGGGCGAGCGCGCGGTGCGCATTACCGCGAAGGCCATGTCATCGACAATGGTGTCCAGCGCGTTCTTGACGACGGCGAAGGTAATGGGGTCAACGTTACGTTGGGTCATGGCTGCTCCGCAAATATCAGGCAAGGGTGGCGATTACGCTGCCGATCGAATCGACGGTGGCGCGCCAGCGAGGTGGAATGACGATGGTGGTGTCGGTGCTTTCCAGAATCACCGGGCCCACCACTTCGCCGGTCAGCGCCGCACGCGGCAGGATGGGCGTATCGACCCAGCCGCTCTGGCGGTCGAAGTACACCTTGCGGCTGCTGCGTTCGGCGGCCTGCTCCTGGCCCTTGCGGGTGCGCAGGTCGTTGAAGTCCAGGGTCTTGGTGGCAACGCCGCGGGCCAGCAGGCGCAGGTTGGCGCACTCGATGGCGTCCTTGGAGGCATAGCCGTACATGGCGGTGTAGGCTGCCAGGAAGTCGCTGCGCAGTTGGGCGCGGGCTGACTCGTCCAGCTTGGCCGGCACCCGCACCGGCAATTCGTAGTCCTGGCCACGGAAGCGCATGTCCAGGTCGAACACGTACTCGATGCGGTCGGCGCTGTAGCCTTCGGCGGCCAGCGCCTGTTGGGCCTGGGTGCGCATCTTGGCGATTTGCTGGTCAAGGCCCGCCAGGTCGAGGGCGTCCAGTTGCTGCAGCGAGGGGTGAACGAAGTAGCGCTCCACTGCACCGGCGAGCATGCCCATGGCGGTGAACACCCCGGGGGCTGCCGAGAACACCACGCGCTTCATGTCCAGGGCGCGGGCCAGGTCGCAGGCATGCACCGGGCCGGAACCACCGAAGGCGGTGAGGGTGAAGTCACGTGGGTCGACGCCGCGCTCGACGGTGACCGCCTTGATGGTGCGCGCCATGTTGACGTTGACCACCTCGCGGATCCCCACCGCGGCCTCTTCCACGCTGATGCCCAGGGGGCCTGCCAACAGGGTTTCGACGGCGTCGCGCGCCGCGCCGATGTTCAGCTGCATGGTGCCGCTGGCCAGGCTCTGGGGCAGGAAGCCGAGGATGGCGTTGGCATCGGTTACCGTCGGCTTCTCGCCACCGATGCCGTAGCACACAGGCCCCGGGAAGGCACCGGCGGACACCGGGCCGACATTGAGCAGGCCACCGGCGTCGAGCCAGGCAATGGAGCCTGCGCCGCTGCCGACTTCAGCCACGTCGATGGTGGGCACCCGCATCATGTAGCCACCGGCCTTGATGAAGCGGCTTGGCGTGGAGATACCGGCGCGGAATTCATACTCGTTGGTGCGGGCCAGCTCGCCGTTATGGATCAGCGAGGCCGAGGCGGTGGTGCCGCCCATGTCGAACACCACCAGGTCCTTGTCGTTGCGCGCCTGGCCCAGGCGGCCGGCGCCCACCACACCGGCCGAGCGGCCGGAGGAGATGAAGAACACCGGGGTGTCCTGGGCGATGCTGGCGCTGGACAGGCCGCCGTTGGAGTTGCTGACCAGCAGCGGCGCTTTAACGCCAATGCGCTTGAGGCCCGACTCCAGGCGTTGCAGGTAGGTGCGCAGGGCCGGCAGCACGTAGGCGTTGACCACGGTGGTGGAGGTGCGCTCGTACTCGCGCATTTCCGGCAGTACGGAAATCGAGGCGGTCACGCTGATATCCGGGAAGTGCTGCTGGAAGGCTTCCAGCGCGGCGGCTTCGTTGGCCTTGTTCTTGTAGGCGTTGATGAAGCAGATGGCGACTGACTCGACCCCTTCTTTCTGGAAGAAGCGCCCGGCTTCGAGCACTTGGTCAACCGGGGTGGGCCGCAGTACTTCGCCGCTGGCCAGTACGCGCTCATCGATCTCGTAGCGGTAGCGGCGCTCTACCAGGGGTACGGGCTTGTCCCAGGACAGGTCGAACATGGTGGGGGTGCGCACCCGGCCGATTTCCAGCACATCGCGAAAGCCCTTGGTGGTGAGCAGGCCACACTTGGCGCCGACTTTCTGCAGCATGGTGTTGGACCCCACGGTGGTGCCGTGCAACACCTCGGTCACGTCGCTGGTGGCCAGCCCCGCTTGCTCCAGGATGCGTGCAACACCGGTGAGCACGGCCTCCTCGGGCGCCGCCGGGGTGGACGATACCTTCGTGAAAGTGACCTGGCCTTGGTCATCGAGCAGAACCAGGTCGGTGAACGTGCCACCAATATCAACGCCAATGCGTGCGCTTGCCATATGCAGTCCATCCGTTCAGTGAGTGCGCGGTATGTCGTATCGCGAAATCTCGACAGGCAGTGGGTTCGGCTGAGTCCGAAAGTGCGGGCCGTTCGTGCCTGCCATGTGCCGTTTCGTCTGGATCTATTTTGTCGACCTAATGCCGACATGTGTCAACCGTGCTTGTCGCAGATTCGTATGAGGTTTTTGTTATCTCATTGATTTTTAATGTTTTAAAAAACTGAAAAATTCAAAAACGACACGTCGACGGGATGGGTTATTGACAGGAAAAGTTATCAGGAACAGCATTGATGTCGACATTTGGTCGACTTAAAAAACGCAAAAAACAGCTGCATAACCGATTGGAATGAGGGTTTTCAGATGCCGATAGTGAGAGTCGAATTGCTGGCCGGTAGGTCGCAGGAGCAGAAGAACGAGCTGGCCGAGGTGCTGACGCGGGAGACGTCGAGAATCGCCCGGTGCCCGGAGGAGCACATTCAGGTGATCATCAGCGAATATGCCCGTTCGGATTGGGCGGTGGGTGGGGTGATGAATTCGGTGGTGAAGCCGGCCACCTGATGGCCCCCATCTCCAGGCCAGCGCCGCCCCGGTAGGAGCGAGCGCAGCTCGCGATGGGGCGCGCAGCGGCCCAGGTTTTCAGCTTCGCAGCACAGGATGCCGGGGCTGCTTTGCAGCCCATCGCGAGCTGCGCTCGCTCCTACCGGGTCCTGTGGGAGCGGCCCGCGAAGCAGGCGACGCGGCGGATTGCACCGGCTACGCCGGTGTTCGCGGGCTGCGCTGTCGCGCAGGGAATATTGCCAGCCACCGCGCAGCAATGCGTGGGTGCCCAAAATGCGATACGCGAACACCACCGATTGACCTACACCGCAACCCTGGCCTGCCGATCCAGCGCCCATCTCCAGGCCTGCGCCGCCCCCGGTAGGAGCGAGCGCAGCTCGCGATGGGGCGCGCAGCGGCCCCAGGTCTTCAGCTTCGCAGCTCATCACGCTGGGGCTGCTTTGCAGCCCATCGCGAGCTGCGCTCGCTCCTACCACCAGGGGCGGACCGCGGTGCTTGCTTCAGGCCTGCGGGTAGTTCAGGCTCATGCTCGCCGTGATGTTGCGGTCGAGGAACTGCATGAACCGGCCCTTGAACTGGGCGGCATGCTGGTGGGCCAACTCCTCGGCAAGGTCGGCATCCTTCGCCGCAATGGCGTCGACGATCTGCGCATGGTCGCGGCCGATTTCCTCGGCGGTCATGTGTTCATCCAAGGTCTGGAACTCGAAGTGCAAATGCAGCATGCGCCTGCCCTCCTCCAGCAAACGCCGGTACAGGTCGGCGAAATACACATTGTGCCCGCCTTTGGCGATGGCCATGTGGAACTCGTAATTCTTCTCGATCATCGCCTGGCTGGTGCCATTCTTCACGCAGCTGGCAATGGCTTTTTCGTACGCCTTCTGTGCCGTGCGCATGTCGGCCAGCTCCAGCGCCGAGCGGTGCAAGGCCGCCAAGCGGGTGGTCACCCGCTGCAACAGGTCGAGGGCATCGAGAAATTCAGGGATACGGCGAAAATCCATCTGCGAAACGATGGTGCTGCGGTTGGGCAGGATCGACACCAAGCCATCGCCCGACAAACGCACCAGGGCCTCGCGAATCGGCGAGCGCGACAGGTCGAAGCGCTCGGACAGCCCGATTTCATCCAGCGCCGTGCCCGGCGCCAGTTTCATGGTGAGGATTTCATCGCGCAGCACGGCATAGACGCGCGAAGCGCCGGTTGCTTTCTGAGCTTGTGGTTCTGTAACTTTGGCCATGTTCCGGGTTCCTAGGGGGCAGGCAACGCGAGTAGGCCTGACTGCAAAGACGCACTATACCTCAGCACCCAGGTGTCGACAAAGTGCCGACACTGGGCTACCGAAGGCTGCCATTCAGGTTACAACCCCTCTCCCGGCAACTCCATACCTGCCGCTAAGGCCGGAAGTCTTCCAGGCTGAAGCCGGTGGCATAAGGGTCTGACTCATCCACGTAGTGCTCGCTGCGGCCAGTGATCCAGGCACGCCCCTCGATACTCGGGAACACCGCCTGCAACCCCGACGCCAGCGCTGTCTCGGCTTCGACACGGCCAATGAAAGTGCTGCCGATGATGCTCTCGTGCCGGTACGGCTGCCCCACTTCGAGCAGGCCACGGGCATGGCGCTGCGCCACCCTGGCCGAGGTGCCCGTGCCACAGGGCGAACGGTCGATGATGTGGTCGCCAGCAATGACCACGCCTCGCCCATCGGACCCTTCGGCCTGCGCGGCACCGGTCCACATGCAGTGCTTCACGCCACGGATCAGCGGGAAGTCAGGATGCACCACCTCCACGGCCTGATTGACCTGGTCACGCAACTGCCGCCCCATCTGCAGCAACTGCTCCGGGCTGTAGCACTCGGCGCCGGGGAAGTTCGGCTGAACCTCGACAATCGGGTAGAAATTGCCGCCGTAGGCCACGTCCACGGTGAGTTCGCCCAGGGCCGGAATGCTCACCTTCAGGTCTTTGTGCAACAGGAACGAGGCGACATTGGTGAAACGCACGCCGGTCACCCGCTCGCCATCGAAGCTGTAGCGGGCGGTCACTTGCCCGGCAGGCACGTCGATCACCACCACCCCGGGGGTTTTGGGCTCGACCAGCCCCGCCTCGATGGCAAAGGTAACCGAACCCACGGTGGCATGGCCGCACATCGGCAGGCAGCCGGAGGTTTCGATGAACAGCAGGCTGAAATCGGCGTTGGCCGACAGCGGCGGGTAGAACAGCGTACCCGACATGTTCGGGTGGCCTTTGGGTTCGAGCATCAAAGCGCTGCGCAGCCAGTCATGGTGCTCGACGAAGTGCAGCCGCCGGGCATTCATGTCGGCGCCTTCGAGCGCCGGTGCGCCGCTGATCACCATGCGAACCGGCATGCCGCCGGTGTGGCCTTCGATGCATTTATAGACGGAACGAGCCATGGGGGTCCTCGGTCAGTGCGAAAAGTGAAATGACGGCGCCCGGCGCAATGGCGCAGGCGCCGTGCGGGTCAATTGCTGGCGGCCAACGAAATGTCCACCGCGTGCTTGGCCATCTTGTCCATCTCGCCCGAGGCGATCTTGGCCTCGATGAAGGCGTCGAGCACGGCGATGTCTTCAGCCGGGGTGTTCTTGATCACGCCCAGGTTGATGCCTTGCTCGGCAAGCTTGGGCGTGGGCGTGAAGGTCTTGGCCCAGTCCGGGTGCGCCGAGGTCAACAGGGTGTTGGTCATGCTGTCGTCGGCGAGAAAATCGGAACGCTTGGCCATCAGCGACAGCCGCGTTTCATCGAAGCCCGGCAGGCGCACGATCGTGGCTTGCTTGAGCACCGCCGAAATCGCCTTGTCCTGGGCAGTACCCGACATCACCGCAACGCTGATGCCTGGCCTGTCGATATCGGCCATGCCGGCAACGCCGGCGGCCAGTTTCGGGTTCTTGCTGTTGTAGGCGAAGTTGACGCTGTAGCCGATTGCCGGTTTGGAGAACGAGATGGCCTTGCGCCGCTCCGGGGTGTCGTTCAATGCCAGGGACAGGTCCCATTTCTGCGACTGCAGCCCGGCGACGATGTTGTCCCAGCTGGTATCGACGAATTGCACCTTGACCTTCAGCACCTGCTCGCCGAACTGCTTGCACAGGTCTGGGAACAGGCCCGAGTAATCACCGGTTCTGGGGTCGCGCATCACATAGGGCGGCGAGGTGGCCGCACCGCAGCGCAGCACGCCGGCTTCGCGCACGGCTTTCCAGCTGTCGCCAGCATCGGCGGCCATGGCCGAGTTGGCGGAAAAAGCCGCCACCAGTGATACGGCGGTCAACGCTTTGACCCACTTCAAAGGTACCTGGAACATTTCATAGCCTCTCTATTATTCGAATTGGGAAACCACACAGTTTCAAGGCAGTGTCTTTGACGCTACAGCTTCAGTTTCTTGTTGCCTCCTTGCTCGCCGGGTGCTGCTGCACACGGCACCGGCCGGGTGCAAAAGCCCTGCTTCCAGGCCGCAATACCCTCCCCACCACACGAATATGTTGTCGACCCTTTGCCGACATCTGTCAACGAGTTTTCGCTCAGCTGGAAACGGTAAATTCCTATCCTGTTGTTTTATTTGAACTAAAAATTTAAGCCTGCGTTGTTTGCATGCCCATCGTTGACAAGCCAATCACCCTGAACAACCATGTTGTCGACATCTGATCGACAAAGCCACGCCACAGGCACGCTCCGCTTTGCGTGCAACGTGCGCTGACGTCTTCGGGTAACTCAGGCGTTTGAACAACAACACAAGCGAGACGCACATGACCCAACAGCAATCAGTGATCGTGGTGACCGGGGGCGCAAGCGGCATCGGCGAGGCCACCGTGCGCCGTTTTGCCGGCGAACCAGGCCGCACCGTAGTGATCGGCGATATCAACCTGGAGCGGGCCGAGCGGCTGGCCAGCGAACTGCGCGGCAAGGGTGCAGCGGTGCACGCGCGCAAGCTCGATGTGGCGTCGGAACAGGAGGTGAAGGCGTTCTGCAGGCAGGTGCTCGACACCTATGGCGTGCCCCAGGTGCTGGTCAATTCGGGGGGGCTGCTGCAGAACGCGGTGCACCTGTTCGACCTGGATATCGAAGAATACGACCGCCTGCAGAACGTCAACGTGCGGGGCACCTTGCTGGTGTCGCGGGAGCTGGCCCGGGCCATGTGCGAAACGGGTAGCGGCAGCATCATCAACCTGTGCTCGCTGACCAGCTTCCGCCCTTCGGCACAGATCGGCTACGCCGTGGGCAAGGCCGGGCTGCACATGCTGACCCAGGTGATGGCGGCGCAGTGGGGGCCGCAGGGCGTGCGGGTGAATGCGGTCGCGCCGGGCTATACCCTCACCCCCGCCATGCAGGCGCGCATCGACAGCGGCGAGCGCGACCCGGCAGCGGTGGTGGAAAAGTCGGCCCTGCGCCGCTTCGTCGACCCCGCCGAGGTGGCCGACACCATCCACTTCCTGTGCTCGCCGGGGGCATCGGCCATCACCGGGGCGATCCTGCCGGTGGATTGTGGTTGGCTGGTGACCTCAGCCTATGCGGCCTATGCCTCGCAACCGAGCTGATGCGCGCAACCAGGGCCGCAACGCGGCCCCGGTGAAAGGTCAGCGGATGTAGCTGCCGCCATTGACGTCCAGGGTGGCGCCATTGAGCGATACCTGCGATGGCCGCAGGGTGAATGCCACCAACTCGGCGATTTCCGCCGGGCTGGCCATGCGGCCAACGGGAATGTCGGAAACCGCTGCAGCCTCGCCCTGCTGCGCGACAAACTGCTCGGCCATGTCGGTGCGCACCCAGCCCGGTGCAATGGCCACTGCCACCACCCCATCCCCGGCCACGCTGCGGGCCAGCGATTTGGTGAGGTTGATCAGGGCCGCCTTGCTGCAGCCATAGGGCAGTGCATCGGCGGAGTAACCGCGTTGCGCCGCGCGGCTGGCCATGTTGATGATGCGCCCAGCACCGTGGGCACGGAAATGGGTGACGGCCTCGCGGCACAGGTCGGCAGCGGCGAAGAAATTGACCTGAAACTCGCGGCGCCAGGCTTCGCGCCATTGGCTGGACGACGCCTCAAGTGCAACCTCGGTACGAATCCCGGCGTTGTTGACCAAACCGTGAATCCTGCCGCCACACAGCTCCAGTGCCGTGCGCCACAGTTGCTCGGGGCCAGCCTCCTGGCTGAGGTCGCCCTGCACGATCCAACCTTGGCCACCGATGCGCTGCAGCAACTGCTGCGCACCCTGTGCATCGCGGCTGTAGTGGATCACCGGGCGAGCGCCCTCGGCGGCCAGTTGCTCGACAATCGCGGCACCAATGCCCCCCGATGCCCCGGTGACCAGCACCGTCTGCCCCGCCAGGGGGCGTGTCGCGTCACTCATCTGTGCTCACCTTCCATTGTTTGAATATCGAAGGCCGTCCATGCTCGATGGGCGGGGGCCATGCATGCTATTTTGTGTGCAAATTTGCATTCACATTAAGAATGGCGCTGCCACACTGTCAACCCCCATCGAAACATTGATTAAGTCGCCGTGCTTGAACGGCTCGCGACGTGCGATTTACAACAGAAAATCCAAACCTGTACGTGAGAGAAAATGGATTTAACTCACCTTTTGTTGGCGCCAAGCTACAACCGCGCATGCCCTGCGCCTGGGCTGCCACCCGCGGCCCAGGGCGAGCGTTGTGCAACGGATTGAGAACGTTCCAACAACAATGACCGAGTTCTTCCATGTCCAATACCGCACTTGCTCCTGGCCTGAAACAGCGCCATGTCACCATGCTTTCGATCGCCGGCGTGATCGGCGCAGGGCTGTTCGTGTTCTCCGGCCACGCCATCGCCAAGGCAGGGCCTGCGGCGCTGCTCGCGTATCTGTGTACCGGTGCCTTGGTGGTGCTGGTGATGCGCATGCTGGGCGAAATGGCAGTCGCCTCGCCTGACACCGGCTCGTTTTCCACCTACGCCGACCGCGCCATTGGCCGCTGGGCGGGGTTCAGCATTGGCTGGCTGTACTGGTGGTTCTGGGTGCTGGCCATTCCGCTGGAAGCCATCGCCGCTGCCAATATCCTCAATGCCTGGATGCCGACGGTGGACACCTGGGTGTTCGCTTCGGCGGTGATCGTGCTGGTGACCGGGTCGAACTTCTTCAGCGTTGCGCGCTACGGCGAGTTCGAGTTCTGGTTCGGCTTGCTGAAGATTCTGGCCATCCTCGGCTTCATTGCCCTGTGCAGCGCCGCCTTGCTGGGCCTGCTGCCCGAGCGCCCGGTCAGTGGCCTGCAGCGCCTGATGGCCGAACATGGCGGCTTCGCCCCCAATGGCCTGCAGTCCATTGTCGGTGCCATGCTCACCACCATGTTCAGCTTTATCGGTGCCGAGGTGGTGACCATCGCCGCAGCCGAATCGCGCAACCCCGCACGGCAGATCACCCGCGCCACGAACTCGGTGGTATGGCGGATTTGCGTGTTCTATCTGCTGTCCATCGGGCTGATTTTGTCGATCGTGCCATGGGACGACCCGCGCTTGCCCGAGGTCGGCTCCTTCCAGCGCACGCTGGAGATCCTGCAGGTGCCCAATGCCAAGCTGCTGATGGATATCGTGGTGCTGGTGGCGGTGGCCAGTTGCATGAACTCGCAGGTGTACACCGGTTCGCGGATGCTCTATTCGCTGGCCAAGCGGGGCGATGCACCGGCGTTCCTGGGCCGTACCACCGAGGCCAAGGTGCCACGGGCAGCGGTGGCCGCGACCACGGTGCTGGGCGTGGTGGCCACGTTCATCAACTATTTCGCACCGCAAAGCGTGTTCGCGTTCCTGCTGGCCACCTCTGGCGCGGTGGCCCTGCTGGTGTACCTGGTGATTGCGGTTTCCCAGCTGTGCCTGAGGAAGAAGCTGCTGGCCAGCGGCGCGCCGCTGCAGTGCCGCATGTGGCTGTTCCCCTGGCTGACCTGGGCGGTGATCGCCTTTATCAGTGGGGCATTGGCGAGCATGTGCTTCATCCCGGCCTACCGCACCGAAATCGTCGCCACGGGGCTGTTGGCCATCGCCATCATTTGCCTGGGGTTGCTGAGCGCCCGCAGGCGCGAGCGTGCGGGCGTAGTGCTGCCCTGCTGACAGGCACTCATCTCCCTGGTAGGAGCGAGCGCAGCTCGCGATGGGGCGCGCAGCGGCCCCAGGCTTTGAGCTTCGCGGCTCATCGCGCCGGGGCTGCTTTGCAGCCCATCGCGAGCTGCGCTCGCTCCTACAGGGGGATCGCGGCGCGGCGGTGGTGGCGGCGTTACAGGAAGGTGAACACCGTCGAGGCCGGCAAGCGCGACTTGCTCAGGCCGGCGTTGAAGTCGGCCTCGCTGCGGTAACCCAGGCTCAGCACCACCACGCTGGTGTAGCCCTGCTCGCGCAGGCCCAGTTCGGCATCCATCACCTTGGCGTCGAACCCTTCGATGGGCGTGGCGTCCAGGCCGTGGGCGGCGGCGCCAAGCAGCGCGGTGCCCAGGGCCAGGTAGGTCTGCTTTTCCATCCAGTGTTGCTGGTCCTTGAGGTCGAAGCGATGCAGGTCGACATAGCCGCGGCGGGTCTGGTCCTGCCCGGCGCGGGCCTGTTCGTCACGGAAGCGGCCATCGGCCTGCTCCTGGTCGAGCACCGCCTGCAGGTGCGCTTCGCTCATCTCGGTGCGGGTGCAGAACACGATCACGTGGGAGGCATCGAGCACCTTTGGCGTGTTGTAGGCGAAACGGCCCTCGGTGGCCTTGGCCAGGCGCGCCTTGCCCTCGGCGCTGTCGGCAACGATGAAGTGCCAGGGCTGCGAGTTGACCGAGGATGGGCTGTGGCGCAGTTGTTCAAGCAGGGCGTCGACGGTGGCCTGGGGGATCTTGCGGGCGGCATCGTAGGCCTTGGTGGTATAGCGGCGCTTGGCCAGGGTGACGGTGTCCATGCTGCAACTCCAAATAGCGGAACGGGATGTGAGGCGCATATTAACGTTCCCGAACATCTGAAAAAGCGGCAAAATGAAGCAACACTTTCACCCCTGGAGTGAAAATGCTCCGTATCACCGACCTGGAACTGTTCGTGCGTGCCAGCGCGCTGGGCAGCTTCACTGCCGCGGCCCATGAGGCCGACCTGCTGCCCGGCCAGGTAGCCGCCGCCATCAAGCGCCTGGAACGCGACCTGGACGTGCGCCTGTTCACCCGTACCACCCGCAGCCTGCGCCTGACCGCCGAGGGCGAGCTGTACCTGCCCACCGCCCAGCGTGTGCTGGACACCCTGCGCCAGGGCCACGAGCAGTTGCACGGCCAGCACAGCACCCTGCGCGGCGTGCTACAGGTTTCGGCCCCCTCGGACATCGGCCGCAACCTGCTGCTGCCGTGGCTGAGCGCCTTTCGCCGCGAGCACCCAGCGTTGAACCTGCGCTTTTTCCTTTCCGACCAGATGGCCGACTTCAGCCGCGACCCGGTGGACATCGCCATCCGCTACGGCCTCGACCAGGACGCCAACTACATCGCCCTGCCGCTGGCCCCGTGGAACCGCCGCGTGGTGGTCGCCTCGCCCACCTACCTGGCCCGCCACGGCCGCCCACGCACGCCGGAGGAACTGCAGCAGCACGACTGCCTGCTGTACCTGCAGCACAACCGCGTGTTCGACAAATGGCAACTGGGCAGCCGCACCGTGCAGGTGCGTGGGCCGCTGGTGAGCGACGATGCCGACGTGGTACGGCGCTGGGCCCTGGCAGGCGAAGGCATCGTCTACAAGTCGTGGCTCGACGTCAGCAGCAACATCGCCGCCGGCGAGCTGGAAGTGCTGCTGCCCGAGCATCAGGGCGAGGCCACGCCGGTGACCCTGGTGTGCCCGCACCGCAAGCAACTGTCGCCGGCCGTCACGCAACTGCACCTGTGGTTGCGCGAGCGCTTCGCGGCGCTACAGCCTGCACAAATGTTCTAAACCGCCAGGTGCATCTGCGCTAAGGTGAACTGCCCTACCCTTTCAGCAGCCGCGCCACCATGAGCAACTGGATCGACCTCAAGCAGGACGCCGACACCGGCATCGAGTCGGTTCGTGCGCATTTCGTTGGCCACGCCTACGACCCGCACTGGCACGACAGCTTTCTGGTCGGCGTGACCGAGCAGGGTGTGCAGCAGTTCAACTGCCGCCAGGTGCGCCACCAGAGCACGGCCGGCCAGGTGTTCCTGCTCGAACCCGGCGACCTGCACGACGGCCACGCGCCCACCGCCGAAGGTTTCACGTATTCAACCCTGTACCTGGAACCGCACTGGCTGGCGAGCGAGCTGCAGGCGCTGTTCGCCCAGGCGCCAAGCGACAGCCTGCCCAGCTTCGCCGACACCCTGTGCCAGGACGAACGCCTGGCCCGCGCCACGGCCCTGGCCTTCCAGGCGGTGCACGGCCAGGAACTGCGCATTGTTCGCCAAACCGCCATGGACGACCTGCTGGCCAGCCTCACCCGTCACCTGCACTGGCGCAAGCGCCTGAACCCCGACCCACGCCTGCCGCTGACCGCCCAACGCGCCCGGGACTACCTGCATGCCCACCTCGACCAGGACATCAGCCTGGAGCAGGTGGCGCAGGCCTGCGGCGTCGACCGCTTCCGCCTGACCCGCGCCTTCAAGGCGGCCTTCGGCCTGGCGCCCCATGCCTACTTGATTCAACTGCGCCTGTCCCGCGCCCGGCGCCTGCTCGCCCAGGGCCAGACACCCGCCGAGGTGGCCATGGCCCTGGGCTTTGCCGACCAGAGCCACCTGGGGCGCTGGTTCCGCCGCGCCTACCGGCTGACCCCTGCCGACTACCGCCGGCGCTGCTCAAACCTTCCAGACTGAGCCGCCAGCAATGGCGACCATAGGGCCCTGACCCATCGGAGCCCGTCACCATGTCGCACGCCTTGTTGCCCTTCATCCTCTTTGCCCTGGTTTCAAGCATCAGCCCAGGGCCGACCAACTTGCTGATCCTGGCCCAAGGCGCGCGCCTGGGCCTGCGTGCGAGCGTGGCGCCGATGCTGGCGGCCTGTGGCGCGGCGGCGGCGATCGTGCTGCTGGTGGGCCTTGGGCTTGGCGAGGTGCTGCTGCGACACCCGCAGGCCCAGCAGGCGATGAGCTGGGCCGGTGTGCTGTGGCTGAGCGGGTTGGCCTGGCGCATGCTGCGCAGCGCAGGGGAGCCGCTGGATGCGCAGGCCGGCAAGCCGTTCGGCGCGGTGAGCGCGGCGTCGTTGCAGGTGGTCAACCCGAAGGTGTGGATGATGGCGGTGGCAGTGATTGGGGTGTTTGCAACGCCGGCATTGCCGGTGTGGCAGCTGGCCTTGGTGTTCCTGCTGATTGCCGTACCGTGCATGGCGGTGTGGGCCGTGCTGGGGGTTGGCAGTGCGCGCTGGTTGCAGGCGCCGGGGCGGTTGCTGTGGTTCAACCGGGGGTTGGCGGGGTTGTTGCTGGTGGCGGCCTGGGCGGCGGTGCTGGGCTGAATTTGCACCGCCCTGCCCACGGGTTTTGCGCCGCCCTGCCTGGTAGGAGCGAGCGTAGCTCGCGATGGGCCGCGCAGCGGCCCCGGATTTTCAGCCGCACAGGATGCCCGGGCTGCGTTGCAGCCCATCGCGAGCTGCGCTCGCTCCTACCAGGGCCACCGGCCCGGAGCGGTTACATCAATGAGTCAGCGCCTCACGAAACCGCCGCGCACTGGCCAGCGCCAGCAGCAACCCGGCCACCGCCACGCTGCCCCCCACCAGGCCGATGTCGGCCACGCCCAACTGGCTGCTGACGATACTGCCCAGCAGCGCCCCACCACCGATGCCGATGTTGTAGATCCCCGAGAACAGCGCCATGGCCACGTCGGTGGCATCGGAGGCAAGCTTGAGGGTCTTGGACTGCAGCGCCAGGCTGAAGCTCAGGATCGCCACCCCCCAGAACATGCTCAACACCGCGAACACATAGAAGTTGCCCGACAACGGCAGCAGCAACAGCAGGCAGGCGGCCAATACGCCGATCGAGCCCACCAGGAAGCCCTGGGGGAAGCGCTCGCTGTAACGGCTGAACAGCAACGAGCCGAACACCCCGGCGCCCCCGAACAGCAGCAGCAACAGCGTGGTGCGCTCGCCGCCGATCTGCGCCACGTGCAGGGCGAACGGCTCGATGTAGCTGTAGGCGGTGAATTGCGCGGTAATCACCAGCGTCACCAGCACGTAGGTAATCACCAGTGCCGGGCGCTTGAACAGCACCGGCAGGCTGCGCAGCGAACCGGAGTTCTGGCTGGGCAGCAGCGGCAGCGACTTCATCAGGCACAGCATGGTCACCAGGGCCACGCCGGCAATGCTGAGGAAGGTCACCCGCCAGCCCAGCGCCTCACCCACCACACGGCCCAGGGGGATACCCAGCACCATTGCCAGGGTGGTGCCAGTGGCCAGCAGGCCCAGCGCCTTGGCCTGCTGGCCCGGCGGTGCCACGCGCACCGCCAGCGAGGCCGTGATGGCCCAGAACACCGCATGGGCCAGGGCGATGCCGATACGGCTGACCAGCAGCATGGCAAAGCTCTGCGCCAGCCACGACAGCAAGTGGCTGACGATGAACACCAGGAATACGAACAGCAACAAGCGGCGACGCTCGATGTTGCGGGTCAGCAGCATCATCGGCAACGAGGCCAGGGCCACGACCCAGGCATAGATGGTCAACATCAGGCCGACCTGGGCGGTGGTCATGTCGAAGCTGCGGCCAATGTCGCTGAGCAGCGCCACCGGCACGAACTCGGTGGTGTTGAAGATGAAGGCGGCCAGGGCCAGGGCGATCACGCTCAGCCAGCTGCCGTTCCCTGCAGTCGGTGGCAGGTCGGTGGGGATGGGTCCGTTCATGGGCGAGCGTCGATTCTCCGCAGGCAAGGCAACAGCGCGCACGCCACGCGCCGGGGCTGGCGGCGTTCACGCACGGTTTGTTATAGGTAGGAATGCCCGGCATGGTACGCGTCAAGGCCGCGCCTCACAACCGCAGGCGCATTGGGAGTACCATGCGCGCACCCCGTAAACGGCAAGCGGAACAAGGAGCACGATCCGCCCATGGACAAGCAGCACCCCCAGCAGCAGTGGCAGCAGGCGGTTACCGCCTATGCCCAGGCCATCAACCGCTACGTCGCGCACGGCCAGGCCCAAGGCTGGGACGACCTGGAAGAGCCGCAACACCCGCCCACCGAGCACCTGCTCGGGGCCTGGCAAAGCGCCTTGGAAGCCATCAACCGGCCAGGCGTGGACGACGCCCAGCGCCAGGCCTTTCGCCAGGCCTGGCCGCCGGCGCACTTGCCGCTGGTGCCGCTGCTCGAAAACCATGGCCAAGGCATCGCCAGCTTGTTGCTGCTGGACGACGGCAGCCTGCTGGCGCGCATCGGCATGCCCTACGAGAAAGGCCAGGTGGTGCGCATCGGCCAGCAGGGGGTAACGCCGGTGATCGGCATCGAGCATTTTGGCCGCTGCCCGCAGCGCCGCTACTTCGCCCTGGCCAATGCCGAGGGCGTGCGCGTGACCGATGGCTGGGGCGGCCCGCAAGTCGCCCGGCTGCACTGGCCGAGCGGCTTGGAAGGCCTGCCCAAGGGCTACCCGTTCGAGCCGTTCGACCTGCCGCCAACGCCCACCGCGCTGGTGCCCTTCCCTGATGGCCAGCGGGTATTGCTGGTCAGCGATCAAGGCATCTTCCTGCTGGCGGCCGAGGGCGCAACCCGCCTGTTGCCACGCCAGGCGCAGGTGCTGGAGGCGCTGGCCGAAGGCACCGACCCGGATGACATCGCCCTGGGGCTGTCGATGGAGCATGGCGCGGTGTCGCCGGACGGCCGGCTGATCGTGCTGGGTGAACAAAGCAGCCGCCACCTGGTGCTGAACGAGCAGTTGGAACTGATCGCTGAAATCGGCCCAGGGAGCGAGTACCCGCATTTTGCGCTGTTCAATACCACGGGTGAGCAGCTGATCGTCAATGCCTGCCACTTCTACAACGGTGGCACGCTTGGGGTGCGCGTGGCAGACCTGCCGGGGCTGGACACCGATTACTACAGCGAAGACCCGCGCACGCCCCTGCTGGAAGACGGTGCTCGGGTGTATGCCGGCGTCGCGGTGGCGGATGGATACATCGTCGGCGATGCCTATGGCTACCTGCGGGCGTTCGGTGAGGATGGCGAGGTGCGCTGGCAGCATTTCCTGGGTTCGACCATCAGCGCCATGGACATCAGCGCCGACGGGCGCACGCTGGTGGCGGCGAGCCATGCCGGGTTCATTTCGGTGATTGCCTTGGGGAGTGGGCGGCCGCAGTGGCAGATCGGCACCGGAGACCATTGCGAGGTGCGGCGCTGGTTGTTCTGGAAAGGGTGGGACAAGGCGCTGTTGTGGTAAACCTGTGCGGGCCCCATCGCGAGCTGCGCTCGCTCCTACCCGGGTGCCTAACCCTCGTAGGAGCGAGCGCAGCTCGCGATCAGGGCCCACACAGGCCGCCATCAACCCTGCAAGGTCGCCATGTCGATCACGAAGCGGTACTTCACGTCACCGGCGATCATACGCTCGTAGGCCTGGTTGATATTGCGGATATCCAGCAGTTCGATGTCGCAACGAATACCGTGCTCGGCGCAGAAATCCAGCACCTCCTGGGTTTCGGCGATGCCACCGATCAGCGAGCCGGCCAGCACGCGACGCTTCATCACCAGGTTGGCAGCATGCACGGCTGGGTCGATCGGCTCGATCAGGCCGACCAGAATGTGCACGCCATCGAACTTCAGGGTTTCCAGGTACGGGTTGAGGTCGTGCTGTACCGGAATGGTGTCGAGCAGGAAATCGAAGCGCCCGGCCGCGGCACGCATCTGCTCGGCGTCGGTGGACACGATCACATGGTCGGCGCCCTGGCGACGGGCTTCCTCGGCCTTGGCCTGGGAACGGGTGAACAAGGTCACCTCGGCGCCCAGGGCCTTGGCCAGCTTGATGCCCATGTGGCCCAGGCCGCCCATGCCGAGGATGCCGACCTTGTGGCCAGGGCCTACGCCGTGGTGCTTGAGCGGCGAATAGGTGGTGATGCCGGCGCACAGGATCGGCGCGGCACTGGCCAGGTCCATGCCAGCCGGAATGCGCACCACGAAGTGCTCGCTGACCACGATGCTGTTGGAATAACCGCCCATGGTGTTGCTGCCATCAACCCGGTCCGGGGTGGCGTAGGTCATGGTCGGGCCTTCCAGGCAGTATTGCTCCAGGTCCTTGGCGCAGGCTTCGCAGTGCCGGCAAGAGTCGACCATGCAGCCGACACCCACCAGGTCGCCGACCTTGTGGCCGGTCACCTGGTCGCCCACGGCGGTGACCCGGCCGATGATTTCGTGGCCAGGCATCAGCGGGTACACGGCAATGCCCCATTCGTTGCGCGCCTGGTGGATGTCGGAGTGGCACACGCCGCAGTAGAGGATGTCGATGGCGACGTCGTCCGGGCGCGGCGCACGGCGCTCGAAGGTCATGGGGGCCAAGGGGCTGGTCGGGGTTTGGGCGGCGTAGCCGATGGCGGTGTACATGCAGGACCTCGCTGGGAAGTGAAACGATTCAGGGCGCGCATTCTGCGCGCCCGCATCCGCGCGGCCCACGGCTGATTCTCCGGCATCCATGCCTGATTCTCCGGACTTACCCACCGGCACCTGGCGCCAAGCCGGTAATCTGCGATGATGCAAGCGTCCGATTCTCCGCCCAGGCCTACCATGCAACTGACCCACCACGTCGACGCCAACGCCCCGCTGTGCGCGCTGATCCGCCGCCTGGCCACCCGCCCCGGCTTCGTCCCCACCCACCTGCCCCAGGTGCAGGTATTGAGCTGGGGGCACTACGTGGCCAGCAGCCCGCAGATCTACGAGCCGAGCCTGATGATCCTGGCCCAGGGCAGCAAGCTGGCGCGCCTGGGCCCACGTACCCTGGAGTACGGCGCCGGGCATTACCTGGTGCAGGCACTGTCGGTGCCGTTCATGTGCGAAACGTTCGCCACTGCCCAGGCGCCGCTGCTGGGTGTGGCGGTGGACATCGACCGCGGCGTGCTGGGCGAACTGGTGCAGAGCATGGGCCTGGCCCCGGACAGCGCGGTGCAGGCCCAGACCCCGCAGTCGATGACTTCGGCGGCGCTGGATGCGCCGATGCGGGCGAGCGTCGAGCGCTTGCTGCAATGCCTGCAGGACCCAGTGGATGCCAGGGTGCTGGGCCCGGCGCGGATGCGCGAGGTGCTGTACACCGCCTTGCGCGGCCCCCAGGCCGGGGTGTTGCGGGCGTTGGTCGAGCAGCAGGGGCATTTCGCCCGTATTGGCGCGGCACTGGCGCATTTGCGCGAGCATTTCACCGAACCGCTAAGCGTGGAGGCGTTGGCAGCCTGCGCGAACATGAGCGTTTCGACCTTCCATGAGCACTTCAAGCGCTGCACCGACATGGCGCCCATGCAGTACCTCAAGCGCCTGCGCCTGCTCAAGGCGCAGCAGATGCTGATTGGCGAGGGATTGGGTGTGGCGCAGGCGGCGCACCGGGTGGGCTACCAGAGCACATCGCAGTTCAGCCGCGAGTACAAGCGCCAGTTCGCCCGCAGCCCTGGGGAGGAACTGCCCTACCAGAGCCTGCCGGTTTAAGCCCGACCTGATGGAACAATCTGGTTCAACGAAGAACCCTGTAGGAGCGGGCTTGCCCCGCGAAGCAAGCGACGCGGTGGATGGCACCGGCTTTGCCGGTGTTCGCGGGGCAAGCCCGCTCCTACAGGGAGTCGCCGCGCGCAGGGCTGGGTGATCCCCTCGCTTCACGCCTGGCGCTCGACCATGGCGATGATGGCCGCCTGCAACTCGGCCTTGGCCTGCTCGGCCTCCAGCTCTCCCGCCGCTGCCGCCTGGGACAACGCCTCGGCCGCCCCGATCAGCAAACGCATGCCCGCTGCACCTATCGCGCCACGGCGAGCAAAGGCCCCCAGTGCGGCTTGGCACTTGTCGAGAAACGGCTGCTCGTAGGCCCGCTTCAATGCCTCCATTTCCGGTGACCCCGCCAGTGCCGCCGCCACCCCGGGCATCTCCCGGCCCTGGCTCATCACGCAGTCCACATAGGCCCCGGCAATCACCCCGGCGCGCCCGCTGAGGGTCGCCTCGCAATGGGCCAGCGCCTGTTCCAGCATCACCGACTGCCGGGCGTCGTAATCCTGGTAAAGCGCCGCCAACAGCCCGGTGCGAGTTTCGAAATGGTCGTATACCACCGGTTTGGTCACGCCAGCCTCCTGCGCCAGGTGGCCGAGGCTCAGCGCGTCGGTGCCCTGCTGGCGCACGCATTGCCAGGCCACGTCCAGCAGCTGGCGACGCCGTTGTTCCCGGGAAAGCCGCTTGCGCGGTGCTGCCGTGTCATCGCTTGACATGAATAACCTACCAAAAGTAACTTACCAATCGTAACTTACCTTGAGTATATAGCGCTCAAGGCCCAACCGCACCCCCACTCTGGAGAAGCCCCATGCACGCCTTGATCGTGATCGGCCACCACGACCCCGACTCGCTTACCCACGCCCTCGCCCAGCAGGTTGCCGACGGCCTGGCCAGTACCGGTCACGGCAGTGAAATCGCCGACCTGGCCCGCGAAGGCTTCGACCCGCGCTTCAGCCTGGCCGACCATGCCGTGCACCGCCGCCTCGCCCCGCCGCCGGCCGACGTGCTGCTGGAGCAGGCGCGTATCGACCGCGCCGATGCCCTCGTACTGGTCTACCCGATCTACTGGTGGTCGCTGCCGGCGCTGCTCAAGGGCTGGGTCGAGCGGGTGTTCAGCAATGGCTGGGCATTCGACTACGAAGGCGGCGTGAACACCAAGAAACTGCACGACCTGAGGGTGCATCTGGTCGGCGTGGCCGGCGCCGATGCGGGCACCTTCGAGCGCCATGGCTATGGCGAAGCAATGCGCGTGCAGATCGACCACGGCATTTTCGACTACTGCGGCGCCAAGGTGCTCAGTTCGACCTTGCTGGCAGACAGCGAGGGGCCGGACGCCGCCGCCCACCTGCGCAAGGCTCGCACCCTGGGCGAGCAGTTGTTCACCCGCGCTGGCCACCAGCGCGCCTGAGCGGCGTTAGTTCGCCAGGGGCCATTGCGCCAGCGGCCAGTAGCGGCCCTTGCGCGACTCGTACAAGGTGAAGTGGCGGGCGCTGAAATGAAAGTCCGGGGCCTGGGCCGACTCCGGTGCCTGCCCGCGAAAATCCCGCGACAAGGTAAGGTGCGGGCGGTAGTCGCGGCCCTGCTCCGCGAAGCCCATCGGCAATAACGCCTGCTGCAGGGCATACACCAGTTGGCGCAGTGCCAAGGGCGTTTCCTGGGGTTCGAGCACCAGCGCACCGGCGCGCTGCCAGGCGTTCAGCCGGTCGAGCAGCAGGCGAATCGCCCTGCCTGGCAGGGTCAGGTTGTCTACTGCTGCGCAGATCGCGGGCACTTGGGCTGCATCCACATCACCGAGAAACAGCAAGGTCAGGTGAAAATTCTCGCTGGGCACCGGCTTGCCGCTGCGCAGGCTAAGGCCGCGCCGCCACTGGGCGACGGCGCGGCGCTGGGCGTCGCTGACCGGCAGGGCGAAGAACAGCCGTTTGAAGGGAACGCCACTCGGGCGAATGTCCTGAACCATGGCAACTCCCTCGCATGAAACGTTTGCGCAAACCATAGGCTATTCCACCTAAGTCGCGCCGAATTGACGTAACAATATGTACAAACTAACCCGATGATTGTTTATGCTGGCGGGCTTAAGCCATGGCGCATGGCCATTTTTCGACAAGTAACCGTCCATGAAAATTGCACTCGTACTGATCTTCGTCCTCTCGATCGCCTATGTTCACCTGCGCGGTCGGGTACGCCACAAGCTGACCCGTCAGCTGGGCGACCACTCCAGTTTCCTGGCCCCGGTCAACAGCTTCCTCTACCTGTTCTCCAAACACCCGGCCAAGCCTTACCTTCCGGTGGAAGCCTTCCCCGAACTGCAACCGCTCAAGGATCACTGGCAGGAGATTCGCACCGAAGCACAGCAGCTGTTGCACGTGGGTGAAATCAAGAAGTCCGACAACTATGACGACGTTGGTTTCAATTCGTTCTTCAAGACCGGCTGGAAGCGCTTCTACCTGAAGTGGTACGGCGAAAGCCACCCGTCGGCAATGTCCCTGTGCCCCCGCACCACCGAGCTGCTGCAAGGCATCGGCACGGTCAAGGCGGCAATGTTCGCCACCCTGCCACCGGGTGCCAAGCTGGTGCGCCACCGTGATCCGTACGCCGGTTCCTACCGCTTCCACCTGGGCCTGGACACCCCCAACGACGATGGCTGCTACATCGACGTGGACGGTGAAAAGTACTCCTGGCGTGATGGCGAAGGCGTGATCTTCGACGAAACCTATATCCACTACGCGGCCAACACCACAGAGCACAACCGCATCATCCTGTTCTGCGACGTTGAACGCCCGCTCAAGTACCGTTGGGCCACCGCCTTCAACCGCTGGTTCAGCCGCAATGTGATGGCCGCCGCCGCAGCGCCCAACGATGCCAACGACAAGACCGGTGGCATCAACCGCCTGTTCACCCGCATCTACAAGATCCGCGAGCGCGGCAAGGCACTGAAGAAGCGCAACCGCATGCGCTACTACCTGGAAAAGTGGCTGGTAGTGGCCGCCCTGGTGCTGGTGTTCGTGTATATCTGAAGCCCCCTTGCGCCTGTCGCCGCCGCCGGCGGCAGGCGCAAATTGGTCTAGCCTGAAAGCTCCTCCAGAAACCTTGCCAAGGTGAAGACGATGAGCATGATGGACTGGGACGCCTACCGTAAGCAGTTGATGGCCGGCATCGGCGACCTCAAGCAACTCTCCCCCGACACCGTGGCCGGCTACATGACCGCCAGCGGTGCCGGCGCCAAGACCAACCACCTGGACGCCAAGACCCGCGAGCTGATTTCCCTGGCCGTGGCCGTCACCACGCGCTGCGACGGCTGCATCGCCGTGCATTCGCAACAGGCCGTCAAGCACGGCGCCAGCCGTGAAGAAATCGCCGAAGCCCTGGGCGTGGCCGTGGCGATGAACGCCGGCGCCGCGCTGGTCTACTCGGCCCGTGCCCTGGATGCAGTAGGCAAGGCCAACGGCTGACGCCAAGGGCGTCGTCGCCCTTGCGCGACGGCGCCGCGTTACCCAGACTTGGCGGCCTAGCCACAGCAGGAACCGCCATGATCCATATCCGCCCCATGACGCCCGCCGACTTCGAGCGTTTCTGGCCCACCTTCCAGGCCGTTGTCCAGGCCCGCGAAACCTATGCCTTCGACCCCGCGCTGAGCCTTGCCCAGGCCCGCCAGCTGTGGCTGGAGCTGCCCTTGCGCACGCTGGTGGCCGAGCAGGACGGCGAGCTGCTCGGGTCCTACTACCTCAAGGCCAATGCTGCCGGGCCCGGCGCCCATGTTGGCAACTGCGGCTACATGGTGTGCGAGGCCGCCCGTGGCCGTGGTGTGGCCCGGCTGATGTGCGAGCACTCGCAGAAGCTGGCCCGCCAGGAGGGCTTCCTGGCATTGCAGTTCAATTCGGTGGTGGCCAGCAATGAAGTGGCCGTGGCGCTGTGGCACAAGCTGGGCTTCGAAACCGTCGGGCGCTTGCCCAAGGCCTACCGCCATGCACGCCTGGGGTTGGTCGACTGCCTGGTGATGTACAAGTGGTTGGCCGATGAACCGGTGGTGGAGAAACCACCGCTGCTGATTGGGCGCAAGAACATCGAGGCCCGGGTGTCGCGCCGGCGCGGGCGTTAGCCGGTGAAGGCCCCATCGCGAGCTGCGCTCGCTCCTACGAAAAAATCGTAAATATTTGATTTAACTGATATTTCTGTAGGAGCGGGCTTGACCCGCGAAGCAAGCACCGTGGTGCATGGCACCGGCTTCGCCGGTGTTCGCGGGGCAATGTTCCCTGCGCGACAGCGCAGCCCGCAGGGCTGGGTGATCACCTACGGGATTTGCACAATTATCCCGGTAGGAGCGAGCGCAGCTCGCGATCAGGGCCAAGCCTGCCTACATCAACCTCAGAACGCCAGGCCAACCTTGAAACCAAACTCGTCACGCTTGAGCTTGTTGTTGTCGGCCACGTCCGAGTCTTCATCCAGCTTGTACTCGGTACGGGTGTAGTAAACGCCCGCCTGCACCGGCATGCCGCCCTGCTGGTTCATCAGCAAGGTGACCTCGGCATAGGGGTTGGTGCGGTCTTTCATGTCGACGCTGTCGCTGCCAAAGTCGTCCACCTTCAGCCGCGCGCGGCCATCGATGCTGCGGCGCGCTCCCACTTCCACGCGCAGGGTCGAGGCATCGAACTGGTGGTTGTAGCCAAGCGCAGCCTTGGCAAACGGCGACTTGTAGGTCAGGCGGGTGTCCAGGTCGTTGATCTCGGGTTCGAAACGGGTCCAGCTGTAGCCACCGCCCACCGTCACATCGACGAAGTTGCGCGCGTCCAGCGCGGCTCGCCAGCCAAGGTCGAGGTCGGCCTGGGCTTCCTTGAGCTTGTTGTCGTTCTTCTTGCCGTACTTGGCTTCGGCACCGATCTGGTAGATGAAGCCGGACTCGGCCGTCAGCTTGTTGCCGAAGGTGGCAAAGACGCCGCCCTGGCCCAAGTGTTCCTTGTCCGATTCGCTGCCGCCTTCGAACTTGAATTTGTCGTAGGCGCCCAGCAGGCCGACGCTGAACAGCGGTTCGGTGCTCGGTGCCGCCGTGGCCAGCAGTGGGCTGGCAAGCAGGGTGGCGAGGCAGGTGTGGCGCAGCAGGTTACGGGCGAGCATGCACGAAGTCTCCATGACGTTGTGTTGAGTGCGAACGTGCAGTTCGAGACTGCGCCAGGCGCAAAAGTTCGAAAAAAAATCCATAAAAACGCACAACCCGGTGATTCATCACATTTTTCCCTGCACGTGCGTATTTGACGTGATGGCCTTTCGATGCTCAACTGCGCGCCGTTTTCAGGTGTCCTGCGCCGCCGTGCGCAGGGTGAAACGGGAAGCCGGTGCGTCGTGGTCCACGACAAGTCCGGCGCTGCCCCCGCAACGGTAAGCGAGCGATGCCTTCGACACACCACTGTGCGCCAGCATGGGAAGGTGAAGGCCTCATGCCCCTCGCAAGCCCGGAGACCGGCCTGGAACATTACTTGGCAACCCGCGGTGGGCGGGCGCAGGCCGGTACCTGCGTGCGCACCTGCATGTGGGGTACGCCTTTGCGTGTTTTCCACCGGGATGCATTCATTCCTGCAACAGTGGAACGACATGTCCCGATTCATCCAGCTTCACCCTCTGGCGGCCTGCCTGGCCGTCGCCCTCCCGGCCCTGGCCGACGAGCCCGTGCTGGCCCTGCCTGCCACGGCCATCAACGGCAGCCACGACGCACAACGCATCGACCTGGCCACGCCGACCGAGGCCGGCTCGCGGCTGAACCTCAGCGCCCTGGACACCCCAGCCAGCACCACCAGCATCACGGCTGCGCAGATCGAGCAGCGCAACGACCTCACCGTGCAAGACGCCGTCACCCGCTCGCCCGGCATCACCTTCATCGGCAACCCAGGCGATGGCGGCACCGGCCTGTCGGCCCGGGGTTTCACCGGCCACGGCTCGGTGATGACCCTGTTCGACGGCGCACGCCTGTACACCGGCGCCGGCACCCAGACCTTCCCGGTCGACCCGTGGATGGTCGAGCGCATCGACGTGATCCGTGGCCCGGCCTCGGTGCTGTATGGCGAAGGCGCGACTGGCGCGGTGGTCAACGTGATCCCGAAAAAGCCGTTCACCGGCGACATTCGCAACCACCTGCGCCTGGGCTACGGTTCCTGGGACCGCCAGCAACTGGGCCTGGACAGCGGCGGCAGCCTCAGCGAACGCCTGAGCTACCGCCTGACCCTGAACCAGCAGGCCGGTAACGGCTGGGTCGACCGCACCGACTCACGCAGCCTGGCCCTGAGCGCCGCGCTGCGCTTCGACGCCAGCGACGACCTGAGCTTCACCCTCGCCCACGAGCGCGGCGATGCGCAACCGGCCAACTACTACGGCACGCCGCTGATCGACGGCCATTACCGCAGCAGCCTGCGCAAGAAGAACTACAACGTCGACAACGACGTGCAGCGTTACCACGACGAGTGGACCCGCCTGACCACCGACTGGGCGATCAACGACCAGCTCAGCGCCAGCAACCAGCTCTACTACATCAAGAGCCGCCGCCACTGGCGCAACGCCGAGAACTACAGCTGGGACCCCGAGCGCGAGCAACTGGAGCGCCAGGGCTACCTGGAAATCCGCCACAACCAGGAGCAGATCGGCGACCGCCAGACCTTCACCTTCGACCACAGCCTGTTCGGCCTTGCCAGCAAGACGTTGGTTGGCGTGGAGTACAACAAGGTGCGCTTCAACGTCGACCGCAGCAACGGCCTGGGCGGCGACTACCTCGACCCGTGGCAACCGACCCCGGGTTGGTTCCAGCGCGACCCAGCAGGCGAACGGCAGACGCTGTCCACCACCCACACCTTCGCCCTGTTCGCCGAGAACCGCCTGCAACTCACCGAGCGCCTGTCGCTGGTAACCGGGGTGCGCCGCGACCAGAACCATATCGACCGCGACAACCTCATCGATGCCAGCCGCAGCGACCGCAGCCTGCAAGGCGGCAACTGGCGTGCCGGGCTGGTGTTCGCAGTCAACGACGCCCTGTCCCTGTATGGCCAGTACTCCACCAGCCAGGATGGCGTGGACAACCTGGTCAGCCTCAGCCCCGAGCAGATGCACTTCGACCTGACCGAGGCCAGGCAGACCGAGTTGGGCCTGAAGCAGCGCTTCTGGGAGGGCCGTGGCGAGTGGACGCTGGCAGCGTTCCATATCGTCAAGAAGAAACTGCTGGTAGATGACCCGCTCACCCATGACGCACAGCAGGCCGGGCAGCAGACCTCCGACGGCCTGGAGGTATCGCTGGAGCTGGCCCTGGCGCACCAGTGGCAGGTGTCGGCCAACGCCGCGTTGGTGCGGGCCCGCTACGACGATTTCTACGAGGTGGTGGATGACGTGGCCATGGACCGTGCCGGCAACCGACCCGCCAATGTGCCACGGCGTACCGCCAACCTTTGGCTGAGCAAGGGCTTTGGCCAGCAGGTCGAGGCCGGGATTGGCGCGCGCTACGTGGATGCGCGCTATGCCGACAGCGCCAACAGCCAAAGTGCGCCGGGGTATACCGTGGTCGATGCCAACATCGGCTGGCAGGTGCTGCCGGATGTGCGCCTGGGGTTGCAGGTGAACAACCTGTTCGACCGGGCGTACGTGGCCTCGGCGTTCAGTGGCGAGCAATGGGTGATGGGGGCGCCTCGGTCGTATTTCGCCACCGTGGATTACACCTTCTGATTTCAGCCGCCCCTGGTAGGAGCGAGCGTAGCTCGCGATGGGGCGCGCAGCGGCCCCGGTTTTCAGCCCATCGCGAGCTGCGCTCGCTCCTACCAGTTCATCCACCGTAAACGGGTGAAGACGCGAGTCTCGAAGAGGGCCAGCCCAGGCTATACAAAAAATCGCTATCAACCGCAAATGAATTAGTTATAAGATAACGTTTCATTTGACATTCATTCCTGCCTGCGACCCTTTCCATGACCAGCGCCTCAGCCACCCCCACCCTGCTCACCCAGCGCCTGCAGAGCATCGATGCCCTGCGCGGCCTGGTGATCCTGTTCATGCTGCTCGACCACGTGCGCGAAACCTTCTTCCTGCACCGCCAGGTCAGCGACCCGATGACCATCGACGTCACCGAACCGTCGCTGTTCGCCAGCCGTACCCTGGCCCACCTGTGCGCCCCGGTGTTCGTCCTGCTCACCGGCCTGTCGGCCTGGCTGTACGGCGAGAAGTACCAGGGCCGCAGCGACGTCTCGGCGTTCCTGTTCAAGCGCGGCCTGTTCCTGGTGGTGCTGGAGTTCACCCTGGTCAACTTCGCCTGGACCTTCCAGCTGCCACCGAGCGTGGTCTACATGCAAGTGATCTGGGCCATCGGCGTGAGCATGATAGCCCTGTCGCTGCTGGTGTGGCTGCCACGCCCCGCCCTGTTCGCCCTGGGCGCCGCGATCATCGCCGGGCACAACCTGCTCGACGGCCTGCACTTCGGCGTGGAATCGGCGCTGCACGTGCCGTGGGCAATCCTCCACGACCGCGGCTGGCTGGAAGTGTCCGACACCCTGCGCCTGCGCACCTCCTACCCGGTGTTGCCATGGATCGGCGTGATCGCCCTGGGCTACTGCATCGGCCCTTGGTTCGCCCGTGGCAGCGAGGCCGGCGAGCGCCAGCACCGGTTGCTGCTGGCCGGAGTGATCGCCCTGCTCGGCTTCATGGTGCTGCGCATCTACAACGGCTACGGCGAAGCCCCCTGGAGCGGCTACCCGACCGTGACGCAGACGCTGATGAGCTTCTTCAACATCACCAAGTACCCGCCATCACTGCTGTTCCTGGCCCTGACCCTGGGCTGCGGCCTGCTGTTGCTGCGCGCCTTCGAGCGCGCCGGGCTTGCCCGCTGGATCAGCGCCCTGGCCGTGTTCGGCGCAGCGCCAATGTTCTTCTACCTGCTGCACCTGTACGTGCTCAAGCTGCTGTACCTGGCCTGCGTGGCGCTGCTGGGCCTTAACCACGGCGACTACTTCGGCTTCGACAGCATCGCCTCGGTATGGCTGAGCGCGGTACTGCTGGCCGTGGCGTTGTACCTGCCGGTGCGCTGGTTTGCCCGACTCAAGGCGCGCCGGCGCGACCTTCGCTGGCTCAAGTACTTCTGATTTGCGCTTTTGCCCGGCGGCCCGATGGTCTACCATGCGGCCCGCCGGTTTCCACCACGGAACTAATAGGGAATCCCGGGCCCGCCTGCACGGCGCGCCAATCGGAACTGCCCCCGCAACTGTAGGTGCCGAGCCTGCTCCATCGATGCCACTGGGCCAATGCCCGGGAAGGCCGGAGCCGGGCCATGACGCACCAGTCAGGAGACCTGCCGGCAAACATTCACCAACCGGCGGGGTGTCCGGGATGGCCATCTGTGTTGCCTTTGCGCCTGCAAAGGCGCGGCGATGCCTGTCCGTGCGTTCCTCACCAGAACCATTCGATAGGAGATCACCCGCATGCTGCTTCGCTCTACCGCCCTGCTCGCTGGCCTGAGCCTGGCCGGCCTGGCCCAGGCCGCCGCTACCCACTACCCGTTGACCGTCGACAACTGCGGCGTGCCGCAGACCTTCGCCCAGGCCCCTGAGCGTGCCGTGACCATCGGCCAGGCCGGCACCGAAATGCTCTATGCGCTGGGCCTTGGCGACAAGCTGGCCGGCACGTCGCTGTGGTTCAACAATGTGCTGCCCGAGTACCAGGCGGTGAACGCCAAGGTGCCGCGCCTGGCCGACAACGACCCAAGCTTCGAGGCCGTGGTCGGCAAGCGCCCGCAACTGGTGGCCGTGCAGTTCGAATGGATGGTCGGCGCCCAGGGCGTGGTGGCCACCCGCGAGCAGTTCGGCGAGCTGAACATCCCCACCTACCTGCTGCCCTCGGACTGCGAAGGCAAGGACAACCTGGTGGGCGCCGACGGCACCCGCTTGCAGGCCTTCCAGGTCGACAGCATCTACAAGAGCGTCAGCCAACTGGCCGAGATCTTCGATGTGCAAGACCGCGGTGCGGCGTTGAACGCCGACCTCAAGGGCCGCCTGGACAGCGCCCGCCAGCAGCTGGCGGGCAAGGACCTGGCCAACACCTCGGCGCTGTTCTGGTTCTCCAGCGCCGACCTCGACATCGACCCCTATGTTGCCGGCCGCCAAGGCGTGGCCGACTTCATGCTGCGCACCCTGGGCGTGCGCAACGTGGTGGAGTCGACTGAGGAATGGCCGACCGTGGGCTGGGAAACCCTGGCCAAGGCCAACCCGACCTGGCTGATCATCGCGCGCATGGACCGCCGCCGCTTCCCGGCCGACGATTACCAGAAAAAGCTCGAATTCCTGCATAAAGACCCGGTCACGCGCAACATGGACGCGGTGAAGCACAACCGCATCATCGTGCTCGACGCCGACGCCATGCAGGCCGGCATTCGCCTGTTCCGCGGCCTGCAGACGCTGTCTGCGGCCTTTGCCAGCGGTAAAGCAGCCCAGTGATGAAACGCCTGTTGCCCTACAGCGCCCTGGCCCTGCTGGCCCTGGTTGCCGCCTTGCTCGCAGGCACCGCCATTGGCGAAACCAGCCTGTCGCCCCAGGTGGTTTTCCAGGTGCTGGCCAACCACCTGTGGCAAGCGGGCTACCCGGTCGACCCAATCGACGCCGGCATCGTCTGGAACTACCGCCTGACCCGCGCCCTGGTCGCCGCCGCCTGCGGCGCGGGCCTGGCAACCTGTGGGGTGATTCTGCAGGCGCTGCTGCGCAACCCGCTGGCCGAACCCTACCTGCTGGGGTTGTCTGCCGGGGCCTCGACCGGCGCCGTGCTGGTTGGCCTGCTGGGCCTGGGCAGTGTTGCCCTGAGCATGTCCGGTGGCGCCTTCATCGGCGCGCTGGCAGCGTTCGCCCTGGTGTTGGTACTGGCCCGTGCGGCCGGGCCGAGTAGCAACAATGCCCAGGTGATTCTCGCCGGCATTGCCGGCTCTCAGCTGTTCAATGCCCTCACCGCGTTTCTCATCACCAAGTCGGCCACCGCCGAGCAAGCCCGCGGCATCCTGTTCTGGCTGCTGGGCAACCTCAGCGGGGTGCGCTGGCCGTCGGTGTGGCTGGCCCTGCCGGTGGCCCTGTTTGGCTTGGCGGTGTGCCTGTGGCACCGCCGGGCGCTGGATGCCTTCACCTTCGGCGCCGATTCGGCCGCCTCGCTGGGCATCGCCGTGCGCCGCACGCAATTGCTGCTGATTAGCTGCGCCGCACTGGTGACGGCAGTGATGGTGTCGATCGTCGGCGCCATCGGTTTCGTCGGCCTGGTGATCCCCCACGCCCTGCGCCTGCTGCTCGGCCCCGGCCATAGCCGCCTGCTGCCGGCCAGCGCCCTGGGCGGTGCGCTGTTCCTGATTGCCGCCGACGTGCTGTCGCGCACGCTGATCCCCGGCCAGGTGATTCCGGTGGGCGTGGTCACCGCGTTGATCGGTGCACCGGTGTTCGCGCTGATCCTGGTCAGCCGCCGGGGGCGCCCATGACCGCCATGCCTACCGCCCAGCTCGCCCCCCTTGCCTGCAGCGGCCTGGGCCTGCAACTGTCGGGCAATACCGTGCTGTGCAACATCGACCTCACCGTGCTGGCTGGCGAAACCTTGGGCATCGTTGGCCCCAATGGCTCGGGCAAGTCGTCGCTGCTGAAGTTGCTGGCCGGGTTGCGCACACCGGGTACCGGCAGCGTGCAGCTGCTCGGTGAACCGCTGGCCCGCCTGCCGCGCCGGCGCATCGCGCAAACCCTGGCGCTGGTCGAGCAGCAGGCCGACACCCTCGACGCCATCAGCGTGTTCGATGCCGTGGCGCTGGGGCGCACGCCTTGGTTGTCGGCGCTTGCGCCGTTTTCCAACGCCGACCGCGCCATTGTCGAACAGGCCCTGGCCGACCTCGACGCCACGCACCTGCGCACGCGCATCTGGAACTCACTGTCCGGCGGCGAGCGCCAGCGCGTGCACATTGCCCGCGCCCTGGCCCAGCGCCCACAGGTGCTGTTGCTCGACGAACCGACCAACCACCTCGACATCCAGCATCAGCTGAGCCTGCTGCAGCAGGTGCAGGCGTTGCCGGTGACCACCCTGGTGGCCCTGCACGACCTCAACCAGGCGCTGACCTGCGACCGCCTGGCGGTGCTCGACAAAGGCCACCTGGTCGCCCTGGGCAAGCCCCTTGAGGTGCTGACCCCCGAGCGCCTGCTGAGCACCTTCGGCGTGCACGCCCATTACCTTACCGACCCTTACGACGGCGCGCGCATCCTGCGTTTTCGCGCCCCCTGAACCAGGAAGTTCCTGCCATGTTGTTGCGCCCTGCCGCCCTGCTGCTCGCCAGCGCCCTGACCGCCGCCCCAGCCTGGGCTGACGTGCACGAAGTGAAGATGCTCAACCGCGGCCCCGCCGGGGCCATGGTCTTCGAACCCGATCACCTGCGCATCGCTCCGGGCGACACGGTGCGCTTCCTGCCCACCCAGAGCGGCCACAACGCGGCCAGCGTGCCCGGGTTGCTGCCAGCCGGTGCCGAGGCGTTCAAGAGCAAGCTCAACCAGCCCTACGAGCAGACCTTCACGGTGCCTGGGGTGTACGGCATCCAGTGCATTCCACACCTGGCCATGGGCATGGTGATGGTGGTGCAGGTGGGGGATGGTGCCCCTGCAGAACTGCCAGAGGCGCTGCCGGCACGGGCCAAGGCGCGCTTCGCCGCCCAGTTGCAACAGCTGGAGGGCGGGCAATGAAGTGCCTGCTGCTCAGCCTGCCACTGGCTAGCCTGGCGCCCTTCGCGCTGGCAGATTCGGCGCAATCGCAAAGCAAGGGCTTCATCGAAGACAGCAGCTGGAGCCTGCTCAACCGAACGGTGTATGACCAGCGCGACTACAAGCACGGTGGGCGCAACAGCGGTGCGCGCAACGCCTACAAGCCACGCAGCGAACGCAATGGCATGGCCGAGGAATGGGCCTACGGCCTGATGGGCACCTTCCAGTCCGGGTTCACCCAGGGCCTGATCGGCGTTGGCGTCGATGCCCACGCCTACCAGGGCGTGCAGCTCGACAGCGGCGGCGGCCGGGCCGGCAAGGCGCGCCTGCTGGGCGTGGACAACGACGGCCACCCCAAGAACGAATACAGCCGTGGCGGCGCGGCGCTGAAGGTGCGGGTGTCCAACACGGTGCTGTCCTACGGCGAGCAACGGGTGAAAACGCCGGTGTTCAGTTCCTCGGACAGCCGCCTGCTGCCGGAAACCGCCACCGGTTTCTTCCTCACCAGCAGTGAAATCGACACCCTCAAGCTGGTCGCCGGCCACTTCAACGAAAGCACCGACCGCAACGCCTCAAGCCACGACCAGGGCTTCGTGGTGAACTACTCCAACGCCCGCCAAGGCAACAGCTTCGACCTCGCCGGCGTAGTCTGGAACCCCAGCGCGGCCTTCAGTGGCAGCCTGTACACCTCGCGCTACGAAGACACCTGGAACCAGAGCTACCTGGGCAGCACCCTCACCCACGCCCTGGACGACCGACGCAGCCTGAGCCTGGACCTGAACCTGTACCGCACCACCGACACCGGCAAGGCGTTGTCCGGGCGCATCGACAACACCACCTGGAGCCTGGTTTCGCGCTACGCCCAGGGTCCGCACAGCTTCAGCCTCGGCTGGCAGCAGGTGGACGGCAACACGCCGTTCGACTATGTCACCCGCGGGGCCATCTACATTGCCAACGCCGTACAGATGTCGGACTTCAACGCGCCGAACGAGAAGTCATGGCAGGCGCGCTACGACTTGAACATGGGCGCCTATGGCGTGCCCGGCTTGAACCTGACTGCGCTGTACGTGCGCGGCTTCGACATCGACGGTACCCATGTCGACCCCAACGGCGGCTACGCCTACCTGGGCTACGGCAAGGGCGGCAAGCACTGGGAACGCGACCTGGAGGCACGTTACGTGGTGCAGAGCGGCAAGGCCAAGGGCACCACCTTTTCGCTGCGGCACAACGTGCACCGGGGCAACACGGCGCAGGCGGAGCTCGATGGCGATCAAATCCGTTTGGCGGTGGAGTGGCCGCTGTCGGGCGGGTTCTGAGCCGCCGGTTCGCCTAGCCCCCACTCGCGCCGCTCCTGGGCCGACAACCTGGCGACGACCTGCGGCAACAGTTCGCGGGTCGGCTGGCCAGCCTGATGGCGAGTCAGCACGAAACGCTTCACCGTCCGCGGCCAACTGCCGTCCTTGTGTGCCATGCCGATGATGCCGGCGGCGTCCTGGCTGAATACCTTGGGCCGAACCTGCAGCAGCCGGCGTTCGAAGTCGCTGCAGGTCCAGTCGTCATCACGGCATTCGAACTCATCGAGCAGTTCGAGCTTGTACAGCGCGAGATGGGCCATCCGGGTTGTTCCTTTCTTCAATGCAAAGCGCGTGAAGGTAAGGAATTGGTGGGGGAATGCCTATGAACCGGGTGTTTGGGCCGCGCTGCATCGTGTAGGAATTTGCCTACATCTGCAGCCAATGTTCCATGTGCGTGGTCTGCCACACCGGGTCTTCTTCCACATCGGTCAGCGCAAAGCCCTGCCGTTCCCAGAAGCGGATCGCACCGGGCAGGAACGGGTGGGTGTGCAAGTACAGGCACTGCACACCTGCTTCGGCGGCATGCTCGCGCAAGGCGGCAAACAATGCGGCAGCCAGGCCGTGACGGCGGTACTCGGGCAACACGAACAGGCGCACCACCTCGACCACGCGCTTGCCGTGGTAGTCCAGTTGCGCGAAGCGGTGGTCATACGGCAGGTAGCCGATGCCCGCGATCAGCCGGCCTTGGTCCCGCGCTTCCAGGAAGTGCCCTCGGCCAGCCAGGTACGTGCCGGCAAAATCGGCCAGGTCCCTGGGCAGGGGCGAGCCTGCGAGCATTGGAAAAAGCTCGCGCCGGGCGCTGTCGATGAACGCCACGACTTCGCTGATGCGGTCGCTGCTCGGGGTTTGGATGATCCAGTTGGGCATGGTGATGGCGGCGTGCTGTGGGCGAGCGATTTTCTACCGCACTGGCTCATTGCTGACAACCCAACCTCGGTATAATCGACGCTTTGAAATACCCGCCCAAGGCCACCCCATGCCCCGCATCCCGACGTTGCTGTTGCCCCTGCTGTTCACTGCTGCCCTCACCGCCTGCGACCAGAAACCCACCCGCGAGGAGCAGATCCTGGCCAACCTGCCGCTGCAGGAGGCCTACGACCACAACATCGAGCGCATGGCCACCCTGCTCGCCCGCACCCACCCGCAGCTCGGTGAAGCCACCATCGCCGAGGTGCTGCGCAAGCACCTGACGGTGGAAGACCAGCGCCAGGACCTGTTCAAGCTGTACAGCGAGAAGAACTTCAGCGATGCCGAGTTCGCCACCATCGTCGACGCCACCCGTGACCCGGCCAAGGCCAAGGCGCTGGAGGACACCGAAGCCGGCAAGCAGTTGAGCGAAAAGCTCACTGGGTTGATGCGCGAGACGGCGCGGGACCAGAAGGTGCAGGCCCTGGCCGAGCAGCGGATGCAGCAGGTGGAGGATGAGTTGCAGGCATTGGAAAAACCTGGGGCCTGAACGGTAAGCCTGGCACCGGCGTTCGCGGCTCGCGTTACCAACGCGCACGCGACCGGTAGGAGCGAGCGAAGCTCGCGATGGGCTGCAAAGCAGCCCCGGCGCTATCAGGCGCGAAGCTGAAACCCTGGGGCCGCTGCGCGCCCCATCGCGAGCTACGCTCGCTCCTACCGGGGCGGCGGCGGCCTGGAGATTGATGACGCGGTGGGCGGCCGGCGCAGGCTGAAGTGATCTTTCTGTGGCTCGAAAGGGTCCAACCAACACCGATTGCTCTGGAGACTCACCATGCCCCGCCTGGGCTTCGCCTGCATGTACCGCCATCCCGACCAGCGCCTGCCGGCCAAGGCCCTGGACGCCATCGAACGCCCCTTCAACCCGCGCACCACCACCCTGCGCTGGCTCTCCAGCGCAGCCCCCGAAGCCGCACGGGCCAAGCTGCTGGAGCTGGTGCAACACAACCTCGACGCACAGGTGCGCCTGCTGGCCTACGTCAGCGAACTGCCGCCGATGCTGCGCATGTTGCGCCTGAGCAGCGACCTGCTGCCGCTCTACAGCCACCCAAGCGTAGCGCCGCTGTACCGCGACCCCGCGTTCCAGGCCCTGATGGCCTCGGGCTTCGCGGCCATCGGCAGCCTGGCCCGGGATCAGGACATTCGCCTGTCGTTCCACCCCGGCCAGTACTGCGTACTGGGTTCGGACCGCGCCGAGGTGGTGGAAAACAGCCTGGCCGAGTTCGAGTACCACGCCGACATGATCCGCCTGATGGGCTATGGCCTGCGCTTTCAGGACTTCAAGTGCAACGTGCACATTGCCGGGCGCCTGGGTGCCGAGGGCGTGCGCCAGGTTTGGCCAAGGCTTTCGCAGGTGGCGCGCAACGTGATCACCTTCGAGAACGACGAGAAAACCTACGGCGTCGACGACTGCCTAAGCCTCGCCGACCTAGCGCCGGTGGTGCTGGACATTCACCACTGCTGGATTCACGAAGGCGACTACATCGACCCGCACGACCCGCGGGTGGCGCAGGTGATCGACAGTTGGCGCGGCGTGCGGCCAACCATGCACTACTCGCAGCCACCCGAAAGCCTGCAGGCACTGGGCTTTGATGCCGGCAGCAAGCTGACCATCCCGGCATTGCTGGAGCGGGTGAACAAGCGCGACCTGTATCAACACAGCGCGCAGATGTGGAACGACTGGACCAACCGCTATGCGCTGGCGTTCCTCGACCGGTTCGACATCATGTTCGAAGCCAAGGACAAGAACCTGGCAACGCTGGACTTCTACCGGCGCTATATCGAATCTCACCCGTAATGGTCGGCGCGAGCTACGCGCTCTCCTACATGTTCTACACTTGTCATAAAACTGTCGTCTTTCGGTCATAGGATTGACCCCAACCTGACATTTCCCTTCTTCATGGATGAGCGTCTCATGCGTCGTGTGGTTTTCAATCAGAAAGGTGGCGTCGGCAAGTCGAGCATCGCCTGCAACCTCGCCGCCGCCAGTGCTGCCGAGGGTTACCGCACCCTGCTGGTCGACCTCGACCCCCAGGCCAACGCCACCTACTACCTCACCGGCCTGACCGACGACGCCATTCCCGCCGGCATCGCCGACTTCTTCCGGCAAACCCTCTCCCCGGTCACGGCCTCGGGCAAGAAACACCGCGTGGCGATTACCCCCACCCGCTACGACAACCTGCACCTGGTCACCGCCAGCCCCGACCTCAGCGACCTGCAAAGCAAGCTGGAGAGCAAGTTCAAGATCAACAAGCTGCGCAAGCTGCTGGTAGAGCTGGGCGAGGACTACGAACGCATCTACATCGACACGCCTCCGGCGCTGAACTTCTACACCTTCAGCGCCCTGGTGGCGGCCGAGCGCCTGCTGATTCCGTTCGACTGCGACAGTTTCTCGCGCCAGGCCCTGCACAGCGTGATGGCCGAGGTCGAGGAGCTGCGCCAGGACCACAACCCGGCCTTGCAAGTGGAAGGCGTGGTGGTCAACCAGTTCGCCGGGCGCACCGCGCTGCACCAGACCCTGGTCGAGCAACTGCGTGACGAAGGCATGCCCGTGCTGCCGGTGTACCTGAGCAGTTCGATCAAGATGCGCGAGTCACACCAGGCCTCGGTGCCGCTGGTGCACCTGGCGCCGCGCCACAAGCTGGCCCAGGAATTCGTCGAGCTGCTCGACCTGCTCGAACGCGCCGCCTGACCTGCGACAACCTGCCGCGCCCAGGCACTACCCTGCCGTTCGTCCGGGTGATAGATTCGCCGCCATGAAAATCACCCGGCACACCCGCACGCTGACGGCCTGGGCGCTCTATGCCAGCGTCCTGTTCAGCCTGTTGCTGTGCGGCCTGCACCATGGCCAGATGGGTGGCCTGCGCCTGGCCGGCCTCGAAGGTGGTTTCTGCGCCGTCAACAGCGAGCATGGCGTGGCCATCGACCTCGATGGCGCCGGCGGTGACCAGCACATGGCCCAGCTCGATTGCCCGGTGTGCTCCTCGTTCGGCCTGGCCGTGGCGCTCAGCAGCGGCGGTTGGTCGTCCACCCCGGCGCAAGCCCGCGCCACGGCGCCCATCGTCGTGCGCAGCTGGGCGCAACCACCGCCGCGCCAGCAACGCCCTGCCCTCACGCCCCGCGCTCCACCCTCCACCTTCCCCGCAGCCGTTATTCATTTCGCCTGACCTCAGCCGGGCGCGCCTGCCTGCGCGCTCGCCGTCAGCCATGACCTTTGCGTGGAAGACCCTACACCATGTTCCGCAAGACCTCCCTGGTGCTCATGATGAGCACCTGCAGCTTCGCCTGGGCGGACAACGCCGCCATCGAACTCAGCGCCACCACCATCGATGGCGAGCGCGAAGCACCGACCGGCGTGCAACTGGACGAGCCCATTCATACCGGCTCGCGGCTGGGCCTGACGGCCCGCGAAACACCGGCCTCGGTCAGCGTTGCGGACCGCCGCGTGATCGAGCAACGCGACGCCAAGGACAGCCAGGACGTGATCAACGCCATGACCGGTGTCAACGCCTCGGCCAACCCCGGCTATGGCGGCTTCGTCAGCTACCGCGGCTTCACCCAGAACCAGGTCACCCAGCTCTACAACGGCATCAACCTGGGGTACAGCAGCGCCACCCGGCCGGTGGACGCCTGGGGGCTGGACCGCGTCGAACTGCTGGGCGGGCCGTCGTCGTTCCTGCATGGCGCAGGGGCGGTCGGTGGCTCGATCAACTACATCAGCAAAACCGCCAGCCGCGACCCGCACACCGTCGACGGGCGCATCCGCTACGGCAGTTTCGATGACAGCGAGGTGGCCTTCGGCGTCAACCAGGCCCTGGCCAGCAACCCCGCCGATGCCCGTCACTTCATGCGCCTGGACTACAGCCACAGCCAGGGCAACGGCTACATCGACCGCAACGAACGGCAAACCGACAGCCTGGCCTTCTCCCTGCTCAGCGACCTGGCGCCCAACCTCACCCACACCCTGGCGCTGGAATACCAGGAGGACCGCGAACGCAGCCCGTACTGGGGCACACCGATCCTGCCCGGGCGCAGTACCATGAAGATCGACAACAGCCGCCGCTTCGAGAACTACAACGTCGCTGACGGGCGCTACGAACAGCGGGTACGCTGGTTGCGCTCGATCCTCGACTACCAGGTCGATGACAGCACCAGCGTGCAGAACACCCTCTACCACTACAGCGCCCAGCGCGATTACCGCAACCTCGAAGGCTACCGCTACACCGCCGACGGCAACGTGCTGCGCTCCAGCCCCTACCTGCAGCGCCATGAGCAGAGCGTGCTGGGCGACCGTATCGAACTGCGCCACGACAACCGCCTGTTCGGCCTGGCCAGCCAATGGTCGCTGGGCCTGGACTACTCGCACATGCGCCAGAGCGTGTACCCAACCTCCGGCAGTTGGAGCGATGTGGTCGACCCGGAGCACTTCGACCCCGGCAGTTTCCAGGACATCCCCGGGGTGAATGCCGGCCTGACCAAGCAACGCCGGCACGTCACCAGCAACCGCGCGGTGTTCGCCGAAAACCGCCTGCAACTGACCGACCGCCTGGCCCTGCTGACAGCCCTGCGCTACGACTACCTGGACATGCAAGTGACCAACTACGGCGCGGTGTCGGCCACCTCGCCGGCCTACTTCGAACGGCGCTGGGAGCCGCTGTCCGGGCGCATCGGCCTGACCTACGCGCTGACCCCGGCGGTGAGCTTCTATGGGCAATACAGCACCGCCGCCGACCTGCCGGCCGGGTCGCTGGCGGCCGCTACCTACTCCAATGTGGGGTTGTTCGACCTGTCCAAGGGCGAGCAGTGGGAAGTGGGCAGCAAGTTCGACGTTCTCGACGGCCGCGGCGCGGCAACCGTGGCGCTGTACCAGATCGTGCGCAAGGATTTCGCCGTGCGCGACTCCAGCAACCCCAACCTGACCGTCCAGGCCGGCCAGCAAACCTCCCGCGGCATCGAGCTGTCGGGACGCTTGCAGGTAACGCCGAAACTGCTGGCCGAAGGCAACTACGCCTACGTCGATGCGCAGTACGATCGGTTCAACGAGGCGGTCAACGGGGTGTCGGTGTCGCGCAAGGGCAATGCGCCGGTGAACGTGCCGGCCAATGTGGCCAACCTGTGGCTGACCTACAGCCTGACCCCGGACTGGTCGGCGGGGGTGGATGCCCGTTATGTCGGCTCGGTGTACGCAGACAACGCCAATACCCTGAAGGCGCCGGCCTACACCCTGTATGGCGCTTTCGCCCGCTACCGGCTCGATGCGCACACCACCGTCACCGGGCGGGTGCGCAACCTGACCGATGAGGTGTACGCCAAGCAGGCCTACGGGCTGCAGTACTATATGGGCGCGCCGCGCACCTTGGAAGTGGCGCTGGACGTGCGCTTCTAACGGGATTACCTGTGCCGGCACCCGCGCCGGCACAGGCATTCAGAAACTTCCTACCCTTCAGCCGCCCAATTTCCGAGTTCACTCTCAACAATACTGTGCACCCTCGTTCATGCCGGCTCATGCCATTGCAAGGAAGTTTACGTGTACAGATCATTATCGCTCGCACTGCTGGTTACCGCCCTGGCAGGCTGCCAGGCCCGCACCGCCCCCGACGTGGATGCGCAGGCCCGCAAGGCCTTCATTCACGACGTGCAACACGCCATCATTGGAAGCATTGCCACAGCCTTTACCAGCAAGCAGGTAGGCGTCGCCAGGCTGCAGCTGATCCTCGACCGGCATTCGGTACCTGTTGGCTGCAAAACGCTCAGGCCTCAGGCGAAAGACAACCAGAACTTGCCGGGCGATGTGCAACGCACGAACGAGAAGGCGCTGGCCAAGCTGGTCGAGGCGCAGTGCTGGAAGACCATCTACCCCGTGGTGCCCAACGCCATGTATGGCGAAAAAGACACGCTGGAGGTGATTGCACCGTTGATTGTGCAGTTGCCACTGGGTAACGGCCTCGCGCAGGCGAACGCCCGCCGCGCATTTTTCTGGGAGCATTTGCTGCGTGATCAACCGGTGACCAGCGTCGGCAGGGCTTCGGTGTTCTATCAGGCCAATGCCCAGGGCAAGGTCGAAGCCTGCCTGGTGCAACTGCACCCGCACCCGCTGCGGCCAGATGACTTTCGCCTGGACGGCGACCTGCAGTCCCGGCTGAGCAGCCGTTGCCTGGCCCTGGACCTGAGCCGCATGCCGGGCTTTGCGCCCGACATGCACGGCGTGGCCAAGGGCTACAGCGAACTCGATTACGCCCCCTGGCGCGTCGGCCGCCCCTAACCCGGTAGGAGCGAGCGCAGCTCGCGATGCGATCTGGCGGGCGCAACATCCCTCAAGGAATGAACCCGCCTGGGGGATCGTATCGCGAGCTGCGCTCGCTCCTACCAAAGCGGTGCAGCCTTCCAGGCCGTAACAGGTATCCCGAGGTCGCACACGAAGAAGTGCCCCGCCCTGCCCCCCGGTCTACTGGCCCTGACAACAACGATGGCGCGGCCCGACCGTGCCACATTCTTCCAGGCTGCCTATGGACAACGGAGCACTCGCACATGTCCACCTCTCATGAGGTATCCCCCGCCACCCTGCGCCGGGTCATCGCCGCCTCGGCCATCGGCAACTTCGTCGAATGGTTCGACTTCGCCGTCTACGGCTTCCTGGCCACGCTGATCGCCAGCCAGTTCTTCGCCAGCGAAGACGCCAGCGTGGCCTTGCTCAAGACCTTCGCGGTATTCGCCGTGGCCTTTGCCCTGCGCCCGCTGGGCGGCATCGTGTTCGGGGCCCTGGGCGACCGCCTGGGGCGCAAGCGTATCCTGTCGCTGACCATATTGCTGATGGCCGGCTCCACCACCTTGATCGGCCTGCTGCCCACCTACGCCAGCATCGGCCTGGCGGCACCGGCGCTGCTCACCCTGGCGCGCTGCCTGCAGGGGTTTTCCGCCGGCGGCGAGTACGCGGGGGCCTGTGCCTACCTGATGGAGCATGCCCCGCGTGACAAGCGCGCGTTCTACGGCAGCTTCGTGCCGGTTTCCACCTTTTCCGCCTTTGCCTGCGCGGCGGTGATCGCCTATGGCCTGGAGGCCAGCCTGTCGGCCGACGCCATGGCCGCCTGGGGGTGGCGCATTCCGTTCCTGGTGGCGGCACCGCTGGGGCTGGTGGGGTTGTACCTGCGCTGGCGCATGGAAGAGACGCCGGCATTTCGCGAAGCCGTCGCCCAAGGCAAGCAACATGAACATTCGCCGCTCAAGGACACCCTGCGCCACCATGGCCGGGCGATTCGCAACCTGGGCATGTTCATCTCGCTGACGGCGTTGTCGTTCTACATGTTCACCACCTACTTCGCCACCTACCTGCAACTGGTTGGCAACCTCACCCGCGCCCAGTCGTTGCTGGTGACCACCGTGGCACTGCTGTTCGCCGCGGTCGGCTGCCCGCTGGCCGGGGCCTTCTCGGACCGGGTGGGGCGGCGCAAAACCATCGGCTTCACCTGCCTGTGGGTCATGCTGTGCGTGTTCCCGGCGTACTGGCTGGCCAGTTCCGGGTCGATGAGCGGGGCGCTGTTGGGGGTGATCCTGCTGGCGGTAGGGGCCTTGAGCAGTGGCGTGGTAACGGCGGCGTTGCTCTCGGAAAGCTTCCCTACCCGTACCCGCTACACCGCCTCGGCGATTACCTACAACGTGGCGTACACGCTGTTTGGCGGCACTGCGCCACTGGTGGCCACCTGGCTGATCGGGCAGACCGGCAGCAGCCTGGCACCGGCGTTTTACCTGGTGGTGATTGCGCTGCTGGCACTGGTAGGGGGCTTGGGGTTGCCGGAGACATCGCGGATATCGTTGCACGATGAAGCGGGCGCGGATGTGGGTTCTGGCGTACGGGCTTCGGGTTGAGGCATGTGGCCGCAGGGCTGGCCCTATCGCGACCTTTGGTCGCTCCTACGGAAAATGATTGAGGTCCGTAGGAGCGACCAGAGGTCGCGATAGGGCCCTGAGGTCAATCCTCCTCGCGCCTGTAGGCCCATTGATACAAGGCCGGCAACACCAGCAAGGTCAGCGCTGTCGACGACAGGATCCCGCCAATCACCACCGTCGCCAGCGGCCGCTGTACTTCGGCCCCGGTGCCGGTGGCCAGGGCCATCGGAATAAAGCCCAGCGAAGCCACCAGCGCCGTCATCAGCACTGGCCGCAAGCGCGTCAAAGCCCCCTCCTCGACGGCCACCCGCAGGCTGCGCCCTTCCTCACGCAGGTTGCGAATGAAGGCAATCATCACCAGGCCGTTGAGCACCGCCACCCCGGACAGCGCGATAAACCCCACCCCGGCGGAAATCGACAGCGGAATGTCCCGCAGCCACAGCGCCAGCACCCCGCCGGTCAGGGCAAAGGGAATACCGGTGAACACCAGCAAGCCATCCTTGAGGTTGTTGAACATCATCAACAGCAGTGCCATCACCAGCAGCAACGCCACCGGCACCACCACCTGCAAACGCTCGGCCGCCGACTGCAACTGCTCGAACTGGCCGCCCCAGCGGGTCCAGTAGCCCGGTGGAATCGCCACCTGTTGCTGCAACGCCTGCTCGGCCTCTTCAACGAACGAACCCAGGTCGCGCCCGCGCACGTTGGCACTGACCACCACCACCCGCTTGCCATCCTCGCGGCTGACCTGGTTGGGGCCCAGTTGCAGGTTCAGCGTGGCCACCTGCGACAGCGCGATGAAGCCAACCTGTGCAGCGCCCGAAGCGGCACTGGCCGGCACCGGGATCAACAGGCTGGACAACCCGTCGACATCGGTGCGCAGGGTTTCCGACAGGCGTACCACCATGTCGAAGCGGCGGTCACCTTCATACAGCGTGCCGGCGGTGCGCCCGCCCACGGCAATGGCGATGGCGTCCTGCACCTCGCCCACGTTCAGGCCATGGCGTGCGGCCTTGTCGCGGTCGATGTCGATGGTCAGCACCGGAAGGCCGGTGGTCTGTTCCACCTTCACCTCCGACGCCCCCGGCACCTGGCCCAGGCGTGCGGCGATCTGCGCGGCGGTGCGGTTGAGCACGTCCATGTCATCGCCAAACACCTTCACCGCCACATCGCTGCGCACACCGGAGATCAGCTCGTTGAAGCGCAATTGAATCGGCTGCGACAGCTCGTAGTTGCTGCCCGGCACGCTGGCGGCGGCGCGCTGGACTTCGCCAATCAGGGCATCGCGGGATTTGCCCGGGTCTGCCCATTGCGCCTGGAGGCGCAGCATCACGTAGGCATCGGAAATGTTCGGCGGCATCGGGTCGGAGGCGATCTCGGCGGTGCCGGTGCGGGCGAACACCCGCTCCACCTCCGGCACCTGGGTGATGATCGCCTGCTCCAGGCGCTTTTGCATGTCCACCGATTGCGACAGGCTGGTGCCCGGCACGCGCAGGGCCTGCAAGGCAAAGTCGCCTTCGCTGAGGCTGGGGATGAACTCGCTGCCCATGCGCGTGGCCAGCACACCGGACAGCAGCACCAGCACGGCGGCACCGGCAAACGCCTGCCGGCGCCGGCCCAGCACCCAGGCCAGCACCGGGGCATAGCGCTGGCGGGCCGTGCGCATCACCACCCCCTCCTCCTCCTTGACCTTGCCGGTGACGAACAGCGCGATGGCCGCCGGCACGAAGGTCACCGAGAGGATCATCGCCCCCAGCAACGCCAACACCACGGTGAAGGCCATGGGGTGGAACATCTTGCCCTCGACCCCGGTCAGGGCAAAGATCGGCAGGTACACCACCATGATGATCAACTGCCCGTAGATCAGCGGCCGCCGCGCCTCGCGGGCGGCGGCGAACACCTCGTGGAAGCGCTCGGCGCGGGTCAGCATGCGGCCGTGGCGCTGCTGGGCATGGGCCAGGCGGCGAATCGCGTTCTCCACGATCACCACTGCGCCGTCGACGATGATGCCGAAGTCCAGCGCGCCCAGGCTCATCAGGTTGGCGCTGACCTTGTTGCTGAACATGCCGGTGAAGGTGAACAGCATCGACAACGGAATGACCAGGGCAGTGATCAGCGCGGCGCGGATGTTGCCAAGGAACAGGAACAGCACGGCGATCACCAGGATCGCGCCCTCGACCAGGTTCTTCTTCACCGTGGCGATGGCCTTTTCCACCAGGTGGGTGCGGTCGTACACGGTCACCGCGTGCACACCCTTGGGCAGGTTGCGGTTGATGTCGGCAAGCTTGGCCGCCACCGCCTGCGACACCGTGCGGCTGTTCTCGCCGATCAGCATGAACACCGTGCCTAGCACCACTTCCCGGCCATTTTCGGTGGCCGCACCCGAGCGCAGCTCCTCGCCCAGGCCAACCTGGGCGACATGGCTGACCCGAATGGGCGCACCATCGGCGCTGGCAATGACGATGTTGGCAATGTCCTGAGCCGAAGCCACCTGGCCCGGCGCACGGATCAGCAACTGCTCGCCGTTGCGCTCGATGTAACCGGCGCCGACGTTGGCGTTGTTGCGTTCCAGCGCCGCGATCAGGTCGTTGAGGGTCAGCTTGTAGGCGGCCAGGCGCTTGGGCTCGGGTGCGATCAGGTACTGCTTGGCGTGCCCGCCAATGCTGTTCACTTCAGCGACACCGGGCACATTGCGCAGCTGCGGCTTGATGATCCAGTCCTGAATCACCCGCAGGTCGGTCTGTGTGTAGGGGGTGCCGTCATCCTTCAACGCGCCGTCTTCGGCTTCCACCGTCCACAGGAAGATCTCGCCCAGGCCCGTTGAGATTGGCCCCATGCTGGCCTCGATGCCTTCGGGCAGCTGTTCCCGCGCCACTTGCAGGCGCTCGTTGACCAGTTGCCGGGCAAAGAAGATATCGGTGCTGTCTTCGAAGATCACCGTGACCTGGGACAGGCCCGAGCGCGACAGCGAGCGGGTTTGCTGCAGGCCTGGCAGGCCGGCCATGGCAGTCTCGATGGCAAAGGTGATGCGCTGCTCGGTTTCCAGCGGCGAGTAACCCGGTGCAGCGGTGTTGATCTGCACCTGCACGTTGGTGATGTCGGGCACCGCGTCGATGGGCAGTTTCTGGTAGCTGTGGATGCCCACGGCGGCCATCAGGAGCACGGCGAGCATCACCACCAGGCGCTGCTCGATGGCAAATTGGATCAGGCGTTCGAACATGCAAGCGTCCCCGCGATCAATGGCTGTGCTCGGCCGAAGCCTTGCCCAGCTCGGACTTGAGGACGAAGCTGCCAGCGGCAGCCACCTGGGTGCCGGCCGCCAGGCCCGCGGTGATTTCCACCTGGCCGGCGTCGCGGCGGCCGGTGCTCACCGGGCGCGCCTGGAAGCCTTCTTCGGTACGGGCAAACACCACCGTTTGCGCCTCCCAGGTTTGCAACGCGCTCTCGGGCACCACCACCGCGGCGCTGAACCGCTCGACGCTTACCGCGACACTGACGAACAGGCCGGGGCGCCATGCGCCATTGGGGTTGGCCAGGCTGGCGCGCACGGTGGCAGCGCGGTTCTGCTCACCCAGCAAGCTGCCGACATAATTGACCTTGCCCTCGACCTCGGCCCCCAGGTCCGGCGCACTGACGGTGACGCTGCGCCCCTGGGTGACCTTGGCCAGATCGCGCGGGGCAACCGCGAAGGTGGCCCAGACCCGGCTCAGGTCGGACAGGGTGAAGGCGTTGCTGGTCACGTCGACCACTTCGCCCACAGTCAGGTGCTTTTCCACCACCACGGCATCGAACGGGGCACGCAGTTCGTAGCGGTTGCCGGCACCGGCCGGGCCCACGGCAGCGACTTTCTGGCGGGCATTGGCCAGGGCGATCTCGGCCTCTTGCAGGGCCTGGCGGGCCTGCAGGTAATCCTGCTCGGCGCTGATACGTTCCTGCCACAGCTGCTGCTCGCGCTGGAAGGTCAGGCGCGCCAGCTCCAGGCGGCGCTGGGCGGCCTGCTGCTCGCTGCGCAGGTCGGAAATCTGCTGGCTGGCGATGACCGCCAGCACCTCGCCGCGCTTGACCGCCTGGCCCAGCTCGGCCTGCACGGCCTCGACCACCCCCGGCACGCGGGGCACCACGTGGGCGGTGCGGTCTTCATCGAAACGGATTTCACCGGGGAAGCTGATGGTGTTGCCCAGCTCACCCGGGGCGGCGGCGGCCAGCTGGATGCCGGCCGCCTCGATCTGGGCGCTGGACAGGTGCAGCGCGCCCTCTTCTTCCTCATGCGCCTCGCCGGCTTGTTCACCATGGCCGTGGCCGTCTTCGCCGTGCTCGTCGTGCTTGGCGTGGACAACGTTGGCCAGGCCGAGGTTGCCGGTCCAGGCCAGGCCGCCAAGCCCGAGCACGGCCACGGCAGCGGCCAGGAGGGCTATCTTGCGTGGGTTAGTCATTGCTGCTCCTGCTGATGGAAAGGTGGCGCGATGGGTCAAGGTCGCCGTAGATCCGTTCGACCTGGGCCCGCGCATCGGTGGCCGAGGCCAGGGCGTCCAGGTACTGCCCGCGCGCCTCGATCAAGGTGCGCTGGGCGTCGAGCACGTCGAGAAAGGCGAACTTGCCGCGCTCGAAGCCGCGGGTGGCGGTGTCCACCGCCTGCTGCGCCGAGGGCAGGATGGTGCGGTCGTAGGCGTCCACCTCCTGCATGGCCGTGTGCCATTGGCTGACCGCGCTGTGGGTGTCGCTGCGCAGGCGCAGCTCGACGGCATTGCGCAGGTCGCGCGCCTGGTCGGCGCGGCGCGCAGCGGCCAGTACGTTGCCCTGGTTGCGGTCGAACAAGGGCAAGGGCATCGACAGCCCAACCACGTTGACTCGCTCGCGGTCCTCGCGGCTGTACTGGCTGCCGAGGCTGACGGTGAGGTTGGGGACACGCTGGGCTTTTTCCGCACCCAGCGTCGCCTCGCCACGCGCCACCTGGGCGGCGGCCAGGCGCCATTCCGCAGTCTGTTCCACCCGGGCGAGCAGGCTGTCGGCGCTGGGTGCAGCGCCAGGCGACAAGCTGGCGGCCTGGAGCTGATCGAAGCTGGCTTGCGGGCTGCCGGTCAAGCGCGCCAGGGCCTGGTAGGCCACGCTGCGCTGGGTGTTCGCGCGGCGCACCTGGGCCTGGGCCTGGGCCAGCTGCACCTGGGCGCGGGTGGCCTCCACCGGTGGTGTCTGGCCCGCCGTGACCCGCCCCTGCACCACGCGCAGGCCCCGCTCGGTCAAGGCCTGGGACTGCTGCGCCAATTCCAGCGCAGTTTGTGCGCGCAAGGCGGCATGGAACGCCTGCACCACATCGGCGCGCAGGCCATTGTGCTGGCGCTCCAGGTCCAGCTGGGCGATGGCTTGCCCGCTGCCGGCTACGGCGATGCGCGCACCGCGCTTGCCGCCCAGCTCCAGTGCCTGGCTCAGGGTAACGGTGGTGGTGCTGGTGGCACGGCGAGTGTCTTCGACCTCCCAGGACAGCTCTGGGTTGGGGATCAGCCCGGCCTGGCGCCGCTCACCCTCGGCGATGCCGGTTTCGCGGCTGGCGGCGGCCAGCTCCGGGTTGTTGGCGAAGGCGGCGTCGAGCGCCTGTGCCAGGCTCAGGCCCTGGCTGGCCTGGGCACTGGCGCAGGCTGCCCAGAGCAGGCAGAGCCAGGCGATTTTGCGGGGGATGGGCACGTTGAAGTCCTCGTCGACAAGCGTTGGCGAGGGACTGTAAGAGGGGCTGGTTATCGGGGGGGTGGCGTGAAGATTACGATTCTGTAATCAGCGATCACGCGTGATGGCGATGTGCATAACCGTCCGATAATCGCCCACTTTCGCCCCTGCGACACAACGGCCAATTGACCTAATTAACCACCCGGTACAAACATAAGCGCATCCAACAACAACAAGCGATGCCTCCCATGAAGCCTCTTATCCTCGTGCTCAACGGCCCCAACCTGAACATGCTGGGCACCCGTGAACCTACCCAGTACGGCCGCGAAACGCTTGCCGACCTGGCCCAGGGGTGCGCCGACACTGCCCATGCCCACGGCCTGGAAATCGAATTCCGCCAGACCAACCACGAAGGCGAACTGATCGACTGGATCCACGCCGCCCGCGGCCGCTGCGCCGGTATCCTGATAAACCCCGGCGCCTGGACCCACACCTCGGTGGCGATCCGCGATGCCCTGGTAGCCGCCGAACTACCAGTGATCGAGGTGCACCTGTCCAACGTGCACAAGCGCGAACCGTTCCGCCACCTGTCGTTCGTATCGTCGATCGCCGTCGGGGTGATCTGCGGCCTGGGTAGCCACGGCTACCGCATGGCCCTGAGCCACTTTGCCGAGATGTTCCAGGAGCCACGCGCATGAGCCAGCCTGCCATCCTTGCTGGCTTGATCGGCCGCGGCATCCAGTTGTCGCGCACCCCTGCCCTGCACGAGCATGAGGGGGATGCCCAGGCCCTGCGTTACCTTTACCGCCTGATCGATGCCGACCAGTTGCAACTCGACGACAGTGCCCTGGCGCAACTGCTCGATGCGGCGCAACACACCGGCTTCACCGGGCTGAACATCACCTACCCGTTCAAGCAGGCGATTCTGCCGCTGCTCGATGAGCTGTCGGAGGAAGCCCGCGGCATCGGCGCGGTGAACACCGTGGTGCTCAAGGATGGCAAGCGGGTCGGCCACAACACCGACTGCCTGGGCTTCGCCGAGGGCCTGCGCCGCGGCCTGCCGGATGTGTCGCGGCGCCGGGTGGTGCAAATGGGCGCTGGCGGTGCCGGTTCGGCGGTGGCCCACGCGCTGCTGAGCGAAGGGGTTGAGCAACTGCTGCTGTTCGAGGTGGACACCGCACGCGCCCAGGCGCTGGTCGACAACCTCAACGGGCATTTCGGCCCAGGCCGCGCGGTGCTGGGCACGGACCTGGCAACGGCGGTGGCCGAGGCCGATGGCCTGGTCAACACCACGCCGGTAGGCATGGCCAAGCTGCCGGGCACACCGCTGCCGGTCGCGCTGCTGCATGCGCGGTTGTGGGTGGCTGAAATCATTTATTTCCCGCTGGAAACCGAGCTGCTGCGCGCGGCCCGGGCGTTGGGCTGCCGCACGCTGGATGGCAGCAACATGGCGGTGTTCCAGGCGGTGAAGGCGTTCGAGCTGTTCAGCGGCAAGCAGGCCGACGCCGAACGGATGCAGGCGCATTTTGCCAGTTTTTCCTGAGTGACCGCAGCGCCTGCTTCGCGGGGCAAGCCCGCTCCTACAAGGATCGGGTTTACCCGCGAAGAAGGCCGCACCGGCTTACCCTTTCTCATCCAACAACGCCTGTATGACTTTCTCCTGCCCGGCATAATCCCCTTCGCCAAAGTGCACATGCCGCACCTGCCCCTGGCGGTCGACGAAGTAATGCGCCGGCCAGAACTGATTGCCCCAGGCATTCCACACCTGGTAATCGTTGTCCACCGCCACCGGGTAGCCAATCCCCAGCGTGGCCACCTTGCGCTTGAGCTGGCCCACATCATGCTCGTAGTCGTACTCCGGCGTGTGTACCCCCACCACCACCAAGCCCTGGTCGGCATAGCGCCGCGCCCAGTCATTGACGTGTGGCAGGCTGCGCTGGCAGTTGATGCAGTCCCAGGTCCAGAAATCCACCAGCACCACCTTGCCCTTGAGCGCCGGTGCGTCCAGCGGTGGCGAGTTGATCCATTCGGTGGCACCGGACAACGGCGCCATGGCGCCGTAATTGTCCCGGGCCATCAGTTGCCCCCCGGCCAGGCCCAGGCCAACCAGCGCCAGGGCCACGCCCCCTGCTTTGATCAACAGCCGTCGATCAATGGTCATGGCAACCTGCCGAAGAGTAGGTCAGGTAGTCGACGCTTTCGTGCTGGCCCCTGGAATCGAGGTAGTCCATGCGCGTATTGACCACGCCACAGGCATCGGGCTGGTCGTCTTTCACCGACAGCACACGCTTCACATCCAGGTGATCGCCGTAGTGGTACTGCATCACGCCTGCGTTGCTGGCGGGTGCGGCACTGGTGGCATTGGCGGCCACGGCACCGAGGCTGAGCACGGCGAACAGGCTGGCGCTGGCGAGGGTCTTGAAGTTCATGGTCGTTCTCCTGGGCAACGTTCGGGTGTGGGAAGCCTTGCTCCCCGGTCGAGAGCCATTTCACGCCCAGGAGGTATCCCCCATGTGTCGCCAGGGGGCCGATGTAAGTCGTGCTGTATCAACGCCAGCGCCAGATACACTGCAATACAAAACCCCGCAGGCAAGTACGTGCACCCTCGGTACACTGCGCCCACTTCCCTTGCACAGGACCCTGCCCGATGGAACATGTCGATCACATCCTGATCGTCGACGACGACCGCGAAATCCGCGAGCTGGTCGGCAATTACCTGAAGAAGAACGGCCTGCGCACCAGCATCGTCGGCGACGGCCGGCAGATGCGCGCCTTCCTCGAAGCCAACAGCGTCGACCTGATCGTGCTCGACATCATGATGCCCGGTGACGACGGCCTGCTGCTGTGCCGGGAATTGCGCGCCGGCAAGCACCGCAACACACCGGTGCTGATGCTCACCGCACGCAACGACGAAACCGACCGCATCATCGGCCTGGAGATGGGCGCCGACGACTACCTGACCAAGCCCTTCTCCGCCCGCGAATTGCTGGCACGCATCAACGCCGTGCTGCGCCGCACGCGCATGCTGCCGCCCAACCTGACCATCAGTGAAAGCAGCCGCCTGCTGGCTTTCGGCCAGTGGCGCCTGGACACCACCGCCCGCCACCTGCTCGACAGCGAAGGCACCCTGGTTGCCCTGAGCGGCGCCGAATACCGCCTGCTGCGGGTATTTCTCGACCACCCACAGCGGGTGCTCAGCCGCGAACAGCTGTTGAACCTGACCCAGGGCCGCGAGGCCGACATCTTCGACCGCTCCATCGACCTGCTGGTCAGCCGCCTGCGCCAGCGCCTGGGCGATGACGCACGCGAACCCAGCTGCATCAAGACCGTGCGCAGCGAAGGCTATGTGTTCTCGCTGGCCGTGCAACTGCTTGAGTCGCCATCATGAAAGGCCCACGCACCCTGGCCTCGCGCCTGGCGCTGATCTTCATCACCGGGCTGATCCTGGCCTATGGCCTGTCGTTCAGCCTACAAGCCTACGAGCGCTACGTCAGCAGCCGCTCGATGATGCTCAGCCACCTGGAACAGGACGTTGCCACCTCGGTGGCGATCTTCGAGCGCCTGCCTGCTGCCGAGCGCGCCAGCTGGCTGCCGCGCCTGGAACGGCACACCTACCGCTACCGCCTGGACCAGGGCCAGGCGGGCACCTCGATGGCCAGCGACGACCCGCCCATGGCCGCCGAGTCGATCGTCAAGGCCATCGGCGGCAGCTATCACCTGCGTTTCCAGGACATCCCCGGGCCTGTGCCGCACTTTCAGGTTCACCTGCAGCTGACTGACGGCTCGCCGCTGACCATCGATGTCACCCCTGCGGCGGTACCGGTGGCAAGCTGGCTGCCACTGGTGCTGCTGATCCAGCTGGGCGTGCTGCTGTTCTGCACCTGGTTGGCCGTGCGCCTGGCCATTGGCCCGCTGACTCGCCTGGTGCAGGCGGTGGACAACCTGGACCCGGACAAGCCCGGCGTGCTGCTGGATGAGAGCGGCCCGCGCGAGGTGCAATACGCGGCGGTGGCCTTCAACGCCCTGCAGTCACGGATCGCCGCCTACCTGAAGGAGCGCATGCAACTGCTGGCGGCCATTTCCCACGACCTGCAAACCCCGATCACCCGCATGAAGCTGAGGGTCGAGGTAATGGACGAGGGCACTGAGAAGGAAAAGCTATGGCACGACCTGGACGCCATGGAGCACCTGGTGCGCGAAGGCGTAGCCTATGCCCGCAGCATGGACATCAACACCGAAGCGCCCTGCCGGGTGCACCTTGACGCCTTCCTCGACAGCCTGGTGTTCGACTACCAGGACAGCGGCGCCCAGGTCGAGCGCCATGGCGACACCGGCAGCCTCCTGGAAACCCGCCCGCACGCCCTGCGCCGGGTATTGGTCAACCTGGTGGACAATGCCCTGAAGTTCGCTGGCAAGGCCCAGCTTGAGGTCAGCCGCGCCCACGGCAAAACCCTGATCCGCGTGCTCGACGACGGCCCAGGCATTCCAGCCGACGAGTTGGAACAGGTGCTTAAACCGTTCTACCGCGTGGAAAGCTCGCGCAACCGAAGCACCGGTGGCACCGGGCTCGGATTGGCCATTGCCCACCAGCTGACCCAGGCCATGGGCGGCCAGCTGACCCTGAGCAACCGCGCCAGCGGCGGGCTGTGCGCCCAGGTCGAACTGCCCTGAACCGGGCTTCACCTACAAAACGATACACAACCCAGGCCCCCCCGACACACTGCAGATACCCCGCCCCGCCACACTCCTGGCCACACGATGACCACCGGGCGTGCCAGCGCACGCCCCCATTCGCGCCGTTGCCGATAGGAGATCCCAACATGACCACACTGACCCGCACCTTCAACCACGTCGAGCGCCTGGGCAACTGGAGTGCCGACCTGCCCCTGCGGCTGTTCCTGGCCTGGGAGTTCTTCGAATCCGGGTGGGAGAAATTCAATGGCAGCAACTGGTTCGCCGACATCCAGGCGAACTTCCCGTTTCCCTTCGACGTGCTGCCCGCGGAGCTGAACTGGCAGCTGTCGATGTGGGCGGAATTGCTGTTGCCCCTGCTACTGCTGCTGGGGCTGGGCACCCGGCTGGCGGCGGCCGGGTTGATGGTGGTAACCGTGGTGGCGATTGCCGCCGTGCACTGGCCCGCGCACTGGTCGAGCCTGGCGGAACTGGCCCAGGGCTATGCCATCACCAACCAGGGCTACGGCAACTTCAAGTTGCCGCTGATTTACCTGGTGGCACTGTTGCCCTTGCTGCTCAAGGGCGCCGGGCGCCTGAGCCTGGACCACTGGCTGATGGCCCGCCTGCCGCGCTGATCAGTCATCCAGCGGCTTGGGCGGGGCGGCAGGCTTGGCCGGTTTGCCCGGCTTGCTGTCCTTGGGCTTGGGCTCCGGCGCTGCGGCCACTGGTTCCGGGGCGGTGACCGCTTTCTCGGTGGCCGGCAGCTCATCCACAGCCTTGAAAATCGCCTGCGGGTCGATCTTCTCGCCCGTCTCGTCGTCCTTGAGCACGTGACGTTCACCGTCCTTGCCCACCAGGATCACCTTGGTGCCCTTGCTGGCACCGAGCTTCAGCTCACGGATCAAGGCCATGGTGGTCTGTTGTTCGAGGTTCTTGTCCTCGCGCTTGCCCATCATGTTGGCCACGCTGAACAGTATCAGGCTGCGCTCCTTGAACCCCGCCTGGGTGGCCGGGTCCTTCAACGCATCGTTAAGCCCACGCAAGGTCGGGTCGGCGCTGCTGGGGGCGATCACCACCAAGGGCCTGGCCTTGCCCAGCTCCTTGGCCAGTGGCGCATCACTGTCTGCCGCGTACGACGTTCCTGTGGCTGCGAGCAAGATGGCGAGGGTCAATGACCGGACGAGCATGCGTATCTCCTTATCCTCTCGATATAACAAAGACTGCAGATCATTGAGAAAGATCCGACACGCGAGCCTAATCCAGCAAGGCCTGGGATGCTCGTAATAGAAGGTAACTTGCCATTACCGCGCCCCCCGCGCCCTGCTGCCTAACCTGCGTCTTCATTTACGCAGAGCATAGTTCAAAGTTGCCGTGTCCGAGTCGGCCCTGCCCCATTCAGGAAGCGCCGCCGCGTGGCGGCGAAAGCTGCACCATGTGCCCCAGCGCTTCACGGGTCAGGTCGAGCATCAATTCGTGCCGGGCCACCTGTTGGTCCACATGAATGGTACTGGCCAGCACCTCATGCTCGGCAGAAGAAGCATTGCCCAACGCTTGCAGGCGTTGCTGGAACGGCTCGTCCGTGGCCAGGAAGCGCTCGAGGTAGGTACGCTGCAGGTAGGCTTGCCAGAACGTGCGGTCCACCGCCGAGGCCGCCAGCTGCGCCGGGCTCTCTGCGGCCAGTACCCGGCGGTACGCCTGGTCGAGCATCGCCTCGCTGACCCCGGCAACGCCCGGGTAGCTCATGCCAGCGATTTCGATCGGCAACACCAGGCGCTCGCGCAAACCCACCCGGTAGGCCAGGCCCACCTCGCTCTGGTCAGGGTCACCACCACGGCTGAGGATGTCCTGCACGGCAATGCGGTCTACCTCATCCAGCCGCCACAGCTGCCTGGCCAGGCGCAACAGCTGCGCCCGCGTGTGCACCGTGGCGCCCTGGCTGGCGTGCCATACCAGCAGCTCCACCTCCAGGTTGGCAAAGCACCAGGTTGCGCCGTCGCGGCAACCCCACTCATCGTTGGCCACCTCCACCAAGGCCTGGCACAGCGCTGGGTTGACCGCCATCTCGTCCAACAGCTGGTACACCCGCTGCGCGAGGTTCGCGGGGTGGCGCACGAAATCCGCACTGCGCAGCAGTTGGCGCAACACCCGGAACAACGGCTCGGTACCGGGGTAGCTGCGCACCTTGTCCCAGGACGACACCAGCAACCCGCGCTGGGTCACCAACACCTCCCCTGCCCACCGCTCACGCGGCTCGACCTCTTCGAGCAGTTGCTCCTCACGTTCGCGCAAGGGCAGCCGGCCCTCCACCTCCCGGGCTGCGGCGGCAAGCGAGCGGCTGACCCGCAACTGCAGCTGCGCGTTCAAGGTGCGCACCTCCAGGCGCAGGGCCCGGCGCAGGGTGGCGGGGCTAGTGAAAAAGGCCTCGGGAATTTCGCCGATGGCGTTGTTGCGCAGGTCTGCCAGCACCAACTGGCGCCGCTCCAGCAGGCCGACCGGCAGGCGCCTGATGCCGGTGCTGTTCAGGTCGAGCACCCGCAATGCGCGCATCTGCGCCACCGAGAAGCTGCGGCCCAAGGGGTTGTGCGACAGGTTGATGTGCTCCAGGTTCCAGCAGTTGGCCAGGCCTGCGCTCTGCTCGGCATTGAGCGCCAGGCGATTGTTGGCCAGTACCAGCCCGCGTAATTGCTGCATCTGCAGCAGCCCCTCGGGCAGGCGCACCAGGCGGCTGCCGGTGAGGTCCAGCCAGATCAGGTTGGGAAAGGCACGCAGGAAGGACGACGGCACACTGTCCAGGCGCATGTCCGGCATGGCCAGCTCGCTGATGTGGGCAAAGCTGACATTGGCAGGGAACGGCGGTAACGCCTTCGGCCGGATGCCGTACACCGTCAGGCGCAGGTTGGTGATCGGCCGGGCCCCCTCCGGTCCCACCGCGCCCACCCGGCGCCAGGCTTCGGTCAAATGAGCGACCACGTGCTCGCGGTCGCGCCTGAGCAGTTCGTCGTCTGCTTCGGCCAGCCAGGCACGCAGGGTTTTCCTGAGGTCGGTGTACTCGCGGTCCAGGCGGTCGAGCTCCGTGCGCACGTCCCGGCCGGACGCCGCAACCTGGGTGATCCAGGCATCGACCTGCTCATCGGTGAAGTCGGGGTAGATCAGCCGCACCCAGCTCAACAGCGCCCGGGGCCGCGCGCCCAAGCCGCCGCGCGTGCCGCGCCCGCTCAACGGGTAACCGACCCGGCCGTCGCTCAAGCGCTGGGGCGGGATGAACCAGGCTTCACGCAGGCCCAGGCTCTGCTCCAGCGCCTGGCGATGCTCGGTGGCCAGCGCCAGCAACCTGCTGCGCAGGCTCGCGGCGAACGGCTCGGTCACGCCCATGGCCCGCAAGGCTGCAGCGCCGTGGGCCTGGGCCAGCGCCTGGAACAAACCCTGGCGCTCCACGATCACGGCCCCGTCGGCATCGGTGACCAGAAACAGGCCACTGCTGTGCACCAGGTCGAGTGTGCGGCTACCCGCTGCAGTGCTGAACAGTACCGCTTCGCTGCGATAGCGGTCGAACAGGCGCCAGCCCACCCTCTGAACGCCGCCCGGCAGGTGCTTGAGCAAACCCAGTACCACCCTGGCCAGGTCGAGGCCTTGCGGTGCATCGAACTGCAGCGCCTCGTACACCCGGGCCACCCGCGTGCGCTGGGTGCTCAACCGTGCGGCCTGGCCAAGGCGCAGGCTGACCCTGCCCGTGGCGCGCAACTGCTCAAGGTCTGCGGCGGGCGCCGCGCGCAGCAACCGCTGCGCCGAGGTTCGGTTCAAGCTGGGGAACAGCCGCCGCAGCACCGCCACATCGGCACTGTCGCTGTCCTGGCTGGCCTCGTAGCAGGCATGCAGCAGTGCTGGGCGCTGTTGCTCCAGCTGCCGGGCCAATGCCGGGCCTTCCAGGCCTGCTGCCGAGGGTAGACGCCGGGCATGTTGCAGCACTGTGCTGTCGGCAACCGCCTCGTCCCTGTGCAAGCCCTCGATCAGTGCAGCAATGCGTTGGTCCAGCCGCGCCCGTTGCACGCTGTCGACCAACTCGGCCTCGGGCGCCTGGCCCAGCACCAGCAGGGCACGCAATTGTTCGCTGCCCATGGCATGGGCCGTGAGCACCTGGTCGATGCGGGTATCGTCCAACTGCGCGAACGTGGTGCCCAAACGACGCAGCAGCTGACGGCTGTCGGCCCACTCAAGGGGTTGCGCGCTCCACACTCGCCAGGCCCCGGCGCCGTCGCCCAACAGCCGCGGCGCATGGCCGTCACGTGCACGCAATTGCCAATGGCCAGGCTCCAGCGCTGGCTCCACCGGGTAGCCGTGCCCGTCCATTTCCACCCAGCGTTGCTCGCCCAGGCGGCGGGTGCCATTGCCCTCGGCAGATGCAGCGGCGGGCAGGTTGCCTTGGTAAGGGCGCAGGTCCTGGTTCCAGAGTTTATGGCTGCCGTCCTGCAAACGCGCCGGCACCAGTGCATCAACGAACGGGCTGCGTGCCCACGCCGCACGTGCAACAGCCCCGCCACCGGCCAGGGTCGCCAGCAGCGCGGCATCTGCAGCCACATTCAGCAGGTGCTCGGCGGCCTCGCGTGTGTCGCCGTCGCGCCAGGCCTCGACACCTTGAAACACCTGCACGAGCATTTCCCAGGCCGTGACCGCCAGCAGCGCCAGGCCAAGCCCGGGGAGGAAAAAGCTCGCACCGGCGACCGAAGCCCAGCCGATTTGCGCCAGAAACCGCGCCTGCGCCTGCTGCTCGGCACGGTCGATGGCAGCAACTGGCGCCGCGATCATCGCAGCGTCATCCTTGATCTGTTCGATACGCCCTTGGGCCAGGCTGGCGAACAGCTCGCCCGGGTAGTCCTGCATGGCCTCGTCCAGCTCGCGGGTGGCCCAGGCCGGCAGGTCGCTGTAATGGGCAAGCACCTGGGTAAAGAACGCTGGGCTGTCACGCCGCTTCACGAAGCGGCGGAAGAACGCTTGGTAGCTGCTGACGCGCAGGCGTTTGTCCAGCACGTGGCGGGCAAATGCCGCCAGGTTGTCGAACGCGCTCCAGGCACCCAGCGGGTCGCCGGGGATATACACCAGCACGCGGCGGGAACGGTTGAACAAGGGGCTGAAGGTTTCGTCCTGCACATCGAGCACCACAATCTGCTGCAAGCTACAGCCCAGGGCCTTGAGTTGCCGGGCCACCACCTTGGCGCCCTCCAGCCTGCCCAGGGTACGCTGCTGGCACAGGCCGGCCACCAGTTGCAGCTCGGCTTCGTTCAGCACGCCTTCGAACCTGGCCTTGCAGGCATCGACGAGCATGGCGTTGCGCAGCAGCCCCTGCAGCGGCTCCCTCAGCCCCTGCCCGCTGGCCGGCTGCAGCACGGCATCCAGGTGCTGCTGATAACGCAGGCCCAAGTCCAGCTCACGGCACAAGGCGGCGAACTGCAAGGCGGCTGGCGACTTCACGACACGGCCCTGCTCGTCCACCACGCCATTGCCCGGCGGTTGGCCACCCAGGGTGGTTTCAGCCAGGGTGAAGTTGAGCAAGGCCGCGTCCACCAGCGGTACCAAGCGGTAGACATTGCCCATCACCGGGGTGCGGTTGGGGCCAAGGCTGGGCAACGGCCGCGTGGGCCGGCCCTGGCTGAAGCGCAAGGCATGGGTTGCCAGCGGTGGCCTGAAGCGCTGGTCGAGTGCGGCTTGCAGCCGCGTGGCGGCGAAGCCGTGCAGGTCTTCGATGTGCCCCAGCAGGGCCGCCACCTGCTGGCGATAATGCAACGACTGGCGCAGGCCCTGCTCAAGCATGCCCCTGTGCGAGGCATCAGCCGCGCTGAGCCAGGGTGGCAGGCGTTCGGCGATGAAGCGGTCCTGGAAGGCGCGCTCGATGGCGAGCACGCTTTCCTGCTCATGGGTTCGGTTGGGCATCGGTGGGTACTCCGGGGGTGGGAGCCCGACACCCTAAGGGGCGTGGCCTGCGGCGGTTCAGTAGATAGCTAACACCCCGGCTACACCAGCGTGCCTGGCCCTGATGACTGCCCAGCCGCTTCACGCACCAGGGGCAATGTCAGTTCGCCCATCAGGTTGCGCCTGGCCTGCTCGCGCTCGTCGCGAATGCTGTTCATGCGCTGGGCATAGTCGGCTTCATGGCTGTCCTCCACCTCATGGGGCAAGGCTTCGAGGCGTTCGTGAAACGGCCCGTCGAGCGCGTCGAATCGTTCGCGGTTGGCGGCCAGCAAATGCTCTTGCCAGAACGTGCGGGTAACCAGCGAATCGGCCAGGGTTTGCGCCGTTTCGTCGGCCAGCAGGCTGCGCCGCGCCTGGGCGATGCGCCGCTCGTCTACACCTGCGACCGCCGCGAACAGCATGTCGCCAGGTTGCGCCGGCAAATCGAACTCATCGCGCAGGGCGAGCCGGTAGGCAAGCCCGACTTCGACCTGGTCGGGGTCGCCCCCGCCTGCCCGGCGTGCCTGGATATCCGCCACCACCACCTGGTCGAGACGGTCCAGCCGCCACAACTGGCGCCCCAGGCGCAGCAAGGCCGCTTGGCTGTCACCGCGCTGGGCATCGACCCGAGCGCGCCACACCAGCATGTGCAGCTCCAGGTTACTGAAGCACAAGGCCGCACCGTCCTGGCAGTGCAGGGTTTCGGTTGCCTGGCTGAGCAGTTCCTCGGCAAGGCTCGGGTGCTGGACCATCGCGTTCATCATGGCGAACACCCGGTTGCCCAAGGCTTGTGGGCGCTGCTGGAATTCCGCCGACGCCTGCAACAACTGCAGCATGTTGAAGAAATCACCGCTGCCGCGCATGGCGTCCACCTCATCCCAGCTGGCCGACTGTTGGCCACGCTCTGAGTTGGCGGCGGCATCCAGCCACAGCGACCGCGACGCGCTGCTGCCCTCGTCAGGGACCGCAGCCAGCTCGGGGATGGCATTGGCCTGCATGAAGATCTGCAGTCGCTCGGCTTCCTGCGGGGCCAAGGGGTTGTTTTCCAGCATCACCGAGCTGCTGATCCAGATCGGCGAGCGGTAGAAATGCCGAGGCAACTGGCTGATCTGGTTGTCGCGCAGGTCGGCGACCAGCAGTTCGAGGCGGTCCAGCAAGCCGGCAGGAAAGCTGTCGATGCCGGTGCCGCGCAGGTGCAGGCGGCGTAGCCGGTCCAGGCGGTACAGGGGGAACACTCGCCCCAAGGGGTTGTGCGAGAGGTTGAGGTATTCCAGGTGCTCGCAGTTCCCCAGCATCGTGGCCTGCTCGGCATCGAGCACCACGGCGTTGCGGTACAGGTCCAGGCGCGTCAGCCGCGGCATCTGCATCAGCCCAGGGGGCAGGCGGGTCAGGTGATTGTTGGAAAGCTCCAGGGTTTCCAGGTTGGGGAAAGCGCTAAGGAAGTCGGCCGGCAGGCCGGTCAGGTTCATGTCCAGCAGCGACAGTTCGCGCACATGGGCGAAGCTGACCTGGGCCGGCAAGCTGGGCAGGCTGCCCAGGTCTACCGCCCATACGCTCAGGCGATACCCATCGGGCAGGTCGGGATGCAGCGCGCCGCTGCTCGCGCGGCGTTGCCAGCAGTTGGTCAGGGTTTGGCGAAAATAGCGCCGCTCGGCGCGTTGCGCGTCGTTGCTGCTGCGCCGGACCCAGCCGTGCAATTGCGTGTCGAGGGCTTCGAGTTCCCGCGCCAGGCGGGCAACGGTACTCTCCACCGAGCGCCCCGAGTCGTGCACATCATTCACCCACGCCATGACCTGGGCATCATTGAAGCCTGGGTAGAGCATGCGCACCACGGCAAACAGCCCTGCCGGCCGGCCGCGCCGGGTACCGCGGCCACTGAGCGGATAGCCAATACGGCCATCACCCAGGCGCTGTGGCGCCTGCCACCAGCCGGTGGTCGGCGTGTGCAGGGCAAGCAATTGCTCCACCTCGCCGCGGCGCTGCGCCAGGCACTGCTGCAGCCATTGGCGTAACCCAGGGCCGGAGGCCCGGGCAATGCCCAGGCGTTCGCGGCGGGTTTCATCCAGCCCCTGGGCCAGCACCTCGAACAACTCGCCGGGTTCACCCAAGGTACTGCCTTGACGGTCATGCAACTGGAACCTGCCACCCAGGTGCACCAGGTCGAACGCCTCGGCACTTTCTGCCCCACCATGGCTGGCCAGCACCAGCCCCTGCAACGACCCTTCCAGCAAGCGCCAGCGGCGGCCCTCGGCCCAGCCGGGTTGCTGGTTGCCCAGGGCCAGCACCAGGCGCGCCAGGTCGGCCTGCTGCGGGGCCTGCACGACGATGCCCTCCACTGCCCGCGCCACCCGTATGCGCCGCACCATCCGGCGCGCTGCTTCACCCAGGCGCAATGGCACTCTGCCGGTTTCCAGCAGGCGGCGGTCGGCAGCGCTGGCCGAGGCCAGCAGTTCGGCGGCGCCCGGGCCGTGCAGGCTTGGAAACTGCCGGCGCAAGGTGGCCGCGGCTGGCGTATCGGGCAATTGCAGCGCGTCATAGCTCAATTGGAACAGCTGCGGGCGCTGCACCCGGATGTACTCGGCCAGCGAACGCGGGGGCAACCCTGCAGTGCCCTGCAGCGGCTGGGCCCAGTGCTGCAGCAACGTGTCGGTTACCGGCAGGTCGTCGTCCAGCGCCGCGATCACCTGGTCGATGCGCTGATCGAGCAGGGCGCGGGCGACGCTGTCGCTCAGCTCGGCGCCGGGTGCGCGCAAGTTCACATGCAGTGCACGCAGGTGATCCGCATCCAGCCCCAGCGTTAGCAGCACCTGGCCGACGCGCTCGGGTTGCAGTTGTGCAAAGGCCATACCCAGGCGGTTGAACAAGCCCTGTGTGTTCGGCCAGGTGGCCGGCTGTTCGTACCACAGGCGCCAGGCACCGGCGCCGTTGTGGCACAGCTGCGGTGCATGGCCCTGGTGGGCACGCAACTGCCACCGGCCATCGCGGGCGCGCTGGATGACCGGGTAGTGCTCACCGTCCATGGCTACCCAGGCGCGGTCGCCATCACGCAGGATACCCTCCCCGTCCAACTGCGCGGTAGCCGGAGGCGCCTGCCGATAGCCTTCCAGGAGCTGCGTACTGGACAGCCGCACCGTGCCGTCTTCCAAATAGGCCGGCACCAGGCTGTCGACCCACCGCGACCGCGTCCAGCGCCCGCGCGCCAGCGTTACCCCGGCGGCCGTAACGGCCATCAGGGCCAGGTCGCTGGCAACGTTGAGCAGGTGCTCCAGCGCTTCGCTGCTGTCCCCTTCGCGCCACGCTTTCGCCCCGTGATACACCTCCCCCAGCAGCTCGACCGCCGACACCGTCAACAACGCTACGCCCAACAGCGGCACGAAGAACCCGGCGACGTTGAGCAACCCCCAGCCCTCGGCAGCCAGGCGCTGGTCGTGCAGCCGCTGCACCTCACGGTCCACGCTGGCGGTTGGCACGGCAAGCATGGCCGCGTCATCCTTGATCTGTTCGATGCGGGCCTCGGCCAGCCGGGTGAACAAGGGCTGTGCGTAGTCACTCATATGCTCGTCGAGGGCGATGTTGGCAAGGTCCGAAACGCCGGCATAACCGCCCTGCACGGCGGCGAAGAAGGCCTGGCTATCGCGCCGCCGGATGAAGCGGTTGAAAAAGCGCTGGTAACTTGGGGTACGCAGCCGCTTGCCCAACGCATTGGCAAAGTGGCGCAGGTCCGGGTAGGCATGCCAGGCGCCCTGGGCATCGCCTGGAATGTACACCAGCACCCGCGCGCTGGTGGTACGCAGCACGCCCTGCTCCTGCACATCCAGCACGACGACCTGCTGCAGTTCCACGCCGAGCAGCTTCAGCCGCCTGGCGATCACGGGGCGGTTGCCCAGCTGCAGTGGCTGATGCAACAGGCATAGGCGCGAGATCATCTGCAGTTCGCTATCGTTCAGCACGCCCTTGAGCCCGGCCACATGAGCATCGGCCAACATGCTGTAGCGGTAGGCGCGGGCCATCAACGAGGCGGGGTTGGCGCTGTCGTCCGGCCGGCCTTCGGCGGGCCGAAGATGATCGTCCAGGTGGCGTTGGTAGGCAGCGCCCAGGTCCAGCGTGCGGCACAGGGTAGCGAAATGCGCGGCCGTCAGCGGTTTGGCCAGTGGCACCCGCGCATTCATCAGGCGGTTGCCCTTGGGTTGGCCGCCATCCAGGGTTTCAGCTTCGGTGAAATTGCGCAGTGCCACTTCCAGAAGCGGGACTTGCCGGTAGACCACTTCCGTCAGGTGTGCCCCCACCGGCTGGCTGTTGATCAGCGGCTGGCGCTGCCCGGCCAGCAACGCCCAGTGCTGGCTGTCGAACGGCTCACCTTGTTGCTCGGCCAGGGCCTGCTCCAGCCTGGCCCTAGCAAACCGGTCGAGCCCCTGAATGCCTGCCAGTAACGCGTTGACCCTTTCGCGAAAATACTGGCTCAGCTTCAGCGCATCGACCAAGGCTGAGAGCTGCCCAGGGTTGGCCGCGCGCAACCAGGCGGGCAGGCGGTTTTCGATCAGTTGGTCCTGAAAGGCTTGTTCAAGGGTGGGTAGGTCGGCGGGTTGCAGTGCTGCGGGGAGGAAGGTGCGCATGCGGCGTCTCCACTGAGTAAGGGAAGCCGCCAGCTTAGAAACAGGCCTGGGCGGGTGGAGGCTAGATAGCTAACACCCGCCCAGGAGCCAGGCCTCAGCGCACCATCACCTGAGTTTGCTCGGCGTTGATCGACAGCGCATCGAGGGTCATCTGCACCATCAATGCATGCTCGGCCAACTGGCGCTCGCCCGCCACCCGGTTGATCTGCGCCAGCCGCTCGCCCTCGGGCAATTGCTGATCTTCCTGCAGCGCTTCCAGGCGCTCATGGAACGGCCCGTTCAGCGCCTCGAAGCGCCCCGGCTGGGTGTGGCTCAGGTAGTTTCGCCAGAAGTCACGCTGCACCAATGCCTGGGCCAGGCGTTCATCCGTTTCAGCGTCGAGCACCTGCGCCCGCGCCTGGGCCGCACGGGATGCGGTCACCCCGGAAACGCCGCGATACAGCATCGCCTGGGTGTGCAGCGGCAGGTCGAGGTCGGTGCGCAGGGCAACCCGGTAGGCCAGCATCACTTCGACCTGGTCCGGGTCGCCACCAGCCTCTGTGCGCCTCTGGATGTCCTGCAGGGCAATACGGTCGACCTCCTCCAGCCGCCACAACTGGCGCCCCAGGCGCAGCAAGGCCTGCTCGCGGCGGCCGGGGGTAGCCCCCTGCTCGGCGCGCCACACCCGCACCTGCAGTTCCAGGTCGCCGAAGCGCAGCGCCACGCTGTCCTGGCAGGTCAGCTGATGGGCGCTGTCGAACAGCGAGCGGCGCAGCGCGGTGTCTTCATGCATGGCCTGGAGCATGTCGAACACCCGCCTGGCCAGCGCCATGGCCCCCCGCGGCTGGCGAAACTCCGCCGTATTGCGCAGCCCGCCGATGAGGTCGAAGAAAGCCTCGGAGCCGGGTTCACCCTCCAGTTCATCCCAATAGGCGCCAAGCTCGACGCGCCCGTGCAGGCCGATCATGTCCATCCAGCGCAACCGTTCGGGCACGCCTGCCGCGCTGCTGCCAGCCTCGGGGTGATAGACCTGCAGCGCCGTTCGCAGCAGCTGGGCCTCTTCCGGGGTCAGGGGGTTGCCGCGCACTTGCACATGCCCCTCGACCCACAGACGCGATGCGTAAAAATCAGCCGGCACCGCGGTGATCAGGTTGTTGCGCACATCCAGCCTGCGCAACGCGGCATGTTCCGTCACCCCGTGGGGAAACCCGTCGAGCTGGCAGTTGGCCAGGTGCAGGTCCTGCAGGCGCGGCAGCGCGCTGACGGAAAAACCCCGGCCCAGCGGGTTGAACGCCAGGTTCAAGTAGGTGAGGTTTTCACAGCTGGCGAGTATGGTCGACTGGCTGGCGTCCAGGTTGATCAGGTTGTTGGCCAGGTCCAGGCACTCCAGGTGCTGCATCTGCATCAGTGGCTGGGGGATGCGCGTCAGTCGATTGTCCGGCATTTCCAGAATCCGCACATTGGAAAACGCACGCAGGAAGCTGTCGGGAATGGTATCGATACCGGTACTGCGCAGTGACATCACGAACACATGGTCGAAATTCACGTTGGTTGGCAACTCCGGCAGCGCACCTGGGCGGGCCCCGTAGAGGCTCCAGCGGTAATCGGCATTGAACACCGAGGCATGGGTAGTGCCATCGGTACGGCGCTGCCAGCAGCTGCGCATGGCCTCGCGGAAAAAGCGCCGGCTCTCGCGTTCGGCGTCGTCACTGGCGCGGCGCACCCAAGCATTGAGCCGGTCGTTCAACGCCTGGAACTGGCGCTCCAGGCGTGCCAGTTCCTGGGCGACACTCTGCCCCGAGCCACTGGTGTACTCCAGCCACGCCAGCATCTGATCATCGGTGAAGCTCGGGTACAGGTCGCGCAGCCGCGCCAATGCCGAGCGTGGCAGCAGCCTGCCCCAGGCGCGGCCTGGGCCCCTGCCGCTGAGCGGGTAGCCCAGCCGGCCATCGGCCAGGCGCAGCGGGGGGCGCAGCAGGCCGCTGCTCACGGCGGGGTGCAGCAGTTGCTCCACTTCGGCGGGGCGCGCCTGCACCTCACGGGCAATGGCTGCCCGCAGGCTGGCGGCGAACGGCGTGCCCAGGTTCATGGCCGCGCGCTGCTGGGCGTCATAAGCCTGGCTCAACACGTCGAACAGTTCACCCGGTGCGCCAACGGCCTGGCCGTGCGCGTCCATCAGCTGGTAGGCGTACTGCACGTGCACCAGGTCGAATGCAACGCCATCGCCCGTCGTCGAGGCCAACAGCGGCCCATGCAGGCTGCCATCAAATACACGCAAGGCGGGCGCCCCGGCAGGCTCACCCAGGTGCTCAAGCATGCCTAGCACCAGGCGCGCGTGGTCGGCGTTTTGCGGAACGTCAAGGTAGAAGGCCTCACGGGCACGCACAATGCGGGTACGCTGCACACTGGCCCTGGCAGCCTCGGACAGGCGCAGCGACACCCGGCCATCGTCCAGCAGCCGTTGCCGGTCGGTTGCACTGGCAGCCTCCAGCACGGCCTGGGCCCCCAGCCGGTGCAGGCCGGGGAACACCCGGCGCAAGGCCGCGGTGCCCGGTGTATCAGTGTCCTGAACTACCTCGTAGAGGCGTTGGAACAATAGCCGCCGTTGCAGCAGTACCTGCTCGGCCATCGGCTCACCTGCCAGCGCCGATGCCCCCGGCAAACGCCGGGCATAGGCCAACACCGTGGGGTCATTGCCCGCCTCGCCCCGCCTCAGCCGGCCGGCCAGCTGTTCGATACGGCTCATCAGGCGCACCCGCAGCAGGCTGTCGAGCAGGCCGGCATCAGGCGCCCGGCCATACACGTGCAAGGCCCGCAGTTGGTCGGCTGCCAGGTCGTGGGCCTGCATCAGCTGGTCGATGCGCCCGTCGTCCAGCTCGGCAAACTGCCCACCCAGCCGGCGGAACATGCGCCGGGGGTCGTCCCACTCGGCCGGCTGCTCGCTCCATACCCGCCAGGCTCCAGCCCCATTGTGGCGCAGCAACGGCCCGTGGCCGGCAAGCGGGTTCAGTTGCCATTGCCGGTCACTGCGTTGCCTGACGGGGTAGTAATGCCCGTCCATCTCGACCCAGGCCTGCTCGCCCAGGCGGTGAACACCCAGCGCGTCGCGGCTGGCTTCCCGGGGTGGCGGGGCCACGCGAAAGGGCGTGATGTCACCATCCCACAACTGTTCACCGCCCCGCTCCAGGCGCGCCGGCACCAGGCTGTCCACTGCCCATGCGCGGGCCCAGGCACGCTGCGCGACCACCAGGCCTGTGGCGGTAGCGGCAATGATCGCGGTGTCCTTGGCGACATTGCCCAGATGCGCCAGCGCCTCTCGGCTGGCGCCCTCATGCCAGGCGTCCAGTGCGCGGAAGGTCTCCTTGAGCAACTGCCATGCCGTCACCGCCAGCAAAAGGGTGCCCAGCGCCGGCACGAACAGGCTGGCCATGCCCAGCAACGCCCAGCCCTCGGCTTCCAGGCGCTGCTCATGCTGGGCCTGCACGGCACGGTCGAGGCTGGCCACGGGCATGATGAGGGTCGCGCCGTCATCTTTGATCTGCGCAATGCGCGCCGCCGCCAAGTGCTCGAACAAGGGCTCGGGGTAGTCACGCAGGGTTTCGCCCAGGTCGATGTTGGCCCAGATGGGCAGGTCGTGATAACCGGCGATCACCTGGGAGAAGAAGGCCTGGCTGTCACGCCTGCGCACGAAGCGGCTGAAAAAGCGCTGGTAGGCGGGCTCTCGCAGGCGCTGGCCAAGGATGCTGCGCACAAAGCGCAGCACATTGTCGAACGCATGCCAGGGCCCCTGCGGGTCGCCCGGGATGTACACCAGCACGCGCCGGGATGAGGTATATACCGGGGCGAAGGCTTCGTCGCGAACGTCCAGCACCAGGATTTGCTGCAGCTCGCACCCCAACAGGTGCAACTGCCGGGGCACCACGCGGTCCCCTCCAAGGTGCCCTGGCCGGCCATCGTGGCACAGGTCGATCACCACTTGCAGCTCCGCCTCGCTCAGCACCTGCTCGTGCCGCGCCTTGAACGCATCCACCAGCATGCTGCTGCGTGCAAGGTTACCCAGCAACGCCTTGACCCTGCCTGGCGCCGCAGCCGGCTGCAGCACCTGGGCCAGGTGCTGCTGGTAGCGCTGGCCAAGGTCCAGTTCGCGGCACAATCCGGCGAACGCCCTGGCCTCGATGCCCGGCACCTTGGCACCCTGTGCATCGCGCAAGCCGGCATGCACCGGCAGGCCACCCACTTCGGCCTGGGCACTCGTGAAGTTGCGCAGCGTGGCTTCCAGCAGCGGCACCTGGTAGTAGACGTCCTCGGTCAACGGCACGCGGATCGGCGCGTGGGTGGCCAACGGCTTTTGGTAGGCGTCACGAAACCACAATTGGGTGAGCGGTTGCCTGACCTTGAAACGCTCGGCCAGCACCGGTTGCAGCCTGTGCTCGACAAAGCGTTCGAGCGGTTCGATGCCTGCCAGTTCGGCCTGCAGGCGTTGCCGGGCATCGATGCTCTGCTGCAAGGCAGCATTGAGCACATCAATGCGCGCCGGGCGCCAGGCATGTACCCAGGGTGGCAGGCGCTGGGCCAGCAGGTGGTCCTGGTAAGCCTGTTCCAGGGCGCGGCTGCCCGCGTTGCTGATCGGTGAATCGGGTTGCGCTTGCATGGTTACTGCCTCGGCTCAGCCAAAAGCGCGAAGCTAGGCGGCTGGCGGGGGCACTGGCAGGTAACCGGTTAACACCTGGGTCAGAACAACAGCAGTTGGCGGTCGACCAGGGCGCTGAAGTCGTCGCCGACAAAGGGCAGAATCGCATCGGCAATGGGTTTGAGCTGGCGCTCCAGGTAGTGCTCATAGTCTACCGGCGAAGGGTGGTGCTCCAGCGGCTCGGGGCCTGCCGTGGTCATCAGGTAGCTGATCCAGCCACCGCGCTGGTACTGGCGCGGGCGGCCAAGCAGGTCGTTGTGCTCGTCGGCCAGCCGGGCGGCGCGCACATGGGGCGGCACGTTGCGCTGGTAGTCGGCCAGTGGCCGGCGCAGGCGCTTGCGGTACACCAGCAACTCGTCCAGTTCACCGGCCAGGGTCTGGCGCACGTATTCGCACAGCTGGTCACGGTATGGCTGGCCACGGAAAATCCGCCCGTACAGCTCCTGCTGGAACCGCCGGGCCAGCGGCGACCAGTCGGTGCGCACCGATTCCAGGCCCTTGTACACCATGTCTTCGCTGCCATCGGCACGCTGCACCAGGCCGGCGTAGCGCTTTTTGCTGCCCTCGTCGGTACCGCGGATCGTCGGCATCAGGAAGCGCCGGTAGTGCACCTCGAACTGCAACTCCAGGGCACTGTCCAGGCCCAGGGTGGTGCGCAGGTGCTCGCGCCACCACTGGTTGACCTGCGCCACCAGCTCACGGCCGATACGCGCCGCCGCGTCCTCTTCATGGCGGCCCTTGAGCCAGACGAAGGTGGAGTCGGTGTCGCCGTAGATCACCTGGTACCCCTGGGCCTCGATCAGCGCGCGGGTCTGGCGCATGATCTGGTGGCCGCGCATGGTGATCGACGAGGCCAGCCGTGGGTCGAAGAAGCGGCAGCCACTGGAGCCGAGCACGCCGTAGAAGGCGTTCATGATGATCTTCAGCGCTTGCGACAAGGCCGCGTTACCTGCGCGCTTGGCTGCCTCGCGGCCTTGCCACACGCGCTCAACGATGGCCGGCAGGCAATGCTGGGTGCGCGAGAAACGCCCGCCACGAAAACCCTCCACCGAGTGCTCGTCATCGGCCAGGCGCAGGCCTTCGACCAGGCCGACCGGGTCGATCAGGAAGGTGCGGATGATCGAGGGGTACAGGCTTTTGTAGTCGAGCACCAGCACCGAGTCGTACAGGCCTGGGCGCGAATCCATGACGAAGCCTCCGGGGCTGGCCTCCTCCGGGCGGCTGCCGAGGGTGGGGGCGACAAAGCCCAGGCGGTGCATGTGCGGTATGTACAGGTGGCAGAACGCGGCGACCGAACCGCCACTGCGGTCCACGGCAAGGCCGGTGACCGACGACCGCTCCAGCAGGAAGTCGAGCAGGCGGGTGTGGGCGAAAATGCGCGTGACCAGCTCGCAGTCCTTGAGGTTGTAGCGTGCAAGCGCCGGTTTGTCCTCGGCGAAGCGGCGGTTGATCTCGTCCATGCGCTGGTACGGGGTATCGATGGCCTTGCCTTCGCCGAGCAGGGTTTGGGCGACGTTCTCCAGGCTGAACGAGGGGAAGCTCCAGGTGGCCGAACGCAACGCCTCGATGCCATCGATCAACAACCGCCCCGGGGCATCGGCGAACACATGGCCGCCCCCGGCATGGCTGCGCAGAGTCATGGGCGCGGCGTTGCGCCCCAAGGCCAACGGCACCTGCAGCGCCTTGGCGTGTTCGTGCAGCAGGCGCAGGTCGAACTGGATCAGGTTCCAGCCGATGATTGCATCCGGATCGTGCTCGGCCATCCACTGGTTCAGGCACGCCAATAGCTCGCCACGGTCGGCGCAGTACTGCAGGTCGAAGTCCACGCCGCTGGCCTCGCCATTGGCCGGCCCAAGCATGTACACCTGGCGCTGGCCGCAGCCTTCCAGGGCGATGCTGTACAGCTCGCCGCGTTCGCTGGTTTCGATGTCGAGCGACACCAGGCGCAGGGCCGGGCGGTAATCCGGCAGCGGCTTGAGCTGCGCATCGCAGTAAACGCCCTGGGCATCCAGGCGGCCGGTGAACTGCACGGGTGCGGTGATGAAGCGCTCCATCAGGTAGCGCTCGGGGGGGCGGATATCGGCCTCGAAGACGTCGATGCCGGCACTGCGCAGGCGTTGCTCCAGCTGCATCAACTGGCGGTGCTGGCGGGTGTACAGCCCGATCATCGGGCGCTGGTCGAAGTCCTTCAGTTGCAGGGGCTTGAGCTGCGCGCCCTGCTCCTTGGCCAGCAGCACCCGGGCATGCTCGGCCTGGGCCAGGGGAATGAAGGCCACCGATTCCTGCGGCGCCAGGCGCAACAAGCGTGGCCCGGCGTCGGTGGCCAGCCAGAATTCCACGCAGGTGCCTTCGGCCGTGTCGTGCCAATGCCGGGTCAGGACGAAGCCCTGCTGCAACTCCACCGCGTTCACCTCTGCTGAAAAAGGGGATTCTACGCTAGGTGGGGGGCGTGGTGTGGGTCAAGAGGTCCGACGATAGGGGTGGGTTGCCTGTGAGATCGAGCGCCGCCCAAGCCACCCCCCAGGCCACCACAATCAACCCCAGCACCACCGCCCCAAACGCCCCAACCCCCACGCCAGCCAGCAGCAACCCGCCCACGATGCCACCCAGGGCAATGGCGCTGTTCCACACCGTCACCAGCATCGACTGCGCCACATCGCCGCCCTCACCCGCCGCATCGGCGCAAGCGGTTTGCAGCAAGGTCGGTGCGCCACCATAGGTCAGCCCCCACAGCATCACGCTCAGGTACATCGCCCACGGCGAGGCCTGCCCCAACAGCCAAGTGGCCAGGGCAAACCCTGCCAGGCTCAGCAGCACCAGCATGCGCAGGTAACGGTCGACCAGCAGCCCCACCAAGGCGATGCCGGCCAGCGCCGCAAGGCCGAACAGCATCAGCACCTGGCCGATTTCAGCGGCCATGCCCGCCCCCGCCAGCAGCGGCACGATGTAGGTGTAGAGCACGTTGTGCGCCAGCACCCAGGCCAGTATCACCAGCAGCACCAGCGCCACCCCGGGCGTGCGCAGCACCTGCCAGGCGGCCGGGCGCTTGCCGCTTGCCTGGCCGGGGTAATCCGGCACCGCGCGCAATACCCAGGCCACCAGCAGCACCGCCACCAAGGTGACCACGGCAAAGGTGGCCCGCCACCCGAGCCCGGCGCCCAGCCAGGTGGCGATCGGCAGGCCCAGCGACAGCGCGATGGGCTGGCCGAGCATGGCCACGGCCATCGCCCGCCCTTGCAGCGCCGCCGGCACCATGCGCCGGGCGTGCCCGGCGATCAGGCCCCAGGTAAGCCCGGCGGCGGCGCCGGTGAAAAAGCGCAGCACCAGGGTCAGGCCGTTGGAGGGCGACACGGCGGTCAGGCCGTTGAACAGCACAAAGCCGATGATCGCCAGCAACAGCGCCCGGCGCCGGCTCCAACCTTGGGTCAGGGTTACCAGCGGGATGGCGGTGAGCAGCGAGCCCAAGGCATAGGCCGTGACCCACTGCCCGGCCATGGCCTGGCTGATCTGCATGCCGTCGGCGATCTGGTCGAGCAGGCCAGCCGGCAGGGTTTCGCTGAGAATGGCGATGAAGCCGGTCATCGCCAGCGCCAATAGCCCGCTCAGGGGCAGGCGCTCGGTGCGGCTCACAGAAGCGGTTGAGGTGTGTGACATGGCGGGTTGCCTTGTGCTGATGATCGAGGCCGACAGTCTGCAAGTTGACGGTATTGCGGAAAAAGGCGGTTACAATGCCGCTCACCTCGGACACCGATGTCCGTAATCAGGAGCACGTCATGGACAGCCTCAGCGGCTTCGTGGTTTTCAACCGGGTTGCCGAAACCCGCAGCTTCGTCGCCGCCGGCCAGTCGCTCGGCATCAGCGCTTCGGCGGTGGGCAAGCGCGTGGCCCGGTTGGAAAGCCGCCTGGGCGTGCGCCTGTTCCATCGCAGCACCCGCAGCATCACTCTCACCGCCGAGGGCACGCTGTTTCTCGAACGCAGCCGGCGCATCCTGGCCGAGATCGAGGCCACCGAACAGGCCCTGTCCCAGGCCAGCGAAACGCCCCGCGGCCGCCTGCGCGTCAGCCTGCCCCAGGTGACGGGGCTGGTGATGCCGGCCTTGGCCGAGTTCATGGAACGCTACCCGGAAGTGGAACTGGACCTGGAGTTCACCGACCGCGTGGTCGATATCGTCGGTGAAGGTTTCGATGTGGTGATGCGTGGCGGGCAACCGCTGGACTCACGGCTCAACGCCAAGTTCCTCGGGCATTTCCAGCATTGCCTGGTGGCCTCGCCGGAGTACCTGCGCACGCGCGGCACCCCACAGCACCCGCGCGAGCTTGGCGCGCACAGCTGCCTGCACTACCGCTTTCCCAGCAACGGCAAGCTGGAAATCTGGCCGCTGCGCCAGGAGCACCCGGAACAGGGCTACGACATCCCTATCTCGATGGTGTGCAACCACGTCGAGACGCGCATCTGCTTTGCCCTGAACCATCGCGGCATCACCTGCCTGCCGGATTTCAGCGTGCGCCGCGAACTGGCCGCCGGCACCCTGGTCAGCGTACTCGACAGCTTCATCGAACGGCGCGGCAGCTTCTACCTGCTGTGGCCGTCGGGGCGCCATATGCCGCCAAAGCTACGGGTGTTCATCGACTTCATGCTGGAACGGGTGTTCAGCCGTACAGGTAGTTGATGTCCTTGTAGGCCAGCGGCGGCACCTGGCTGAGCAGGAACTCGCGCAGCTTGTGCATCTGCCGCGCCTTGGGGCTGCTCTTGAGCCAGGTCATGTAGTAGCCGTCGCCGGTCGACACCGCATGCTTGAACGGCAGCACCAGGCGCCCGGCCCCCAGGTCGGTGCTGGCCAGCACCAGGTCAACCACCGAGATACCCAGGCCCTGCTGGGCCGCCGAGATGCCTTGGTCGAGGGTGTCGAACACCTGGCCCTGGTCGATGCTGATGTCCAGCGCGTCCATGCGGGCCAGCCAGCGCCGCCAGTCGCGCCGGTCCGGTGAGGGGTGCAGGAATTCGCACTGGCGCAGGTCGGCCAGTTGCGGTTGCGGGGCCATGTAGTCCGGGTGGCACACCGGGATCAGCCATTCATCGAACAGCTTGACGCTTTCGACATCGGCCGGGAAACGGCCGTTGGCCAGCAGGATGGCGCAGTCGTAAGGCTCGGAATAGAAGTCCACCGTGTCGATGTCCATCCACACGCTGGACAGCTGCACGCTGCAGTTGTCGTCGACCTTCTTGAAGCCATCCAGTGCCCGCAGCAGCCAACGCACGGTGAGCGTCGACGGGGCTTTCAGGCGCAGGCCGTAGCGGTCCTGGCGCAACAGCGCGCAGGCGTTCTCGATGATCTTGAAGCCGACCTTCAGTTCCTGGGCCAGCAGGCGGCCGTGCTCGGTGAGGCTCAACTTCGGGCCGCGACGCTCGAACAGGTCGCAGCCAAACATCGATTCCAACGTCTTGATGTGGTGGCTGACCGCACCCTGGGTCAAGGCCAGCTCTTCGGCCGCGCGGGTGAACGACCCGTAGCGCGAGGCCACCTCGAAGGCACGCAGTGCGTGCAGCGCCTGAATCCGTTCCGACATGATGCCCTCGAAGCATGAGTGAGACTAATAGTAGGTCATAGTTCCACACGTTTTACAACGCGAAGTACGTCTCAGAAAATGCTGCAAAACAATAAAGATAACTGAAAACCTGCCTGCATATGCCTGGAAACTACTTTCAATTTACTGCCTGGGGAAATCATGTTTACGGGTTATGGAAACTGCTATCGCCTGGATGCGCTAGAGCTCGCCGCCGAACATGTGCGCAACACGCAACACTGGACGCACAAAACCATACAGCATTTTCGCCAAACGCTCGCCAACCCGGACTTCCCGTGCCTGTTCGGGCGCAAGGCGGTCGCCGGGCAAACCTGCCACATCCTCTTCGCCCGCGCCGAACAACTGGCCGATGACATCGCCCGGGGCCTGACCGACTACATCGGCATCATCACCCCCATTCCTGCCAAGCAACGCATCGCCAGCCCGTTGGTGGTGTTTCTGGAAACGGCCGCCGATTGCACCCTGGCCGAGCAACAGGCACTGGCCTGGAAGGTGCTGCGCGGCGTGCACGCGCGCGACCCGCAACCCTGGCCGCAGGCCATTCCGACCGACCCGCACGACAACGGCTGGTCGTTCTGCTATGCCGGCATGCCCCTGTTCATCAACATGAACTTCCCCGGCCACGAACGGATGAAAAGCCGCAACCTGGGGCCACACATCACCTTCGTCATCAACCCGCGGGAAAACTTCGACGAAGTGGCCAACGCCGCCACCGAAAGCGGGCAGCGCATTCGCGCCCGTATTCGCGAGCGCGTGCGCCATTACAACGACGGGGTCATGCCCGACACCCTGGGTTTCTTTGGCCAGGACGACAACTTCGAATGGAAGCAATACCAACTGCAGGAAGCAGGTTCGCTCAATCCATCGCGCTGCCCCTTTCATGCGCATGCCCATGCAACACCTGACACACTGATCGAGAACTGACCGTGAATACCGCACTGACACTGACCTACGCCCTCACCGTCCTGCTGCTGATCGCCACTCCAGGCCCAGTAGTGGCACTGATCGTCAACACCGCCGCCGCCTCTGGCTCACGCAAGGCCATGTTCACGGCCGTCGGCACCAACTGGGCATCGCTGGTGCTGATCGGCGCCGCCGCCTGGGTCATCCTGACCAGCGCTGCCATCGACAAGGCCTGGCTCAGCGGCATGAGCCTGCTGGGCTGCCTGTTCATCGGCTACATCGCCGTCGGCACCCTGCGCGAAAACCTGCAGGCGCCGCCTGCCGAGGACTTGGCGCAAGCGCCCAAGGCTGGCCGCGGGGGCCTGTGGCAAGGCTTCATGGTGGGCATCTCCAACCCCAAGGACATCATCTTCTTCATTGCCTTCTTCCCGCAGTTCATCCAGGTGACCGAATCGTTCGGCAAAAGCATGGTGGTGTTGTCGCTGCTGTGGGTGCTGATCGATTTTGCCGTGCTCAGCCTGTACATCTTCGCCATCGGCAAGATCACTTCGGCGCGCAGCAACCGCCTGATCTCCCTGGCTTCGGGTGTTGCCCTGCTGCTGATCGCCGCCGGCGGGCTGGCCTACAACCTCAAGGAACTGGCGGGCTGACTGCCCTTTGCCAGATCAGGAGCGCCGATGACACCGTCTGCCACAGCCCCGCAGGTTCCGGGCCGCCCGTTGCCGCTGCAGGCCGATTACCAGCGCTTCCTGCAACTGGGCCAGCGCCGCGCCCCGCATACCCTGCATGTGCATGAAAGTGGCTATCGCTCCGGCACCATCAATACCGACGCCCTTGGCCTGCGTTACAGCCATTGCGCCGGCAAGCGCTTTTCGGCCAGCGAGCGCGGTGGCGCCGCGCGGGTCAACCTGTTGGTCGGCGGCTCGACCGCGCTGGGCATCGGCGCCAGTTGCGATGAGCACAGCGTGGCCTCGCACCTGTCGGCGCTGACCGGGGAAGTGTGGTTGAGCCTGGCGGGCTGTGGGCTCAATGCCAGCCAGGAACTGTTGCTGTTTCTCACCCACCAGCACCGTTTGGGCGAGGTTGGCCACGTGGTGCTGCTCAGCGGCCTGAACACCCTGGCCCACGAAGCCTTGGGCGAAGTGCTGGCTGGCCCGCCTGATCCGCAGCAGGCCAGGGCCTATCAGGCCTACCTCAACAGTTTCAACGAAGGCATGCCGGCACTCGGGCCGGCGCCACGGCCATCGCTCTGGCAGCGCCTGGGCCAGGCCTTGGCCCCGCGCCGGCCGCCACCGGCCCCAGCCTGGCAACTGTCGGCCCCGGAAAAGCGCCTGGTCCGCGCAGCAGACAACATTGGCCGCACCTTGCGGCAATGGGAGCGCTTGCTGGCTGACAGCCATGCCACCCTGACGTTCATCCTGCAACCGCTGCTGCCCTGGTGCCGTGAAACCCTGCCGGCCGGGGAACAGGCCATGCTCGCCGCCCTTGAGCAACAACCCAGCAATTTCGACCGCCTGCTCGAAGGCGCGTTCGACAGCCAGCTGCACATGGCCTTCTTCCGCCGCATCAAGCACCAGGCCGACCCGGTGCCCTGCTACGACATGAACAGCATGCTGAGCAGTTCGCCGGTTTTTGCCAGCGACCTGTTCATCGACCGCTTGCACCTCAACGATCTGGGCAACAATGCCCTGGCCAAGGTCATCACGGCCAAGCTGGGCCTGGCCCAGGACAAATACGGCCAGCGCCGGGTCACCCCGATCAAGCTCGTCTGACAGTTCTTCCCTGGGGTATCGGCAAGCCATTACCCTTCGCTAGAATAGGCCGTCTTTCCGATTCGCCTGAGGCGTACGTGCAGTTGTGATGAATAACCCAGCCGTCCCCCCGAGCTTGACTGCCTGCCAATGCGGCTCATTGTGCGAGGCCCAGCCGTGAGCCGCGCCGCACTGTTGCCCGCGCTGTTCATCTGGCTAGCGCCAATTGCCGCCCAGGCACTGGAAGTGCGCATCGACCCACATGCCGACCTGCTCTACCGCCAGGCCCTGCCGCTGCTGGAACAGGCCGACAACCAGGACGACAGCAATGTGCTGCGCACCTCCTTGGGCAACGACCCGGAACTCAACCGCCAGGGCCAGGCCATGGCCCGCACCCTGCCAAGCGCGGTGGCCTTGCTGAAGAAATCGGTGGAACTCGGCCACCCGGTCGCCCAGTATCGCCTGGCGCTGTACTACACCACCTACTTGCCAGTGGCACAGATTGCCGATGCCGCCTGCCCGTTGCTGGAGGCAAGCCTGAAGCAGGGCTTTGCCCCGCCCGCCACGGCAATCGCCACCTGGTGTAAGCCCTACAATGCCAGCCCGGCCTACCGGCAGGCCCTGGAGGCGATCCCGAGCATGGCCACGCTGTATGCCGCGTATTACCCGCAACCCGCTGCCCGCTTGTCCTGCAACCGCAGCCAGCCACAGGGCCTGGAGATGCAATGGGGCCGTCAGCGCGATTACCAGGCCGAAGTGTACCGGCTGCTGGGCGATCTCGACCCACAGCACCGCCAGTCATTGCTGCAGAAGGCTGTCGACATCAATGGCTGCGAGTCAGCGCAGCAGCGCTTGACCAGCCAGCGCTGATGGCCCGCAAATCGCAACTACCTGACTTAACGGAACCTGTAGGAGCGGGCTTGACCCGCGAAGCAGGCACCGCGGTGCATGGCACCGGCTAAGCCGGTGTTCGCGGGGCAAGCCCGCTCCTACAAAGGATTGCGGCGCGCCTGCTGGCAATGTTCCCAGCCTGCAGGGCGACAAACCAGCAAGATCGTTCAAGCCATCTGCCCCACCCCTCTGGCATGCTGCCCTGCCAAGCAAACGTGTGTCTCCGCCATCATGCCCAGCAGTCCCCCCCTCGCCCGCCAGGCCTTTGTCCACGGCGCCATCGCCATCCTGCCGCTGTCCCTGGCCGTGGCCCCCTGGGGCCTGCTTGCCGGTTCCATGGCCATCGAAGCCAACCTCAGCGCCTGGGAAGGCCAGGGCCTGTCGGCCATCGTCTTCGCCGGTGCCGCGCAATTGGTGGCCATCGGCATGCTCAAGGGTGGCGCCAGCCTGCTGTCGATCCTGCTGACCACCCTGCTGCTGACCTCCCAGCACCTGCTCTACGGCCTGACCATGCGCCCGGTGCTGTCGAACCAGACGCTGCGCTGGCGGCTGGGCCTGGGCTTTCTGCTCACCGACGAATTCTTCGCCCTTACCAGCCACTACGACCAACAGCAGTTCAACCGCTGGTACGCGCTGGGCGTGGGCCTGACCTTCTACGTCGCGTGGAACCTGTTCACCCTGGCCGGCATCGTGCTGGGCCAGAACATCCCCCACCTCGACCAGCTGGGCCTGGACTTCTCCATCGTCGCCACCTTCGTCGCGCTGATCGCACCGCTGGTGCGCAACCTCGCCACGGTGGTGTGCGTGGCCGTGTCGCTGTTCTGCTCGGTACTGTTCAGCTATTGGCATTGGGAGACGGCCCTGGTCGCTGCCGGCCTACTGGGCATGGCGGCGGGTTTTCTCTGCCAGAAATTTTCCGGAGGCCGCCCATGACCTGGTTGCTGATTTTCGCCATGGGCGCCGTGGTGTTCCTCAACCGCTACGCCTTCCTTGAACCGCGCCTGCCCCTGCGCCTGAGTTCCAACGCCCGGCAGTTCCTCGGCTTCGCGGTGCCCGGCATGCTCACGGCCATCTGCGGGCCGATCATTTTCCTGCCCGGCCACCAGCTCGACCTCAGCCCGCTCAACCCCTACCTGCTCGGCGCAGTGGTAGCCGTGGTACTGGTGCTGTTGACCCGCAGCGTGTTGCTGAGCATGCTGGTGAGCATGGTGATTTTCTTCCTGCTGCGCAGCTGGCTGACATGAGCACGCCCCTGCGCGAACAAACCCACCTCTGGCAGGCGCCGGCCCTGGGCGACGTCGAGATGCTGCACGCGCGCTATTTCCAGCAGCGCTTCGCGCCCCATGTGCATGAAGGCTATGTGTTCACCGTCATCGAGTCGGGCGCACAGCGCTTCTGGCACCGCGGCAGCGAGCACCTGGCGCCGGTGGGCAGCATGGTGTTGATCAACCCGGACGAACTGCACACCGGCGCCACGGCCCACGAGGCCGGCTGGCGCTACCGTGGTTTCTATCCTGAGCACGAACGGGTAACCGGGGTGCTGGACGAGCTGGAACTGGGCCGCCACGGCATGCCCCGCTTCACCGCCAGCGTGATCCAGGACCCTGCCCTGGCGCTGGCCTTCAGCCAATTGCACCAACGCTCGGAAGCCGGCGCCAGCGCCCTGGAGCAGCAAACCGCCTGGCGCCAGGCGGTGCTGGCGCTGGTCCAGCGCCACGGCCATTGCCCTGAACCCACCGCCCCCGGCAACGAGCCACTGGCTGTGGCACGGGCCCGCGAGCTGCTGGAGAGCCAGCTGGCAGACCCACCTTCGCTGGAAGCGCTGGCCGCTGCGGTCAACCTGTCTCCGTTCCACTTCGCCCGGGTGTTCCGCCAAGCCACCGGCCTGCCACCCCATGCCTGGCTCAAACAACGCCGCCTGGTCCGTGCGCGGGAACTCCTCAAAGCCGGGGTAGCCGCTTCCGAGGCAGCATTTACCCTGGGGTTTGCCGACCAGAGCCATTTGAGCCGGCAGTTCAAGCAGGCTTACGGGGTGACGCCGGGGGTGTATCGCAGCGCCTGTTTGCAGGGCTAACGAGCTCGCCAGCCACTGCTACACTGATTGTGCTGATCGGAGGATCCTGCCATGTCCGAAAAAGAGCTCACCACCCTGATTTCGCTGATGAACCAGCGCCAGGCCTGCTTGAGCAGTGCCTGCAAGGAGATTGCCGACTGGATCGACCGGCAGGGCGATGTGCCCGCTGCTGGCAAGATCCGTGCGAGCCTGAAGGCGCTGGAGGCCGATGAGGCCCAGGTTCGCAAGACCCTGACCTCGCTGACCCTCGACCGGCCGCTGCCGCGTTTTCGTAGTTGAGGGTTGATGTGGCGCCTGGGAGATCGGGCGTTGCAGGGTTGGCCCTTCGCGAGCTTTGCTCGCTCCTACGAAGGTGTGAACTACGCGTGACCGGTAGGAGCGAGCGAAGCTCGCGATGCCGCGACAGCGGCGCGTGCGTTATGCAGGTATGAAAAAGGGCCGCTGTTGCGGCCCTTTCGTCATTCAGTGATCCATGTGCATGTGGTCATGCCCGCCGCCGGCCTCGGCGTTGAGCGGGCGAACCTCTGCCTGCACCTGCACGGTTTCCTTCGCGCCCTTGGCGTCTTCGATGGTCAGGGTCAGCGGCACCTTGTCCCCTTCCTTCACCTGCTGGGTCAGGCCCATCAGCATCACGTGGTAGCCGTTGGGGTCCAGGCTCACCGGCTTGCCGGCCGGAAGCGCCACGGCCTGCACCTGCTTCATGCCCATCACGTCGCCGTTCATGGTCATTTCATGCACCTGCACGGTCTTGGCCACCGGCGAAGCAACGCCCACCAGCTGGCTGTCGCTGCTGGCGGTCAGGGTCATGAACGCGCCGGTGGACGGCTGGTGCGGCACGCTGGCGCGCACCCAGGCGTCGCTCACGGTGGTTTGGGCCAGTGCCGGCAGGGCCAGGCCCAGCAGCGCCAGGGCGGCCAGGCCGCGCTTGATCGGTTGCATCGACATTCAGCAGATCTCCATCAAAGTGACCAGGTCCTCGGCGCATTCCTTGGCATTCAGGGAATGGCCCAGGCTCAGGCGCAAAGTGCCACGGGTATCGTAGACGTAGCTGGTGGACGAGTGGGAGATGGTGTAGGTATCCCCGGCCGGAACCTTCTCGTAGAACACCTTGAACTCCTTGGCCACCGCGGCGATTTCCTCGGGGGTGCCGGTCAGGGCGATGAACGACGGGTCGAAGGCCTTGACGTAGGCGTCGAGCACTTCGGGGCTGTCGCGCTCCGGGTCCAGGGTGATGAACACCACCTGGAACAGGTCGCGGTCGCGGCCACGCAGCAATTTGCGGATTTGCGCCGCCCGCGCCAGGGTGGTCGGGCACACCGCCGGGCACTGGGTGAAACCGAAGAAGACCATCGGCATCGAGCCATAGAAGCTCGACAGGGTGCGCACGTTGCCCTGGGTGTCCTTGAGGCTGAACTTGCGCCCGAGAATTTCGTTGCTCATGTTCTTGCCGTACTTGAACTCAAGCCCCCGGGCCGGGTTGCAGCCTGCCAGCAGGCCGAGCCCGAGAACGCCCATGCCGGCGACAACCGCGCGCCGGGTCAGTCGATCATTCATGAAACCATCCTTTACAGGGAAGGTGCCGGCCCTCGGGACGGGCCGGCGAAAAACCGGGGCATTCTGGCATGACACCCGGTGGGCTTCTACCCGACCAAGGCGGTGATGGCCCGCAGCCCTTTGAATACGGGCTGCGGCCTGTTGTCGCAGGGGTTGAAACCGTAACACTTTGTTGCTAGGGCTTGACCTGAAACGGTCAGTAGTAGGCGTTTTCTTTCTGACTGTGGTCAGTTACGTCACGCACGCCCTTGAGCTCCGGAACGCGCTCAAGCAGGGTGCGCTCGATGCCTTCCTTGAGGGTTACGTCAGCCTGGCCGCAGCCCTGGCAACCACCGCCGAACTGCAGCACGGCAATGCCATCGTCGACCACGTCCACCAGGCTTACCTGGCCGCCGTGGCTGGCCAGCCCCGGGTTGATCTCGGTTTGCAGGTAGTAGTTGATGCGCTCGTTGAGCGGGCTGTCTTCGTTGACCATCGGCACCTTGGCGTTCGGCGCCTTGATGGTCAGCTGGCCACCCATGCGGTCGGTGGCGTAGTCGACCAGCGCGTCTTCCAGGAACGGCACGCTGACCGCGTCCAGGTAGGCGGTGAAGCTTTTCAGGCCGACCGGTTCGTCGTCGGGCTTTTCTTCGCCCGGCTTGCAGTAGGCGATGCACGTCTCGGCGTACTGGGTGCCCGGCTGGGTGATGAATATGCGAATGCCAATGCCAGGCGTGTTCTGCTTGGAAAGCAGATCGGCCAGGTAGTCATGGGCGGCGTCAGTAATGGTTATAGCGCTCATGGAAGTTCCTCACAGACTTGCGGCCAAGTGTACGCCAACCTGGCCTTTGTACAAAGTCCTAGTATTTAACTCGGGATAGCGCAAATGCCGGGGTTTGCTCCGCTCGCGCCGCCAGCCAGGCCTGCATCCGCCGGTACAGGCCACGTTCCAGCCAGCGGTAGCTGAACCACGACATTAGTCCAATGGACGGCACGCACAGGGCGAACACCAGGTATGGGTTCAGGTGCAGGCGCTGGCAGGCGAACCAGCCGGCGTACAGCACCAGCACGTGAATCAGGTACACCGAGTAGGAGCAGTCGCCCAGCGCCTTGAGCAGGCGGTTGCCCTGGAAGTAAGGCTCCAGGGCGATGAACGCCAGCACGATCATGGCACTGGGCACGCCCCAATGCAGCAGGCGTTGGGAGGCGTCCAGGTGATACAGGGCGCAGCCGGCCACGCCCAGCAGCGCCAGCGGCAGCCACAGGCCTTCACGCACCAGGCCACGGCGGTAGGCCACGCCCAGGGCGATACCCAGCAGGAACTCGTAGATGATGCCGTTGTTGTAGAAGCGGCTGAGCACACCCACGCGCCCCAGTACCTCGCCCACCAACAGCAGCGCGGCAGTCACCAGCAGCAGGTGATGGCGCTGGCGCACCAGGAAGGCCAGGCCGAACAGCAGGTAGAAGAACATCTCGAAGTTCAGCGTCCAGCCCACGTTCAGGGTCGGGTACAGGCCATAGCCGCCGGGGTTTTCCGCGGGGACGAAGAACATCGACAGCAGCAGGTGGTGCCAGGTGAACGCCTGGTGCGGCATCCATTGGCTGAAGGCCAGCAGCAAGGCAGCCATCAGCGCGGTGTAGAACCAGTAGGCCGGGATGATGCGCAGGGCCCGGTTGAGCAGGAACTGGCGTGGCTCGATGGTTTTGTCACAGGTGGAAAGGTAGATGACCAGCCCGCTGATCACGAAGAAGATATCGACGCCAACGGCGCCGCGGTCGGTTAGCAGTTGGCCGATGGGGCCGGTGGCGTGGAAGTCGAAGAAGATTTGCATGAAGTGGTGGCAGACCACCACCCAGGCGGCGAACGCCCGCAGTGCCTGAAGCGAATACAGCATGGAGTACCTGCGATTGCCGGTGCATTCAGGTCCGGCGAGCGCACCGCGCTCGTTCGCGGGCAAGCCCGCTCCCACAGGTTCCGAGCCAAGCCCGAAGCAACACATATCCTGTAGGAGCGGGCTTGCCCCGCAAATTGGGCTGCACAGCAGCCCCCGAACCACCCATCCCTTCCGACCGCAGCGTACCCGGAAAGGTCAGCCGACCCGATCAGAGGTTCTCATAGCGGTTCATGTCCAGCACCCCGGCCTCCACCGGCTCGGTTTCCTTGATATAGGTATTGAGGTCATGGAAATAGCGCCAGAACTGCGGATGGCTGCGGCGCACGCCCCAGCGCATGACGATGCGCTCGAACTTGGCCGTATCGTCCTTGGCGTACTCCATGTCCTCGACGAACTCCGGTACATCCTTGGCCGGAATGTTGAAGATGAAGTTCGGGTAGCTGCTGAGCACGCCCGGGTACAGGGTCAGGGTGTCCAGCCCCGGCTGGTAGCGGTAGGCCTCACCCAGCAGAAACGCCACGTTGCTGTGGGCACGGTTGCGCAGCAGGCTGTAGACCTGGCGCTGGCCGCCCTCGCCCTCGATGCGCAGCATGGTCGCCTCGGGCAATTGGCCAATCACCTTGAGGCCTGCGGCCGGGCGCGAAACCAGGCGGCTGAGCGACTGCTCGACGTTGCGGAACTCCTCGCTCATCTGCGGCCGTGAGCAATAGGCCCCCGTGCAGCGGTTGATCGGGTCGGGCGCGGCATTCAGGCTGGTGGTGCGCTGCAGCAGCTTCAGGCCAAAGTCGCGGATGGGGTCGCGCGGGTCGAGCTTGATACCGCTGGGGGTGTCGGTGTCGATGTCTTCATAGTCCAGCCACATCTTCACCTTGCCGCTGTTCTGGTACCAGCTGCCCAGTATCTTGGCACGCTGGTCGGCCGGCATCAGGCGCAGGAAGTTGACCTCGGCGCCGTTGCGGATCAGGTCGAAGTACAGGCGCGTCTGCAGCTGGTGCGACACATTGCCGAATACGTCGAAGTTGACCGCCAGCTGGTAGTAGGTGCGCTCCAGCAGCGGGTAGTCGAACAGCCAGGTGGTCAGCGGCACGTCACCGATCAGGCCCTTGCTGACCGAGGCGCTGTCGAAGTGGCGGAAAATGCTCAACAGCGCGTTGTCATTGCCGGCCCACAGGGTCGCCCAGCCCGGTGCAGGCATATCGGCATAGGCTTCGCGGCGCAGCTTCTCGTATTCGTTGCGCTTGTCGCGGTAGGCGTGCCACAGGTTGAGCACGCTGCCCACGTCGTCGATCTGCCCCGGCATGGCCAGCAGCGGCGTGGCTTCGCCGCGGTACTTGGCGTCGGTGATGTAGCGGTCATGGGCCGGTTCCTGGAACAGTGCCCAGAAGTTGTCGCGGATCACGTCGGTGGCAATCTGGCCACGGCACACCGGGCCACGGATGAAGGTGCGCACGAAGTATTCGGCGTTATCCAGCATGAACTGGTAGCGCGCCACCGCCGGGATCGCCTCGAAGGTTTCGAACGGGTTGGCCCGGTGCCGAGGGCCATAGCCCGGCAGCGAGGTGGCGTGCCAGTCGCCGGCATAGAACAGCTGCTCCACCCGCTTGAGCTTCTGCGGGCCCATCGGGTAGGTGATGTGGGTTTTGTGCACGATCACGCCCTGCACCGGAATCAACCGGTAATAGAACTCGGTGCCGGGTGGGTCGTTCGGGCGGCGGGTGGCGATGATATCGGCCGGTTGGCCACTGGGCGTGCGCGAGCGCACCCACTGGAAGAAGTGGCCCTGCTCGCCGCCAACGAAATAGATGTGCGCCAGGAACAAGTGCTCGTACAGCCAGCGGCCGACCAGCGCCTCGGTGGAGCCCGGGCGGTTGAGCAGTTCCTCCCATTGGGCGATTTGCCTGGCCTCGGCCGCGCTGGGCTTGATCGGCTGGTACTCAACCGGCGCGCCGGCGGCCAGCCAGCGGCGCATGGTGTCGTACTCCTTGTCGGTCAGCCCGGTGACCGCCAGCGGCATGCCCTCCTTGGGGTGGGCACCGGCGTAGGCGTCGAACTCATGGGGCAACGGGCACATGTTGTTGCGGTTGAGCCCCAGAACGATCTCGTCGGGCAGCTTGGCGTTGGGCGTGAGCGGGGTTTTGTGGCCCAGTTCCAGCATGCGCGCCATCAGCGCAGCCTGGCTGCCCTGGTTGTCGAGCACCGAATAGAAGCCCTTGCGGCGCCAGGCGCCTTCATCGTGGGCGTCGTAGAACAGCCGCGTGGGCGGCACCGCCTGGCTGCGCTCACCCTGGTACACCGGCACCTTGGTGGCACCGCGCACCGCGCCCTCGGGGCTTTCCAGCTTGAGCTGGCAGGCGGCGTCATTGCAGGCGTGGCAGGCCACGCATTTCTCGGTGAATATCGGTTGGATATCCCGGGTGTAGGATATCGCCGGGCTCGACTGGGGGGCTTGCCCGAACGCCACGCCACTGAGGAACAGGGCGAAAACGCTGACAAGTAAACGATGCACCATGTGCGGAAAGTCCTGGGTTCTGAAAGCCATCACGATTATCTGGTCGTCCTTGGGTGCTCTTGGCTTTTTAGCATCTGCATCCAACATGAGCAGTTTTCATGCAAATGGCCAGTGCGCCTAAAATCCGCGCAGCTTTGTTATGATTCGGCACTTTCTGATATTTGCCCGACCAGGTAGTTCCTATGTCCGACCGCAGCGCTCGTCTCCAAGCACTCCAGCACGCACTCAAAGAGCGCATCCTGATCCTCGACGGCGGCATGGGTACTATGATCCAAAGCTATCGCCTCGAGGAACACGACTATCGTGGCACGCGCTTCGCCGATTGGCCAAGCGACGTAAAAGGCAACAACGACCTGCTGCTGCTCAGCCGCCCGGACGTGATCGCCGCCATCGAGAAAGCCTACCTCGACGCCGGCGCCGATATCCTCGAAACCAACACCTTCAACGCCACGCAGATTTCCCAGGCCGACTATGGCATGGAATCGCTGGTGTACGAACTGAACGTGGAAGGCGCACGCATCGCCCGCCAGGTGGCCGACGCCAAGACCCTGGAAACGCCCGACAGGCCGCGTTTCGTGGCCGGCGTGCTCGGCCCTACCAGCCGCACCTGCTCGATCTCCCCCGACGTCAACGACCCCGGCTACCGCAACGTCACCTTCGACGAGCTGGTGGAAAACTACGTCGAGGCCACCCGCGGCCTGATCGAAGGCGGCGCCGACCTGTTGCTGATCGAAACCATCTTCGACACCCTCAACGCCAAGGCGGCGATCTTCGCCGTGCAGCAGGTGTTCGAGGACGACGGCATCGAACTGCCGATCATGATTTCCGGCACCATCACCGACGCCTCCGGCCGTACCCTGTCGGGCCAGACCACCGAAGCCTTCTGGAACTCGGTGCGCCACGCCAAGCCGATTTCCGTGGGCCTGAACTGCGCCCTCGGCGCCAAGGACCTGCGCCCGTACCTCGAAGAGCTGGCAACCAAGGCCGACACCCATGTGTCTGCCCACCCCAACGCCGGCCTGCCGAACGCCTTCGGTGAATACGACGAAACCCCGGCCGAGATGGCCGCCGTGGTCGAGGAATTCGCCGCCAGCGGTTTCCTCAATATCATCGGCGGTTGCTGCGGCACGACCCCGGGCCATATCCAGGCCATCGCCGAGGCCGTGGCCAAGTACAAGCCGCGGGACATCCCGGAAATCCCCAAGGCTTGCCGCCTGTCGGGCCTGGAGCCGTTCACCATCGACCGCCAGTCGTTGTTCGTCAACGTCGGCGAGCGCACCAACATCACCGGTTCCGCCAAGTTCGCCCGGCTGATCCGCGAGGAAAACTACACCGAAGCCCTGGAAGTGGCCCTGCAGCAGGTCGAGGCCGGCGCCCAGGTAATCGACATCAACATGGACGAAGGGATGCTCGACTCCCAGGCCGCCATGGTCCGCTTCCTCAACCTGATTGCCGGCGAGCCGGACATCTCCCGCGTGCCGATCATGATCGACTCCTCGAAGTGGGAAGTGATCGAGGCCGGCCTCAAGTGCATCCAGGGCAAGGGCATCGTCAACTCCATTTCCATGAAGGAAGGCGTCGAGCAGTTCAAGCATCATGCCCGCCTGTGCAAGCGCTACGGCGCAGCCGTGGTGGTGATGGCCTTCGACGAGGTCGGCCAGGCCGACACCGCCGCACGCAAGAAGGAAATCTGCCAGCGCAGCTACGATATCCTGGTCAACGAAGTGGGCTTCCCGCCGGAAGACATCATCTTCGACCCGAACATCTTCGCCGTCGCCACCGGCATCGAGGAGCACAACAACTACGCCGTCGATTTCATCGAGGCCTGTGCCTACATCCGTGACCACCTGCCCCACGCGCTGAGCTCGGGCGGGGTGTCCAACGTGTCGTTCTCGTTCCGTGGCAACAACCCGGTGCGCGAAGCGATCCACTCGGTATTCCTCTACCACGCGATCCAGAACGGCCTGACCATGGGTATCGTCAACGCCGGCCAGCTGGAGATCTACGACGAGATCCCGGCCGTGCTGCGCGAGAAGGTCGAGGACGTGGTGCTCAACCGCACCCCGCACGGCACCGATGCCCTGCTGGCGATTGCCGACGACTACAAGGGCGGCGGCGCAACCAAAGAGGTGGAAAACGAAGAGTGGCGCTCGCTGCCGGTTGAAAAGCGCCTGGAGCATGCCCTGGTCAAGGGCATCACCGCCTTCATCGTCGAGGACACCGAGGCCTGCCGCCAGCAGTGCGCACGCCCGATCGAAGTCATCGAAGGCCCGCTGATGAACGGCATGAACGTGGTCGGCGACCTATTCGGCGCCGGCAAGATGTTCCTGCCGCAGGTGGTGAAGTCGGCCCGCGTGATGAAGCAGGCCGTGGCCCACCTGATTCCGTTCATCGAGGCCGAGAAAGGCGACAAGCCCGAAGCCAAGGGCAAGATCCTCATGGCCACGGTCAAGGGCGACGTGCACGACATCGGCAAGAACATCGTCGGTGTGGTGCTCGGCTGCAACGGCTACGACATCGTCGACCTCGGCGTGATGGTGCCGGCCGAGAAAATCCTGCAAACCGCCCGTGACGAGAAGTGCGACATCATCGGCCTTTCGGGCCTGATTACCCCATCGCTGGACGAAATGGTGCATGTCGCCCGTGAAATGCAGCGCCAGGACTTCCACCTGCCGCTGATGATCGGTGGCGCCACCACCTCCAAGGCGCACACCGCGGTGAAGATCGAACCCAAGTACAGCAACGATGCCGTGGTGTACGTCACCGACGCCTCGCGCGCCGTGGGTGTGGCCACCCAGTTGCTGTCCCGGGAACTGAAACCAGGCTTCGTCGATAAAACCCGCGCCGAATACGTGGACGTGCGCGAGCGCACCGCCAACCGCAGCGCCCGCACCGAGCGCCTGAGCTATGCCCAGGCGGTGGCGGCCAAGCCCAAGTACGACTGGGCTGGCTACCAGCCGGCGGTGCCCTCCTTCACCGGCGTCAAGGTGCTGGAAAACATCGACCTGCGCACCCTGGCCGAGTACATCGACTGGACGCCGTTCTTCATCTCCTGGGACCTGGCCGGCAAGTTCCCGCGCATCCTCACCGACGAAGTGGTCGGCGAAGCCGCCACCGCGCTGTACCAGGATGCCCGCGAAATGCTCGACAAGCTGATCGAGGAGAAGCTGATCAGCGCCCGTGCGGTATTCGGCTTCTGGCCTGCCAACCAGGTGGCCGACGACGACATCGAAGTGTATGGCGCCGACGGCCAGGCCCTGGCTACCCTGCACCACCTGCGCCAGCAGACGATCAAGCCCGACGGCAAGCCGAACCTGTCCCTGGCCGACTTCGTCGCGCCCAAAGCCAGCGGTGTAACCGACTACGTGGGCGGCTTCATCACCACCGCGGGCATTGGCGCCGAGGAAGTGGCCAAGGCCTACCAGGACAAGGGCGACGACTACAGCTCGATCATGGTCAAGGCCCTGGCCGACCGCCTGGCCGAAGCCTGTGCCGAGTGGCTGCACGAACAGGTGCGTAAAGAGCACTGGGGTTATGCCCGTGACGAGCACCTGGACAACGAGGCGCTGATCAAGGAACAGTACAGCGGCATCCGCCCTGCCCCGGGCTACCCGGCGTGCCCGGACCACACCGAGAAGGCCACCCTGTTCCGCCTGCTCGATGGCAGCGCCATCGGCGAAACCGGGCCAAGCGGCGTGTTCCTGACCGAGCACTTCGCGATGTTCCCGGCGGCGGCGGTCAGCGGCTGGTACTTCGCCCACCCACAGGCGCAGTACTTTGCCGTGGGCAAGGTCGACAAGGACCAGATCGAGCAGTACAGCGCGCGCAAAGGCCAGGACATCAGCGTGAGCGAGCGCTGGTTGGCGCCTAACCTGGGGTACGACAACTAACAGCGCGTCGGCCTCTTCGCGGGGCAAGCCCGCTCCTACACGTTCACCTGTAGGAGCGGGCTTGCCCCGCGAAGAGGCCCGCCCAGGCAACATCCCCCCCATTGCCTACACTGTCCCTGATTGCCTCTGATGCTTCAGGAGCCACCATGGACGACCCCACCCAGGGCAAGCCCCCAACCTTCTGGCAGATGCTGCACAGCATCCTTGCTGCCGCCTTCGGCGTGCAAAGCGGCAAGAACCGCGCACGCGACTTCACCCACGGCAAGGCCAGCCATTTCATCGTCATGGGAACGCTGTTCACCCTGGTATTCATCGCCGTGCTGATCGGCCTGGTGCAACTGGCCCTGCACCTCACCGCCCATTGACGCCCTGAAAAAACAAAACGCCTGCAGGATCCCTCCCACAGGCGCTCTGCGCTGCATCACGGTCTTTACAAGAAGTCTACTGATGGCTGACCCAGTACACGGCAGTGATCACCACCAGGGCAATCAGGCAGAGGATCGCCCAAGCATCGACACTGCTGTCAGCTTTGCGGACTTTGGTAGAGTTTCCCATTGCATTGCCTCTTGTAGTGGTTATGGGAATGCACTTCACAACCAGCAGTTAAGACGAGCAATGCCCTTTGCTCAAGCAGGGTCTTTCAATATTCGACCGGTGACGTGAGAAACGGGTACTGATAGCCCCGTGGCCGCCCTTTTGCACTGTAATGCTGGAAATCGACGCCGTAGTCGTCCCGTTCCAGCAACTTCAGCCAGCGCCTGGCCTTGGCCTGGTCAACCGGCTGCAGCGCCGGCAGCACATGCTCGCGCCGGCCATCGCGGTTGATATCCAGGCCCAGGGCGTCGTCATGCAGCATCACCATGGCCCAACCGCCAAGGGTGGTGTGCCCGCCCATCAGCACATCAAGGCGCCCGTCGATACGTGCGCGCAGTGCCTCGGGCGAGCTGTTGATGGCACTGAACACCACATCGCGCCCAGGCTTGCGCCCGGCCTCCTCGAACGCCTGCATGGCGCCCAGGGCCATCTGGTCGTTGGCCGACCACACCAACCGGGTGGCCGGGTAGCGTTGCAGCAGCTGCTGCGCCTGCTGGTAGGCACGCTCGCGGTTCCAACCGCCGTACACCACCTGGCGCAGGCGCACCTGGGGGAAGTCGGCCAAGGCCCGGCGCATGCCCGCCTCGCGCAGCTGCGAGGCCGGCGTGGTCTTGACCCCGGCGAAGGCCACCAGGTCGAACGGCCCGTTTTCGCTGCGCGGCAACAGGGCGACCATGGCATGCAGCATCTTGTACCCGGCCTGCTCGTCGTTGGCGGTGAGCGTACCCAGCACCGGCGCGTATTTGTCCGGCTGGGCCTGGATGCTTCGGGCCTGGCTGCTGGTGAGCCCGTTGTTGACCAGAAACAGCTTGACCCCCGAGCCCTGGGCCAGGCGGATGATTTCCGGCGCCACGTACTGCTCGTTGACCAGCACCAGGTAGTCTGGCCGCCGCGGGCCCTCCAGGGCCGAGCGCGCCTGGCTCATTGCCCGCGCGGCGTCACGCTCGCTGTATTCTACCCGCAGGGTCATGCCCAGCTCGTCGGCAGCGGCCTGCATGAAGCGCGAATAGCTGGCCCAGAACGTCTCGCTGGGCTGGCCGGGATTGAGGAACACCACCGAAGCGGCCTGAGCGCACGTTGCCAGCGGCAGGCTCAGGCACACGCTTTGGCACAGCGCCTTGAGCATGGAAAATACCTTTTCAAACAGACTCGCCAGTATAAACCCCGCGCGCCAAGGGGGTAACAAATGCCAGTCAGTCTCACTTAGTTCGTTTGGTTCTTTTCATATGCAAAAACATCACTTTAGCGCATAAACCCAACCTGCTATCGTTCCCCGGCTCCGAACCGGAGTGCGCGGCCGTGCGCGCGAATAGCTGCATGCAGCCTGAGACAGGACTTTTATGTACGTATACGACGAGTACGATCAGCGGATCATCGAGGACCGCGTCAAGCAGTTCCGTGATCAGACCCGCCGCTACCTGGCCGGTGAGCTGAGCGAAGAAGAATTCCGCCCTCTGCGCCTGCAGAACGGCCTCTACATCCAACGTTTCGCCCCGATGCTGCGCGTCGCCGTGCCGTATGGCCAGCTGAACGCCACCCAGGTTCGCACCCTGGCGAAGATCGCTCGCGACTACGACAAAGGCTATGCCCACATCTCCACCCGCCAGAACGTGCAGTACAACTGGCCGGCGCTGGAAGACATCCCGGACATCCTGGCCGAGCTGGCCACCGTGCAGATGCACGCGATCCAGACCAGCGGCAACTGCCTGCGCAACACCACCACCGACCAGTTCGCCGGTGTGGCTGCAGACGAAGTCATCGACCCGCGCCCATGGTGCGAAATCGTCCGCCAGTGGACCACCTTCCACCCGGAATTCGCCTACCTGCCGCGCAAGTTCAAAATTGCCGTCAACGGCTCGAAGGAAGACCGCGCCGCCATCGAAGTGCACGACATCGGCCTGGAGCCGGTGCGCAACGCTGCCGGTGAGCTGGGCTTCCGCGTGCTGGTCGGTGGTGGCCTGGGCCGTACCCCGGTGGTGGGCTCGTTCATCAACGAGTTCCTGCCGTGGCAGGACCTGATCAGCTACCTGGACGCCATCCTGCGCGTGTACAACCGTTACGGTCGCCGTGACAACAAGTACAAGGCGCGGATCAAGATCCTGGTCAAGGCCCTGACCCCGGAAGTGTTCGCCGAGAAGGTCGAGGCCGAAATGGCTCACCTGCGTGGCGGCAGCACCACCCTGACCGAAGATGAAGTGCAGCGCGTTTCGCGCCACTTCGTCGACCCGGCCTACCTGGCCTTGGACAACCTCGACTACAGCGCCGAAGACGCCGAATTCCCAGGCTTCGCCCGCTGGCGTTCGCGTAACACCCGCGCCCACAAGCGCCCTGGCTACGTCGCCGTCACCCTGTCGCTCAAACCCACCGGCGTTGCCCCGGGCGACCTGACCGACAAGCAGCTGGACGCCGTGGCGGACCTCGCCGAGCGCTACAGCTTTGGCTTCCTGCGCACCTCCCACGAGCAGAACATCATTCTCGCCGACGTCGAGCAGCGCCAGTTGCACGCGCTGTGGATGGAACTGCGCGAGGGCGGCTTCGCCACGCCGAACATTGGCCTGTTGACCGACATCATCTGCTGCCCGGGCGGTGACTACTGCTCCCTGGCCAACGCCAAGTCGATCCCGATCGCCGAATCCATCCAGCGCCGTTTCGACGACCTGGACTACCTGTTCGACATCGGCGAAATCGACCTGAACATCTCCGGCTGCATGAACGCCTGCGGCCACCACCACGTCGGCCACATCGGCATCCTCGGCGTGGACAAGAAGGGCGAGGAGTTCTACCAGGTGTCGCTGGGCGGCAACGCCGCGCGTGACGCAAGCCTGGGCAAAATCCTCGGCCCATCGTTCGCCCAGGACGCCATGGCCGATGTGATCGAAAAGCTGATCGCCGTGTACGTCGAACAACGTACCGAGGAAGAGCGTTTCATCGACACCTACCAGCGTATCGGCATCGACCCCTTCAAGGAACGCGTCTATGCAGCGAATCATTAAGAACAACCAGATCGTCGACGAAACCTGGCACCTGCTGCCCAAGGACTTCTCGTTCGACGAACTGAGCAACTGCGACGACTACATTGTCCCGCTGCAGATGTGGCGCGACCATGCCCACGTGCTCAAGGCCCGCGATGGCGGCCTGGGCGTGTGGCTGGACAGCGACGAAGAAGCGGAAGAAATCGGCGAAGACGTGCAGCACTTCCAGGTCATCGCCCTGAACTTCCCGGCCTTCACCGACGGGCGCAACTACTCCAATGCGCGCCTGCTGCGTGACCGCTACGGCTTCAAGGGCGAGCTGCGCGCCATTGGCGACGTACTGCGCGACCAGCTGTTCTTCATGGCCCGTTGCGGCTTCGATGCATTCGCCATCCGTGCCGACAAGGACCCGGAAGACGCGCTGCAAAGCCTGAAGGACTTCTCGGTGACCTACCAAGGCGCCACCGACGAGCCGCTGCCGCTGTTCCGCCGCCGCTGATCGTCGTCACCCGCAGTGCCTGACAGCCCGCCCAATCGCGGGCTGTTTCATTTTCCGCACAAATGCTAAGGCTTTAGCTTCACCTGCCGATAACCGGACGAACGTTCCAGAAATCGCAGGGAGCGATATGAACCCGATCTCCGTTAATCTGCCACAAATGCTGACGCAACCCGCCACCGCGGGCGTGTCCATCCGCAACGCCGAACCCGTCGCCGCAACGCCTACCAGCAACACGAATGTTGACCTGAGCCAGGCCAACCGCAGCCCCGCACCGGACACCTACAACCGCAATGGCACCCTGGGGGACGGCCAGGTACGGTATATCTGGGAGCAGGATGGCATCGACCAGCTGAGCATGCGCATGCTCAGTGCCGTGCAATCCAGCTCCGCAGCCTCGCGCTTTCAGGGCCTGGGTGCCGCCTTGCTGGAGCAACTGTCTACCAATGGCGGCCAGCGCATCTCGCAATCCGGGCTAGCCATCGCCCTGGGCACCACGGGCGAGCCTGCACTGCTGGGCCTGCAGCAAGCCAGGCTGCGCCAGTATGCGAGCGACAGCGTGACGTTCACCCTCACCAGTGCATCCGGCGCCACGGTATCCCTGGGCCTGTACAGCAGCGACAACGGCCTGGCCGTGGACGCCGACGTACAAGGAGGCAGCTTGAGCGCCGACGAACTGAAGAGCCTGGCCGCACTGGCGGACAGCTTCCAGTCCGCCGTCGATGGCCTGACCGCAGAACCACCAACCCTGCAGCTGGGCAACCTGGTCAAGCTCGACCCGTCCTTGTTCACCGGCATGAAGCTCGATGCCAGCATTCACACTGCCAGCGGTAGCCTGCAGACCTTCGCCCTGAACATCGATGACCAGACCCGCAGCCTGTCGCTCAAGAGCCCGTCAGGCGAGGTCAAGATGCATTTCGACACCCAAGGCGGAGCACTCCTGGGCAGCCAGTCGCAACGCCAGGCCGCCGTGGCCAACTACCTGGAGCAGTTCGATGCGGCGCAGAAACGTGGCAATGGCGACGAAAAAATGATGGGCTTGTTCAAGGATGCCTTCCGTCAGCTCAATAGCGTGGATGACACCGGCACGCAGTCAGCCCGTCATGACCTGCCCTCGAACCGGATGAGCCGCCTGCTACTGAGCGGCCTGGCGGACTTCGATGCATCGATCAACCAGACCGAACAGCAGATCAACCCAATGCACCGGGAGGAAGTGGATCACTTCGACTACAGCGTCTCGCAGTCGACCAGCCTCAAGGGCGGGACCAGCAACCTCACGGTGCAACAGGATCAACAAGCGACGCTCAAGGCCGCCTGGCATAAAGGGCTCAACCCGCTGACAGAACTGGTGCTCAGCCTCGACAGCAAGTCGCAAAACTACCGCTACCATGAGGTGGATGACCAGGCCAGCAGCAGCACCCGCCTGGCATCTGCCAACAACCGCTTGGTCGAAGCCACTGCCACTCAACAAGCCAGCAAGCAGGAACGCGTGCGTACTTACCAGGAAGCCGAACTGCTGTCGGATGTCACCACCACGTCTGACGCGGAGCAGTCACGTAACCTGCTCGACATGCTCGAAGACCTCATCGGCCAAGACCGCCAGGCTCGGCGCATGGGCATCGCCTCCAGCCTGGAGCAGCAGCTGCAAGCCCTGCAGCCGCTCTGGCTGCTACAGGCCGACCCGGCGCAGATCCGCGAGTGATCGCCCCTTCCCGTGGTGCCGCCTGGTCGGCAACACGGGAGGTTTTCCTCTGCCGCTCAATTCGTGAGTGCGGCGCAAAGGTGCTTCGACTCACCAGCCCTTAATCACCTGCCCTGAACCCTGCACACTGATCGCCACTCGATATCAGTTCGAACGAGCCTGGCTTGTCATTCACCCTCAGGAGCACGCCCCATGAACATTCCATCCTTCGGCCTCGGCACCTTCCGCCTCACCGGGCAAACCGTCATCGACTCGGTCAAGGCCGCCCTGGCACTGGGCTACCGGGCCATCGACACCGCGCAGATCTACAAGAACGAGGCCGAAGTCGGCCAGGCCATCGCCGAAAGTGGCGTGCCGCGCAGCGAGTTGTTCATCACCACCAAGATCTGGGTCGACAACTATGCCGCCGACAAGCTGGTGCCCAGCCTGCGCGAGAGCCTGAACAAGCTGCGCACCGACCATGTCGACCTGTTGCTGATCCACTGGCCGGCCCCCGGTAACGGCGTGGCGCTGGCCGAATACATGCAGGCCCTGGCCGACGCCAAGCGCCTGGGCCTGACCCGCCAGATCGGCGTGTCCAACCTCAACATCGAACTGACTCGCCAGGCCATCGCCGTGGTCGGCCAGGGCGAGATCGCCACCAACCAGGTCGAGCTCAGCCCCTACCTGCAGAACGCCAAGCTTGCAGCGTTCCTTGAAGAACAAGGCATTACCGTCACCTCGTACATGACCCTGGCCTACGGCAAGGTGCTCAACGACCCGCTGCTGGCGCAGATCGCCGCCAAGCACAAGGCCACCGTCGCCCAAGTGGCACTGGCCTGGGCCCTGCAACTGGGCTATGCGGTGATCCCCTCCTCGACCAAGCAGGAGAACCTGGCCAGCAACCTGCTCGCCCAGAGCCTGCGCCTGGATGCCGACGACATGGCACGCATCGCCACGCTCGAACGCAACGGCCGCGAAGTCAGCCCGGACGGCCTGGCACCAAGCTGGGACTGAGCACGGCGCCCTGTTGGTCAGCAGGTTGTCTGGCAGGGCATGGGCAACGAAAAAGAATTGGACTACAAAAGGCAGCGAAAACATGCAGTTCGCTTTGTGCCAGACTCCGGAACGACCTCACTCCAGGACTGCCACCATGCCCTCCACTGATGCCTTTTTGCCCTGCCAACGCTATGATGCCTCCCATGCATACAATCTGTTTCAGGTTGTCTGGAGGTATCTGCCCATGGCCGTCAAAGCCAAACCTGTCAGCGAGCGCGAACTGGACGCCCTGGAAGCATCGATTCCAGCGCTGGCCAGCGAAGCCACGCATTCCGCCCACCTGCGCGCTTTGCAGGCAAGCCCGCGCGGCGTGCTGCGCACTGAGGATGGCAATCTCGTTCGCGTGTCGGCAGACGGTGCCAAAACCATCGTCGCCAAGGCAAAACCCCGGCGGAAAGTCAAAGTTGGCGAAACAATCAGCGTGAGGAAGGTCAGCGAGACTCCCACAGCGTGAAGGCGCCGAGGCTTCGGGTGTTTGCCGGCCCCAATGGCTCCGGCAAGAGCACGATCAAGGCCCAGTTGCCTGCACCCCTGACTCGCATTTTCGTCAATGCCGATGAACTGGAGCGGGAAGCCAGGAACACGGGGTTCATCGACCTGGCTCCGTTTGGCCTCATGGTTTCTCTGGCTGAGTTGGTGTCATTTCACCTCGACCATTACCTGATCCGCGAGCGGCACTTGACCGACCAGGCGGCGAAGCTTGGGCTGCAAGGTTTCAAGGTGGATTATCGGCAGGTCGAGATCAACTCCTACTTTGCCTCCGTACTGTCGGACATGATTCGCCAACGCCTGCTTGAAACCGGTGTCAGTTTCAGCTTCGAAACGGTCATGTCCCACCCCAGTAAAGTCGCCTTCATGCAGAAGGCCCAGGAACTCGGTTACCGAACTTACCTCTACTTCGTCTCGACCGAAGACCCTGAGATCAATATTGACCGGGTCAACATTCGCGTCCGTGAGGGAGGCCACCCCGTCAGGCCAGATTTGGTAAGAAAACGCTACGCCCGTGCACTCGATTTGCTACCAGATGCCATTGAGGTCAGTCATCGAGCCTACGTGTTCGATAATTCGGGAGAAAGCGCGGTGTGGCTGGCAGAAATCACCGAAGGCGCGGCGTTGGACTATCGAAGCGAGGAAATACCAGACTGGTTCTTCGACGCCTACGTGGATGAGGTCGAAACCTGAACACGGGTTTGCCTGGCTGCTGTCGGAATACTGCCTGCAATGGGCCGGCACAGACAAAACGCGCAATCCTGGGACAGATCCCGCAGCCTTTCCAGCGACGCTTGGTTTTGTAACATTCAGTTTCATGTTGCCCACGGACAGTAGCCAGCCTAACGCATTCCAACGAGGCTCTTTCCGTGCTGCAACGTCTGTTCTGTTCCCTGTCCCTGCTGACCCTGGCCATCTCCACCGCTCACGCCGCCGACGCGCTCGACACCCCGCGCCTGGCCGGCATGGACAACTTCCGCGACATCGCCGGCACCACCACTGCCTATACCACCAGCCATGACGGCACCATGAGGACTGGGGTGTTCTACCGCGCCAACGCCCTGACCCCGACCGCCGCCGACCTGGCCATCCTCAATGGCCTTGGCATCAGCGACGTGTTCGACCTGCGCACCGCCAGCGAGATCGCCGCAACCCCCGACACCCTGCCGGCCGGTGCCAGCTACACCAATATCGACATCATTGGCAGCACCACCTCGGGCTCGAACATCACCAACCTCAGCTTCACCAGCGCAGCCCAAGCCCGCGCGATGATGGAAGAAACCAACCGCGCCTTCGTCAGCGACGCCGGCATGCGCGGGCAGTTCGCCGTGCTGTTCAATGAACTGGCCAGCGCCGATGGCGCCGCGCTGTTCCATTGCACTGCCGGCAAGGACCGTACCGGCTGGACGGCTGCCGTGTTGCTGAGCATCGCCGGGGTCGACCAGGCGACGATCATGAGCAACTACCTGGCCACCAACGACTACACCGCCGCCCGCGTCGCCGCCACCCTGGCGGCGATGCCCGCGAGCATGGCGCAAATCTACGCGCCGTTGCTGGGCGTGGAAGCCAGCTACCTGCAAGCCGGCCTGGACGAGGTAACCGCCGAATACGGCAGCATGGACAACTACCTCAAGCAAGGCCTGGGCCTGTCGCAGGAAACCCTCTACGTGCTGCGCGGCAAGATGGTCAGCTACGCCAGCCTGCCAGGCGAAGCCGGCCTGCTGGGCAACGCCGCCGCTGGCGCGCAGTTGCTGCGCCAGCTGCAGGAAAGCCCGCTGTCGGGCACCTACAGCGCCTACAACTACTACCTGCAGTCGGCCATCGACGCCGGCACACTCGGCGGCGTGGAGTCGACCGTGGGCGGCCAGCTGCATGCCGATGCCGCCAGCTACCTGCTGCGCCAGGGCGCGATGATCGACCGTGCGGCGGCGCCGTACGCCGACGGCGTCGACCTCAAGGTCGGCCAGTCGCGCCTGTGGAGCACCGCCCTGGCCGGCTACCTGGGCACCGACGGCTCGGCCCATGCGGCCAGCAGCAACGAACACAGCCAGGGGCTGATGATCGGCCTGACCCAACGCTTCTCCGAGCAGCTAAGCGCCCGTGCCGGGTTTGGCTACAGCAACGGCAATGTCGGCAGTGCCGGCGGCGAGGCGGACACCGACCTGACCTTCCTCAGCCTGGGCGCACGCTTCGCCCCGGGTAGCCTGGAGCATGGCCTGTTCATCGATGCCCAGGCCAACGCCGGCTGGCTCGACTACTCCAGCAAGCGTGAACTGGGCGGCGGCCTGGGCACCGCCAAGGGCGACAGCCACGGCACCCTGGCCGGCGCCAGCCTGGCGTTGGGTTACCGCCTGCCCACCGGCGGCATGGTCCTGGAGCCGAGCCTTGGCCTGCGGGTCAGCCGCGTAGACCTGAACGGTTTCACCGAGAAAGGCAGCGAGCTGGCGTTGCAGGTAGACGACCTGAAACAGACCCGGCGCGCCGCAGTGGCCAACCTCAAGGCCTCGCTCGCACCGATCGCCCTAGGCAGCTGGCAGCTGGTGCCAGGGGCCGAGGTGGGTTACGAGCATGCCCTGGGCGACCATCAGGTCGACAGCCAAGGCCATCTGCTGGGGCTGGACGTGGAGCAACGAGCGGCATTCGACAACCGCGACCAGTTCACCGGTGGCGTGAACCTGATGGCCAACCTGGGGGCGCTGAGCGTGGGCGCCGAGGTCGCGGCCATGGGCGGTGGCGACAGCCATGGGGTCAGTGGCAGCCTCAAGGCCAGTTACGCCTTCTGAGTGCGGGCGGGGCCGCTTTGCGGCCCATCGCGAGCTGCGCTCGCTCCTACCGGGGCCCCTTCTACCGCCGCCGAACCAACGCCGGGCTCACCCCGAACGCCTGCTGGAAATACTGGCTGAAGCGCCCGGCATTGCTGAAACCATGCTGCAAGGCCACCTCGGCCACCGAACCGCCCTCCCCGCGCTCCAGCACCTGGCGCGCCTGCTCCAGGCGCACCTGGCGCTGATACCCGACAATCGACGTTCCGGCAAAACGTCGAAAGCCATCCTGCAACGCCCGCAAGCTGACATTGGCCAAGCCCGCCAACTCGCTGCCACTCACCAGCCGCGCCGGGTGCTCCTGCAGGTAGGCCATCGCCAGCTTCACATGCCGCGGGGCAATCGTCGGGGCCGGGCGGCGCAAGGCCTCGCTATAGTTGTGCGGCCAGGTTTCCAGCAAGGCATCGATCAGCATCTCGCGCAGCCGCGTGGGCATCAGCAGGCCGCTGCCCAGCAGTTGGTCGAATTCAGTGCCGGTGGCCAGTTCGAGCAAGGCGCGAATGCCCTGGAAAGCCGCCTGGTTCAAGTCCACCACCGGGGCAAAGCGAATCGCGGCCGTCAGCGGCCGCCCCAGCAGCACCGACAACCGCTCGGCAAACAGCCCACGGCGAATCGACATGCCACACTGGGCGTGGTTCTCGGCCATGCGCACCGAACGGATGTCGAGTTTGTCGACCGCCAGGCCCACCTGGGCCCCGCCAATCGATTCGCCGCGGTGCTCGAAGATGATCGTGCCGGCGGTGGGCAGCACGAAGGTGATCTCATCCTGTGGCGCGGGCAGCACGATGCGAAAATCGCCCTGGTAGTGCATGCGCCGCACGCTTATGCCGTCGAAGCGCCCGTACACACCGCCAATGGCAATGCCCTCGCCCAGCGGCGGCATGTCGGCATAGAGGTTGCCATACAGCTGGGTGAACAGTGCGGCGAACTCGTCGCTGCGCATGTTGCTGGAGCGGAGCATGAACTGCTTGCGGGTCGTACCGAGGGTCACCGTATCGCACACCTTGTGCCACGAAGGGGGACCGGCACCCTAGCATGGGCACATGACAGCCGCGTGACGCCTCAGCCCAGCCAGCGCACCAGGGCAAAACCGGCAAAGGTCATCAGCAGCGACCCCACCACATGCGCCGACACCGTGGCCGCGGCCCAGCCGTAACGCCCGTGCATGAGCATCGACAGCACTTCGGTGGAAAATGTCGAGAAGGTGGTCAGGCCGCCGCAGAAACCGGTGGTAATCAGCAACCGCCAGGCCGGGTCGAGGTTGGGCCAGCGCAGGAAATACGCCATCGCCCCGCCAATGACGAAGCCGCCAATCAAATTGACCAGCAACGTGCCCAGGGGCATGCCCGGAAACAGCGCGTTGAAGCGCAGGCCAAACCACCAGCGCAATACGCAACCGGTACTGCCGCCAACGATTACAGAAAGAAGAGAAATGTACATCGGGACACTCCACAAGGAATCGGGAGCCCTGTGGGTAAACGGCAGGCATGGCCTACGCGCCCTGTCACAGGGTGTGCGTAGGCATCATCAGCGCTAGGGCGGTTCAAGGAGGAATGCCATCTCCTGAGCCCGTGATGCTAATGTGCCCTGCCCGGCAATGCAATGCTCGGCACCTGAAAACCTGCAAGCCCGTGCCTTTCACCTCGGGGCTTGCAGGTGATCCGGTGGCGTTGCTAGCTCAAGTCCAGCGCTGGCGTCAGGTCGCCCAGCAACGCCTGGCCGCGCCCGGCCATTGCCTGGTCCCGAGCGGCCAGGCCTTCGAGTTGTTCAAGGTCGAACACGCGGGTGATCAGGCGCAGAATCGAGGTGGTGTCATAGACCGTGTGGTCGACCGTGCCCTTGCGGGCGAACGGCGAAACCACCAGCGCCGGAATGCGCGACCCCGGGCCGAAGCGGTCGCCCTTGGGCGGCGCCACGTGGTCCCACCAGCCACCGTTCTCGTCCACGGTGATCACCACCACCATGTTCGGCCACTGCGGGCTTTCCATCAGGGTTTTGACGATGCGCTCGATGTGTCGGTCGCCCGAGGCCACATCGGCGTAGCCGGCATGCAGGTTAAGGTTGCCCTGGGGCTTGTAGAACGTCACCGCTGGCAAGCGGCCGGCGGCAGCATCGGCGAGGAAACGGTTGGTCGACGGGTCTTCGCCAAGCCCACCATCGCGAAGGCGTTTGCTGCGCTCCTCGGGGTGCTCCGGGCCAAGCTGCTGGAAGTAGTTGAACGGCTGGTGGTGGTACTGGAAGTTGGGGATCTTGGGGATGCCACCCGAATCCTTGAACGCATCCAGCGTGGCCTGCCAGCCACCGGCGTACCAGGCCCAGTCGACCTTGCGCTTGTTCAGCTTGTCGCCGATATGTTCGTGGCTTTGCGGCACCAGCACGTTGGGCAGGTCGGGCTTGGAATAGTCCGGGCGCTCGGGGTCGCGCAGCCAGGTCGGCCAGTAAGGCGGCGCCAGGGTGTTGACCGCATGGCCGTCGGGGGTGATGGCGCTGGGGCCGAACTGCGGCGGGCCGTCATGGGCCTTGTTGGGCGAGCCGGCCAGGGGCTTGAGGCGAATGTCCAACGGGTCGTCGCTCTGCAACTGGGCGATCTGGCTGCGCGCCGGGGAGTTGGCAGCATCCGGGTAGAACGGCGCGCGCCCGGCCACCAGGAACTGGTGGTTGAGGAACGAGCCACCGAAGGCGGCCTGGAAGAAGTTGTCGCACAGCACGAACTGCCGGGCCAAGTCCCACAGGCGCAAGTTGTAGCGCGTCTGTGGGTAGTAACCCATGGTCAACGCACCGGCGTCGGACCAGGCAGCGAAGCCGTCATTCTTGCCGCCATTGATCTGTAGCTGGTTCTGGTAGAACACGTGCCAGAGGTCGCGGGTTACCAGGCCCAGGGGCAGGTCCTCGCCCTTCGGGCCCTTGAGGGCGAAGGGCGCATTGGGCAATGCGCCCTGGTAGTCGATGTCCTTTTCGTAGGTGATGCCATCGACGGTCTGCGGGCCTACCTGCAAGGTGCCGCCGAAGGTCGGCGGCAGGGTGTCGAACAGGGTGCCATCACGGTCGCGCTGGGCATAGGCATCCTTGCCCAGTTGCGCCAGCGGGCTTTGCACACCTGGGAAGTCTGCGAACAGGTTGTTGAAACTGCGGTTTTCGGCGTAGATCACCACCACGGTCTTGACCTTGTCACGCAGCGCCCGGTCCAGCGCCGCGCCAGTTGGCTGCGGGCGCGCCGCCTCGCCTGGCGAGCTTTCCGCCCGGCCGCAAGCGGCCAAGCCGGCACCCGCACCCAGCAGTGCCAGGCCGCCGAGAAAGCCACGCCGCGAGGGGCCACGGGGTTGCTCGTCAATGTCCTGCTGGGTGTCCTGATCGGGTGCGTCGTGCATCGCCTGCTCCGTTGGATGTGACAATTTGTTTCGGCGCAGGCTAGCGATGCCCCATGACAGTTTTATGTCTCCTCATCTCCCTACCCCTCGCCCCCGTAGGAGCGAGCGCAGCTCGCGATGCACCGCACAAGCGGTGCCCCCCCCAAAAAAAACTCAATCATCCCCCTTCATCCTCCCCCAAGCCCGCCCCAGCCGCTCGGTCGCCTGAACAATCTCCTCAGCGCTAAGCGAAGCAAACCCCAGGCGCAAGGCATTCTCCCTCTCACCAAGGGGCGAAAACTGCCGGCCACTGCGCACCACCAGGTTCAGCTCCAGCGCATGGCTAACCAACTGATCGACGTCGATGGTGTCATCGAACCTGACCCACAGCGCCTGCCCGCCTTCTGGCTCGCGCAGCACAATGCGCTCACCGAAGGCCGCGCGCAGGCAACCGGCCAAGATTTCCCGGCGCCTGCGGTACTCAGCGCACACCCGGCGCAGGTGCTTGCTCAGCTCGCCATCGATGATCAGGTCCGCCAGCATCCGTTGCATCACCGCATCGCCCTGCCCCAGCATCAATGCTGCCTGGCGCTCCAGCACCGCGACCACCGGCGGTGGCGCCACGATGTAGCTGCAGCGAAAGGTGCTGCCCAGTGCCTTGGACAACGAGCCTACGTAAATCACATGGCGCTGGCGGCGGTCGCTGGCCAGCGGCGGATAAGGCTGCCCGGCATAATGGAATTCATGGTCGTAGTCTTCCTCGATCACGCAGAAGGCGTGTTGCCGCGCCAGCTCCAGCAACTGCTGCCGGCGCCCGACGTGCAGGCTGACCGTGGTGGGAAATTGATGGTGAGGGGTGATGTACATCGCCCGCACGTTGTGCAACCGGCACAACGCATCCACCTGGTCGACCCTACACCCCTCCTCGTCCAGGTCCACGGTCACCAGCCGGGCACCCAGCTGGCGGAAAATTTCCCACGCTGGCGGGTAGCTCAGGCGCTCGATCAGCACCGTGTCCCCAGGCTTGAGCACGGCACTGGCCACCAGGTAGAGGGACATCTGCACGCCTTGGGTCAGGCAGATATGTTCGGCACCGATGTTCATGCCGCGCTGGTGGCGCAACATGTCGGCCAGGGCGCCACGCAGGTAGCGGCTGCTGCTTTCACTGCCATGGCGCACGGTATTGCTGGCGAAACTGCTGCGCAGCGCCTTGCGGTAGTAGCGGTGCAGCACGGCCTGCGGCAGCAGCCGGTGGTCACTGGTGCCATTGTCGAAGAACAGCGCGCCTGGCCGGTCGCAATGGGCCGTCACCTGCTCGCCGTGGGCGAAATAGGGCGTAGCGGGCGCCTCGAGCAGCGCCAGGGCGAAGGGCTGCCCAGCCGCTGGCGTGGGCGAGGTGGCAGGTGCCAGGTGCTGGCTGACGAAGGTGCCACGGCGTTGCTCGCTGTGTAGCCAGCCCTTGGTGGCGGCCTCCTCGTAGGCAAGGATGACCGTCTTGCGATTGACCTTCAGCAACTGCGCCATTTCGCGGCTGCCGGGCAGCAGCTCACCCGGGCGCAATCGGCCGTCGGCAATGGCCGCCACCAAGCCTTCGGCGATTTGCCGGTAGGACGGCCGCTGCCCGGCGCGGTCGAGCTTGAGCAGCGGTTGCCATTTGCGCATCTGGACCATGTCAATTAACCAGAACTGGAGGTTCTATGGGTCCAGCACTATAGCAACAATGAAACCTCCATTCGCCAGGAGGTGCCCTATGCCACGCCGTCATGTCATCACCTTGTCGCCTTCGGGCCAGCGCTTCGAAACCGGCAGTGAGCTGCTGCTTGACGGCATGCTTGCCAGTGGCCTGCCCGTGCCGTTCTCCTGCCGCCGCGGTGCCTGCGGGTCGTGCAAGGTCAAGCTTGTGTCGGGCCAGTATCGGGACACCCTGCGCAGCGAAGGCGCTGCCCTGCCCTCCTACCCCTTGGCCGACGATGAGCTGCTGTTGTGCCAGAGCCACGCCTGCAGCGACCTGTGCCTGGAAATTCCCGGCTGGTCCCTCGACACCCCGGCCCTTGCGGCCCAGGCGCGGGTGCTGGGCCAGCGCCCGCTGACTGACGATATCGTTGAGCTGGTGCTGCTGCCTGAGCAGGCGCTGGACGTACGCCCAGGCCAGTACCTGCGGTTTCGCCTGGCCAATGGCGACAGCCGCTGTTTCTCGGTGGCCAACCTGCCCGCCCAAGACCAAGGGCAGCTGGTGTTCCATATTCGCAAGGTCCGCGGCGGCCTGTTCACCGAGCACCTGCTGCCGGCACTCACACCGGGCGACCGGCTGCAGCTCGAAGGCCCTGTGGGCGCCTGCACCTGGCAGCACGATGGGCGCCGGCCGCTGGTGCTGTTCGCCACGGGTACCGGCTATGCCGGCATCAAGCCCTTGCTGCTCACGGCGTTGGCCCGGGGAAGCCAAACCGTGTTGTACTGGGGCGGTTCATCGCCTGCTGACTTCTATGACCGAGCCTTTCTCGACCAGGCCTGCCGCGCCCATGCACAGTTCCAGTGGCACCCGGTGGTAGCGGGCCAGGTGCAACACGTGGCACTGGCCCAGCCGCACAGCTGGAGCGACACCCAGGTGTATGCCTGCGGCAACCCGACGATGGTCGCCCAGGCCCGCGAAGCCTGCCTGGCGGCCGGGGTGGCGCCGCACCGTTTCGTCGCCGAGGCCTTCGTGGCCAGTGGCGCGCAGCAAGCTCAGGTTCCACCCACCGTAGCGCGCCACCCGACCCTGGAAAAGGTCGGCCCACGCTATTCGCTGGACGGCATGCTCGCGGCGCGCGAGCACTCCATGCGCGCTGTCGCGGCCATCGCCAGCCAGTTGCAAGTAGGCATGACCACCGCCCAGGCGCTGGAGATGGCCGCGCGCACTTTGCAGGGGATGGGCGCGTCGCACACCTGGCACCCCACCTACATTCGCTTTGGCGACGACACCGTACGCACGCCCCGGGAGGGCATCGACCCTGGGCGGGTATTGCGCCCTGCCGACATCGTGGTGGTCGATATCGGCCCGGTGTGGGATGGTTATGAAGGCGACTACGGCGACACCTTCGTGTTTGGCGAGCACGCCCTGCACCAGGCATGCGTCAAGGCCCTGCACGAAGTCTTCGACGAAACCCGCCAGGCCTGGGGCCGAGGGCTCAGCGGCCGGGCGTTGTATGATGCGGCAGCACGTAGCGCCCAGGCCAGGGGCTGGTGCCTGGAGCGCAACCTGGCGGGGCATCGCATCGCCGACTTTCCCCATGCCTTGTATGGGCAGGAGAAACTGGCCGAGCTGGACATTGTGCCGAGCGAGATGGTGTGGGTGCTGGAGATCCAGCTGTGCCACCCCAGCAAGCCGGTGGGGGCGTTCTTCGAGGATATATTGATCGGGGAAGCTGGGGGGTGTGTGGCTGAGGTGGCGTAGCCCGGCGAAAATCCTAACCATCTGATTTACCGCCTATTTCTGTAGGAGCGAGCGCAGCTCGCGATGGGCTGCAAAGCAGCCCCAGCACTATGAGCCGCGAGGCTGAAACCCTGGGGCCGCTGCGCGCCCCATCGCGAGCTGCGCTCGCTCCTACCGGGGCGGCGCTGGCCGGGAGATGGGCGCTTGATCGGCAACCCAGGGTTGTGGTGTAGGTCAAGCGCCGGTGTTCGCATATCAGGCAAGCGTAGCCATCCTGCCCGCACATCGCACAACAGTTCGATAATCGCACAAATTCCACCAAACCCCCTCTACTGTTGCCCAGTCTTGCGGCACGCTATAGCCCACAACAGCAAACAACGCCAAGCGCTGATTCACCGTGGCCTCACGCGGCGGTAGCCAGCCCGGCAATCCATACTCCAGGAAGAACCAGGAGCTCGCTTTGATCAATAAAACGTTCGAGTCCATCGCCAGCGCGGTGGAAGGCATCACCGATGGTTCGACCATCATGGTCGGTGGCTTCGGCACGGCTGGCATGCCGTCCGAGCTTATCGATGCCCTGATCGCCACCGGTGCCCGCGACCTGACCATCATCAGCAACAACGCCGGCAACGGCGAAATCGGCCTGGCTGCCCTGCTGAAGGCGGGCAGCGTGCGCAAGGTGGTCTGCTCCTTCCCGCGCCAGTCCGACTCCTACGTCTTCGACGAACTGTACCGCGCCGGCAAGATCGAGCTGGAAGTGGTGCCACAAGGCAACCTGGCCGAGCGCATCCGCGCGGCAGGCTCAGGCATCGGTGCATTCTTCTCGCCGACCGGCTACGGCACCCTGCTGGCCGAAGGCAAGGAAACCCGCGAGATCGACGGCCGCATGTACGTGCTGGAAATGCCGCTGCACGCGGATTTCGCGCTGATCAAGGCGTACAAGGGTGACCGTTGGGGCAACCTGATCTACCGCAAGGCCGCGCGCAACTTCGGCCCGATCATGGCCATGGCCGCCAAGACCGCCATCGCCCAGGTCGACCAGATCGTCGAACTCGGCGAGCTGGACCCGGAGCACATCATCACCCCGGGTATCTTCGTCCAGCGCGTGGTCGCCGTTCCCGGCACCGCCGCTTCTTCGATCGCCAACGCTGTCTGAGGCCTGCCATGACCATCACCAAAAAGCTCTCCCGCACCGAGATGGCCCAGCGCGTGGCCGCAGACATCCAGGAAGGCGCCTACGTCAACCTGGGCATTGGCGCTCCAACCCTGGTGGCCAACTACCTGGGTGACAAGGAAGTGTTCCTGCACAGCGAGAACGGCCTGCTGGGCATGGGCCCAAGCCCCGCGCCCGGCGAGGAAGACGATGACCTGATCAACGCCGGCAAGCAGCACGTGACCCTGCTCACCGGCGGCGCGTTCTTCCACCACGCCGACTCGTTCTCGATGATGCGCGGCGGCCACCTGGACATCGCCGTGCTCGGCGCCTTCCAGGTATCGGTCAAGGGCGACCTGGCCAACTGGCACACCGGCGCCGAAGGTTCGATCCCCGCCGTGGGCGGCGCGATGGACCTGGCCACCGGCGCCCGCCAGGTGTTCGTGATGATGGACCACCTGACCAAGTCCGGCGAAAGCAAGCTGGTGCCGGCGTGCACCTACCCGCTGACGGGCATCGGCTGCGTCAGCCGTATCTACACCGACCTGGCCGTGCTGGAAGTCACCTCCGACGGCCTGAAAGTGGTGGAGATCTGCGCCGATATCGACTTCGACGAGCTGCAGGCGCTTAGTGGCGTGCCGCTGATTCGGTAATCAGCCCTGGCCGTTCGCCTTGATATTTCCAGCGCCTGTGAAATCGAGCGCCGCGCGGGCGGCGCTTGATTTCATAGGCGCTGGGAATCTTACGGACTCAATCTCTGACACCACCAACAAACTTGGCAGTGCGGATCAACAGCAAGCAATCGGCGTGTTCTGGGTCATAATCGGCGCTCTACCCAGGAATGGAATGCCATGAATCCTTACTTTCAAGAAGTCATCGACCTGCACCTACTGATCGAAGCGCTGTTCGCCAGAGGCGAGGGCCAGGTTGGGGCGATGATCGAGCGCTTCACAGCGGACTTCACCATGGTCACGCCTACGGGTTTGCAGGTTGGCCTGCAGGATGTGGCAAGCCTGTTCGCAACACGTGCCGGCGGCCAGCCAGGGCTGGCCATCGAACTCACCGAACTGGAAACCCTGGCACAGTGGCCGGAGGGGGCAGTGATCCGCTACCGGGAGACACATCGGCTGCCCGGCCAGGATGCCAAGACACGGATCTCGACCGCGCTGTTCAGCCTCCAGCGTGGTCACGTGCTGTGGCAACACCTGCATGAAACCTGGGCGGCGTGATTTTCCCCTTGAGCCTCAGCCAAGCCGATGGCAGAGGTAGGCCTGGGGGCTTGTGCCAATCGCGCGCGACCGTCTTGTGGGTACGACGCAACATCGCGTCATGCGCCAAAATCTTCGCGGACTAACCTTTCAGGAATAATTGGCCCGAAATAGGCGTAGGAGCGAGCAAAGCTCGCGATGCGCCGCGCGGGCGGCGCTCGATCTCGTAGGCGCTGAAAATTTCACGGCGAACACATCCGCCCATTACAACGTCCCGGTCTGGCTGTACGCAGCTAACGACCCAGCGCCCGCTCCAGCACGTCATAAATCTTCGCATCCCCCGATTGCGCAACATTGAAGCGCAGGAAATCTCCCGCCGTCAGGGACTGGCTGAACGCATTGCCGGGCGCCAGCACGACACCTTCATTCAAACAAGCCCTGGCCAGCGTTGCGGCATCCTTCCCTTGCGGGAGCTGGCACCAGAGGTACATGCCTGCCTGGGGAATCATCCAGGGCTTGATACCGATGGCCTGCAGCCTGGCGACCGTGCTGTCCATTTCCTCGGCCAAGCGAAGGCGTACACTCTCCATGTGTTTTCGGTATCCGCTGTCGGTAATGGCGTGATGGATGATGTTCGCGGCCAGGCGCCCAGCGCCGAAGGTCGTCGCAATCTTGAGATCGACCAGGCTCTCGATCCATTCACCGCGAGCCGCGATGTAGCCGCATCGAATCGATGCGGAGATGGTCTTGGAAAAACTGCCGATCTGGATGACGCGGGAAAGGCCATCGAAGGCGGACAGGCGTGGCGCGGGCGTATTCTCGAAATCGCCGAAGATGTCGTCCTCTACGATCACCAGGTCAGAGCTGTCCGCCAGCTTCAGCAGCCTGTGGGCGGTGACTGGGGACAGGCTGGCCCCGGTCGGGTTGTGGATACCGGAATTGGTTATGTACAACCGCGGCGCGTGCTTGAGCAGGGCCGTGCCGAACGCATCGATGTCTGGGCCGGTCCTCGTGTAGGGAACGCCCACGACGTTCACCCTGTGGGCTTTGAGTAGGGCGTGGAAGTTGAAGTAGCAAGGGTCGTCGACCAGGACCGTGTCTCCCGGCTCCAGCAGAAAACGGAAAATCAGATCGATGGCGTGGGTGCCGGAATCGGTGAGCAGGATATGTTCCAGCGGCGCTTCGATCCCTATGCCTGCCAGCCTTCGCGACAAGAACTGCCTGAGTGGCGGGTGTCCAAGCGGTGAAGCATATTCAGCCAGCTGCACTGTATCGCCACGGGCCGCGACCCGCAGCGCTTTTCGCATGCCCGCCTCGTACAGCCAGGACGGGGGTAGCCAGCCGCACCCTGGCTTCAATCCATCGCTGGCGCTCTCAAGCGACTGGCGCGAGATCCACAGCGGGTCGACGGCACGATCGAGCCGCGGGCCGAGTTCGGTGAGTGCCAGCGGCGCCACGGGGCCTGCCACGTAGAAGCCGGAGCCCGGCCGAGAGCTGAGCACTCCTTCTGCCATCAACCGTTCATAGGCCTCGATAACGGTCGACACCGACACTTGCATGGTCCGGGCCATTGCCCGAACGGAGGGAATTCTCGCACCGGGTGCGTAGGTTCGAGAGGCTATCCTGGACTGGATTTCGCCCATGACCGTTCGAATTCGCGTTCCGCTCCGTTTCATCGCACTCTCGACTGTACTGGATTAATAGGCATAACAGTTCGGCCCAACTGTATTGGATTGTACGTGGCCTCGGTGAGCCTGTCAGTGGTGTACTGAGGCCTTGCTTATCGAGGACTCAGCGATGGAAAGATCAACAAGCGGGTGGATCAACGGCTTCATCGGCGTCGCCATTTTTGCCGGCTCGCTACCGGCAACCCGTGTGGCCGTGGCGGCCTTCGAACCGACGTTCCTGACCTGTGCCAGGGCAACGATTGCCGCCCTATTGGGTGCGCTTTTTCTGCTGGTGCTGCGCCAGCCCCGACCTGAACGTGGCGACCTGTCGTCGTTGGCGATAACAGCGCTTGGGGTGGTCATCGGTTTCCCGCTGCTGACAGCACTGGCCCTGCAGCATGTCACCTCGGCCCACTCCATCGTTTTTGTCGGGCTGCTGCCGCTCTGTACCGCAGGGTTCGCCGTTCTGCGCGGCGGTGAGCGACCTCGGCCGCTGTTCTGGTTGTTCTCGCTGATAGGTGCCGGGCTGGTCGTAGGCTATGCGTTGGTCAATGGCGGCGAGGCGTCGGCAGTGGGTGATCTGTTGATGATGGCTGCGGTGATTGTCTGTGGGCTGGGTTATGCGGAAGGGGCGCGTCTGTCGCGGACATTGGGTGGTTGGCAGGTGATCAGCTGGGCATTGCTGGTGGCGTTGCCGTTCATGCTGCTGCTGACTGTCGCTAATTTTCCCGCACCTCACACCTTCGCCGATGTCAGCGCCCCTGCGTGGTTCAGCTTCGGCTACGTTTCGTTGTTCAGCATGCTGATCGGATTCGTGTTCTGGTACCGAGGGCTGGTCCAGGGTGGTATCGCGGCCGTGGGCCAACTGCAACTGCTACAGCCGTTCATGGGGCTTGGACTGGCAGCGCTGCTGCTGCATGAGGACGTCAGCGGGATGATGGTCGTGGTCACGCTGGGTGCGGTCATCTGTGTTGCCGGTGCCAAGAAATACGCTCGGTGACGATCCATACCTTGGGGTTAGCGTGGTGTTCGGATGTGTTCGCCGTGAATTTTTCAGCGCCTATGAGATCGAGCGCCGCCCGCGCGGCGCATCGCGAGCTGTGCTCGCTCCTACGTTTGTTTCGGGCCAGTGACGCCTGTGCCAATCGCGTCATGCGCCAAAGCCTTCGCGCACTAACCTCACAGGAATAATTGGCCCAAAATAGACGTAGGAGCGAGCACAGCTCGCGATGCGCCGCGCGGGCGGCGCTCGATCTCATAGGCGCAGACGATGTCACGGTGAACGTCCGCAATGGGTCGAGAGCTGCCGGTCGCGAGTGATCGCTTACGCCCCGTAGCTGTCGTTCATAACTTGCACCATCAACCCACAGCTGCCAGCCAGGTCATAGTATTCGCCCGGTGCTCATCAGCTTACTTCCTCAACCTGCTTGTAGATGCGCAATCCCCGTGCTTGATAGTTTTGAAGCGCAGCAGGATGGTCAAATGTGCATGTGTGTACCCATACCCGTTCTGTACCATGCCATTCCCACGCAGATCGAATGGCGTGGCTTAACAGCGCTCCGCCGAACCCGCACCCTAGGAACTGTGGAGCTAGCCCAAAATATCGGATCTCACTGTTACGGCCATCGGGACGATAAAGCTCGTAATAGCCGGCTATTGCACCTCGGTGATAGGCAACCCACGTCCGATGGCAGTCCTGCTCAACGAGCGCCTGCCAATCGGAATCACCCCAGGTATCAAGATCGCCCCATTCCCAAGGCGCGCCTACTAGCTGGTAGAGAAATTTATTGAATTCCGCCTGAGGCACTTCACACTCGATAATCTGTAGATCATGTCGCTGGGGCTTCGCCTTCAGCTCTGAAGCCGATGTCATCTCTAAGTAATAAGTAGTGCAAGAACGATCCATTACGGGCCCCCTTCGCTCCCCCTCGTGGTGAGACAAGAATGCCAGCAACAGCTCGACTTCGGCCACCCTGCATGTTCGCCTCGTGCGCAGCCGTTGCTTCAGACCGTATCAGACCTGATGCTGCCCTTGTTGGACAGTGCTATCGAGCTTTTCTGGATCTTCACGGGTCTCGATGGCGCAAGCTAAGCTCAGCCATCTGCGACGCTACCAAGGACGGCACCCATGCACTTACTTACCGATGAGCAGTTACTAGAGATCATCCATCAGAACCCAATAAACCGGGCGTTACTGGAGATCCTGCCAACACTTGGTATCCCTCATTCCATGCTGGTCGCAGGGGCTTTGTTCCAGACGTTTTGGAATCACCGATCGGGAGAGCCCGCTGAGTGGGGCATAAAGGACTATGACATCGCCTACTTCGACGCAGACTTGTCATGGGAGGCGGAAGACAGAGTCATAGCCCAGGTTCAGCAGGCGTCCTCCCATCTAGGCGTCAATGTCGAGATACGCAATCAGGCCCGTGTGCATCTGTGGTACGAAAAGAAATTCGGCGGCGCCTATTCACCGTTGAAAAAGGTCACCGATGGTATCGACCGATATCTGATTCGGTCGACTTGTCTAGGCATAGACGCCTGCACAGGTAAGCTTTACAGCACTCATGGTCTTAACGAGCTTCAGAACAACGAGCTCAGGATGAACGAACTGAATCCACGGCCAGACTTGTTCAGAGAGAAGGCGGCTAGCTACCAGGCGCGGTGGCCATGGCTGCAAGTGATTCAATGAGCTTAAGCTATCGATCCAAAGCCGCCGATGCCAAAGGTCTAAATTTGGCCATTGCAAACGCGCCCGAATGTGAGATCAACGAGAAATGAAGTATTTTCCTGCCCCTGAAATCAGCTGGCATCATGGAGGAACAAATGCAGATCTACGTTACAGGCGCATCATGTGCGGGTGTGACCACTCTGGGGCAAAGTCTGGCCTCGCGGCTCGGGCTGCGTCATGCGGATGTAGATGACTATTTCTGGATGCCCACAAACCCTCCGTTCACAACCAAGCGGCCTGTCAGCGAGCGGGTGCCATTGCTCCAGCAAGCACTCGGTCAGGATGATTGGATACTGACCGGTTCCTGCATGGTCTGGGGTGATGCTCTACTGGCGCACGTCGACCTAATCGTGTTCGTGGTGACGCCGACACCGATCCGCCTTGAACGTCTGGCAGCTCGTGAAAAGGCTCGCTTTGGAGATCGCATCGCACCCGGTGGAGACATGCATGAAATACATGCGGGATTCAGGGAATGGGCTTCGCAGTATGACAATCCAGACTTCTCTGGACGCAACCGAGCCTGGCACGAGCGGTGGTTATCAGAGCAGTCATCTCCAGTCCTGCAAATTGACGGGGCGATCAGCACTGAAAAAATGGCATCGGAAGTCACCCAGGCGATGTCGCACCTCAGGCATTAACGCTCCAACGGTCACGTCAGCGTCTCAATGCTAACGTCCGCTTCGGGTCGGTAGCTTCCTGTCGCACGCCGTGCTGACAGTGTCGCCGATAGCATGATGGGAACCGTTCAACCAGCCTACTCTGCCCCCTGTCAAAAGCGTAATCCTCGAAAACCACCCCCCGATCCCATGGGAGCACTGCACGTGCCTGTCGACTTCAGACCCGCTCAAGCCTCGGACGCGCACGACATTGCGCGCTTTTTCCAACTGACATCGGAGGGCATGGCCGATTACATCTGGAGCCAGCTTGCCGCACCTGGAGAAGCATTGCTGAGTGTCGGTGCGTCTCGCTATGCCCGCGAACAGGGCGACTTTTCCTATAAGAACTGCCTGATGGCCACGTTCGAAGGGCGCGTCATCGGCATGATGCATAGCTACGCCCTGCACGAGACGCCTGACAGGCCGGTCGAGACGGACCCGGTGCTCGCGCCTTATTCCGACATGGAAATACCCGACACCTTGTACATATCCAGCCTGGCCCTGGATGAGGCCTGGCGCAGCCAGGGGCTGGGCGTCCAGTTTCTGCGCCACGCCCAGCAGCGCGCCGATGACGCTGGCCTGGCTGGGCTATGCCTGATCGATTATGCGGACAACCACGGCGCGCGCCGTTTCTACGAACGTCACGGTTTTCAGATTGTTAAAACCTGCCAGATCGTTCCACACCCGATGCTGGGCGTCACCGGTGAAGCCTATTTGATGTATCGCCCTACCCACAACGTACTCGAGAAAATGCCATGAACAAGAAACTGACCGTGTTCCGCGAACTGGATATTCAACCGGTGCGCGACCTTCCCTTCTTTGAGGAAGTCGTGGAAGGCACCCCGCATACGCTGACGTCCAAGTACTACCACGATGAACAGCAAGGCCGCATTTCCGGAGAATGGGAAGCCAGCGTCGGCGCGTGGCGCATCGACTACAAGGTTTGGGAGTTCTGCCATGTCCTGAGTGGATGCTGCGTGATCGAGCTTGAGGGTTGCGCGCCCGTCACACTGGCCGCTGGCGACACGTTCATCATCGAACCAGGCGCCAAGGGCAAATGGACCGTGCTGGAAGACATGAAAAAGAACTTCGTGATCCTCTTGCCCACGAACTAGGCATGGGGTCGCGCGCGGCATGACGGTTCGGATCTGCTAATTTGAACGCCACGCGCGCACGGCAGCGGTCAGCCACTGCCGTTGCGATCAATCTTGTCATTTGCCGAGGCTCAGGACAGGGTCCGTACCAATGACATCTCTGCCAAAGGAGTCACCGCATGTCGAAGCTCTATCCCAGTATCGATCCTGAGGGGCTGGTCGAGTACTCGGTGGTCTACACCGACCGCTCGCTCAATCACATGTCGCAGACCTTCCAAGGCGTGATGAGGAACATTTCCAAGACCCTGAAACAGGTCTACAACGCCCAGGCCGTTGCGGTTGTGCCGGGCAGCGGTACCTTCGGCATGGAGGCCGTTGCGCGGCAATTCGCCACCGGCCAGCAGTGCCTGGTGATCCGCAACGGCTGGTTCAGTTATCGCTGGAGCCAGATTCTGGAGATGGGCAACATCTCGGCGGCCACCACGGTGCTGAAAGCCCGACCGGTCGAAACGGGTCGCCAGGCAGCCTACGCGCCCCCGCCACTGGACGAAGTGCTGGCGGCCATTGCGGCACACAAGCCGCAGATCGTGTTCGCGCCCCACGTTGAAACCTCATCCGGGATCATCCTGCCCGAGGACTACCTGCGCGCCGTCGGCGACGCCGTGCATGCGGTGGGCGGCCTGTTCGTGCTGGACTGCATTGCCTCCGGCACGGTTTGGGTGGACATGCAGAAGTGCGCGGTCGACCTGCTGATCAGCGCACCGCAGAAAGGCTGGAGCGCCTCCCCTTGCAGCGCCCTGGTGATGCTCAGCGCCCTGGCCCTCGAGCGCATCGAGCGCACGCAGAGCAGCAGCTTTGCCTGCGACCTGAAAAAGTGGCTGCAGATCATGCAGGCCTACGAACAGGGTGGGCATGCCTACCATGCGACCATGCCCAGTGATGCGCTTGCGCGCTTCAACGACGTGATCGTCGAGATGCAGGACTACGGCTTCGACAAAGTTCGTGACGAACAACAGACGTTGGGCAATCGCGTGCGCGCCATGTTGACTGGCAAGGGCATCAAAAGTGTGGCTGCAGCCGGTTTTCAGGCGCCAGGCGTAGTGGTGAGCTACACCGATGATGCCGAGATCAAGAACGGAAAGAAATTCGCCGAGCACGGCCTGCAGATCGCTGCCGGCGTGCCGCTGCAATGTGACGAACCGGCTGATTTCCAGACTTTCCGCATTGGGCTGTTTGGGCTCGAGAAACTGCACAATATCGAGCGTACGGTCAGCACGTTTGAGCAGGCACTGGATGAAGTGATGGTGAAGTAAGCGGTCCTCTGGGCTGCAGCACGGATACGAAAGTCTGCATTAGGTCGATTGCAGTCATTCTCGAGTGACCGCTATCGACCCATACCGGCCGTTCACGAATGGCTGCTATCGGACATCAGTCGCTAATGATTCACCTCCGTCTTGCAGCCACCGGCCGAAATGTTTGCACACGGCCTCGTGATCGAACTTGTCCTCTCCACGCCAGCATGCAGCCGCTTCCGACCAGTCGCTTCTGCTGTGAATAGGCCGTTCGAAAGACGCTGGCTCGGTTCAGTCCCTTTTGATGCGTATTCTCAGGCCGTTTTCGAGCTGACCTTACTCAGTTCGCCTGGGTCCTCAACACCAAGCAAGGTCCGCTTCGGGCCGTTATCTGCCCTTCCTGAAGGGCAGCTAAGGGTCGATAGCGGTCAGCCGCGAGGGGCTGCTTTCGACCCATTGTGGACGATCCATACCTTGGGGTTAGCGCGGTGTTCGGATGTGTTCGCCGTGAATTTTTCAGCGCCTATCAGATCGAGCGCCGCCCGCGCGGCGCATCGCGAGCTGTGCTCGCTCCTACGTCTATTTCGGGCCAATCATTCCTGTGAGGTTAGTGCACGAAGGCTTTGGCACAGGCGTCACTGGCTCGAAGCAAACGTAGGAGCGAGCGCAGCTCGCGATGCGCCGCGCGGGCGGCGCTCGATCTCATAGGCGCAGACGATGTCACGGTGAACGTCCGCAATGGGTCGATAGCGGTCGGTAGCGAATGGCTGCAACCGTCACCATTGCGGACGGTCCATACCTTGGGTCAGCACGGTGTTCGGATGCGTTCACCGTGAAATTTTCACCACCTATGAGATCGAGCGCCGACGCTGCTGAAAAACAGCGCCACTCAGCCGTCTAGTGTTGCCCGAACATTCCAAAAGGTGGATGAGATGCAAATGAGGTTGTCCCTGCACGCGGCAAAAGCACTGCTTGACGGTGGCATCGACGCCACTTCGGCCCTCAACAGCGCCCTGGAGCGCGTCTTGCTGCATGCCTCGGAAGAGGACTATGCCGGGCTCAAGAAATCGTTCGGCCATGCCATGGCGGGCGTCCTCGCGGCGACTGTGGATGTCGCACTGCAAGCCTACCCTGAGCTGAAACCCGATAGCGACGCATGGCAAGAAATCGCCAGGGGTTGCGCTGCAAGAAGGGCCTACAACAAAATTGAATGACCGATTCGGCATTCCTGCACGCCATGGGCCATACAGCGCCTATACCCTAGAAGCGGTGGGCAAGGTTTTCCAGCCATCTTTCGACACAGGAGTGACCATGAAAGAACACCATTACGCTGTCACCGTAAATTGGATAGGTAATACGGGTGAAGGTACTGCAAGCTACACGGCGTACCAGAGAGACTTCAACGTGGAGGCTCCAGGCAAGGCACCTATCCTTGGCTCTGCCGACCCTGCCTTTCGCGGGAACCCCGAACGCTGGAATCCTGAAGACATGTTGCTGGCCTCGATCTCGGCCTGCCACAAGCTTTGGTATCTTCATCTGTGCGCCGTCAACGATGTGAACGTGCTGGCATACGTCGATCAGCCAGTGGCCCGAATGTTTGAAGGAGATGGCCAGCGTAAAGGCCATTTCAAGGACGCAGAGCTTAGGCCCCAGGTCATCATCAGCAGCCAGTCAAATCTGGATCTTGCAAGACGCCTGCATGACGACGCTCACCACGAATGCTTTATTGCCAATTCAGTCAACTTTCCTATCAGGTGCAGTGCTGTTATCAAGCATCAAGACTAGTCGGTAGCCGTGATCTATCGCTCAGTGTTTTGATTCTCTTGACTGGGCAACCGCCGCAACGATATGGGGCACGGCGTAGGATTTAAACCAGTGATTCATGCCGGCAATCGCCTGCTGTGAGGATGGCAGGCTCCCTGCACCGATTAATTCTGAACAGGCTTGCGCCATCGCCTGAAGGATGCGTGCCGCTTCGGGAACGTAGGGTGAGTCCGTTTGGGTATCATGCCTGTCTCGGATAATTTTATAACGGATGTTCTCCGGCATCGTCCACGCGCTGATTAGAAACTCCATGACCGTGTACTCGACGCCATTGATGTTGATGACGGCTGAACGGAGTGATTCGTCAAAGCCTGCAGCATCGATTTGCTCACAGCTATCGATAGCGGTATTCATCATTTCGCGAATCAGGTTCCAATCCGTTTTCATAAGCACCTCCTCTGCCTTTCTACAAAGACGCTCGGGGCCACATTTTTTTCACCCCGAGTTTTCGAGATCACTACATCCTTCTAAGGAAAAAACGCAACTATCTGATTTAACAGAGCATTCTGTAGGAGCGGGCTTGACCCGCGAAGCAAGCACCGCGGTGCATGGCACCGGCTGTGCCGGTGTTCGCGGGGCAAGCCCGCTCCTACAAAGGATGGCGGCGCGACTGCTGGCAGTATCGCGCCTTCTTTCAATCCCCGACGTTTCGCAGGGCCTTCGTGCAAGTCGCCAGCCATGGCACCGTTGCCGCCCACCCTCGCGCACGTGATCAAAATTCAACTGACCGCTTTAACGGAGCCTAAGCGCATGACCAAACGAGAGCAGGAAGTTCTCCAGTTGCTACCGCAGGGAACAGCGAACACGGCCATACAGCTTGGCAGGATCGGAAAATGACGATCATGACGCTATGGATAGTGGGTGCTGGTGTTGTCGCACTGGTGCTCCTGGCATTCAAGATGAACCTGGTACGCCTTGAACACACCAACGGGAACAAGCGACCAGGGTATTGGCTTGCCCTATCGATCCCCATTGGCTTGGGCATCCTGTTTGTCATTGAAAAGCTTTCGTCTTGACCTGCCACCCCAAAAGCTCCAACGCTGGCGACCGGACGCGCATTCTTTACAGAACGCGCCCGGTTTAAACCCGCCACCCATCAACCCGCCGTGCCAGCGCGCGGGCTGAGGCGGGCGTAAAAGCGCAGTCCCTACCCCATCCCAACACCGCTCCCCCCCTGCTCAAGCACCCGGCCTGCCTGCCCTTGAGCCCTCGCTGTGCATCTGCGATGGCACTTTCCCTCACCTACCCATTTCCACCGCCATGCTAGAGTGCTATCATTTTTTGCGAATGATTCTCAGTTTCGAATCTTAATAATTCTTAACTGATACTTGAACCGTTTGACTGATAGAAACAGCGTACGTCTCCAGTGAGGGAACACCGTAATGCGAGTATTGGTAGTTGAAGATGACCCGTCGGTTAGCCATTGGCTCGGCTGCAAGCTGCACGCCTCTGGCCATGCCTGCCGGACCATCGACAACGGCGAGGGCGCCCTGCAGATGATTGGCAATGAAGTGTTCGACGTCGTCATCCTGGACCGAATCCTGCCCAAGATGGACGGCATCGAAGTGCTTCGCCAGCTCGATGGCCAGCAGCGCCCGCCCATTCTGATCCTGTCCGCAAACGATCAAACCAGCGACCGGGTCGAAGGGCTGCGCGCCGGTGCCGACGACTACCTGGGCAAACCGTTCGACTTCAACGAACTGCTGCTGCGCCTGGAACTGCTCGCACGCCGCCACAAACCCCGCGCCCCGCAGGAAGTGGTGCAGGTGCAGGACCTCTGCGTCGACCTGGGCACGCGCCAGGTGCAGCGCGCGGGCAAGCGCATCGAGCTCACCGACAAGGAATTCAAGCTGCTGCAAGTGCTGGCCGAACATGCCGGCCAAGTGGTCACCCGCAGCATGCTGCTGGAGAAAGTCTGGGGCTACAACTTCGACCCGCAGACCAACCTCATCGACGTGCACCTGTCGAAACTGCGCACCAAGCTGGAAAAAGGCTTCGAGCACGCATTGATCAAAACCGTACGGGCCATTGGTTATGTCCTGGGCTGAACTTCGCCCACTCCTGACCACCAGCAGCCTGCGCCAAGCCACCACCATCGCCTTCATTTGCCTGTTGTTCTCGCTGATCTCGATCGTGCTGAGCAACCAGTTGCTTGAAGTGGTGATGCGCAGCCACGTGCGCGACATGATCCTCAACGACGTGCGCAGCCAGCAGTTGCAGGGCGCCATGGTCAGCGCCGAGCGGCTGAGCTGGGCACTGCGTTACCGCCAGCAGCTGGATGTGCGCAAGGAACGCCAGGCCACGGTGGTCGACCGCGACGGCAAGCTGTTGTTCGGCAGCCGCGGGCTGCTGCCCGAACCGACCCTGCCAGCCTCCGACCGCTTGCGCTGGTACCACATTACCCTCACCAATGAACAAGGCGAGGCTGCCGAAGTGCTGGGCCTGACCATCACCCTGGGCGATGGCGGCCAGTACTACAGCGCCTTCGACCTGCGGCCGATGCTCGAACGCACGCGCATCATTCCCCTGGCCACCGGCGCCGGGCTGCTGCTCTTGCTGCTGTCGATCCTGATTACCGCCCTGCCCTTCGGCCTGCACAACCTCTACCGCATCAACCGCATCCGTGACGCCCTGGCCCGCTATGCCAACGGCGACTACACGGCCATGGCCCCTGCCGTGCAGCATGGCGACGAATTCGACCAACTGGGCATCGAGATCAACCACGGCCTGCGGCGCATCAACAAGCTGATGGACGAGGTCAAGCACATCACCAGCCACATCGCCCACGAACTGCGCACGCCCTTGACCCGCCTGCAGAGCCGCTTGCTCAACGCCAGCGAACACCTCCAGGGGCCGGCGCGTGAGGAGCTGCTGTGCGCAGTACAGGACAGCGAGCGCATCCAGCACCTGTTCCGCGCCGTCATGCGCATCGCCGAGGTGGAAACCGGGCGCATGGCCTGCCATTTCGAAGTCATCGACGTACGCGAACTGCTCGAAGACGTGGCCGAGTACTACCAGCCATTGGCCGATGAACGCGGCTGCCGTTTCGAGCTGGAAGTACAGAAGGACTGCCAGCTGTTCGGCGACCGCGCCCTGCTGTTCCAGGCCTTGGCCAACCTGATCGACAACGCCCTCAAGTACGCACCACCGGGCCTGGCGATCACCCTGGCGGCGCGCGGGCGCAATGGCCAGGGGATGCTCCAGGTACGCGACCGCGGCCCGGGTATCAGCGCCGCCCACAGCGAGCGGGCGATGGAGCGTTTTCAGCGCCTTGAACCCAAGGGCGATGTCCACGGCCATGGCCTGGGCCTGACGCTGGTGCGGGCGATTGCCGAAGTGCATGGCGGCGACCTGCGCCTGGGCGACAACCAGCCGGGCCTGGCAGCCAGCCTGAATGTGCGCAAACAGGTGCTGGCCGGGCGCTGAGCGGGCCTTCCTTAAGCATTCTTAATGGTTGTCACCTTGCTCGGCAATTGAGAATCACTCGTAATATCAGCCACGCCCCGCCGGGGCCTTCCTGTTAACCATGCCCCGTTCGGAGATTTGCCATGACCCCTCGCATCCGCGCCTTCCTCAACGACGAAAGCGGTGTTACCGCCATCGAGTACGGCATTCTCGCTGCCGCCATGGCCGCGGCCATCGGCATCATCTTCGGCGAAGACGGCGTGTTCATCTCGGCACTGAAAAACCGCTTCGAAGCCATCGGCAACCAGATCAGCGGCGGCAAGGGCGCGGCGCAGTAAGCCGCCGGCACCGCCATGAACAGCCAACTGGCTCTTATCGTCCTGCCACCGGCACTGTGCTGGGTGATCGCCTCGGACCTGCTGTATCGCCGCATCCACAACCTGCTGGTGGTGATGCTGCTGTTGGTCTGGTGTTCGCAGCCGCTGTTCGCCGTGTTCGGCCTCGGCCCCTGGGCTGCGATGAGCGCCGGTGAACTGCTGCCGATGCTGGGCTGCGCGCTGCTCGGTGCAGTGTTGGTACTGGCGGTCGGGTTCATGCTGTTCAGCATCGGCCAGGTCGGCGCCGGTGACGTCAAGCTGATGACCGTGCTGTGCTTGTGGAGCAGCGGCAACCAGATGGCGTTTCTCATCGTCACCGCCCTGGCAGGCGGCATCCTGGCCTTGGCCATGCCGGTGCTGGCGCCGCTGGAGCATGCCTGTGCACTGCTCTGGCAACAGCTTGGCGCACGCCTGCCAGCGCTGGGCATCGGCATCCCCACCGTGCTCACCCGTGAGCGCCCACAGGGCCTGCCTTACGGCCTGGCCATCGCGACCGGCAGTTTCTTCACCTTGTTCTCTTCCATCCACCCCTGACGATCTGGTTGTCCCATGAAAACCCCTTCCGTCCTCTTGCTGGCAGGCGCCCTGGTCCTGGCCGGTGGCGCAGCCCTGCTGGCCCGCGTTCTGCTCGCCCCTCCACCGGCCGCCGTTGCCGCCGCCAAGCCCGCTACCCCGGAAAAGGCGCCGCTGGCCGTGCTGGTAGCCGCCGCCGACCTGCGCCCCGGCCAGTTGATCGACCGCAGCATGCTGCGCTGGCAGGAAGTGCAGTCGCTGCCCTCGGCCGAGCAGTACTTCCAGCGTGGCCAGGGCAAGCTCGACCTGGGCGCCGGCGCCGTGCTGCGCCGCCCGCTCAAGGCCGGCCAGGCACTGACCGCCGCGCTGCTGGTGCGCGCTGGCGAGCCGGGCTTCCTGGCCGCGGTACTCAAGCCAGGCATGCGCGGCCTGTCGCTGCCCACCTCGGCGGTAGCCGTCAGCCAGGGGCTGGTCAGCGCCGGCGACCGGGTCGACGTGATTCTTTCGCTCAAGGTGGGCAAGAACGACGACCGCGACCTCGGCCCACCCAAGCTCGCCGCGCAAACCCTGCTGCGCGATGTGCGCGTGCTGGCCGTCAACCGCAGCGCCCGCGACCTCACCGCACGGCTGAACAGCGCTGAGCCGGCTGCACCGGCGGCAGCGGCAAACGACAAGGAAAACCGCTACTTCGAAACCGTCACCCTGGAAGTGACCCCGGCCCAGGCCGAACGCCTGGCGCTGAGCAAGGAAGCCGGCACCTTGCAGCTGGCCTTGCGTGGCAACCGCGAGCCGGGTGACGGCCTGCCCCGCAGCGGCACCCGCGAGGTCACCCGCCTGGCCCAGGCCACCGACGTGTACGCCAAGCCCGGGCTGGGCGACTCGCTGCCCGTGCTCTACCGCGGCGACCAGGTCGAATACGTACGCCCTGCGAAACCTTGAGATCCCGACCTGCCCCACCCGGGCATCGACTGGCCATTCCGGAAGCACTGACGATGACGTTCCCCCGCTCTCCCCTTTTCCTGGCGCTGACCTGCGCCCTGGGCCTGTTCTGCGCACTGCCGGCGCACGCCGAAGTGGTGGTGCTGGACCCACCCCTGGAGCTGCCGCCGCAGTACCCCGAAGCCGAGCAGCCCGAAGACCCGCAGGCCTATGCCGAGGAGGCAGCCTACCCGGCCGCCCCCGACGCCAACGCGCACCTGCCGGCGCACCTGACCGAGGTCAGCGAAACCCGCGACGTGCACCTGTTGGTCAAGCAGGGGCGCTTGCTGCAACTGCCCAGGGCCGCCACCCGGGTGCTGGTCGCTGACCCGAAGATCGCCAGCTTCCAGGCGCCCACCCCAGGCAGCGTGTTCGTCTTCGCCCAAACCGCAGGCACCACCACCCTGTATGCCCTGGACGACAAGGAACAGGTGATCGCCGCGATCCGCGTGGTGGCCGACTACGACCTCGACGCCCTGCGCAAGCAAGTGATCGCCGAAGTACCCGGCGCCCAGGTGGAGTTCAGCCCGGCCTCGGCCAACGGCCTGGTGGTGCGCGGCAGTGTGCGCACCCCGCAGCAGGCGCACCAGGTGATCACTGCCGTGGAGAGCTACCTTGGCTCACCGCAGGACGGCACGCGCGGTAGCGGCGGTGGCGGAGGCGGAGGTGGTGGTGGCGGCGCTGCAGGCAGTGGTGGCAGCGAGCAAGGCCCGCGGGTCATCAACCAGCTCAAGGTCGAGCTCTCGGCCCAGGTCAACCTCAGCGTGCGCATCGTCGAAGTGTCGCGCAGCCTCAGCTCGCAACTGGGGCTGAACTGGGAAGCCACGCTCAAGGACGGCAACTACTTCTTCCGCAACGGCGCCAGCCTGTTCGATGCCACCACCGGCGCCTTCAGTGGCGGCACCGTCAGCAACGCCGTGGCCGGGGGCTTCCACCGCTATGGCTCGACCACCGTGGCCGGCCTGCTCACCGCCTTGTCCCAGGACGGCTTGGCGACGGTGCTGGCCGAACCGAACCTGACGGCGATGTCAGGCGAAACCGCAGGCTTTGCCGCCGGTGGCGAGGTGCCGATCGTGATCACCACCAACAACAACATCACCATCGAGTACAAACAGTACGGCGTAATCATGCGCATGACCCCGACCCTGCTGTCGCCCAACCGCATCAGCCTGCATGTCGCCCCCGAAGTCAGCGACCTGTCCGATGAAGGCGCCGTGGAGCTGCAAGGCAACGTGATTCCAGCCTTCAAGGTGCGCCGCGCCGACACCACCGTGGAACTGGCCAGCGGCCAAAGCTTCGCCCTGGCCGGCATGCTGCGCAGCAACAGCGCCCAGCAGGTCACCGGCGTGCCCGGCCTGCGCAACATCCCCGGGCTTGGCCGGTTCTTCGAAACCCACACCTCCAGCCAGGCCGACACGGAGCTGGTGATCATCGCCACCGCCTATGTGGTCGAGCCCACCACCCCGGGCGAGCTGCAAACGCCAGGCCGGGGCATCGCCCAGCTCGATGCCCTGACTCCTGCCCAAGCCACCGCCGGCTACCTGTTCTGAGCCAAGGAGAACACCCCATGCGCTTTGCCCAACCCGCGCTCCTCAGCCTGGCGCTCGGCCTGCTGCTAGGCGGCTGCGACCGCAACTTCAACAACCAGCGCGTGGCCAACTACGCGCCCGGTACGCCCATGCCGGCGATCCAGGCCGTGCCATCGGCACTGGTCGCGCAGCTCAAGACCACCGCAGCCGGAGGCCTGGACCAGGCCTCCCTGGCCGACCTCAACACCCTGCTGGCCCGCCAGGGCCGCCTGAGCCAGCAAACCCTGACCCTGCGCCCGGCCACCCCAGGCGGCGAGCAGGTTGCCACGCGCCTTGCCCAGGTGCTGCGCCAGCTGGGCGTGCGCCAGGTGATCGTCGCCCCCACCCAGCTGCAACGCAGCGGCGACACCGACCTGCAAGTGGTGTCCGAGGCCGTGGTCGCGCAAGTGCCCGATTGCCTGATCCGCGACCCCAACGGCGTGACCGTCAAGCCCTTCACCGCCATCGGCAGCCTGGGCTGCGCCAACCGCGCCAACATCGCCCGGATGGTCGCCGACCCTCGCGACCTGAACCGCGCCCAGGCCCTGGACGGCGGTGACGGCATCGCCGCCACCAACGCCGTCGACCGTTACCAGCGCCACGAAACGGTGGAACTGCTGGACATCAACTTCAACAAGGACTGACCGCGGAGCGCCCCGATGAACGACACCACGCGAACCCCACAGGCCAGCGCCGAACCACGCCCGGCGCTGGCGCTGTACGCCGCCAGCGGCAGCGATGCGCAGCTGTTCGGCCAGTACCTGCAACGCCTTGGCCTGTCGCCGGCGCTGGCCCAGGCCGGCGGCTTCAGCGCCGCCTTGAGCGGCTGCGAGCTGCACAGCGTGCCCGAGGTGCTGGTGGTCGACCTCGACGGCCAGGCCTCACCGCTGCAGGCCATTGCCGAGCTGAGCCAGGTATGCCCGCCGTCCACCCGCCTGGTGGCCCTGGGCAGCGCCCACGACCTCAACCTGTACCGCGCCCTGTTGCACGCCGGTGTGCATGACTACCTGTGCAAGCCGGTGCCCCTGGACCAGTTCGCCAGCACCCTGCGCCGCGCCCGCGACCCGCAGGAACACGGTACCCCCGGCAGCCGCACCGGCCGCACCCTGGCCGTGACCGGCGTGGGCGGCGGGCGCGGCACCAGCACCGTGGTGGCAGCGCTCGGCAGGCTGCTGTCGAACGAACGCCACAGCAGCAGCGCGGTGGTCGACTTCGACCGTGGCCGCTGCGACCAGGCCCTGCTGCTCGGCCACCAGGGCGATGCCGGCCTGGCCGCCACCCTGGCCGCCAGCGAACTGGACTCGCGCCTGCTCGAACGCGCCATCGCCCAGATCGACGAACGCCTGTACCTGCTGGCGCAAGCGCCCGACCTGCACGCCGCCGACAGCTTCAGCCGCGAACACCTGCTGAACCTGGGCGCCAGCCTGTGCCAGCTGTTCAACCAGGTGATCTGGGACTTGCCCAGCGGCCGCTGCCACGGCGCCCTGGATGTGCTCGCCCATGCCGACACGCGCATCCTGCTGTGCGACTTCAGCGTGCAAGATGCGCGCAACTGCCTGAACCTGCTGGGCGAGATTGGCGATGAAAGCAACGGCCAGCGCCTGCTGCTGGTGGCCAACCCGCAGCGCCCCGGCAATACCGACGTGGTGGAGCGCGAGCAGTTCGAAGACTTCATCAGCCGCAAGGTCGACCTGGTGCTGCCCCACGCCGGCAGTGCCCTGGCCGACAGCCTGCTGGCAGGCCCGCTGCAGCTCAACCGCGCCCCGGCCCTGCGCCAGGCCCTGCTCGACCTTGCCGACCTGGCCTGCGGGCGCACGCCGGTGGCGCCGCCACTGGCCGCCGGCAACCTGATCCTGCGTCTGCGCCAGGCCCTCGGCCGCACGCGCCGCGCGGCCTGAACCAAGGAGTGCGCGCATGATTATCCGCCCCACCCGCAAAAGCCCCGAAGCCACACCCGGCAACCCGGCACCCGCCGCGGCCCGCGCGGCCAACGACGCCCCACAGCGCGTGGCCGCGGCGCGCCCGGCCGACACCCTGGGCACGCAGAACCGCCGGCTGATTCGCAACCAGCTATACGACCAGATCGACCCGCTCAAGGCCGCCGCCCTGGGCCGCGACGCCCTGCGCCAGCAGGTCGAGGGCGTGGTCCGGCGCATCTGCGACGACAGCCGCTTGCAGCTGTCGCGCCAGGAAGAGCAGGCCGTTTGCGAGGAAATGCTCAACGAGATGGTCGGCATCGGCCCGATCCAGCCGCTGCTGCACGACGACTCGGTGAACGACATCCTGGTCAACGGCGCCGGCACGGTGTTCGTCGAACGCTACGGCAAGCTGGAGCTTTCGCCCATCACCTTCATCGACGAAGAGCATGTGTTCAACACCGCCCAGCGCATCGCCGCCGCCGTGGGCCGGCGCATCGACGAGGCCAACCCGATGGTCGACGCGCGCCTGGCCGACGGCAGCCGGGTGAACGTGATCACCCACCCGCTGGCCATCGACGGCACCACCATCTCGATCCGTAAGTTCATGCGCCGCAACATGTCGCTGGAAATTCTGGCCGAGCGCAGCGCGCTGTCGGCCGACATGGTCGAGGTGCTCAAGCGCGGCATGCTGGCCAAGCTCAACATCGTGGTGTCCGGCGGCACCGGCGCGGGCAAGACCACCCTGCTCAACGCCTTGTCGCAGAACATCAGCGATGCCGACCGGGTCATCACCATCGAAGACGCCGCCGAACTGCAACTGCAGCAACGCCACGTGGTGCGCCTGGAAACCCGCCCGGTCAGCGCCGAAGGCACCGGCAAGGTCGACCAGCGCGACCTGGTGCGCAACGCCCTGCGGATGCGCCCAGACCGCATCATCCTTGGCGAGGTGCGCGGCGGTGAATGCTTCGACATGCTCCAGGCCATGAACACCGGCCACGACGGCTCGCTGTGCACGGTGCACGCCAACACCCCGCGCGACGCCATCATGCGTTTGGAGAACATGGTGATGATGGCCGGCATGCAGCTGCCGCTGGAAGCCATTCGCCGGCAGATCGCCAGTGCCGTGAACCTGATCGTGCAGGTCGAGCGCATGCGCGACGGCGCCCGGCGCATCGTCTCGGTCACCGAGGTGTGCGGGATGGAGAACGACGTGATCCAGACCCAGGAGCTGTACGGTTTCAAGACCACCCACATCGACGCCGAAGGCCGCCTGAGCGGCCAGTTCGTCGCCAGCGGCCAACGGCCGCTGTTCTACACCCAGCACGCGCACCTGTTCGGAGGCCTGTGATGAACGCGGTCCTCGACCTGTTCACCCTGGTGGTGTTCCTTGGCGTGCTGGTGGCGTTCTATGCCGTGCGCAGCCTCAGCGGCAAGCGCCAGCGCAGCCTGGCCCAGGCCGAGCGGCTGGCGGCGCTGAAGGCCAGCCTTGGCAGCGGTGCGGCGCTGCTCGGCGGCGACGATGGCCTGTTGCGCGACAGCGCAGGGCCGGCGTTCACCCGCTGGCCGGTGATCGGCACCGCGCTGGCGCGGCTGTGGACCGACCTCGACACCCTGGGCTGGCGCGCCAACCTGCGCAGCCGGCTGGCCATGCTGCTGCTCGCCAGCCTGACCTTCGGCGTGCTGCTGGGCCGCGAAACACCGCTGCCCTGGCTGTACGGCAGCCTGCTGACGCTGCTGGCGTTCAGCCTCAGCGGCCTGGTGCTGTACCGCCAGGCCATGGGCAAGTACCTGCACCAGCTCAAGCTCGACCTGCCCCAGGCCATCGATGCCATCACCCGCGCCGCCCGCGCCGGGGTGCCGGTCAGCAACGCCTTCAGCATGGTCGCGCAGAACCTGGCCGGGCCCCTGGCCCGCGAGTTCGTGCAAATCGACAACTGGCTGCGCCTGGGCGTGCCATTGCGCCAGGTGATGCAGGAATCGGCCAACCGCGTGCCGCTCAACGAGTACCGCTTCTTCGCCGTGATCCTGATCATCAACATGGAAGCCGGTGGCCGCCTGGGCGAAACCCTCGACCGCCTTTCGGCCACCCTGCGCGAACGCCAGGAGCTGTTTCTCAAGATCCAGGCGAAAACCTCCGAGGCCCGCGCCTCGGCCAAGATCGTCGCCGCGTTGGTGCCCTGCGCGCTGGGCTACATGTACTTCAACTCGCCCCGGGACTTTCGCTTCCTGCTCAACGACCCCACTGGCAACAGCGTGCTGTTCTATGCCTTTGGCAGCGTCGCCCTGGGCCTGCTGATCACCCAACTGATGGTCCGGAGGATCGGATGACCCCATGGCTTGACGACCCCTTCGTGCTCACCGCGCTGGGCCTTTTGTGCTGCGGCCTGGGCATGGCGCTGATCGGCCTGCACCGGCGCCAGCGCCAACCGGTGCTGCGCGAGCGCCTGACCCGCGACAGCAGCGCCGTGCAGGCCCAGGCCGACATTCTGCGCGACCAGGCCCTGCAGGTTCCGCAGCAACTGCAAGCGCTGGCCCAGGCCAGCGCCCGGGTGGGCGAGCAACTGGCCGGTGCCGAGCGCGACCGGCGCAAGCTGCGCGAGTTGCTGACCCTGGCCGGCCTGCGCCAGCGCGAGGCATTGGGCTTGCTGGTGCTGGGCAAGTACCTGCTCGGCCTGCTGCTGGCGTCGCTGGTGCTGCTGGCCGGCTTCGACAGCGGCCAGCGCCTGACCCTCAACGGCATGACCGCCGCACTGATCGCCCTGTTCGTCGGCACCCTGCTGCCAGAGCTGTGGCTCAAGGCCCGGGCCGCGCGCCGCGGCGGGCGCCTGGAGCGCAGCCTGCCCGATGCGCTGGACCTGATGGTGATTTGCGCCGAGGCCGGCCTGCCACTGGGGCGCATCCTGCAAGTGGTGGCCAAGGAGCTGGCCTTGTCGGCGCCGGAAATGGCCGAGGAACTGCGCTACACCTGCGCCGAGCTGCAACTGGTCAGCGACCGCGCCAAGGCCCTGCAGCATTTTGCCGAGCGTACCGGGGTCAGCGGCATCGAAAGCATGGTGTCGACGCTGATTCAGGCCGAGCGCTATGGCACCCCGCTGTCCCACGCCCTGCGCACCATTTCCGATGAAAGCCGCAAGACCCTGGTGCTGACCCTCGAAGAGCGCGCCGGCAAGCTGCCCGCGCAACTGAGCGTGCCGCTGATGACCCTGATCCTGCCGCCGATCATCGCCATGATGGGCGCCCCGGCCCTGGTGCGCATCGTGCGCCTGCTGACCCACTGACCCCCGACTTCCCACAGGTAACTGCCATGTCCCGTTCACTTATCGCCCTGTCGCTGTTCGGCGTTCTCACCCTCAGCGGTTGCAGCAGCCTGGCCCCGGCCCTGCACACCAGCGCCGATGCCCCAGCCGGCCAGGAGGCCGGCGAAGCCCTGAAGCTTGCCCGCGTATTGCGCGACAACGGCCGCTTGGCCGGTGCGTTCGAGGTGTACCAGCGCATGGACCAGCGCCAGCAGCTCAAGGGCGCCTACCTGGTCGAGTACGCCAGCGTCGCCGCCGCCGTGCGCCCGGCCCGGGAAGCCTACGCCCTGTTCGACCGCGCCCGCCGCGAGGTTGGCCCCGACATGCCCGGCCTCACCGCCACCGAGCGCCAGGCCCTGTGCGGCGGCTTGGGCCGCGCCGCGCTGGCGCTGGGCAATGCTGCCCGCGCCGAAGCCGACCTGCGCTGCGCGCTGGACGTGCAAGGTGACCGCAGCCAGCGGGCGCAACTGCTGAACATGCTGGGCGTCGCCCAGGCCCAGCAGGGCCAGCACGCGGCGTCGCGCGAGTCGTTCAACCAGGCCCTGGAGCTGGACCCCGGCTACAGCGCCGCCACCAACAACCTGGCCCTGAGCTGGTTGGCCGACGGCCAGCGCAGCAAGGCCATTGGCCTGCTCAACACCGCGCGCAACGGCGCCGACGTCACCCTGCAACTGAACCTGGCCCTGGCCTACGTGCTCGACGGCCACGACGACACCGCCCGGCGCATTCTCGAAGAGCGCCTGGCACCGGACTACGCCGCCCGCGTGCTCGAACGCTTCCAGGCCACGCGCCAGCGCATCGAAGGCGGTGCGCCGATCGACAGCGAACTGCTCGCCGCCAGCCAGCAGCCGCTGCAACTGGCCAGCCAGGACTGAGTGGCAATGAAAGCAGCCCTGCAACGCCTGCGCCGCCAACAGGAGGGGGTGACCGCGGTGGAAACCGCGTTCATCCTGCCTGTGCTGCTGTTCGGCCTGATGATGTTGTTCGAACTGGCCCACATGGCCATGGTGATCGCTGCCGGCAACCTGGCCCTGGAACACGCCGTGCAGCGCTTTCGCACCACACCCGACTACTACCGGCTCAGCCCCGAGGCGATGGAGTCCCAGGTGGCCCAGCGCATGGTCGAGCGCAGCTTCAACCTGTTCGATGCCGGGGAGCTCAAGGTCGACGTGCTGCCGTTCGAGAACCTGCGCAGCTTTGGCGAGTCGCGCTACGGCCCAAGCCAGGACGACAGCACGGACCAGGACGAGCAGCAGACCACCGACACGGCACTCTCGCCGCCGATTCTCAGCGTCACGGTCGACCTCAAGCAGAACTACATGACCACCTTCCCCGCGCTGTTCGGCCTCGGGGATGGCTACCAGTACCAATACCGCCACTTGCTCGGCAACCTGCCCAGCCCGCTGCAAACCGAGGACGGCCAATGAATTTTCGTCGCAGCCAACGCGGCAGTGCCAGCGTCGAGGCCGCCCTGATCATGCCCATCCTGATCGGCGTGACCCTGCTCGGCGCCGACCTGTACACCCTGCACCAGGCGCGCAGCTACCTGGAGCAATCGGCCCATACCCTGGCTTCCACCCTGGGCGTGCAAAGCACGCTGGATGCCAACGGCCTGCAGGCCTTGGTGGACGAAGCCACGCGCATGACCGCGCGGTTGAACACCGACCTCGACCCGGTGCCGTTCGAGCTGATCGTGAGCAAGGTCGAGCCCGACCGCAGCATGGCCTGGCGGCCCCTGCACCGCGGCGGCGCCAGCGGCATCTGCCGGGCCAACAGCGCCGGGGCGCAGTACACCGGCGAACTGCCGGAAGTGCCGCGCGCCGCCGACGACGACAGTGACGACGAGGCCAGCGACACCGACAGCTCGGTGGTGGTGGTGCAGCTGTGTACCGAGGTCGACCGGCTGGTGCTGAGTAGCCTGGTGCTCACCGACAAGACCCTGCAAGTGCAGGCTGTAAGCCGCCTGCAGCACGGCACGCCAACCCTGGACAAAGCCCTGACCCAGGAGGTCATGCCCCAGGGCGAAACCCAGTGACCGCCTGAACCGGCCGCGCCCGGCGGCCGGGTTAAGCAATCTTAATGGTACGGCGATTGCTGCTAACAAGAAGCATTCCTATCTTTGCAGCGCGGCCCGAGAAGGCCAGCACCACCCGCCTCGCCCAGGAACCCCTGCCCCATGCTTGCCACCCTGCCTCTGCGCCACCGGCTGCGACAGTTCGCCCGCCAGCAACACGGCGCCGTCGCCCCCTTCGCCATCCTGGTGATCGGCGGCGCCCTGCTGGCCACCGCCTTCGTCATCGAACAAACCCGCGCCCTGGAAAACACCGCGCAGCTCAAGCGTGCCACCGACGCCGCGGCCATGGCGGTGGGCAACCAGCGCCTGCTCGACGACCGCCTGAGCCTTGCCCAGATGCAGGGCCTGGCCGCCGGCTTCGTGCGCGCCAACCTGGGCACCGACCGCGAACTGATCGACCAGGTCGACAGCGGCGCGGTGGATGTGCAGCAAACGCGCGACGCCGACGGCAAGCTGAACATCACCGTCTCGGCCAGCTTCGTGGCCCATGCCGACATGCTGGGCGCCAATCCCCAGTCATTGCAGGTGAGTTCCACCGCAGAGGTGGTCAACCGCCCGGTGGAAGTGGCCCTGGTGGTGCCCAACACCCTCAGCGAGAACGACAGCGATATCGCCGCCCTGCGCCGCCTGACCCTTGAGTTTTCCAAACAGGTGCTGGGCACCCGCCCCGATGGCAAGACCTGGATTTCCCTGGTGCCCTACAGCCAGGCGGTGAACGTTTACGACGACGAGGACAGCAACCGTATCCGCCGCTGGGCCACCCCCAGCGCGCTCACCCCGGTGGAGCTGCGCTCGCTGTTTCGCACCGGCTACAGCGGCCTGGCCGACCAGCGCATTCCCGACCGGCGCGCCAACCTGCTGTGCATGTACCGCGGCCTGCGCCTGGGGGAAAACTACTTCTGGGACGAGGCGCCTTCCGGGCAGTTCAAGATCTACTACCGCCACGACCTGCCGGAGAACGGCAGCCCCGGCGCGCCGGCCATTTCCTGGGTCGGGCCGAACCCGGACTTCGGCCAGGCCTCGGGGGTCAACGACACCCGCTGGATGGTGGCCGACAAAGGCTGCCCGGCCGCCGCGCTGCTGCCGCTGACCCGCGATATCGACAAGATCGAGCGGCGCAGCGAGCAATTCACCACCCGCTTCAACACCAACTACGCCATCGCCATGGGCTGGGCCGCCATGGCACTATCCCCGCGCATGCGCGGCAGCGCCGGTTGGGGCGACAACGAACTGCCGCTGGACTTCAACGCCGACGGTGAAGGCGACAACGCCAAGATCATCGTGATGCTGGCCAACACCACCGGCAACTGGTTCGACACCGACGCCTACAACGCCGAGGTTGGCCAAGCCATCAACGGCGAGAACGGCAGCGTCTCGGCCAACGACGTCGCCGGCCAGCGCTTCACCCTGCTGTGCCAGAGTTTTCGCGCCCGTGGCCTGAAGTTCCATTTCCTCGGCGTGCGCCCTGGCGACCCGCAGGACTTCGGCCGCGTGCTGTTCGACAAGGTCGCCGGCCCCGGCCTGCAGGTGTGTGCCGGCAACGGCAGCATGACCTTCGCCAATGCCGAGAACTTCGCCGACGGCGAAGCGCAGATCAAGAACCTGCTGAGCGACATCGCCCAACGCATCAAACACGAGCGCTTCGTGCGCCTGATCGACTGACAAGGACCCGCCATGAGTGCTCCCCGCCCCCGCAACCCTGCCACCCCTACCCGCCTGGCGCTGGCGCTCGAACCGCGCATGATGTTCGACGCCGCCGCGGTGACCACGGCGGTGCAGACAGCCGAGCAGGCCGACGCCCAGCAGGCCGCTGCCGGCAACCACGCCCCCAGCCTCAGCGCCGAACCGGCACAGGCCAGCCACACGGTCAGCGAACAGGCCAGCACCAGTGCCCCACTGTTCAGCAATGCCGTGGCCAACAGCAACGACGAGGGCCAGGGCTTCGACACCCTGCGCATCACCATCGACAGCGCCGGCAGCCAGGAAGCGCTGGTGATCGACGGCACCCAGATCGTGCTGGAGCCGGCGGCTGGCGCAGGCGTTGAAACCCAGGGGGAGCACTTTAGCTACACCGTCACCACCGAAGGCTCGCTCACCACCATCAACATCGCGCTGTCGTCGAGCAACGAGAAGCACAACACGGCCAGTTACCTCAAGGCGCTGGTCGAAAGCATCCAGTACCGCACCCTCGATGGCAGCCTCGACAGCGGCACGCGCACCGTAACCCTGGCGCGCATCAGCGACATGGGCGAGGACAACAACAGCAGCGAACCGGCCATCAGTGCCACGCTGACCCTGGTGAGCACGGTGAACCGGGCGCCGGAACTGCAATCCGATGCGCCGCTGGACCTGGCCCAGGGCATCGGCGGCCTGGGCAGCACGGTGCAGAAGGCGCTCTACAGCAGCGACGGCCATTACCTGTACAGCGCGGGCAGCGACGGCCGCCTGCAGGTGTTCCAGGCCGATGCCCTGGGCAACCTGACGGCCCTGCAGAGCCTGGACGCGCCCCAAGGCCTGGGCACCCTCAATGCCCTGGTGATGAGCAGTGACGGCAACTTCGTGTACACCGCCGGCAGCGACAACCAGATCCACACCTACCGGGTGGCCGCCGACGGCACCCTGAGCCAGATCCAGGCGGTGCAGCTGGGCAGCGTCACCGGCCTTGCGCTGTCTGCAGATGGCACCCGGGTGTACGTCAGCACCCAATACAATGGCCTGGAGGTGTACCAACGCGACCCGGTGCTGGGTGCGGTCAGCAGCAGCGTGGTGCAGTCGCTGAGCCAGGGCAGTTTTGGCAACGCCGCGCCAGACAAGGTCTACGTCAGTGGCGACTATGTGTATGTCACCACCGATCCGCAGTACATCGGCTTCGATACCCTCACCGTGCTCAAGCGCAATGCCGACGGCTCGCTCAGTGCAGTCGACCAGGGCGCAGCCAACCTCACCGCCGGCCAGTTCACCGGCCAGACCCTGCACAGCCTGGTAGTCAGCGACAGCGGGCTGATCTATGTAGGCGACCGCAAGGACGGCGTGATCCAGGTTTTCCAGCTCGGCCAGAATGGCCTGGTGCGGCTCAACAGCGTCAGCCTGGCGAACGTCAACGCCCTGGCCATCAGCGCCGATGGCCTGCGCCTGTACGCCAGCACCAGCGATGGCAAGGTCACCCAATACCAGATCGGCGCCAACGGCACCCTGACCGCCAGCGGCAGCCTTGACGCCGCCGGTGCGCAAGGCTTGCTGGTCAGCCCCGATGGCCAGTCGCTGCTTGCCCTGGGCACGGGCATCGACCGTTTCAGCGCCGTGCGCAGCTACATGAGCGGCAGCGACCTGGCCATCGGCCAGGGCCTGACCTTGAGCGACAGCAACGCCGATGCCCTGGGCGCAGGGCTGGGCGACTACAGCGGCTTTACCCTGACCTTGCAGCGCCAGGGCGGGGCCAATGGCAACGACCAGTACGCCTTCGCCGCCGGCAACGGGTTCAGCGTGGACGGTGAGCGCCTGTTGAGCAACGGCGTGGAAGTTGGCCGCTTCACCCAGGCCAATGGCACGCTGACCGTGACCTTCAGCGCCGCGCTCACCCGCAGCCAGGCCAACAGCGTGCTGCAGCAGGTCATCTACCGCAACGCCACCGACACAGGCGCCGTCAGCCTGCAGTTGGTGGCCAACGATGGCCAGCTCGACAGCAAGGCGCAGGTCGTGGCCCTGCTGATCGGCATCAACAGCGCGCCCACCCTGAGCGCGCAACCTGTGGTCAACCCGGTGTACGACACCCCGGGGGTGCAAGTGCAGCTGTTCAGCGGCACCCAGGTGAGCACCGGCGAGGCCGGCCAGAGCATCACGGGGCTTGCCTTCGAACTCGACGGCCTGGCCGATGCCAGCGACGAGTACCTGCTGGTGGACGGCACCCGCATCGCCTTGGAGCAGTCCGCCAGTGGCACCCTGGCCAACGGCATGGCCTACAGCTACACCCGCGACGGCGCCAAGGCCACGCTGGTACTGACCAGCAGCAGCGGCCTTGCCACTGCCGCCGTGCAGAACTTGGTCGATGGCATCGCCTACCGCAACGAACACGTCAGTGCCGTCAGCGGCGTGCGCAGCATCACCCTGGCCAGTGTCACCGACAATGGCGGCAGCGGAGGCGGCGGCGTCGACACCCGGGCCCTGGCCATCACCGCGCAACTCACCCTGCGCACCGGCAGTGCCCCGCAGCTGAGCGACAGCTTCACCCCCGATGGCACGCTGATCTACTTCGACGGCAAGCTCGATGGTTTCAGCAACCATGTGATCAGCCTGACCCTGAGCGCCGATGGCAAAACCCTGGTGGTGGCCAGCAACAGCGCCACCAATGCCACCGGCACCGGCTACGTGCAGGTGTTCGCCCGCGACACCGGCAACGGCAGCCTGACCCTGCTGCAAACCTTCACCCAAGGCGCCAGCGACGACCCAGGCACCGTGGCCATCGAAGTCGACGGCCTGAACAAGACCAGCTCGGTGGCCTTCTCCGCCGATGGCAACTCGGTGTACGTGGCCGGCTATATCAGCGGCCAGGACGCCGGCACCCTGGTACTGTTCCAGCGCGACGCCAATACCGGCGAGCTGACCTACCAAGGCGTGCAGGCCCACCAGGGCGACGGCGCCGTGGCCAATGCCGATGGCCAGCTCGACGGCGGCGTGAAAGGCCTGGATGGCCAGGTTGGGCAGATCGTGCTGTCGGCCGACGGCAAGTTCCTCTACACCGTGAACGGCGCCACGGTGGCCGACGGCAGTACCGGCAAGGCGACCGTGGGCATCTACGCCCGCGACCCGCAGACCGGCGCCCTGGCCTGGGTTGGCAGCTACGCCGACAGCGCCAGCATGCCGCGCCCCAGCGGCCTGGTGTTGTCGCCCGACGGGGCCACCGCCTACATCAGCAACCTCAGCAGCCGTACCCTCACGGTACTCAGCCGCGATGCCAGCAGCGGCACCCTGACGTTGTTGCAAACGCTGACCCTCGACAGCATCAGCAGCGACCCGGCCAGTGCCGCGCTGCCAAGCAACACCGGCTTTCTCAACGCCAACGACATCATCATCGCCCCCGATGGCAGCACGGTGTACATCAGCAGCAACGACCCGGCCTACATCAGCAGCTTCAGCCGCGACCCAAGCAGCGGCAAGCTGACCTTCACCGGCGCCATCGATACCTATGCCCTGACCAGCAGCACCTTCCTGCGCGAAATGGCCATCAGCGCCGATGGCAAGACCGTCTATGCCACCACCTTTGGTGCGCAGAAACTGGTGGTGTTCAGCCGCGACCTCGCCACCGGCGCCCTCACCCACAGCCACAACATCGCCCTGGGCATGAGCGCCAACCGGGTCATCATCAGCAGCGACGGGCGCAACCTGTACACCGGCGCCGTGCTGGTCAGCGGTGGGCTGGGGGTGCTCAACGCCCAGCATACCCAAGCCTGGAACCAGGGCGCGGACAACCTGTTCGCCGCAGGCCTTACGGTCAGCGACGTGGACTACGAGGCCCAGGGCAGCTATGCCGGCCTGGTGGTGACCGTCAGCCGCAGCGATGCGGCCCAGGCCGCCGACCAGTTCGCCTTCGTCAGCGGCAACGGCCTGACCCAGGACGGCCAGCGCCTGCTGCTCAACGGCCAGCCGGTGGCAACCCTGGTGCAAAGCGCAGGCACCCTGACCCTGACCTTTACCGGCGCGGTGGATGCGCAAACCGTCAACGCCGTGCTGCATCAACTGGGTTACAGCGCAGGCCCCAGCGCCACCGACGCCCAGGTCAGCCTGACCCTGACATTCGACGACGGCCTGAAACAGAGCAGCCGCGAGATCGTGCTGCAGGTCAACCACGCGCCCACCAGCAGCCAAGGCATGCCGGTGCTGGGCAGCATCGAAGTCGAGCAACCGTTCCAGGCCACCTTGCCTTTGGCCGCGTTCACTGACGCCGAAGGCGACAGCCTGAGCTTCACCCTGCAGGGCCTGCCCGAAGGCCTGACGTTCGATGCCGCCACCGGCACCATCAGCGGCAGCCCGGCCGCCGGCAGCGTTGGCCAGTACAGCCTGCGCCTGGTGGTCAGCGATGCCCGCGGCGCCGAAACCGTGGTGCAACTGCAACTGGAAGTGCAGGCAGCACCGGACCAACGGCCGCAGCTGTCAGCCGACACCACCGACCTTGAACAGGTCGGCAGCGGCGTGAACCAGGACGACAGCGGCACCAACCTGATCGACTCGCCGCGCGACACCTTGCTCAGCGACGATGGCCGCTACCTGTACGTAATTGCCGATGCCAGCGGCTGGGACGGGTCGAGCAAGGCAGCAATCAGCGTGTTCAGCCGCGACGCCGACGGCCAGCTGACGCTGGTGCAAACCCTGGGCAGCGGTGACCTTACCCTCTCCGTGCCGGAGAAGGTGGTGTTGTCTGCCGACCAGAAATGGCTGTACGTAATCACCTCGGGCGACAACAGCGTGCAAGTGTTCGCCCGCAACAGCGACACCGGTGCCCTCACCCTGGCCAGCCATTTCAGCGCCGACAGCCTGGGCGAAAGCCTGCCGATGGTGGACGACATCGCCCAGCATGGCGACAGCCTGTACCTGGCCACCAACGCCGGCCTGTTCGTGCTGCGCCAGGCCGAAGACGGCAGCCTCAGCCAGGTGGCCGCCTACACCGACTTCACCGGCCTTGGCAGCGTGCACCGCCTGCTGGTAAGCGCCGACGGCCAGTATCTGCTGGCCAGCGGCATGGGCGGCCAATACCTGCTGGCCACCCTGCGCATCGCCAGCGACGGCTCGCTGAGCCAAGTCGCCACCCTGGCCACCGGCAGCGAAACGCACAACTTGGCCGCCCTGGCCCTGAGCGCCGATGGCAGCTCGCTGTACGTGCTCGACAAGCAAGACAGCACCGTGCTGTACAGCATCGCCCTGGGCGCCGACGGCAGCCTGCAACTGCTCGGCAGCCAAACGGTACAAGCCGATGCCATCGACCTGGTGGTGGCGCGCAACGGCAGCGCCGTGTTCGTCGCCGGCGGCGAGCACCTGGAAAGCTTCGCCCGTACCAGCGACGGCCTGCTGAGCAGCCAGGCGCGCAGCTTCCAGCTGGATGAATGGGGCACCGAGCAACTGACCGGCCTTAGCCTCAGCGCCGATGGCCAGCACCTGTACCTGGCCGGCGATGTGAGCGGCAGCAAGGTCGTCGGCCTGCGCATCAAGGTGGACGGCCTGCAGGTCACCGAAGGCGACGCCGCTACCCTGCTGCTGCCAAGCGGCGCGTTGAGCGACCAGCAACTGGATGCGCTGGGCGACTACCAGGGCGCGAGCCTGGTGATCGCACGCCAGGGCGGGGCGTCGAGCGACGACCTGTTCGGCTTTGTCGACGGCAATGGCCTGACCCTGCGCGACGGCCAGATTTTCAAGGGCGACACGGCGATTGCCAGCCTCACCCAGGCCGATGGCCAGCTGACCGTGCTGTTCATCGCCCCGCTGACCCAGGCCGATGCCCAGGCGATCCTGCGCCAGATCGACTACCGCAACCTCAGCCAGGACCCGACCCGCGACGGCACCCGCCAGCAGGTGCAGATCACCTTCAACGACGGCGACGGCAACAACACCCGGCTGAGCGTGGACCTGACCCTCACCGGGGTCAACGACCCGGCCATTCTCGAAAGCCAGCCGCTGAACCCTACCCTGCAAGGCTGGGGCGACCCGGTGAACCTGTTCACCGGCACCCGCATCGACACCATCGAAAGCGGCCAGAACATCGCCCGGGTGGTCATCACCCTGGACGCCGTGGCCGCCCACGATGTAATCCGCGTGCTGGGCCAGAAAATCAACCTCGACCAGGCCATCGACTCCTCCCCCACGCTGCCTGACGGCCTGCAGTACATGATCCGCGTGGAAGGCGGTGTGACCACGCTGACCCTGTACGTCAACCGCTCTGCCGCCGACACCGCGGCACTGATCGACAGCCTGGCGTTCTACAACATCGCCGGCGAGTTGAGTGGCAGCCGCACGCTCACCCTGGCCATCGTCGAAAGTGCCCAGGCGGACAATGTCAACCTCGACACCACCCTGGCCGATAGCGTCACCGTTACCCTGCAACGCAGCGCCGCCGACAACAGCGCACCGCAAGTGAGCAACAACGGCGCCGCGCAGCTGTACAACGAGGCCGGAGCAGCGATCACCATCGCGCCCCAGGCCAGTGTCAGCGACGCCCAGTTCGATGCCTTGGGCAACGGCCTGGGCAACTACCAAGGCGCAACGCTCACGGTCACCCTGGACGCGCCCCAGGCCGGAGACACCCTGGCATTGCGCGAGGGCAACGGCCTGACCCTGGTGGACGGCACCCTGCTCAAGAACGGCGTGGCCATTGGCACGGTCGCCGTGGAAGGCGCCAGCCTGGTGGTGCACTTCAACGACGACGCCGGTACTGCGCCAACCCGCGCCGACGTCAACAACGTGCTGCGCCAGGTGACCTTCGCCAGCAGCAACCGCGCCCCGGCCGCCCAGGTGCACATCAGCGTGACCCTCAGCGATGGCCATTTGGCGTCGGCGGCGCTGGCGGTGACCGTGCAGGTGCTGCAGGTCAACGACGCCCCGCAAGTGGACAACGACCCGGTGCTGTCGCTGGGTGATTTCACCCTGAGCCATGAAGACGCAAGCCTGGCGGGGCTGGCCGATGTGCACAGCGCCGTGCTGAGCAGCGACGGCAAGACCTTGTTCGTGGCCGACAGCCAGGGCGTGATCGCCTGGTTCTCCCTGGCCGCCGATGGCAGCCTGAGCGCGCTGGGGCGCCTGCCTGCCAGCGAGGGCGTGACCATCGACAGCCTGGCGCTGAGCAGCGATGGCCAGTCGCTGTATGCCGTGGCCAATGGCGGCAATGAGGTGCGGACCTACCTGCGTGATACCGACGGCAACCTGACCTTCGTGCAGAGCACGGGCTACCTCAGCGACCTGGGCAGCCTGAGCCAGGTGCTGGTGGACCAGGACGGCCGCCACGTGTATGTGGCCGGGGACTACGGCCTGGCCGTGTTCGAGCGCGGTGCCGACGGCGCCCTGACCCTGGCCAGCCAACTGGCGGGCAACGGCTTCTCGGCCCCCTACCTGTGGCAGCCCCGTAGCCTGTCGCAGCAAGGCGACCTGCTGGTGGTGACTACCGGTTTCCAGAACCACCTGGCGGTGATCGTCTACCAGCGGGATACCGCAGGTGTGCTGACGCTGGTCACCCATGCCGATGCCAGTACCGCCGGTGGCCTTGACCTTAGCGGGCTGGTGGGTGCGCAACTGAGCAGCGATGGCAGCACCTTGTACATCGCCGCTGGCAACGGCGTGACTCGCCTGAGCCTGAACCCGACCAGCCACGCGCTGAGCCTGCTCGACCGTGTCGAGGTGAGCGGGATCAGTGACATGGCGTTGAGCGCCGATGGCCGCAGCCTGTACCTGGTGCTGGCCGATGGCACGGTCCAGCGGTATGCCAGCAGCGAAGGCCTGCAACGGCTCGACGAGCAGCATTCGGCGGTGGTCACCCAGGGTGGGCATATCCAGCTGGGCAGTGCTGGCCAGGTGTTGGTGATTGGCCAGGGCATTGCCCAGTTCGAGGCCCCCGGCGCTGCGCAGCCACACTACACGCTGGCCGGCGAACCGGTGGCGCTGGCCCCGGCCTTGCGCCTGGGCGATGCGGAAATGGACGCAGCCAATGGTGGCCTGGGCAATTACCAGGGTGCCAGCCTGAGCCTGCAACGCGAAGGCGGCGCGGTGGCCAGCGACCAGTTCGGCCTGATCGCCGGCAATGGCTTCAGCCTGGTCAATGGGCAGGTACTGCTCGACGGCCAGGTGGTAGCGCAGTTGCAGAGTGTCGACGGCGTACTGAGCGTGAAGATCGAGGCGGCGCTGACCCGCGCCCAGGCCAATGCCCTGCTGCACCAACTGTCGTATGCCAGCAGCGCGACGCAGACCGGCGAGGTACGCCTGGCGCTGACACTTAATGACGGCGCGTTGGAAAGTGCCGCGGTGCGGGTGAGTGTGTTGGTGGGGGCGGCTCAGGAGCCAGTGGAGCCTGTTGATCCCGTGGATCCTGTAGACCCTGTCGATCCTGTTGACCCCGTTGACCCTGTTGACCCCGTGGAGCCTGTCGATCCGGTCGACCCTGTTGACCCAACTGAACCGACAAACCCTGTGGAACCCGTGGAGCCGACGGTTCCCGTGGATTCCGTCAATCCGGTCATCCTTGACGCCCAAGCGCCCTTCTGGCCTGCCCAGGCCACTGCGGCGGCCGCAACGGTCGAGCGCGATGCCCCACGGGCCGATGTCGCCGCCCAGGTGTTGCGCCAGATCGACGACAGCCAGGCCGCCTTCGACCGTCGCACCCAGGAGATTGCCGATTTGCCCGAGCCTGATGCGTTGCCCGAACACCGCGACGAGCCGGTGTCGCTGCACCTTGGCGCGCCATTGCTGGCCATCGACCCACTGGCTGTCGGGGTACAGGCCACACGCCACGACGTGCACCTGGCCGCCGCGCCCGGCGGCGTAATCAAGCTGCCAAGCGGCCTACTCAGCAGCCGCGACGGTCGCGTGCAAATCAGCGTGCGCCTGGCCAACGGCCTGCCGCTGCCGGCGTGGATTCGCTTCGACCCGCAACGCGGGGAGATCCAGGTACAGGGCCAGGCGCTGCAGCGCTACGGCCAGCTCGACTTGCTGCTGCGTGGCCAGGACAGCGCGGGGCACCAGGCCACGGTCAAGCTGCACCTGCATGCAGGTCAGGGCCAACCCCAGGCATCGGCCGAGCCGCTGCCTGGCCACCAGGGGCTTAGCGCGCAATTGCAGGCCAAGGCTAGCGGTAGCTGGATGAGTCAGGCCCAGGAGCTGCTGGTAACTGTCTTCGGCAACCGCTGAAGGCGGCAGGCAGGCCTCTGGGGGCTCGCCGACAGATTTTCAGCGCCTGTGAGATCGAGCGCCGCCCGCGCGGCGCTTCGCGAGCTGCGCTCGCTCCTACGTTTGTTTCGGGCCAGTGAGTCCTGGGGCATTTGCGCGCGAACGCTTTGGCGCATGGCGCAACATCGCGTCGTACAAACAAGGCGGCCGCGCGCGCATTTCACAGGCATAACTGGCCCGAAACAAACGTAGGAGCGAGCGCAGCTCGCGAAGCGCCGCGCGGGCGGCGCTCGATCTCATAGGCGCCACACCTCTCACGGCAGGCACATGGCAACCCTGACCGGCGCTTCAGCCATTCAGAACGCGACACCGCATTAAGCAATCTTAATAAACCCACCATTGCCCGGTATTGGGAACAATTCTTATCTTCTCCCCGCCGCGCCCCGCATCACCGGGCCGCGGCCCACCATACGTTCAAGGGAAATCACGTGATCAAGAAGCATCTGCCAGGCGCGTCAAAGCGGGCGCCGTTGAAAATCGCCGTGGGCTTCATGGCCATGGGCCTGAGCGCTTGCGCGATTACCCCCGAACCGCTGACCCTGGAGCAACAACTGGCCCAGGCCAGCGCCGACCGCAGCCGCATGTTCGACAACCAGGAACCGGTCACCCAGGCCATCGACCTCGACCAGGCCATGGCCCGTGCGGTGAAGTACAACCTGCAACAGCGCCTGGCCCTGATGGAACGAGCCCTGGAAGACAACCTGCTCGACCAGCAAAGCTACGACCTGCTGCCCAAGCTCGCTGCTCGTGCCGGCTGGCGTGGCCGCGACAACCAACTGGCATCGTCCAGCCAGTCGCTGCGCACCGGCAACCAGTCGCTTGAGCCTTCCACCAGCCAGGACCGCAGCCTGCGCAGTGCCGACCTGCAACTGTCGTGGAACGTGCTGGACTTTGGCATCGGCTACTTCGGTGCCAAGGCCCAGGCCAACAAAGTGCTGGCTGCCGAAGAACGCCGCCGCCGGGTGATCGCCGATATCATCCAGCAAGTGCGCAGCGCCTATTGGGAAGCAGCCACCGCCCAGCGCCTGCAGCCCCAGGTGCAACGTGCCCTGGCCGATGCCCGCCGGGCCCTGGGCCAGGCCCGGGAAACCGAACGCCAACGCCTGCTGGCCCCGGTCGAGGCGCTGCGCTTCCAGAAAGGCCTGCTGGAAACCGTGCGCCAATTGGAAACCGTCGACAGCGAGCTGGCCACCGCCAAGGCGCGCCTGGCCGGCTTGATGAACCTGCCCCCGGCCACCGACTTCCAGCTGGCCGTGCCCAGCGACAGCCAACTGCAGGCGCCCAACCTGGCCTACCCGCTCGCCGACCTGGAAGCCATGGCCATGGTCCGCCGCCCGGAAGTGCGCGAGGAAAGCTACCAGGCACGCAACGCCGTGCTGGAAACCCGCGCAGCCCTGCTGCGGCTGATGCCCGGCGCGTCGCTGTTCGTCGGCAGCAACTACGACAGCAACAGCTACACCGCCAACAAGAACTGGGCCGATGCCGGCGTGCAGGTGAGCTGGAACCTGATGAACGTGCTCGCCTACCCAAGCGTGGCGCGCACCGGCGAAGCCCGCGAAGCGCTGGCCGACATGCGCCGCCAGGCCCTGCGCATGGCCGTGCTGACCCAGGTCAACGTGGCTTGGCAGCAATACCACCAGGCAACCCGCCTGTTCGAACGCTCCAACGAGCTGCAACGGGTACAGGCCGGCATCCTCGGCCAAACCGAAAACGCCGTGCGCAGCGACGCCCAGAGCGTGCTCGAACAAGTGCGCACAGCCACCGAGACCGTGCTTGCCACCCGCAGCCGCGACCGCAGCTTTGCCCAATTGCAAACCGCCTACGGCGCCATCTACCAGGCCGCCGGCCTCGACCCACTGCCCGAGCGCCTGGCCGGTGACAGCGTTGCCGAACTGGCCCGCGCCATCGGCCGCAACAGCCTGGCCTTGGCCCAGGGCCAAGTGCAGCCACCACTGATGGCGCGCTACCAGGTGGCCAGCCAGGCCTACCCTGGCGCCCCGCGTATCGCCGCGGCGCAGGTGGACATGTGGAGCAGCCTGGGTTCGCTGCAAAGCGCCGAACTGGTCGAGGTACGCCATGCGCCGGCCCGTCGCTGAACTGTGCCTGCTGGCCCTGCTCGGCAGCCTGCCGGTAATGGCCGACGAACTGCCACCGCTGCAGCCACCGCCAGCCTCGCTGGCCGAACCAGACTTGCGGGTACAACTCAGTGCCCGCCAGCGCACGGTGATCTCCAGCGAGCTGGCCGGCAAGATCACCGAGCTCAAGGTCAAGGAAGGTGACAGCTTCCGCAAGGGTGAGCGCCTGGTCGGCTTCGACTGCGCCATCCACCGCGCCCGGCTGGGCCACTCCGCTGCCGCCCAGGAAGCGGCCAGCCGCAAGCTGGGGGTGGCGCGCAAGCTGGACCAGCTGCAGTCGATCAGCGTGTCCGACCTCAGCCAGGCCCAGGCCGAGCTGAGCATGGCGCGGGCGCAGAACGGCGTGAACCAGGTGATGGTGCAGCACTGCAGCATCGACGCGCCGTTTTCCGGCCGGGTTGCCGAGCGCAAGGTGCAACCTGGCGAGTATGTGGCCGAGGGCAAGGAACTGCTGGCGCTTTACGACGACAGCGCCTTCGAGGTGGAACTGATCGTGCCATCGCGCTGGATGGTGTGGCTCAAACCTGGGTTTGCCTTCAGTGTGCACCTGGATGAAACCGGCAGCGACTACCCGGCCAAGGTCGACCGCCTGGGTTCGGTGATCGACCCACTCAGCCAGTCGATCAAGGTGTTCGGCCGAATCGATGCCCAGGCTGGCCAGTTACTGCCAGGCATGAGCGGCAATGCGCGCATCACCCCACCGGCCAGCGCCGACTCATGACCGCAGCCCTCAATGACCCCACCCTGGCCGCGCTGCTGCAGCTCGAACGCCAGGCCAGGGCCGCCGACAGCGCGGCGGCCCTGGGTTTCGTCATGGTCAACGAAACCCGCCACCTGCTGCCCTACCGCCAGGCCATGCTGTGGGACGCCCGCAGCCAGCGCCTGGCCTGCTTGTCTGGCCTGGCCACGGTCGAGCCGGACGCACCCTTCAACCACTGGCTGGCCAGCCGCTGCCAAGCCTGGCAGCAGGCCCACCCAGGGCCACAGCTGAGCAGCCTCAATGCCAGCGCCCTGCCCCGCGAGGATCAGGCGCTGTGGGCCGAGTACCTGCCACCATGGCTGCTGTGGCTGCCGCTTCACGACCGCAACCAGCGCTTGCTGGGCGCGCTGCTGCTGGCCCGCGACCAGCCACTGAGCATGGCCGACAGCAGCCTGTTGCCACTGTTGCAGGATGCCTACGGGCATGCCTGGGCCAGCTTCGAGCGCCCGCGCCTTGCCCGTTTCGCAAGCCTGCGCAACCAGCGCAAGCCGTGGCTGATCGGCGCAGGCGTGCTGCTGGCCCTGGCCTTGCTGCCGGTGCGCCAGGCCGCGCTGGCACCGGCCGAAATCACTGCGCTGCGCCCCAGTGTGCTGCGCGCACCGCTGCAAGGGGTGGTGGAGCGCATTCTGGTGGAGCCCAACCAGCCGGTCAGCGCTGGCCAAGCGCTGGTTCAGCTGGATGCCCGCGAGCTGCAGAGCCGCCTGGAGGCGGCGCGGCAAACCTTGGCCATTGCCGAAGGCGAGCTGCGCCAGGGCCAGCAGCAGGCCTTGAACGACGCCCGCAGCAAGGCTGGCCTTGCGGTGCAGCAAGGCCGCCGCGACCAGGCGCTGGGCGAAGTGCGTTATCTGGAGCAAAGCCTGGCCCGCACGCGCATGGTCGCGCCCCACGACGGCGTGGCCCTGTACGACGACCCGGCCGAGTGGCAAGGCCGCCCGGTCAACCTGGGCGAGCAGATCCTGCAGGTGGCCGACCCGCACCAGGCGCAGCTGGAAGTGCGCCTGCCGGTCAAGGACGCCATCGAATTGCACAGCGGCGCGCAGGTGCTGATGTTCCTCAATACCGACCCGGCCTCGCCGCTGCAGGCGCGCCTTGAGCACCTGGGCTACCGGGCCAGCGCCACGGCGGACGGCAGCATGGCCTACCGCCTGAAAGCGGTGTTCAGCGAGGACGACCCGCGCATTCACATCGGCCTGAAGGGCACCGCCAAGGTCTACGGCGAGCGCAGCACGCTGTTCACCTACCTGTTGCGCCGCCCGCTGGCAACCCTGCGCATGTGGCTGGCGCTGTGACGGCGCTGGGCGCGCTGCGCGAAGAACTGCGCCTGCACCCGGGGCCCAGTGACGCCACCGGGGCGCCGGGCTGGACGCTCGAAGACCCGGCCAGCGGCCAGTTCTTTCGCCTGGGCTGGGCCGAAGTGGAAATGCTCGGCTGCTGGGCGTTGGGCGACCCTGCCCAGGTGGCCCAGCGCATCAGCGCCACCACCACCTTGCGCCTGGAAGCCGAGGATGTGCTGCAACTGCATGCGTTCCTGCGCCAGCACCAACTGTTGCAGAGCCTGGGCCCCGATGACCAGCGCCGCCTGAACGACCGGCTGGCCGCCGGGCGCACTGGCTGGGCACGCTGGCTGCTGAAGAACTACCTGTTCATCCGCGTGCCGCTGCTGCGCCCGGACGCCTTCCTGGAACACACCCTGCCCTGGGTAGCGCCACTGTTCAGCCTGACCTTCTTCGCCCTGACCGTGGCGGCCGGCCTGATTGGCCTGGCCCTGGTGCTGCGCCAGTGGGACACCTTCACCCACACCTTCCTGCACTTCTTCAGCCTGGAAGGCGCCGCCCTGGCGGGCCTGACGCTGATGCTGGCCAAGGTGCTGCACGAGCTTGGCCACGCCTACACCTGCAAGCGCCAGGGCGCCCGGGTGGCAACCATGGGGGTGGCACTGCTGGTACTGTGGCCGGTGCTCTACACCGACACCTCCGGTGCCTGGCGCCTGCCCCGGCGGCGCCAGCGCCTGGCCATCGGCGCGGCAGGCATGGCGGCCGAGCTCGCCCTGGCCTGCTGGGCCACGCTGCTGTGGAGCTTTCTGCAGGACGGCATGCTGCGCAGCGCCGCGTTCATGCTGGCCAGCACCACGTGGATCCTGACGCTGGCCGTCAACCTCAGCCCCTTCATGCGTTTCGACGGCTACTTCCTGCTGTCGGACCTGCTCGGCGTGCCCAACCTGCAGCAGCGGGCCTTCGCCCTGACCCGCTGGCGCCTGCGCGAATGGCTGTTCGGTTTTGGCGACCCCGCGCCGGAATACTTCCCCCCGCGCCTGCGCCGTTTGCTGGTGGCCTACTCGCTCGGCACCTGGGTGTATCGCTTGTTCCTGTTCCTGGGCATCGCCCTGCTGGTGTACCACTTCGCGTTCAAGCTGCTCGGCCTGCTGCTGTTCGCCGTGGAAATCGGCTACTTCATCCTGCTGCCCCTGATCAACGAAGCACGCCAATGGCATGCCCGCCGCAAGGACCTGCGCATGAACCGCAACAGCCTGATTACCCTCACCGCCTGCCTGCTGGCCGTGGCCCTGCTGTGCCTGCCCTGGCGCGCCAGCGTGCAGGCCCCGGCACTGCTCAAGGCGGCCGGGCAAGCCAACCTGTATACCCCGGTGGGCGGGCGCCTGGTGCGCATCCTGGCCCAGCCTGGCGATTCGGTCAGCGCCGGCCAGCCGTTGTTCGAGCTCGAAGCGCCAGACCTGCAGCAGGAGTTGCACAGCGTGCAACTGCGCACCTTGACCTTGCAGTGGCAAAACAGCTTCCAGTTGCTCGACCGCGACAGCGCGGCGGGCATCGGCGTGGTACGCCAGGAACTGGCGGCCGCGCAACAACGCCTGCAGCTGCTGCGCCAGCACGTACAGGAACTGACCATTCGCGCACCGGTCGCCGGCCAGCTGCGCGATATCGCCGAGCCTTTGCAGGCCGGCCAGTGGCTACCGCCCGGCGAATGGTTAGGCACCTTGGTGCAGCCGGAGGCGGCACGGGTCGAGGCATTTGTCGAAGAACACGACCTGCAGCGCCTGGGCAGCGCCAGCGAGGGCCGTTTCTACCCCGAGAACATCACCCTGCCCACCCGGCCCGTGCGCCTCGAACAGCTGGCACGTACCGCGGTAAAGCAGCTGGGCATGGCCGCCGAACTGGCCTCGCCGTATGACGGCGCGATTGCCGCCACGCTCGACTCCCAAGGCCTCGCCCGGCCCGAGCAGGCCCTGTACCGCGCCGACCTCAGCGTCACCGATGACCAGCCTGCACCGGCACTGCTGCTGCGCGGCACCGTGGTGCTCGAAGGCGAGCGCCAGAGCCTATTGTTGGCAGGCTGGCGCACGTTGGTGGCTGTGCTGATTCGGGAGTCGGCATTCTGAGCCAACCGCTGCGGGCTAGCCCCCGCGGCGGCTAGCCTCATCGCTGCCTGGCGGCGCATCGGTGCCGATGCGCCTGGCCGACTGGTAGCCCAGGGTCAGCATGAACAGCACGGCGAACGCCAGGACGATGGTCGGCGCCGGGGCACTGTCGAGGAAGAACGACAGGTACACCCCAAGGAATGCACAACCAATCGCCACCACCAGCGACACCCACAGCATATGCCGCAGCTCACGGGTCATCAGCACCGCGATGGCGCCGGGAGCGATCAGCAGCGCAACGGCCAGGATCACCCCGGAAGCCTTGAGTGCCCCCACCACCGCCAGCGAAATCAGGCACAACAGCCCGTAGTGCAGCCACCCGGTGCGCAGGCCCACCGCATGGGCCTGGATGCTGTCGAAGGTGTACAGCATCAGGTCTTTCCACTTGGTGGCCACGACCACGGCCGTGAGCACGGCAATGGCGGCGCACAACAGCATGTCCTGGGCGTTGGCACCGAGAATGTCGCCGAACAGGATATGGTCCAGGTGCACGCTCGACTCGATTTTCAGGTACAGCACCAGGCCCAGGCCAAACATGCCCGAATACACGATGCCCATTACCGTATCTTGCTTGATGCGGCTGTTCTGCTTGAGAAAGCCCGTGGCCACCGCGCAGAGGATACCGGCCAGGAACGCGCCCACGGCATAGGGGATCTGCACGATGTAGGCGATCACCACGCCGGGGAACACCGCGTGGGCAATGGCGTCGCCCAGCAGCGCCCAGCCCTTGAGCACCAGGAAGCACGACAGCAACGCCATGGGGATGGCGATCAGCACGGCAATGAGCAAGGCATTGACCATGAAGTCGAAGCGAAAAGGCTCCAGCAACAGCGTGAGTGCGTTCATGGCAGCACCTCCAGTGCCTGCCGCCCGCGGCGCCGGGCCGCGAGCATGCCGTGCTTGGGCGCGAACACGAACACCAGCAGGAAGATCAAGGTCTGCAGCACCACGATCACCCCACCGGTGGCGCCATCGAGGTAGTAGCTCAAGTAGGTGCCGGCCAGGCTGGTGAGCGCGCCGATGCTGACGGCGATCACCAGCAGGCGGGGAAAACGGTCGCTTAGCAGGTAGGCCGTGGCGCCGGGGGTGATGACCATGCAGATCACCAGAAACGCCCCGACCGTTTGCAGGGCCGCGACGGTGGAGGCCGACAACAGGGCGAAGAACAGCAGCTTCAGGCGTGTTGGGCGAATGCCCACGGCACGGGCCTGGTTCTCGTCGAAGAAGGTCAGCATCAGGTCGCGCCATTTGGCCAGCAGCACGGCCAGGGTTACCACGCCGATGATTGCCAGTTGCAGGGTGTCCATGGGCGTGATCGCGAGGATATTGCCCAGCACGATGGTCTGGATGTTCACCGAGGTGGGCGACAGCGACACCATGAACAGGCCAAGCCCGAAGAACGAGGTGAAGATCATGCCGATCACCACATCCTCCTTGAGCCGGGTGCGGCGCTGCAGGAACAGCAAGGCCGCCGAGGCCAGCCCGCCTGCGAAGAACGCGCCCAGGGAGAACGGCAGGCCCAGCATGTAGGCGCCTGCCACCCCCGGCACGATGGAATGGGACAAGGCATCGCCAATCAGCGACCAGCCCTTGAGCATCAGGTAGCAGGACAGAAACGCACACACCCCGCCCACCAGCGCCGACACCCACATGGCGTTGCGCATGTAGCCGTAGGCGAAGGGTTCGATCAGCAGTTCAATCACGGTGGGCCTCGTTGTCGCTGTCGTTTTCTCGCCGCGCCGGCAGGCCGTCGCGCAGGATCAGCGGGCGCTCGTCGTCACTGAATACGCTCACCGGTGGGTGCAGTTGCTCGCTGCCCTGCACCAGGGCGAAATGCCGCAGCACGCCGCCAAAGGCCTGCTCCAGGTTGGCCCGGGTGTACACCTCATCGGTGGGCCCATGGGCCAGGACGGTGCGCTTGATCAGCACCACGCGGTCGCAGAACTCGGGCACCGAGCCCAGGTTGTGGGTGGACACCAGCATGATCCGGCCTTCCTCGCGCAGTTCGCGCAGCAGCTGGATGATCTGGTCCTCGGTTTTCACATCAACGCCGGTGAACGGCTCGTCGAGCAGGATGATCTTGCTGTCCTGGGCCAGCGCCCGGGCCAGGAACACACGCTTGCGTTGCCCACCGGACAACTCGCCGATCTGCCGTTTGCGCAGTGCGCCCATGTCGACCCGCTGCAGGGCGGCGTCCACCGCCTCATGGTCGGCGCGCCGGGCGATGCGCAGCGGGCCCATGTGCCCGTAGCGGCCCATCATCACCACGTCCTCGACCAGTACCGGGAAGTCCCAGTCCACCTCCTCGGCTTGCGGCACATAGGCGGTCTGCTTCTTGCGCAGCGCCTGTTCGGCCGGCATGCCCAGCACGCGGATGGAGCCGGCCGCCAGGCGCACCAGGCCCATGATGGCCTTGAACAAGGTCGACTTGCCGGAGCCGTTGATGCCGACCAGCGCGGTGATCGTGCCCAGGGGCAGCTCGAAACTGGCATCCTGCAGCGCGGTGTGGCCATTGCGGTAGGTGACCGTCGCCCCCTGGACAACGATGCCAGGTTCGAGCGTTGCGGTTTTCATGGCGCGAACCTCGGGGGTGGGCGTGCCGGGATGGTTCATGGGTTATGCGCCTCGTTCAGGCCCTTGGCAATGGTCTCGGTGGTTACCCGCAGCAGGTCCAGGTAGGTGGGCACGGGGCCATCGCTGGCGCTCAGCGAGTCGACGTAGAGCACGCCGCCGTAGTGCGCACCGGTTTCCCGGGCCACCTGGCGGGCGGGTTTGTCGGACACCGTGCTTTCACTGAACACAGCCGGTATGCCGTTGGCCTTGACGGTATCGATGACCTGGCGCACTTGCTTGGGCGTGCCCTGCTGGTCGGCGTTGATCGGCCACAGGTAGAGTTCCTTGAGGTCGAAGTCCCGGGCCAGGTAGGAGAATGCACCCTCGCTGCTGACCAGCCAGCGCCGTTCGGGCGGGATCTGCTGGATCCGCTCGCGAATGGGGGCGATGGTGGCGTCGATACGTGCTTTGTAGGCCTGGGCATTTTGCGTGTAGACCGCTGCATTGGCCGGGTCGTACTTGATCAGCGCATCGCGGATGTTGTCGACGTACACCTGCGCGTTACGCGGCGACATCCAGGCGTGGGGGTTGGGTTTGCCCGTGTAGGGGCCGGCGGCGATGCCCATGGGCTCGATACCGTCGGACACCACCACGCTGGGCACCTGGTCCAGGCGCTGGAAGAATTTTTCGAACCACAGCTCCAGGCCCAGGCCGTTCCACAGAATCAACTGGGCGCCCTGGGCGCGGCGCAGGTCGCCGGGGGTTGGGGAGTAGTTGTGAATTTCCGCCCCAGGCTTGGTGATGGACTCCACCTGGGCAGCGTCACCGGCCACGTTCCTGGCCATGTCGGCGATGATGGTGAACGTGGTGACGACCTTGAACGGCTGCGCAGCGCCCGCTGGGGCGGCGCAGAGGAACACACTGAGCATCACGCCAACCAGGCGCAACAGCATTGAACGGGACTGGCTTGTATCGAACATCCGTCACTTCCGCTTGTGGTCAGAGGAAACGGCTAGGTTCACGGTAGGTGTGCCAATTTTTGTGGCAAGCGCCCGGTACAGGCTGGGGCTTTGCCAGTTGGCTTGTTGGGTGGAGTATGGAGAGCTGCGGCGTGGATGGCAAAGCTTATCCGCCGGGTGTGGTCAGTGATCGTCTTTGGATCTGCAGCGCTGATGCGATCGAGCGCCGCCCGCGCGGCGCATCGCAGGCAAGCCTGCTCCTACATCTGTTTCGGGCCAATCAATCCTGTGCCATTGGCGCGCGTACCCCTTGGCGCATGTCTCGATATCGAGGTGAACGAACAAGGCGGTCGCGCGCGATGGCACAGGCGTTACTGGCCCGAAACAGATGTAGGAGCAGGCTTGCCTGCGATGCGCCGCGCGGGCGGCGCTCGATCTCACAGGCGCTGCAAGGGTGATGGCGACCGCCTAAAGGCCGTGATGCATTCTCAGCCTTGGCCTTTCACGCCCTTCATCCCCATCTCTGCATCATCCAACAATGCCTTGGCCATCGCCCCAAGATAATGCGATGCCCAAAGCAACATAGGCTTTTCGTCCATCAGGCCGGTGATGGTCAGTTCGTTCACGTAGCCCATCAATTCCGAAGCTTGTTCGCGGGCATCTTGGCAGGGAATGCCGGGCTCAATGCGAAACAGCGGGTGGGTCTGGTGCTCACCTTGGTAGAAGGTGGTTTTGCCGACGGTGCGTGGGGTAGTGTCTGTGGTCATCGGGTTTTCTCCTTGAAATTGTCCAAGCCTTTTCGGGTGGCTTCAAGGATTTGAGATTGGAGGGGTGAATCGGGGGCAAACTTAAGCATGACGAACCTCTGTCGATTGGGCCAACACCCATTGCTGTCAAACAATTGGGTGGTAGCTGTGCATGGGTTGACAGACCGGTCGACAGAGGTAACCCGGCGCACCCGTAGGTGCCCCACGCACAGCCACCATAAAGGTAGCCATACCTTCTCTATCGAAACCGGCCTGTCAAAGCCGTGTCGTTGAACTGCAACGACAAGCCGAGACTAGAGCTGTGTCCAAGCGACCGCAACGCAAAAAAGGCGGAGAGAGTATCTTTGGGAAATGGCCTACACGGAAGGGAAAAATTCTGAATTTCCGCTCTAACCGTGGACCAGAAATGCCCTTGGTGACCTGCTACGATGGTGCGAACGAACACCGCCTTGCGGCGCTCGATTTCACAGAGGCTACATGGATATAGCCAACCCCGTCGCGCCTTGTTTGCCGTAGTGTGCATACTTATGGCCATCCCGCTGGGAGGCGTCTACCTGCTGTTCAGGCTGACCCGCAAAGGCTGATGGCGGCGCTGGCGCGCAGGGAACAGTGCCCGCAAGCCCGCTCCTACAGAACTATCTTTAAATCAAATAGTTACGATTTGCTCGATGAGGGTGCTTCGCGGAACCCTGTACTGCTGCTGACGTCCTCCCAACGTACCATCTCTTCCTCGACCGCCCGCATTTTGGCCCGCGCCCGCTCCACCGCATCGGCGCCCAGCAGAAGCTGGAGCGGAGGTTGTTCTGCAGCCACGGCTTTCAGGATCGCTTGGGCCGCACGTTCAGGGTCGCCTTGCTGGAGATGGTTCAAGCGGTACAGCGCATCCAGCGCCGCCCCCACGGTTGCCCCGTAAGCGGCATCTGCCGTGTCCGCTTGCCGGGGCTTGGCGTCGAGAAAGTCGGTGCGGAACTGGCCAGGGGCAACGGCAGTGACCTTGATGCCAAAGGGCTCGACCTCGCGCGCCAGGGTGGCGGTAAAGCCCTCAAGGGCAAACTTGGTGGCGGCGTAAAGCCCCGCCCCTACCCCCGGCGCACGCCCGGAGATCGAGGAAATATTGACGATGTGCCCGCCTTTTTGCCTACGCAAGTAAGGTAACGCCGTGCGAATGATCCGGATCGGGGCGAAGACATTTACCTGAAACAGCTTGCGCAAGTCGTCATCGGTCGAGCTTTCGATCGGCCCAAGCACCCCATAACCTGCGTTATTGACGAGCACATCGATCCGGCCCAAGGTTTCGAATGCCTGGTGAACCGCAGCGCTAACGCCTTCGTCATCGTTCATGTCGACCTTGAGCACGCGCAGGCGGCCTTCGGGGTCATGCACGGTTGGCGCTTCGCTGCGCACCGTGCCGATCACCTTGTCGCCATTGGCAAGGGCCGCTTTGGCGAGCGCCAAGCCAAAGCCACGCGAAACTCCCGTAATGAACCAGCACTTCATGACTTGCCTCCTTGGACGTAGGGAAAAAACGGGGTGAACTCAAAAGCGCTGCTACACATGACGGCGCAGTGACTCGAAAAACAGCTCACTTTGCAGGCGCCCTGCATCCAGCTGCGCCACAACCTTCCTGGCGATGTCCGCAGAGGATGGCGCCAGCGCCAACCCGGTAGAGCGGGCCAGCACTTCGGCGCAGCAGGCACGTTCCAGGTAGTAGAGGTCGTCATAGGCGTAATCGATTCGGTCATTGCACACCACCACCCCATGGTTGCCGAGAAAGACGACATCGGCGCCCTTCATCGCGTGGGCAATACGCTCGCCCTCGGAATGATCGAAGGCGAACCCGTTGTAGTCACGGTCTACCACCAGGCGCTCATGGAAACGCATCGCGTTTTGCGAAAGTGTCGTGTCCAGCGCGCCCGCCACCGTCAGTGAAAGTGCGGTGGCATAGGGCATATGGGTATGCAGCACGCAGTGCTTCTGGGTAATGCGGTGAATCGCGGCATGAATGAACATGGCCGTCGGTTCTATCTCATGGCGCCCTGCGAGGCAGCGGCCAGCGCTGTCCACCAGCACGATGTCATCGGCTTGGACCTCCGACCATGCCAGCCCGCGGGGGTTGAGCAAGAAAAGATCGGGCTCACCAGGGACGGCAACGCTGAAATGGTTGCAGACACCCTCGGAAAGCCCGTGCCGGTCCGCGGCCCGCAGGGCTAGCGCGAGGTCGGTACGCAGTGCCACGATGTCAGCACGCAAGTACAGGGCTTGCTGGAACTGGGGAACAGCATCCATGAAGTCGCTCCTTACCGTAGTCAGAATGATTTCAAGCGCCGTGCGGTAGCAGGCGCTACACCCAGGCGCAGTTCAAAGTGGCCAGCCAGCTGAACGACAGCCACGCCCGCGAGAATCAACAGCATTGCCACCCAGGCAGTGACGGCGGTGGGTTCGCCAGCCGCCACCCCGATCAACAGTGCAACCACCGGTGGAATGTAGGTCACAACCGAGGCCGCCACCGCGCCTTCGCTTTCAACCAGGCGGTAGAACGCGATGTAGGCAACCCCGGTACTGAGCACACCGAGCCCAAGCACGATACCCACCATCGCACCCGGCCTGGCCGCTAGGTTGGCGATCCCAGTCATCGGCGTGATGGCAAGCAAGGTCAGCAAGGTCAACCCCAGCTGATAGGTGGTCAACGCCACGGCCGGTATTTTCAGCGGCGAGATGAAACGCTTCGTGTAGACGAACGAGGCGCCAAAACACAGTGCCCCGAACAGCATGTAAGCCACGCCCTCGGGATTCACGGCTTGCGTGCTGGACCACGGCGCGGCGATCAGCACCATGCCGCAAAAGCCCATCAGGATGCCCACGCCCTTGAGCCACCCTAGCCGTTCCTCACGCAAGAACAGCCAGGCGCACAGAAAGGCGAACAGCGGAATCGCGCCATTGAGCAACCCGGCAATGCCTGACGGCAGCAGTGCCGTGCCTGCGGTAATGGCAAAAAAGTAGACACTGCCTGCCAGGATGGACATGGCGGCAAAGTGGTGCAGGTGACGCATGTGCCGCCACTGCAGCACGCCGGTGAACATGGCGTAACCGGCAATGGGCAGGAACCCGAACAGCACGCGAATGAAGGTGGTCTGCAGCGGCGTGATCAATTGCGTCGACCACTGCAGAAAGGTGTAGGTGCAGCCCCAGATGATACCCAGCCCCAGGCAGGTCAGTGCCGTCGTTCTTTTCATTGCCAACGCTACCCCTAAAAAGCAGGGGCGGGTCACGCCCCTGAAAGCCGACATAACACCCTTTGCTCAAAGGTCGACGACAATGTCCGACAGCGGTGTGCTGCAGCACATCAGCCGCAGGCCTTTGTCGATTTCCCTCTGCCGAATGCCGCCGCCATGCTGCATATCCACGCTGCCTTCGAGCAGCTGCGCCTTGCAGGTGCCGCACATGCCCTGGCTACACGATGACGCAATCGCCACGCCCGAGCGCTTGGCAGCGCTGAGCACGGTTTCCCCTTTGCGCGCGCTGAACACCGCACCCGACTTGCTGAAGCGCACGCTGTACCCGGCCAGCTCAGCACCGGCAGTGGGCGGCGCTGCCGCGTTGCCGGCAGCGGGCAGTTCCGCCACCCCGAGGTTGAAGCTTTCGCAGTGGTAGCGGGCCATGTCGAACCCCTGCCCCATCAGCATGTCGTGCACGGCCTGCATATAGGGGCCAGGGCCACAAACGAACACTTCACGGTACCGCCAGTCCGCGACATGGGCCTGCAACACCGCGAGGTCGAGCCGCCCCACCGGGCCATCCCACGCCGGCTCGTCGCCTACCCCTTCGACGATGTTGAGCACCTTGAGCTGCGAATGCCGACGCGCCAGCCGCTGGACTTCCTCACGAAAAATGATGTCGCCTGGCGTACGCGCGCTGTGAACGAACACCACATCACGGTCGAGGTCCAGGTCGGCCGCTGCCCGCACCATCGACATCAACGGCGTAACCCCGGAGCCTGCGGACAAGAACAGGTAGCGCTGCGCCGCAACGCCGCTTGCGGTAAAGGCACCGGAGGGGCCGTAAGCCGGCAGCGCATCGCCCAGGCGCAGGTTGTCGTGCAGCCAGTTGGACACCGGCCCATTGGCCACACGCTTGACCGTGATGCTCAAGGTGAAGGGCCGGGTGGGCGAGGACGACAGGGTGTAGCAGCGCGACTGGCGCGCTGCCCCCATGTCGACGTCGAGGGTGATGAACTGGCCAGGCTCGAAGCTGAACAACTCGCCACTTGCCGCGCTGAAGGTGAACGTGCGCACGTCATGGGTTTCCTGCACGATACCGATGCAGGTCAGCATGCGCCGTTGCGAACTGGGCCAGAACGTGCCCACCCTTGCCCAGGTGGCTGGGTCTGATACTGTGTCGAACATCATCGTTGCAACCCTCCGCAGGCTCGGGCCCGCCAGTGACATCGCCGATCAACGAACCCCATGCGCCGCAAGCCTGGCCGAGTACCAGCTGGCGAAGCGTTCCAGGAATACCTCGGTGTACCTGGAATAAGGCCCGGGCAAGTAACCAGGGTCTTGCGTGCCGCAGTGGTTGATCGCGACGAAGCGGGCATCGGCGGCATTGGTGGCTTTCCACACTTCGGTCAGTTGCTCAAGGTCGTAGTCCACGCCCTCCACCGCATCGGCGCGCACCAGCCATTTACTGCGCACCAGGGTGGTATCCGGTGTCAGCGGAATGCAGTAGGTGATCACCGCGTGGTCGCTCATCACATGGGTCCAGGAGTGATGCGTCCACAGGTGGCTACTGCCCAGGTCCCGACGCACTCCACCGCCGAGCAACTTCTGGCAGGCCACGTGGGTGGTCATGGTTTGCGACTCACCGGCACCGATGATGACCTGGCGCTGGGCCCGGAACATGGTGGGGTTGTCATCGGTCATTGCATCGACCACATGGTGGATGATGCCGTCGGCATCCCAACTGGCGCGCTGACGTTCGCTCAGGCGCTCGAAGGCATCGACTTCCTCGCGCTCTTGCGGCGTCATTTCTTCAGCGCAGTATCCAAGGTCCGCCGATGAGAGGCTGACCAGCAACTCGGGATGGCCTGCGGCGCAGTGGTAACACTCGCGGTTGTTCTCGATCACCAGCTTCCAGTTGCCGGCTTCGATGATGTCGCTCTCGTAGGCGATCCTGGTATTGCGCAGGTCATAAGGCGCCCACCTGGCGGCCATCTCCTCTTCCAGCCTGGCGATGTCCGTGGGCGGGTTGTCGGACAGGCAAACGAACAGCACGCCGGCAATGTCGCGCACATGCACCGGCATCAGGCTGCGGCAACTGCGGTCGAAGTCTGCGCCCATGTGCCCGGCATGCTTGAGGGCGCCGTCCAGGTCGTAGGTCCATTGATGGTAGGGGCAGACCAGCATGCCCACGGTGGACTTGCCCGGGCCTTTGAGCCGCGCCCCACGGTGGCGGCAAACATTGCGAAATGCCCTGATCACGCCATCGTCATCGTGTACCAGCAACACCGACGACTTGCCGATGTCCACGGCGTAGACATCACCGGGTTCGGGCACGTCGGCGGCGACGCCGACCATGATCCAGTGCTTGTGAAAGATCACCTCGATGTCATTGTCCAGCACATCCTGGCGGCCATACAGCTCGCTCGGCATGCTGAAACCCGGTTGACGCTCCTGCAACAGGTCCTTGTGCGATTTGGGAAACACGGTTGCCATGCTTGCGCTCCACTTGTCTTGTTGTTGTTCAAGTTCTGGAAACACCACAACACACGCTGATTGTTTTATTCACGGCCTTACTTGGCCATCACGGCCCACTTGTCGATCAACTTGGTATTCTGCCCCCACCATTCATCCACCGCCTGCTGCATGGTCATGCCCTGATTGACCGACATATTGATGGCGGTGATTTCATCGATGGGCACATACAGGCTCGCCATGGCTTCACGGGCGCGCGGGTTGGCAACCGAGAAACCTTTCTTGGCGATCCAGTAATAAGTTTGTGGCGGCGGGAATACGCCTTTGGGGTCTTCCAGGTAGCGAACCTTGAACTTCATGTCCATCCACGACGGCTGCCACAACAGGGTAACGATTGGCGCTTTACGCTCGATGGCCGACTGCAACTGGGCGGTCATCGCCGCGGTGCTGCCGTCCACCAGGGCATACTGCAGCCCGTACTGCTTGATGGCTTCGGTTGTATCGCGCATCACCCCAGAGCCCGGCTCGATGCCAATGATCTTGCCATCGACCTGGTCCTTGATCCCGTTAAGTTCCTCGATGGACTTGATCGGCATGTAATCAGGCACCACGATGCCCTGGCGCAGGCCATGGGATACCACCGATATCTTTTCCAGCCGTTGATGGTACTTCTGCCAATAGTCGGCCGCGACATAGTTGATGTGCGACACCATCAGGTCCACATCCCCGCGCCCCAGTGCAGCAAAGGCAATGCCCCAATCAGGGAAAGTGGTCACTTCAACCTGATAGCCTTGTTTCTCCAAAAACCGTTTGGCGATATCCGATAATGGCACCGTGTCTTCCCACGGTAGTGTGCCGATTTTAAGGGTGGTTTTCTCCGCGGCCTGAATAACACTTGCGAACACACACAGCAAGGCAATAGCCAGCACTCTCAACAGCTTATGCATACGTAACCCCTTCACTGAAATGGTGAGTCACAACACGTTGAGTTTCGGTAGTTGCTCCACTACGACGTTCCCGACCCGTTGCGAGCCGAGGCACTTCCGTGTGCAGGGCTGCCCCTTGGGGGGCAGCCCTGATGCGCTAGGTAGCTTTGTGCAGCGGGCTGGCCGATGGCTGCCGGGCCGGGCTGGCTTGAGGCGCCAGCGACGATGCTTTGCAAAGCTCGATACCACGGGTTTCGGGCGCCATCAGCCAGGACACCACAAGGCCGATGAAGGTGATGCCGGCGGCGAAGTACAGGGTATGGCCAATGCCAATGGACTGGATCGACACGGGCACCAGGTAAGTGCCCACCACCGCACCGATGCGCGACACCGAGGTGCCCAGCCCTACGGCCACGGCGCGGATCTCGGTGGGAAAGATCTCATTCGGGTAGATGAACTGCAGCACCTGGGCGCCACCGATGAAAAAGGCGTAGGCGGCGAACAGCGCCACGGTCAGCCACGAGGACTGCTCGGAGAAACTGCCCAGCAGCAGCAAGGCAAGGCCAGACCACAGCAGGCTGTTGATCAACAGGCTCCTGCGGCCCATGGCATTGACCAGCCAGGTGGCGACGAAACAACCCACCACGAACATCAGGGTGATGATCATCGAGCCGTAGGCCGCCCACTGTGCGTCCAGGTGCAGGGCGTCCAGTACCTTGGGCGCGAAGGCATAGACGGCAAACACGGGGATTACCGAGCACGTCCAGAAGGTGGTGACGAAAAACATCCGCCGGCCATAGCCTGCATGCAGCAAGCTGCGCACTGACAACTTCGCAGGCTTGGGATGTTCGGGAAGGTTCTGCAGCCCGAAGCCCTGGCCATAGATCTGCTTGATGATTCGCTCAGCCTGAACCGTGCGGCCTTTGCTGATCAGCCAGCGCGGCGACTCCGGCGTACCCTTGCGGATCAGCAGCAGCAAGCCGCTCACCAGGGCCGTGCTGGCCAGTGCATTGCGCCATCCCTCAGCCCCACCCGCCTCGATCAGGGCCTGGCCACACATGTACGCAGCCGCGGCCCCGGCAAAGAAATAGATACTCAGGCTGGCAAGGCGTGGCCCGCGGGCTTTCCTGGGCAGGAACTCGACCAGGAAGGCCGTGGCCACAGGGTACTCGAAGCCAATGCCGATACCAATGAGCAAGCGCAGCACAAACAAGCCAAGGCCGGAGTCGACCCACAGTTGCAACACCGAACACAGGGTAAACAGAATCGGCCCGACAAAGTACATGGCTCGCCGGCCAAAACGGTCAGTGAGACTGCCGCCAACGAAACCGCCCAGAAAGATACCGACCAGCGCCGAAACAGCAATCAGGCTTTCCCAGAAGCTGCTGATGTTCATGGCCGGAACGAGGAGCGGCATGGCGATGCCGATGATGCTCAGCACGTAGCCATCGACGAACGAGCCGCCGCTGGAGCGCAAGGCCAGCAACCGATGAAAGCGGTTGAAAGGCACGTCTTCCAGAGAAACAGGGTTGGACATGGTACACCTTTTATTATGGATATCAGTGATTGACCAGGCAGTCCGGGTACAGCATGACGACGTGTAGCAAGGGCCAACAGGTAGTCCTGAAGCCGGTGTGTTGCTGTTGTTGTTTTCAAGCCTGCGAGATCGTCAACCTCCCTGGTGCAGCGTTTGGAAGATCATCTCGATCTGGCCCTCCATCATTGAAACCCCCGGGTGCGTCTGGCAGCCCTGGCGCTTGGCCGCTTGCAACAGCGGCGTCAGCGCAGGCTCCATGATGATTTCTGCAACAACCTGGCCAGCCTCCAGGCGGGAGGCGTCACACGGTAGCTCATCACCTTCGCGCATGCCCAGCGAGGTGGCGTTGACGACCAAATCATGTTCGCTGGGGTTATCCGTGCCTACCGCAGTGCCAAGGGCGGGATAGGCCTCGGCCAGCCGCTCCAGCAACTGCCGTGCTTTGGCCGGAGTGCGGTTGTACACCGTCAGGCTGCGCACACCCGCCTGCGCCAGGGCGAAGGCGATCGCACAGGCCGCCCCCCCTGCCCCAGCCAGGTACACCGACAAGCCGGCAGGCTCGATACCGCCCAGCCTTAGCCCGGCGACGAAACCCAGGCCATCGAGGTTATGCCCGTGCAGGCGGCCATCGCTGCTGCGGGTAACGACATTGGCTGCCCCAACCTGGCGCACCGCATCGGAAACCGTATCGCAATATTCCACCACCGCCGACTTGTGCGGCACGGTCACCACGAAGCCGCCAAGGCTCTGCGATGCCCGCAACCCTTCGACCACCCGCCCAAGGTCGGCCGGTGCGACCTGCAACGGCACCAGCACACTGTTTTCGCCCCGCTCGCTGGCCAGCCGGTTCACCGCCTGCGGCGACTTCACTTGCGCGATGGGGTCGGCGAGGATGGCAAAGACACGCGTGGTGCCACTGATTGCTGCACGGTCATCCATGGTGTTCTCCTTGTGGGCTGCGAATCCGCGTGGTTCAGGCGACCGAGCGTTCGGTACTGATGCTCATGCGCTCGTCACCCACATACCGTGGGTCGAAGGCCGGGCGGGTGAAAATGCGCCGCACCATCGGCTCGAAGTGTTCGAGCGGGAAGGTCGGGTAGTCCGGGTCGAACGACGCCTGGTCCCAGGCTTCGCAGAAGTGCACGCAGCTCTGGTAATACGGGTGGTCCTTGTAGATGTCCCGCTCGTTGGGGTCGCCGCCGAAGAAGTGCACGTAGTAGAAGTTCTGGAACAGGCCGTGGTAGTTGATGACCCAGGTGACTTCCGCCCGCACGTAGGGGCGAATGATCGAGGCGGCATACTGCGAATGGTTGTAGGGCGCCAGTTCATCGCCCAGGTCATGAATCAGCGCGGCGACGATCATCTCTTCGTCGGCGCCGTCGTTTTCGGCGCGCGTGGCGGTTTGCAGCGAATGTTGCAGGCGGTCGATCTGGTAGCCGCTCAGCGAGTTCTCCAGGCCACGCAGGCAGGCCAGGATACGGTCCGGCAGCAGGGTGGCGAAGTCTGCCTCCAGCTGGTGGAGCATTTCATATTCTTCTTTGACGCCGTCTTTCATCTGGCGGAACGAAACGCTTTGCATCACACCCTCCATTGTTCTTATGGCTGCAGGCGCCCGCGCCCTTTTCAATCGCGGGCGCGCCCGGCAGGCTAATCAAGTGGTTCAATCAGTCAAACGTGTTACCCAGCATTGGCGTGGTGCTGGCAGCGCCCGGCGGTCAGGCCATGTCAACGCTGTACTGGTATTCAAACGCTGTGATGTAGTGCCGGTACTGTTCGGCGTTGTCGCGCAGGGCGTCGTCGCCAATATCACCAATGCCGCTGAGGAAATACCCGGGGCGGTAGTGCATGTCGATACGAAACGCCAGCACCTCGAACGGGCTGGTGAGCTCTTCGAGCGTGCGCCCGTAGCGCCCCTGCGTTTGGTAATCCGAGGCCTTCGACCAGGTTGAAACGGCGATGCTCAGCGTCTTGCCGGCCACCGCCTTGCCGCTGCCGTAGGCCCAGCCGTCGGCGAACACATCGTCGATCCACTGCTTGAGCAGCGCCGGGCAGTTGTACCACTGCATCGGGAACTGCAGGACGATGCGCTCATGGGCCTCGATCAGTTGCTGCTCGGCGGCGATGTCGATCCTGCCATCCGGGTAACGCCCGTACAGGTCGACCACCGTAACCCCCGGCTGCCCTTGCAGGGCGTTGTACCAGGCGGCATTGATGCGCGAGCTGGAAAGGTCCGGGTGTGCGACCACTACCAATGTCTTTGCCAAAATCTACCTCCTTGCCTACCGCAAAACGGCTGACTGCGTTGTATTCGGGCAAGCTCGATGGCCGCCACGCGGCCATCGAGCCGGGCCACTTACTTGATGTACCAGCCCCATGCATCGTTGCTGGTGTAGGCGGTGATCTGCTTGGTTTCCAGGTAGTTTTCCAGGCCCCACTTGCCCAGTTCGCGGCCGATGCCGGACTGCTTGTAGCCACCCCAAGGCGCTTCGGTGAAGGTCGGCTGCGAGCAGTTGATCCAGACGATGCCGGCACGCAGGGCCTGGGCCACGCGCTCCGAACGCTCGGCATCGGTGGTCATCACCGCAGCGGCCAGGCCGTAGCGGCTGTCATTGGCCAGCGCCACGGCCTCTTGCTCAGTGGCGAAGCGGCGCACGCAAACCACTGGGCCGAAGATCTCTTCCTTCCAGGCGTGGCTGCTCAGCGGTACTTCGGTGAGGATGGTGGGCTGGAAGTAGTAGCCCTTGCCCAGCGCGGCCGGGCGAGCGCCGCCGGTCACCACTTGGGCACCGTCTTCCTGGGCACGCACCACTGCCGCGTTGACCTGGTCGTATTGCTGCCGGGAAACCAGCGGGCCGAGCAACACGCCCTGCTCCAGGCCGTCGCCGATGGTGATCTTGCGGGCCTCCTCGGTCAGGCGCGCGAGCAGCTTGTCGTACACGCCCTCCTGCACCAGCACCCGTGAGGTGGCCGAGCAGACCTGGCCCTGGTTCCAGAAGATGCCGAACATGATCCACTCGACCGCGTTCTCGATGTCGGCATCGTCGAACACCAGCAGCGGCGACTTGCCGCCCAGCTCCAGGCTCACCCGTTTGATGTCCTTGGCGGCCTCGGCCATGATGTGCGAGCCGATCTTGCCGGAGCCGGTGAAGGCCAGCTTGTCTACCTGCGGGTGCGTCACCAGCGCCTGCCCGGCCTCGCCGCCCAGGCCAGTGACGATGTTCAGCACACCGGCAGGCAGCTCGGCCTGCTGCGCAATCGCCGCCAGTTCCAGGGCAGTGAGCGAGGTGTTCTCGGCCGGCTTGAGCACGATGGTGCAGCCAGCGGCCAACGCCGGGGCGACCTTCCAGGCCGCCATCAGCAGCGGGTAGTTCCACGGGATGATCCCGCCCACTACGCCCACGGCTTCTTTCACCACCTTGGTGCGGAAACGGTCGTCGGAAATCGCCAGGTCGGCGCTGCTGTCGCTGTCCAGCTGCTCAGCCAGGCCTGCGTAGAAATCGAAGCACCCCGCCGCATCGCCAATGTCCCAACGGGCTTCAGGCAGCGGCTTGCCGTTGTCCAGCACTTCAAGCTTGGCCAGCTCTTCGGAGCGTTCACGGATCAGCTCGGCGATACGCCGCAGGTACACCGCACGCTGCGCGCCGGTGGTTTGCGGCCAGCCATCCAGGTCGAAGGCCCGGCGCGCCGCGCGCACCGCCAGGTCGATGTCTTGCGCGCCCCCTTTGGGAATGGCGTGGATGACTTCCTCGGTGGCCGGGTTGATGACATCCAGGGTGCCCTTGCTGACGGGATCGGCCCATTGACCATCGATGTAAAGTTGAGTGCGCATGCTTACTCCCAATTTCGTGTGTATGAACGACTGCTACTGCGGGTGCCAATCAATGCTTGAGGAAACGTGCCGGGACGGTGCCGCGGCACACCCGGTCAATGATCAGCGCAAGAATCACGATGGCCAGGCTGGCCCGCACGCCAAGCCCGAACTCCATGCGGCTGAGCCCGCGTGTGACCTCCGAGCCCAGGCCCCCGGCGCCGACCAGGCCTGCCAGTACCACCATCGCCAACGACAGCAGCACGCATTGGTTGACCCCAACCAGCAGGGTCGGCAATGCCGAGGGCAGCTCGATCTTCCAGAAGATTTCCCGTGGCCGGGCGCCGATCGCCGCGCCGAGTTCCAGGCGGTTGCTGGGGATCTGGTTCATGGCCAGGATGGTCAGGCGGATCATCGGCGGGATGCCGAAGATGATCGTGGCCAGCAACGCCGGAACCGCCCCGAGCCCGAACAGCACCACGGCAGGCACCAGGTACACCCAGGGCGGCATGGTCTGCATCACGTCCAGGATCGGCCGGGCGCCAGCCTTCAGGCGCTCGCTGCGCGACAGCAGCACGCCAAGGACGATGCCGATCGACAGCGAGAACGCCACCGCCACGGCGATCAGCGCGATGGTGTTCACCGCTGGCTGCCACATGCCAAGCGCCAGGCAGCAGGCCAGCCCGCCGAGCGTCATCAGCCCGACGCGCCAGCCGGCAACCAGTGCGCACAGCAATGACAAGGCAGCGATGACGACAGGCGCCGAGGCCAGGTTCAACACCGTGACAATGGCACTGATGAACAGATCGAAGAACTGTGCTATCGCCATGAAGACAGCGTGAAAGTTGCTGTTCAGGTAAGACAGGAACGGCGCCACGGCAGAGCCTGGCGATACGCTGATGTCCATCACACGGCTCCTTTTTCGGTGGTGCACATGGCCTGGGAAATGCGGTCAAGCACAATGGTCAGGATGACGATGGCGATCCCGGCGTTCACCGCCAGGTCGATCTTCAGGGTGCGCACCGCCTCGTAGATGGTTTGCCCCAGGCCACCGGACCCTGCGATACCGGCAATCACCACCATGCCAAAACTGAGCATCAGGCTTTGGTTGATGCCCGCCAGGATCGACGGGATGGCAAACGGCAGGCGAATCTTCATGACCTGCGAGGCCGTTTTCATGCCCACCGCCGAACCCAGCTCGCAATACTGCACCGGGGTCATGAACACGCCGTGGGCGGTGAGGCGCAGCGCCGGTGGAATGGCCACCAGGCACGTGGCCCAGATTGCCGTGGCAGGGCCATAGCCCAGCAAGGCGATACCCGGCAGCAGGAAGATGTAGGGGGGCATCGTCTGGATGAAGTCCAGCACCAGCTCGGCGCCGTGCTTCCACCTGGCCGACAGCCCCACCACCACCCCCGCCGGAATGGCGATGAGCAAGGCCAGCAGCGTTGAACTGAACACCAAGGTCAGGGTTGCCATGGTTTCGGTCCACAAGCCCATCGCCTGGCACAGCCATAAACCGGCAACCGCAGTGGCCGCGAACAACAGCCCCACGACCCGCCAGCCGATCAGCGCCACCACCAGCACAACCGCCCACCACGGCGCGAACATCAGCAGCGTGTTGATCGCCCCATAGGCGCTGTCCATGGCCGTGCTCATGGCGTTGAAGAACCCGGCACCTTCGTCGATCAACCACGCCAGCGATGTGTCGATGGTCGAATCAAATGTATCGATGATTGCAGTCATGAACGCCTCCTCCCATAACCCGTTGCAGTTGCCATGAGTTATGCCAGGTCAAGCCCGCGCACCGCCCTGAGCAGGGTTTCGCGGCAGACCGTTCCGACGATTCGACCATGTTCCTTGATCGCGACCACTTCTTCGCACTTGCCCACGGCAATGTCGATCAAGGTTTCAAGGTCGGCATCGATGTTGACGCTGACCAGTGCGTCCAGCGAACGACCGCCGAATTGGGCAAGGTCGTGGTTGTCGATGCGCTTGAGCATCGAGTACGCCTTGAGCAACTTCAGCCGCGAGATACCTTCCATGAAGCTGGCCACGTAGTCGTCCGCCGGGTTGAGCACCACCTCCTCGGGCGTGCCGACCTGGATCATCCGCCCCTCTTTCATGATCGCGATGCGGTCACCGATACGGATCGCTTCGTCGATGTCGTGGGTAATGAAAATGGTGGTTTTGCGCAGGTCCGTGGAGAGCTTCTTGAATTCGACCTGCAACTGCTTGCGAATCAAGGGGTCGAGCGCGCTGAACGGCTCGTCCATCAACAGCACGTCAGGGTCGGCGGCCAGCGCCCGGGCAATGCCCACCCGTTGCTGCATGCCGCCAGACAGCTCCTGGGGGTAGCGATTGGCCCAGTTGCCCAGGCCCACTTTGTCCAGCGCATCCTGGCCCTTGCGCAAGGCTTCCTGCTTGTTCATGCCCTGCACTTCCAGGGGCAACACGACGTTTTGCAGCACCGTGCGATAAGGCAGCAGCGCCACGTTCTGGAACACCATGCCGATCTTGCGTGAACGCAGGTCGCGCAGCTCGGCGGGGGTCATCTTGCAGATATCCCGACCATGGATGAGCACTTCACCGCAGGTGGGGTCGATCAGCCGGTTGAAGTGGCGAATCAGCGTCGACTTGCCGCTGCCTGACAAACCGATGATGCAGAAGGTTTCACCTTCGTTCACCGAGAACGTCGCATCCGCCACTGCCACCACCGAACCGTGCTTGTCGAGCAACGCATCCTTGCCTTCGGTGAACCGTTTTGCAGCATCGACAGCTGCAGGGCTTTGGTTGCCAAAAATCTTCCATACACCACGGCATTCCACAATCGGGGATGCCGCCACATGAGTGGGTCGAGTAATCATGTTCATAGGCCTATCCGGAAGTTGATTATTCTTGTTACCGGCCGGGTGCCAGCGAGGCGCTCGGCCGGGTTGCATCACTTGCTCGACATCTGCGCCCACTTTCCGGCGAGGGGCTGATTGTCCTTCCACCAGGTATCCACGGCCTGTTCCATCGTGGCACCACCCTTGACTGCACCGGTCATGCGGGTGATGTCATCGATTGGCACATAGATGCTGGCTACCGCTTCACGCAGGCCCGGGTTGCCAGCCGAGAAGCCCTTCTTGGCAATCCAGTAGTACGTCTGCGGCGGGGCGAAGACATGTTTTGGATCTTCCAGGAACTTCACGTTGTAGCGCTCGGCCATCCACGACGGCTTCCACAAGGCCACGGCAATCGGTTGCTTGCGCTCCAACGCCGACTGCAGCTGGGCAGCCATGGCAGCGGTGCTGCCATCGACCACGTCGTACTGCAGGCCATACGTCTTCACCGCATCGCCCACCTCGCGCATCAGCCCAGACCCAGGCTCGATACCGATCACCTTGCCGCCGGTCTGGTCCTTGACCGTGTTCAACTCTTCAACCGAGTTGATCGCCATGTAGTCAGGCACCGCAATCCCTTGAAGCAAGCCATGGGACACGACCGACACTTTCTCCAGCCGCTGCTTGTTCTTCGTCCAATAGTCGTAGGCGACGTAATTGATCATCGAAACCAGCAGGTCGACATCACCGCGGGCCAACGCGCTGTACGCAATGCCCGTCTCGGAGAAGTTCACCACTTCAACCTTGTAATTCTCTTGCTCAAGAAAATGCTTGCTGATGAGGGAGATGGCCTGGACATCTTCATAGACCATCGCCCCGATCTTTATGACCTTTTCATCGGCATTCGCGAGGCTTGAGAAAACGATAAAAGCAAGGACTGCAAACAATCTGTAGAAAACACGCATGGCCATCTCCGGATTCTGCAAAGTACCGCTTTATTGTTTTTCCAGCCTGCAGGCTCAGCCGTTCAGCAGCGGTTGCAAGGCGGCTTTGAGCACCGTGGCTTCCTGTTCGGAGATCGCGCGCTGCGGCCTGCGCAGGTTGCCGGTGCCGAAACCGCGCAGGTGGGCGGCGTAGAGCACGGACGGGATGTAGTTGGTGGTCTGGATCAGCAGCAGCGATGGCAGCATCTTGTTCCACAGCGCCAGGGCTTCTTCGTACTGTTTCTCCTGAACGAAGTTGAACAGTTGCACGGTTTCGCGCGGCATGTAGTTCGCCGCGCCCCAGATGGCGCCCTTGGTGCCGGCCAGGAAGGCATACAGGGCAATGGTGTCGCAGCCGTTGAGCACGCCGCCGCCGCTCTGGATGTACTGCTGGTGGATGGTGAAGTCACCACCGCTGTCCTTGATGTAGTTGAAGTTCTTCAATTCCTGCAGGCGCGACAGCAACTCGGGCGATACCGAAATCTGGGTCGATTGCGGGATGTTGTAGCCCACGATGTCGATGCTCACGGCTGCATCGATTTCGCGGTAGAACGCGAACAGGCCGTCGTCGTCGGTTGGGCCTTCGAAGTACGGTGGCAGGATCATCAGCGCATCGGCGCCGGCTTTTTCTGCATGGCGGGAACGGCGAATGACTTCATCGACGTTGAGCGCAGACGTTTGGCAAATGACATTGACGCGGCCATTGATGCGCTTGATGCCGACCTCGTACAGCTTGTTGCATTCGGCTTCGGTGAGGTATGGGTGCTGGCCGCTGCCGGCACCCAGTACCAGGCCGTGAACGCCCGCTTCGATGTACTGCTCGATCAGCGTCTCGTAGGCGTTGTAGTCGACTTCACCACGGTCGTTGAAGGTGGTTTGCATCGCAAGGTTGATACCAATCAGATTTGCCATTGCCACTTCTCCTGTTTTTAGATTTCTTGACCAGCTTCTTTGAACCGACGCCCGGTGACGTACTTCACACCCAGCGAGGTAATGATTTCCGGGTAGGCCCGTGACGGGGCTTTACGCCGTTTGAGAATTTCAATCGTGGTGGAGTTGAGGCCCGAGGCCAGCTCCGCCAGTGCCTTGCCAAACCCCGTGCCGCGGGAAACGCCCGTGCCGTTGCAGATACCGGTGCCGTAGACGTTTTCGCCCAACTCGCCCCAGATCATTCCGCCGTTCTGCGACAGGGTCAGCAGGCCGCCCCAGCTGGACACGAAGCCCATCGAGGCCAGCTCCGGGTAACGGCGTTCGAACGACACTTGTTGGTGAACACTGGCCTGGGCCACATCCTCGACCGTGGTCTTGTACTTTTTCGCGTAGGAATAAACGTTGCGGAAGAACAGCCGGTTGTCGTTGGTGCGCCGGACGGTGGTGCCGAAACTGTTGGCCGGGATCAGGCCGAACGGGCCCTCGCCGCACTTGGCCAGTTCCTTGTCGGTGAGCACGCGGGTCATGCTGGCGAAGGTGTACACCGGGATCGCGCTGTTCTTGTAGAAGCCGAAGTTGTTCAGGTAGCCCGAGGCGCAGATGATCACCTTCTTGGCGTGAATCACCCCGTTCTGGGTTTCGAACACATGGTGAGGCTTGCCGAACTGGGCCGAGCGCACGATGGTGTTTTCATGCACCTTGACGTTCTTGGGCAACATCCGCGCGGCGTTCTTCAGGTACTTGGCAGGCTGGATCAGCACCGTGCCAGGGTGGTGCAGCGCCTTGATGTAGTGCCGGCTGCCGGTCAGCTCGCGCATGCCATCGGCTTCGACCCAGCTGTACTGCTGCCCCATCAGATCCAGTGCCTTGGAAAACTGCACCAGGTCATCCACACCCGCCGCGGTTGCAGCACTGTGGTACTTGCCCTGGGGGTCCCAGTCGCAATCAACGCCCGCCTCGACCGCGCTCTTGAGGTAATTGGTGCCTTCCAGGTTCACATGCAGCTCTTCCTGGTTGCCCTTGAGGTCTTCGACGAAGTCACGCTTGCGTGGGTTGTGGGCCAGGTCGATGGCAAAGCCCATGCAGCGGCCCGAAGCGTTGTTGCCGATGCGTCCGGCATCAACCAGCAGTACCTGGGCCTGGGGGTTGAGCTCGGCGTAACGGCGTGCGGCATGCAGGCCCATCCAGCCGGCACCGATTACCAGGCACTCGCAGGTGACGTTGCCGTAGAGCGGGTTCAGTGGAAGGTCGGGGCCGGAGGCCAGGTACCAGCCAGAATCGGTCGGTTCGACTTGCGGCGGCGTAACATCGATACGCTTGTTAGATAAGGAAGCCAACTTTGAATCTCCTGAAATAAGAAAACCGTCGTTTGGACATCTCGTGAACAAGCGTTGGCGCTTGTTCCATCAGCAGGCAATTTATAGAGGCCCGTCCCGTCAGGGCCCTTGTTGTTTGCACTTACCCACCAGCGCTTTATTTCAGGGCAGAACATCAAGCGCCGTTATTGTTCTTGTTTTCAGCTTTTGATTAATTAGCCTGGTCAATTCCAGGGTGCACGCACCCGCCATTCCAAAAATGGAACGTAATCAGGCTTTGCTTTTTCGACCTCCGGATCGTGTTATCGAAGTACGACGGTATTTCAATAGGTGGGCGGCGCGATCACCCAGACCACAATCACTTCGGTATCGCCGGTATTCACCCAACGGTACGACTCGCGCACAATCCTGACACTGTCACCGGCCGTGAGGCTGAACTTGTCATCGGCAATCCAGATATCGAACTGCCCTTGGACGACGTAGAGCTCTTCCTCGGTATCCCGCGCCGCTGCGGCGGGCCGCGTAGCGCCAACTGCAAAGGTGCTGAGAAACATCTCGAACATGCCGCCGATATCGGGCGACAGCAGTTCTTCGGTAATACCGTCCAGGAAAGCACCCAGGCGCCGCCGGCTGTTCGCTCGCACCACACGCCCGACTTCCGATTGCGGCTTGCTGTCGGCGGTGAAGAACCACCCCAGTGGCACACCGAGCGCGGCCGCCAACCGCTTCAAATCAGTAATCGAAATTTCGGTATTGCCGCGCTCCAGCTGGCTGAGAAAGCTCGGTGAGCGACCGGTAGCCAAGGCCAGTTCAGCCAGGGTTTTGCCTCGCGCCTTACGCAGCTTGCGGATTTCCCTGCCCCATGCAAGCGGGTCCTCGGGAAACTCGAAGCCACCTCCACGCTCAGCTGCGCTTGCGATTTCACCGGTCATTTGAACCTCGTCGGATCTGCGAGCCAGTCCCAGAAAAAAAATTGCTGAAAAATTTTCTAAGATGATTATGCACCTTCAAATAATTTTTGCATCATTTTTTTTGGTTTTTTTTGACGTCCCTTTCCGCCTCTCGTGATCGCTTACAAGCCATTGTTTTTTAATTATTTTTTTGAAATCAGCCGCTCAGTTTCCGAGGAGGTGTCAGCCATCCAGGCGCCTTGAACGATAAAAATTGTCATTTGATTATGCTCACTGAAGAAATTTTCTCCACAAATTTTTTTCGAGCTATGGTTCATCCTCAATCAGCGAACGCGATTGGATACCCTCCCTACAAAAACAAGCAGCAGGGTCTGAAATGGAACTGACCGAAAAAAGCGCACGCGAGGCCTCACCTGACATCCTCGAATCCGCCTACCGACGCATGAGCTGGCGACTGATCCCCTTCCTGTTCCTTTGCTACATCCTTGCGTACTTTGCCCGCATCAACGTCAGCTTCGCCAAGCTGCAGATGCTGCAGGACCTGAGCATTTCGGAAACTGCCTACGGCCTGGGCGCCGGCATTTTCTTCATTGGCTATGTGGTATTCGCCGTGCCCAGTAATTTGATTCTGGAGCGGGTGGGGCCGCGACGGTGGATCGGCACCTTGATGATCGCCTGGGGCCTGTTGACGGTGGCCATGCTGCTGACATCGGATATCGCCAGCTTCTACCTGTTCAGGTTCCTGATCGGGGTCGCAGAGGCAGGCTTCTTCCCTGGCGTCATCTTTTTCTTCACGCGCTGGTTCCCCAGTGAACGGCGCGCCAGGGTGATTGCCATGTTCATGGCCGCCGCGCCGCTGTCGAGCGTTATTGGCGGGCCGGTTTCAGGTTGGGTGATGAACACCTTGAGCGCAGGCGCACTGGGCCTGGCAAATTGGCAGTGGTTGTTCGTGATCTACGGAATTCCAACCGTTGCGGTGGGGTTCATGGTCAAGCCCTGCCTGCCCAACAGCTTTGAAGAAGCCGCGTTTCTCAGTGCGGAGCAAAAACAGCTGATCCGCCTGGAACTCGCTCGCGATCGAGCCCGCAACAGCCCTTCGGCAGGCGCTCGCCAGTCGGTGTTGGCATTCCTGCGTTCGCCCGTCGTCTGGTATTTCAGCCTGGTGTACTTCTTCATAGAGATGGGCGAGTACGCGCTGGGGTTCTGGATGCCGACCATCATCCAGCATTCCGGCTTTTCCGACATTCAGTCCGTAGGGCTGCTCAGCGCCGTGCCTTACCTGGTCGCCAGCCTGGTGATGATCGCCGTAGGGCGCTCTTCGGACCTACGCAACGAACGCCGCTGGCACTTGGCCGTCGCACTGCTGGTGGGCATGGTCGGGCTGATCCTCGCGGCGCGTTTCGCCCATCACGGCGCAGTGGCGCTGACTGGCCTGACTCTCGCGACCTGTGGCGTCATGGCGGCATTCCCGGTGTTCTGGAGTGTCCCTACCAAGCTGCTTGGCGCCAGCGCAGCTGCCGGGGTTGCCTTCATCAATTCCATGGGCAACTTGGCTGGCCTGGTCAGCCCATGGCTGGTGGGCTGGACCATGGACCTGACCGCCAGCACAGACCTGGCGCTTTATATAGTGGCTGCCTGTGCATTTCTCGGGGCGATGCTATTCGCCCTGGCGCCCGCTAGCCTCAATGGAAAAAATCCATAACTATCTTATTTAACGCATATTTCTGTAGGAGATCACTCAGCCCCGCGGGCTGCGCTGTCGCGCCGGGAACAGTGCACCCCGGCAGGACTGGGGGCACCCTGAAAACAAATCGATGGTGATTTTTTCGACCAAAGATTATGGTGGGCCATTTTATGGGTTGCGGGAATCGTCAGCTCGCCAGGAGACACAGCATGCCAATCGATCAAACCGCCTCAACCCACCGCGCCCTCGAAGCTGACGTCGACAGCGACCGGATTGCCCTGGGTGAGGAAATCCGCAAACTGCGCAAGGCGCGGGCCAAGACACTCGCCGACATTGCGGCCGCGACAGGACGCTCCATCAGTTTCATCAGCCAGCTTGAACGAGGCCGTGCCGAGATCCCTATTTCTGACCTCAAGCGCATCGCGTTTTCCCTCGGGGTACCCATGGACTGGTTCTTCCCATCCAAGGAACAGCCCCCTGAAGAGGTAGGCCGTGTTGTGCGCTCTGGATCACGCCGGCGTCTTGGCCCAGCCACCGGCGGGCTCACGGAAGAGTCGCTGTCGCCTGATGTTGGCGGCGAATTCGAAATGTTCCTGGCCACCATCAAACCCGGCACGACCTTCGAGGCGCCCACTACACGCGGCACCGTAGAGGAAGGTTTCGTCGTCAGTGGGCAGTTGAGCATCTGGATGGGCGATCATCAATTCGATGTCAAGACCGGGGACAGCTTCAGGGTCTACGACGAGCCCTACCGCTGGGAAAACCCGGGTGAAAGCGAGACGGTGCTGGTCTGGGTCATTGCCCCCCCGACGTTCTGACTTGCAGTGAAATACCTCTTGCGCGGTGGGTCGTGATGTTACCTGCGCTGTTCGACATCCAGCTGCAGATCTTCGCAGGCAAGCCAACGCTTCATGTAGCGCTCCTGCGTTCCAGCAGACACTGCCCGATGGCGCAACGGCAGCGCCCGGCTCAAGCCGGACCCTGCCGCGCCACGCCCTAGGTCAAGGCAAGGTGTAGGCGATCACGCTGTCACCGCGCGCCGGCGAATGCGGCGCGCCGCCCGCGAAGATGACCACGTACTGCTTGCCGGTCTTCTGCGAACGGTAGGTGATCGGCCCGCTCTGGCTGCCCACCGGCAGGCGCGATTTCCACACCTCTTCACCGGTATGGCTGTTGAACGCACGCAGGTAGAAGTCCTGGCTGCCGGCAAAGAAGATCAGGCCCAGCTCGGCGTCGTAGGACATCGCTACCCAGACGTTCGGCGTACCGCGGGTGTAACCCTCAGGCGACAGTGGCTCGCGGGTCACCTGCGGATTGCCCGGATCCCACGCCCAAACCAGCGCGCCGGATACCGCATCGTAGGCTCGCACCACGCCTGGCGGCTCGTTGGTTTCGAAGTTGTCGATCACCCGACCGCCGACGATCACCAGGTTACCCGCCACCAGTGGCGTGGAGGACTGCTGGTAGTAGCCAGGCTTGACCAGGCCCATGCCAACCTTGAGGTCGACCACGCCGTTGTCACCAAAGTTGGCAGCCGGCTTGCCGGTATGCGCATCGAGTGCAATCAGGCGGCCATCGCCAGTCGGGAAGAACAGCCGTTGCGGGCTGACGCTGGCGTCGATCGCTGCACCTGGCACCGAGCCCGGGGCATCGGCGACCTTGCCGGCGGTGGTTGCATCGAAGTACGCGGTGCCACGGCAGCGCTGGTAGGTGGAGTTGCCACGCCCAGCAACGTAGCGCCAGTTCTCCTTGCCCGAATCGATGTCGAACGAGATGACCGTGCCGAACGTGGTGCACACGTACAAGTTGTCGCCCACCTGCAAGGGGGTATTCTGGTCTTCGGCATCGCCGACACCGGCAACCACCGGTTCACCGGTGTGGGACGTCCAGGCGACCTGCAACTGCTTGACGTTGGCCGGGGTGATATCGGTCAGGCGCGAGAAACGCGTGCCGTGGGTATCGCCAGCCCAGGCTGGCCAGTCGCCCTTGTCCGAACCTGTTCGGCACCGTCGCCTGCCTGTTGCGCCGTACCGTTGCGAATGATGTTCTTTGGCTCGAACGCGCTGACGGCTGCCGCGACGATCGCAACGCTCACCACCGCGCCCAAGGCCACGCTGATGACGCGAATGCCGCGCTTGCGGGTGAGCAGCGGCATCGAAAACGCCACTGCAGCCCAGATCAGGGCAACCGCCAGGATGCGCGACACCAGAGGCCAGAACTCGAAGCCGACCTCCCATACTGCCCACAGCACCGTGAACAGCAGGGTGAACGTCAGGATCGCGACACCCAGCAAGCGCCGACGCGCGATCTGCACGCCGCAGATCATGAACAACACGCCGGCGAGTACGAAGTACCAACTGCCGCCCAGCCAGGCCAGCCAGCTGCCACCGCCTGCGAAGTACAACCCTGCCACGAAAATGATCAGGCCCAAAAGCGTGAGCCAGGCACGCCCCAGCCGGCCAGGAACTACTTCATCCACCACGTTGCGATCCTTAACGACCTTGAGCGCCGTTCGGCTTTGCGGGGCCTGCTCGCGCATGGCCTCGTAGGAAGTGCGTAAGCAGTCCACGGTAGCGCTATCAGGCGAGGCTGCAGATGAGGTATTCGGGGGCTACCGCTGGTTCCATGACCCCGCCGCCATCCCCGCCGATACCCGATAAGTCACGATTATGCTCTTCATTATTTCCACCTAACTTTTCAATCGCGTAATCGACTGCACATTCAGCTGTCGAAAAATATACGCAACCTTACGTTAAACCCCACCTCTCCAAACACCCTATTTTAATGCCGCCCCATAACTTCGGACCTGCCAGAGAACGTCGCCCTACGCCGACGGCGCACTGCATTTTCATACCCAGATACAACTTCTCCGCCCGACAATTTTCAAGATATTTCCGACCTTGCGACGCAGGTTCATGCTTTGCCACACTGAGGGCTCTCAACCTCTAGGACACATCATGTCAACGCTCGCCGAATACCGTCACCTCGAAAAACAACTCAACAGCAAGCTTCAAGCATTGGAAGCGCTCAAGGTTCACCCCAAACTGCAGCGCGAACTTGAGTTCGAGCAAAAACTTCGCCACCTGCTTGCCGATTATGATTACAGCGCGCAAAAAATTGTTTCACTCTATTTGCCCGCGGTAGTTCCCAGCCCGCAACCCTTGGCTGCGCCTCAACCCAAGCGCCCCCGAAAACCTCGCCAAGCCAAGCACTATCGCAACCCCTATACCGGCGAAGTCGCCATTACCAAGGGCGGTAACCATAAAGTGCTGAAAGCGTGGAAACGCCAGTATGGGCCTCTTGAGGTCGAATCCTGGGTTTCCCGGTGGAGCTGATGGTGTCCAGCCCCAGGCCAGGAAGCACCCGCGTACGGTATGCACCACACGCGGGTAACCGGCCACTTCAATGCGGATAGTACGTGCGACCCGAGGCGATTTCGAAGCCTGGCATGCTGATAGACGGGCTGTGAGCACCCGGCAAGCGCCGCCACCATGGCATGCGCTGCAGCGGAATGTTGAAGGCGGCCCCGGTGTCGAGGTTCTTCATGAAACTGGCCCGCATCACATAAATGACGTTGTCGTAACCATACACCGGCCTGCGCAACACATCGGCCAACTGCTGCGCCGCACCACTGCGCCCGCCCTTGCAGGCCAGCAACACCATCGGCTGGCTGGCGGGCGTGCCCAGTTGCTGGTGCCTCGGGGCGATCTCCCGCAGCGCCACCTGCCGGGCGTTTTCCATGCGCCCTTGTGCATTCATCAATTTGCCGCCAGGCGAACCATGGGTTTCGAACGCGGTATAGCCCTGGCCCCAGACATTGCGGTGGAAGGCCACGTCGTTTTCCAGCCCCTCGCTGTACAGCACATCGGCATAGCCGCGAACGAACTTGACGGGTGACGGCGATTGCTGGGCCGGTGTCGCCCGCACCGGTGTGCTGGCCAGCCGGTGCAACAGCCTCGCAGCTTGTGGTGCCAGGGTCAGGGCTGAGCTGGCCAGCGCTGCGTTCATGGGTGAGCTGAGCACCGGCGTGGAAGCTGCGGGTGGAAGTACCATTGAGCTCACGTTCGCACAGCTGGCCGCTGGCGTTGTAGCGATACAGGCAAACATCCCTGCCGTATTCGGCGCACACCAGGCGGCCGTGGGCATCCCAGGCCAGGCGGCGGCCCAGGCTGTCGCTGCTAAGCCGCCCACAGGCGTCGTAAGTCAGCTCGATACGAGCAGGCCAACAGGGTGCGTGTGGCTGATGGCGATGGCTTGGGTCGGGTCTTGCGAGGCGTACCTGTAACGGGCGATGTCCTGGCTGCCGTCGACAAAGGTGCTGGTGACTTGCTGATGACCATTCAGGGCATTGAAGGTGAACCGTTGCTCGACGATCGGGTTGCCGTAGGGGTCCGCTGGCGCGGCATCGGTATTGGCCGTGTAGCGTACCAGTCGGCAGCGCTGGTCGTACTCGAAATGCTCTTGGCCGTGGGTGTCCCCGTGTTGCCAGGTGCGCGACACCAACTGGTCGAGCCCGTCATACAGTAGGGTCTGAAGGTAAGTCTGCTCGCCCTCACCTTGGTTCGTGATGAACCGCACTTGGTGCTCGCGCCCCATGCCGTCATAGCTCAGCGCTTTGATCAACTGGCGGCCATTGCTGAGGTCGGTCGTGGTCTGGCTGGCCAAGCGTGCCAGTGGGTCGTATCGCAACTGCGTGCGGACATCGCCCACCACCACCCTGCTCAGGCGCCCGAACGCATCATATTCACGCTCATGCTGGACACCTGCGGCGTCGACCAGGCTCAAGGGCAGGCCTCTGAGCGAATACTGCCACTGGCTGCTGGCGGCATCGCCATTGACCTCCCAGGTATCGCGCTGGACCAACCCGGCATTGGAAAACGCCCAGCGTTGTTGGCCTTGGGCGCCGTCGGCCTGCAGGGGCGTTGCAAGCGTGGGGTGATAAAGCAGTTGCTGCTGTGGCGCACCGTCGGCGGTGACGCTGAGCAGGGCATTGTCCAAGTCTGGGCTGTAGGTGTAGGCCAGGCGCTTGCCGTCGGCCAGCACATTGCTGCGCGGCGGCAGCTGCCCTGCCTGGTACCGGTAATGCGTGGTGTAGCCCCCCACGCTCACCGAGCGTTGTCGCCCAAGGCCATCGAACACCTGGCGGCCAAGCGTGATCGGTGTTGCCAGGGCTGGCGGGCTGGCACTGGCGCGCAGGGTAACGGCTTCAGGATGATGGCCGTCACTGTGGGGGGCATAGTGCCAATTGAGGGTGACACCGTCGGCGAGTTGCTGCTCGACCAGCCGTGAGAAGCCATCATGGCGTAAACCCAAGGTGCTGTGCGGCAATTCCCCAAGCAACAGATGTTGCCAGGTTACCCGGCCCAGCCCATCGTGTTCGAGCTGCACCTTTCTCAGCAACTGGCCAGTGGCATCGAGCCACCGGCATTCCACCACACGCCCGGCAGCATCGGCCAGGCTGACTTGCCGCGGGCCAAGCAGGCTGCCTGCCGCCTGCCATTGTTCGGTGCGGCGTGCGATCACATCGTGCCTGATGTGATGCTCGACTCCTTGCGCGCCGGTGTGCAGGCACAGGTTGCCCCAACCGTCGTAGCGATAGGTGCTGGTCAGGCACAGCGCCGGCCTGCGCTCGCCCAGCCAGTCCAAAGCCGTTTCGCCTGCCAGGCGGCCCAGCGCGTCGAAGCGGTAGTGGGTGATGTCGCGAAACACGTCGGGCGCATGGTCCAGGTCTTCCAGCTGCACCCGGACCGTGCGGCCATCGCCATCCAGCCATTGACGTTGGCGACGGCCAGTCACGTCTACCTGCTCGACCATGTTGCGCGGCCCCGCCTCGGCAGCCGCGCGTGCGTGGGCCACGGCATCGTTGAGGTGGTAGCGAACCAGACGCTGCTGTTCATGGGCGCTGCCCCTTGCCATCACGGTGTGGGTCAAACGCCCGGCCTGGTCGTAGGTGAAATGCGCGCAGGCTCCGTTGGCGCTGCGCTCCCAGGTGATGGCGCCGGTCACCAGGCAATGGCCAGTGCTGGAAGTCGCGCGGTTGAGTTCGTCGTCCTCGAAACCGATCACGCTGGTTTCGGTCACCAGGGTGTCGCCGTCGAGGCGGTAGTTGTGCTGGTGGCCGGTGGGCTTGCCCCCTAGCGTGGTGACCTGCTGAGCCTGGTAGCCATAGAAAGTGCCAGGTGTCAGGTTGTAGGCCAACTCGACCCGTTTCAACAGCACCCCTGCGCTGTTGTCCCGGCTTTCCTGGGCGGTAATCACTGCTCGTCTGATACAGGTTGTCCTGGCCTGCTTGATAGGCATGAGGCTGTTCACTGGCATAACCCAGGAAGTTATGGTCGCCCAACCAGTCGTACTGATGGTGCCTGTCATTGCCCGGCACCCCGGTCGAGTGCGTCCAACCGGTGATACGCGGCAGTGACGCCAGCGGGGAGCCAGCGGGCAACTGGTGGCCCTCACGGCCCTGGGCCCAGTGCAGGCTGTCGCGAGCGCCCAGTGGGCTTGTGCACTCGCAGGGCAGTAACAGCGTGTGCCCGCTTTCCAGCGTGGCCTGTTCATACTCGATGCACAGGGGCGTTTGCACGCCCGGTAGCTTGATCTGGGTAAGCGTGTCGTTGCTCAGGTGCAGCTCGATCTCGCTGGCCTGCGCCGTGCCGGGGTTGAGCGCCATACGGACCAGGCCGGGGCTGCGGTTCACGCTGAGCAAGATGCGTTGTTCGTCGCGCACACGGGCCAACTGAGGCGGGCCATCGGTGGCGGGCGACCAGTCGACGAACAGCTTGTCGCCCAGCGGCGAGTGTATTTCGTCCAGCACATAGCGGGGGCTGTCGCCATGCTGGCGCAAGAGCTCGCAATCGCCGCGCTTGTGGTCCAGGCGCAAGCGCCCGTCCACCTGCCGGCTCAGGCGCACGACTTCAAGCTTCTGATCCACCAGCGGCCAAGGCGCGCTGCCGCTGAGGTCGCTGGCCGACAGGTCAATGGCAAAGCGCTCGCCGCTGGCCAGGTTGAGCACGGGATACTCCGTGTCCAGGTCAACCTCTGAGACGTGCAGCGACCACCCCAGGCCATAACCCTTGTCAATGGCCGATGTGAGGGTGTTGAACGACAGGTTTGGCGACAGGCTGGGCCCACGCAACTGGTTGCCCGCTGCCAAGGGCAACGCCAGCGCCAAGGTAAATTGGCCGGTGCGTGGGTCTACCCCACACTTGAAGTGGTCGGAAAAATTAAACGCTTGGGTATGAATCTGCTCGGTTGACATAGGCGGCCGTTGGGGGGTTGTGACAGAGGCGGTCATTGACCGATGCGAAAGTCGATCAGGTTGCCCTTGGCAGCGGGCTGCATCTCGATGATGTGCTCGTTGCCCTGCTGGTCTAAAAGCCCCCAGCGGCTGATTCGGCGTATTTCGGGGTAACCCGGTTTGTCGTAATCGACGTTCAGCACCCGAATGAAGTTCATCGTCCCGGGGGTTCGGTTGATCACCACCTGTTCCCCGTAAGCCCGCCACGTGAACGTGGGGCCGACGGCAAAGGCGTAGTGAAAAAAACTGTCCGCCCGATAGGGGCCGCCCAGCTGCAACGCCGGCCGGTTGTCGACATAGCCCTCGTAGTATTCACTGGCACTGGGCGTGGCGTAGCAGCGGCTCTCGATGATTCGCAGGTTCGGGTCTTTGAAGCCCAGCGTGTACAGGTCGAGGTCGAAGTGGCCGCCTTCCAGGGGCTGGGCGGCCAAGTCATCGCGCAACAGCTCGAAATGTTCCTTGCCCAGGCGCAACGGGGGCACCGACTCTATCGTCACCGAAGACCTGAAGAAGCCCTCATTACTGACGAAACGTTCGCCGTCGGCCATCCAGATACTGGCGTACACGGTATCGAGGCTGCCTCCCGGGCGCTTGGAGCTGACGTAGAAACGCCGCCGCCGCGTCTGCCTGGATGCGCTGGGCAGCGTGGCGGGCAGAAAGCCTGAGGCACTGTGGTACTCGAAGCGCGGGTCGCGTTCATCCAGGGCGAACAGTTCACCGTCGAGGTGGTGCAGTTGGCCTTGGTCATCGATCTGCACCAGGCTGATAGACGCCATTTGCTGGTCGTCGAGCCTTTGCCCCTCGCGAGGCTCGACGGTCACGGTCACTTCGACTTCTTGATGACCGTTGGCGTACACACGGTTGGAATGCGAGGTGATGTCGACACGGAAACGGCGAAGCCACAGGTAGGCTTGGGGATTGCTCATGAAAGGCACCTTGGTTGGAGATGCCGCCATTGAGCCCATCCGCGAAGCATGATGGTGGGTGAATAACTACGGCCATGGCCACGGTAAAAGCAGCAAATGCCCCTCTACCCAGCAGCACGCCCTCGCATTGATATGAGAATAGTTATCAATTATTATTCTTCGCCTGTTCGGGGGGACACCGCGTGAGTGACGATTGGCTGGGGCTTTTGTACACAGAGCAAAGAAGCTGGCTGACGGCCTGGCTCTATCGCCGGCTGGGCTGCAACAGCCAGGCCGCAGACCTGGCCCAGGAAACCTTCCTGCGCCTGCTCACCGTGCAACGCAAGACCGGCGAAACGTTACCCCTGGAACGCCCGCGCGCGTATCTGGCAACCGTGGGCAAGCGGCTGGTCTGCGACTATTTCCGCCGCCAGTCGCTGGAGCGCGCCTACCTCGACATGCTCGCCACGATGCCAGAAGCCTTCAATCTGTCGCCGGAAGAGCAATGGCAAATGCGCGAGACGCTGCACCAGCTCGATGCCTTGCTCGACCAGATGAAACCGGTGGTGCGCCGGGTGTTTCTGCTGGCCCAGCTGGACGGCCTCACCTACCTGCAGATCGCAGCGCAACTGGGCATCGGTGAACGCACGGTCAAGCGCCACATGGCCAGTGCCTTCGAAGCCTGCATTCTGAATGACGTAGGCTTTTGATGCCCGCCCCCACGCCCATCAGCCGTGAAGTCGCCCGCCAGGCAGCGCACTGGCTCGTGCTGATGCACGAACACCCCCTGAGCACCGCGCAACAGCAGGCCTGCGAGCGCTGGCGGCAAACCGACCCTGAACATGAACGGGCCTGGCAGCGCATGCAACAGGTGCAACAACAGCTGGGCGGCGTGCCCACCGCCATCGCCCGGGGCACCCTGAACCGAGAGCGGCGCCAGGCCCTGAAAGCCCTGCTGGTGCTGGCCGCAATCGCCCCCGCCGGCTACCTGGGCTACCGCTTCGGTACCCGCCAGGGCTGGATGGCCGATTACCGTACCGTAGTAGGCGAGCGCCAGCAGATGACGCTTGCCGATGGCAGCATTATCAACCTGAACACCGACACGGCCATCGATGTGCGCTTCGATGCCGAGCAGCGGATGATTCGTCTGCTGCGGGGAGAAATCATGGTGAGCACTGGCGCTGACGCCCATGGCCGCCCCCTGCGGGTTATCAGCGAACAGGGCGTGATGCAACCCTTGGGGACGCGCTTCAGCGTACGCCAGTTCGAAGGGACGACGCAGCTTGCCGTGTTTGCCGGCAGCGTTCGCGCAACACCTTCAAGGGGGGCGCCACAGGTGGTCGAAGCCGGCCAGCAACGCCTGTTCAGTGACAATGCCTTCGGGCCATTGCGCAAGGCCAGCCAGCAGGCGGCGGCCTGGACGCTCGGGCAGCTGGTAGCCGATGACCTGTCGCTGAAGGCGTTCATTGACGAACTGGCCCGCTATCGCAGCGGTCGCCTGCACTGTGACGACGCTGTTGCGGGCCTGCGCATCAGCGGTGGCTTCCAGCTCGACAACACCGATGCCATCCTTGCCGCATTACCGACGACTTTGGCGGTCAAGGTGACCTACCGCACCCGCTATTGGGTGACGATCAGCAGAGCGTGATTTTTTTTGGCCCGTTTTCTTTCGGTGTCCGTCCTAGCTAGCAATCCGTTATCTCTTAAGGACACCTCGCTCCATGACGCACCCCTCCTTTCCCCGGTCGGCCCTGGGCAGTACGCTCGCCCTCTCGTTGCTTACGCTGGCCCTTGCCATGCAACCGCTGCAGGCCCAGGCGGATTCAGCCGCTCACCGCTACAGTGTCGAGCCCGCGAGCCTGAGCCAGGCACTGACCGCGTTCAGCGCTCAGGCCAAGATCACGGTGCAGTTCACCCCCGCCATGGTTCAGGGGCTGAGCACTGCCGGGCTTCAGGGCGACTACAGCGTGGACCAGGGCTTTGCCACCCTGCTGGCCGGTTCCGGGCTGGCCGCGGTCGAGCTTGGGGAGCGGGTGTATGGGCTGGTCAAGGTCAGCGCGGATGAAACGGGCGCGCTGACGCTGCCGGACGTGCATATCAATGGCCAGCGCGCAGACGGCTCGGCGGCGGCCGGTTATGTCAGCGAGAACATCAGCAGTGTCGGTGCACTGGGCGGCATGAAGCTGCAGGACACGCCCTACTCGATCAGCGTGACGTCCCAGGCGCTGCTCAAGAACCTGCTGGCGACTTCGACCGACGATGTGCTCAAGCACCACCCGTTCACCCAGCTTTATTCGCCCAAGAGTGCCGGGTACGCCAGTGCGGTGACCATTCGCGGTTTCGGTAGCTCGGCCAGCCTGAACATTGCCAACGACGGGCTGCGCTTCAGCACCCAGGCCGATGCTGGCAACTTCATCGAAGACACCGAGCAGCTGGAAGTGGTAACCGGGCTCACGGGCTTTCTGTATGGCCCGGCGTCTCCCGGCGGCTTGGTGAACTATGTGCTCAAGCGCCCGACCTACCAGCGCTACAACAGCGTCACGCTCGGCAATGCCGGGGGCGAAAACTACTACCTGCACGGCGACTTCGGTGGGCCCATCGACAGCGAAGGCAAGTTCGCCTACCGGCTCAACGTGCTGACGCAGGATGGCGAAACCGCCATCGACCTGCAAAAGCGCCGCCGGCACATGGTCAGCCTGGCCCTGGACTGGAACGTCAGCGACGACCTGCAAGTGCAGTTCGACGCCTCCCACAAAGAAAGCCGCACCAGCGGGCTGACCAGCTACTGGTACTTCGCCAACCAGGCCTTGCGCCCAAGCGCCGCGTCCCTGCACACCGACAAACTCTACAGCCAGCGCTGGGCGTTCTCCGACAACGTTACCGACAAGGCCGGCGTGCGCGCCAAGTGGCGCCTGAACGATACCTTCAGCCTGCGTGCAGCCTTCGCGGCGCAGCAATACACCCAGGAGTACACCTACACCGGCCCGCAGGTCGATGCGCCTGGAAAATACACGCAACCGCTGTATGCGTTCGCCCCGCTCGATACCCAGGAATACTCTGGCTACCTGTTCCTCGACTCGCAGTTCGCCACAGGCCCGCTGGAGCACAAGGTCACCCTGGGTTACCAGGGCAACAGCGCGCGCAGCCTGATGTACCAGGACCATATCCCGAGCCAGCAATACACCTCGGTCACCGGCTCGGCCATCTCGCTGGACAGCCAGCCGCAGGTCAGCCAGCCAGCTTATTCAATCGGCCATGGTGCGCAGCACATTTCCAGCACCACCGACACCCACAACCTGTTGGTTGGCGACATCATCACCTTCAACGAGCAGTGGTCGACGATCCTCGGCGCAACCCACACCCAGATCAGCGCCTACAACAACGACTTCGTCTATTCGGCCATCCCGCGCAAAACGGAGTACGACAAGCGCACAACCTCCCCCAACGTCTCGCTGATCTACAAGCCCGTGCCCTGGTTGACGACCTACGTCACCTATATCGAAGGCTTGCAAAGTGGCGGCGTAGCCCCGGCCAGGGCGATCAATGCCGGCAGTGCCCTGGCGCCGCAAATCAGCAAGCAATACGAAATCGGTGCCAAGGCGACGCTTGGGGAAACACTGGTGACCCTGGCCCTGTTCAACATCGACAAACCCAATGCCTACACCAACGCCTCGCGGGTGTACGTTCAGGATGGGCGCCAGGAAAACAACGGCCTGGAGTTCAGCGTTACCGGCAAGGTCACCCCGCAGTTGACACTGGTCAGCGGTTTCTCCCTGATCGACCCTGAGGTGAAGAAGGGTGCCACGGCGGCGAACAATGGCAACGCGCCGATCAACGTGGCCAAGCAAATGGCCAAGGTCTATGCCGAATACGATGTGGCCTCGGCGCCAGGCTTGGCCATCACCGGTGGTGCGTTCTACACGGGCAGGCAGTACACCGACGAGGCCAACCACTACAGCCTGCCGTCGTTCACCACCTTTGATGCAGGCGCACGGTATCGGTTGCCGCTGGGCGACAACAACCTGACCCTGCGCATGAACCTGAGTAACCTGACGGACAAGAAATACTGGCTCAACAGCAGCTACCTGGGCGATCCACGTACCCTGGCGTTCTCGGCGCAGCTGGAGTTCTGACTTGGCCTGGAGCCAGTTGCAGCGGGCTACCCCCTGTCAGGCACCGGCAGCGCGGCATCACTGTTCCAGGCCGTGACCGGGCGGCTGAACAGGTTTTCGGTCTGGAAGTGCGCCATGCGCCACTGCTGCTCTTCCAGTTCGAAGCGCACCGTCAGGCGTGCGGCGTTGAGGTGGGAGGCACCGTCGCTGAATGTGCTGGTCTGGAGCATTACCCAGGTTGCCTGCCCTTGGTGGCCATCGACTTCGATGACCTCGCTGGTCAGGAAGTGCACGTTGAGGGCGAAGTGTGCGGGTGTCTTCATGTAGGTGGCGAACATCGCCCTGATGGCCTCGCGGCCACGGTAGCCACCGAAGCTGGACGCGTATTTGGCGCCCTTGCCTTCCCATACGGCGTCGCGGGTGAACAGTTGCGCCAATTCTTCCAGCGGCGTGGTGGCATCCAGCGCATCGCACAAGGCCATGTAGCGGTTGATGCAAACCCGGATGGCTTGCTGGCTTTCAAAGCGGCGCAAGCGCTCGCGCAGTTCGGCAATCTCGGTCATGGGCAAGGTCCTATGGAGAAATCGTAACCATCTGATTTAAAACATATCTTTGTAGGAGCGAGCGTAGCTCGCGATGGGGCGCGCAGCGGCCCCAAGGTTGCAGCTTCGCGGCTCATCACGCCGGGGCTGCTTTGCAGCCCATCGCGAGCTGCGCTCGCTCCTACCAGGTGCAGCGTGCGCGCTTGAAAACGCAATCTGGCGCCTCGCGATGGGGCGCGCAGCGGCCCCAGGGTTACCGCTTCGCGGCTCAACACACCGGGCTGCGCTCGCACCTACCCATGGATGTTCTGCAGCAAGCGTTCGGCAACGGCCAGCAACTTTTCATCGGCGCCTTTGGCGCCGATGAGCTGCAGCCCCACCGGCAGGCCCGCCTCGCTGCCCAATGGGATGGTCAGTGCGGGATGGCCGGAGAGGTTGAAAGGCCGTACCAGCGACGTCATGCCGAGCACAGCCCGTGTATCGCCAGCGTCTTCGATACGCAACGGAAAATCCGGCATGGTTGGCAGCGCCAGGACATCGAATCGGGTCAACGCAAGGTCCACCTCCTCGGTGAAGCGCCGCCGCACCTGCTCTGCCTCGGCCAGCGCCGTGTCGGTCGTTTGCCCCGCCGCTGCCAGCCGCCCGGCGATATCTGCGCCAACATTGCCGGTTGCCAGAAGATGGCCACAGGCATCGAAGGTTTCACGGTTGATGACCACCATGCCGGCATCGTAGGCCGCACCGAAGTGCTTGAACTCGACATTGCCAAGGCTCAGGCCACTGGCAGTGAGTGCGCCATGCACAACCTTCTGGATCGCCGCCTCGGCGGTTACCCGAAGCACCCCCACCCTGGCTTCACGCGGCACTTGGGCCGGTACGAACGTGGGGTCGATCAGGGTCATGGCACGCACCAGCATCGGCAAACTTGCGGCGAACGGCCCAACGCAGTCGAGGCTGGTGCGGCTGGGCATCACGCCTTTGCGGCTGACCCGGCCAAAGGTAGGTTTGAAACCGAACACCCCACAGCAGCAGGCTGGAATGCGCACCGAACCGCCCGTGTCGGTACCCAGGCTGAAATCAGCCAGGCCAGCGGCAATCGCCGCCGCCGAACCACTGGACGATCCGCCAGGAATCCGCCCAGGGTACTTCGGGTTCATGGCGGTGCCGGTGTAGTGGTTGATGCCCGTTGTGCCGAACGCCAGCTCATGGAGGCTCACCTTGGCCGTCAAGCGGGCACCGGCGGCCAGCAGGTTGGCCACCACATCAGCATGCTGCGCGGCCAGCGGCGCCTGTTCGAGCGATTTGCTCGATGCCCGGGTTGCGGTCCCGGCGACGTCGATGGTGTCCTTGACAACGACCCGCAGGCCAGTGCCACCCAGGTCAAGGGTTTCAACGATAATTGTCATTCTGAGCCGCCCTTTTCATGAATGAGCGCCGGAGCAATCCGGCGGGTGACACAATTAATATTCACATGAAATGTCAACTGAATATTCCAATAAAATCGCGCTGCAAATGCCGATTGCCAGGGCCCTTGAAGATGGCCAAATTCGCTGAACCGGCTATGATGGCGCGACTATTTCCGCACACGTAGTGACCCCATGAGTAACTCGAAACCCAAAGGCCATGCTCACCACGACCCTGCCAGCGATGAATTTCGCAAGGAAGATTTCCCGTTTTACTGGCTCGCCCGCGTTCACGGGCGTTACACCCAGAACATGGAACGCCTGCTGAAGAAGGTCGACCTGGACGTGCCCCGTTGGCGCGTGCTCTGGATCCTCAACGAGAACGGCCAATCGAGCATTTCGGAAATCTCCACCCACGCCATCGCCAAGCTTTCCACCACCACCAAGATCGTCTACCGAATGAAAGACGACGGCCTGGTCGAAACGGCCCCTAGCCCGGAAGACGGCCGTGTCACCCAGGTGCAGATCACCGAGCAAGGGCTGCTGATGATCGAACGCATGCAGGACGTGACCCGCGAGCTGTTCCAGCGCAGTTTCAAAGGCCTTACGCAGGCTCAAGTACAGCGCCTGAACCAGATGCTCGAAGTGGTGTTTCACAATCTCGACACCTTCTAGGGCCTGGGAAAAAAAACCCAGCGAGCCACTGGGCGAAACGGCAAGCCTGTTGCGCGGTCAGCAGGCCTTGGAGGCGTCTCCAAGGCGATGGTAGGCACGGTTGAAATAGACCAACCCATCGTCGGCGCCACCGTGGCGAATGTCCTGGATCTCGCAGTAGAAAATGCTGTGCGAACCCACTTCGTGAACCTGGGCGATACGGCAATCGAAATTCACCAAGGCCTCCTGCATCACCGGCGCCCCGCTCTCCAGCACCGTCCAGTGCGTGGTGGCGAAGCGTTCGTCCATGTTCAGGTTGCGGTTGGCGAATGCGCCCGACAACGCCTGGTGGGTACTGGCCAACACGTTCACACACAACGCCTTGTTGGCCTTGAACTGCTCGTTGGAGTACGAAGACCGGTTCATGCACACCAGCAAGGTGGGTGGCGAATCGGTGACGCTGCACACGGCCGAGGCCGTGAAGCCGAAGCGCCCGGCGGGGCCATCGGTGGTGATGACCGACACGGCGCCACCGAGCATCGCCATTGCATTGCGAAATTGGGTTACGTCTACCATGGTCGTTCTCCTCAAATATCCAGCACCAGCTTGTTGGACTTGGCGCGCGAGCAACACACCAGAATCTGGTCGTTGGCGGCCTTTTCTTCGTCTGTCAGGTACACGTCGCGGTGATCGGGCTCACCTTCGAGCACTTCGCACATGCAGGTGCCACACACGCCCTGCTCGCAGGAAATGTCGATCTTGATACCGACCTTGGCCAAGGCATCGAGAATGCTCTGCCCTTCGGCAACCTGAACCGTCTTGTTGCTGCGCGCAGCAACCACTTCGAAACCGCCACCACTGGCGTCCACCTCCACCTGGAAGTACTCCTTGTGGATATGGTCTTCGGCATAACCCTGCTGGCGCGCGCCAGCCATTACCCAGTCCATGAAGCCTGCCGGCCCACAGGTGTACAGGTGGGTCCCGGCGGTACCGCTGCCCAGTACTGCAGGCAGGTCCAGGCGCTGGGCAGAATCCTCGTCGTCGAAGTGGGTGACCACCCTGGCGCTGAAGGGGGCATTGGCCAGTTCATCCAGGAAGGCGCTGTGGGTGCGTGAACGGCCACAGTAATGCAGCTCGAACTCGGCGCCCTGCCGATGCAGCGAGAACGCCATGGCGATCATGGGCGTGATACCAATGCCGCCCCCGAGCAGAAGCGTACGTTTGGCGTCGGTGGCCAAGGGGAACAAGTTGCGCGGCGTGCTGATCTGCACCTCACGCCCCTCCTGCATGGCCTCATGCACGCCCAGCGAGCCGCCGCGCGAGGCGGGGTCCTTCAACACCCCCAGCCGATACACCGAAGGATCAGCCGGGTCGCTGCACAACGAGTACTGGCGCACCAGGCCAGGTGCAACATGGATATCCACATGGGCACCCGCGTCAAAGGCCGGCAGCGCTGCGCCGTCGGCACGGCCCAGGTCCAGGACGACGACATCGGCCCCTTGGATTTCGCGCTTGCGCACGACTACATTCAACAGTTCTTCTTTCATGGCGGTGTCTCGTATTACATCGCGGGCGCCCCGGCGCCCGCGGAAAATTCAACGCATGAACAGCCCGCCGTTCACGTCCCAGGTCGCCCCAGTGGTGAAGTAGGCTTCAGGCCGCGCCAGTTGCACGATCAGTTGGCCGAGGAAGTCGGCATCGCCCAGCCGCTGCACCGGGATATTGGCCAGCAGCCCCTCCATGCGCTCAGCCGGAACCGCCGCCCGCACCGCGGGCGAGTCGATCGGCCCGGGCGCAATGGCATTGACGGTGACACCACGGCTTGCAAACTCCTTGGCGAAGATCTTGGTCAGGGTGACGATCGCCCCCTTGCTCGCGGCGTAATGAGCGCCAGTGGCGGTACCACCGTTCTGCCCGGCCAGCGAGGCCATGTTGATGATCCGCCCGTAACCGGCCTCGGCCATGTGCGCACCCAACACCTGGCACCCCAGGAACACGCTGCGCAGGTTCAGGCCGACCACCGCGTCGAACTCCTCCGGCGTGATCTGCATCAGCGGCGTGGTCTTGGTCACCGCCGCGTTGTTGACCACCACGTGCAAGGCACCGAAGTGCTCCAGCACCTGTGCCAACGCCTGCTCGAAATCGCCTTTCGAAGCCACGTCGAGTTTTACCGCCAGCGTGCGCCCGCCAAGCCCCTGCAACGCCCGGGCGGCGGTTTCGGCCAGCGCCAGGTCACGGTCGGAGACCACCACATCGAAGCCTGCGGCCAGAAGCTGCGCGCAGAAGCGCTGCCCAAGGCCTTGCCCGGCGCCCGTTACCAATGCGACTTGGTTCATGAGCACCTCCTTCAAAGGATGTAGCCGATACCGGCGAGGGTATCGTCGCTGTTGATAAGGCTGATCACCTTGCGGTGAATCTTGAAACCGCCTTCGCCGCGCACCAGGGTGTAGGTCAGGTCGGCGCTGTAGTGCTTGAGGCTTTCCTTGCGGAACTCGCGAATGTTCTGCGCAGCGCGCACGGTGACGTTGACGCCGTCGTCACCCAGCACGCGGATACGCGAGATCGTGCGCACGGTGCGTGGCTGCGGGCTGGTCGAGATCGACTCGCCGCCGATCAGCCGCTGCACGCGCAGGCCGCGCATGTGGTGGTCGTCGTAGGCGTAGTTCAGCGTATTTTCGTAGTCGGTTTCCTTGGGGTCGATGGGGATGATGTACGTCCCTTTCGCGGTCCACAGGTTGAGCCAGGTGTCGTACTCGCCGTGGTCGAGCATGTCGCCTTCCTGCCAGATGAAGGCCGTCACTTCGTTGAACAGGTTCAGGTTCATCATTTGGCCTCCGCGGTCATCATTTTCTTCCACTGCTGGTACGCCGCACGCATGCCGGTTTCGGCACTGACATCGGACACCAGGCCATCAGGGGTGGGCTTCTCGCCGGGCAGGCCACGGTTGAGCATGATCCACAGGTTCTCGCCGGCGTTGGCGCCTTTCTGGACCCGCTCCCAGGCCTCGGAATCGTCCGGGGTGCCGAAGCCCATCGGGCCCTGGAAGTGCTCATGCAGGCGCAGGCGGTAGCGGTTGGCGGCGGCCGGGCCGCCGTCCATGGTGATCACCGAGTGGTGGATTTCGGTTTCGCTCACCGAAATCGGCTGCAGCACGCGGAAGAACGCCATCGAGCAGGCCACGTTGGGGAACAGGTTGAGGTTGAAGCCCGAACCCCCGACGGCGCGCACGATACGGCGCACCTGCTGCTCCTCGATGCCTTCGTCACGCAGCTCGGCGGCCAGGGCTTCGAAGCGCTCGGGGATCGGCTTGTCCAGGTCCGCTTCAAGGTCCACCAGCTCGGGGATCATCACCATCACGCTGTGGCCATTGCCCAGGTCCTCGACGTAGCCGGGGCCTTTGACGAAGTCGAACAGCTCCAGGGTTTGCTCGTCGACCGAGGACAGGAAGCTCTTGTGCACCAGCGGGAAGTGGTAGGCGTCGGTGGTGTTTTCCAGCTGGATCTTCCAGTTGCCAGGGAAGCGGAAACGGTGCTCGCCCGGCACCTTGATGCCGTAGCCGGCGCCCTGTTTCATGAACAGGTCCATCCATTTCTTCGCGGCGCCGAGGAAGTCCTGCAGCGGCTCGATGTCGTCCTTGAAGGTGGCGAAGACCATGCCGGCGTAGCTTTCGGTGCGCAGGCTGACCAGGGGCAGCTCGGCCTTGTCGATGCAGTCGCCGTAGCTTTCCGGGTGCGGGATGCCACGCAGCGAGCCGTCCAGGGCATAGCCCCAGCCGTGGTAGGGGCAGACGAAGCTGTTGGTCTTGCCCTTCTTGTGCTCGCAGACGGTGGCACCACGGTGGCGGCAGCGGTTGAGCAGCACATTGATGCCTTTCTTGCGGTCGCGCACCACGATCACCGGCTGCTTGCCGATGTAGGTGGTTTTATAGCTGCCGGCGTCGGGCACTTCGCTTTCGTGGGCGACCCAGATCCAGGTGCTGTGGAAAATCTTGTCCAGCTCGGCGTCGAACAGCGCCGGGTCGGTGTAGAGCGAGGTGTGGACACGGTCGGCCTGCACCAGCTCGGCTGGGTCGACTGCCAGGTTGATGGCGGGAATCAGGTTGGTCACGGGAATATCTCCTCTCGTTAGGCGCGCTGGATAATCAGTTCGCGGCCGACACGGGCCTCGACCTTGGCATAGCGCCACAGCTTGAACGGCCCCTCGCCCACCGCCGTGGTACGGAACAAGTTGCAGGCGGCATGCACGGTTTCGATGTCTGGCACGTCGGCCAGCAGGTAGGTGGTCCAGGGGAAGCCATCGGATGGGCCGACCATGCCCTGGTCGTCATCCATATTGCCGAGCACGTTGACCCCGGCCAGGTCATGAATGCCGTTCCACATCGCGCTGAAGGCGGCCCACACCTGCAGTTGCTCCTCACGCGGGGCATCGAAGAAGTTCTGGTTGATGCCCATGCAGAACAGCACGCGCAACGCTTTCTTATCGCTCATTTCAGTCGTCCCGATAGTTACAGGTAGCCCGGAAGGGGCTGTTTGCCGAAGAACATGGCTCCGGCGTTCTGGTAGGTGACATCGCCCATGAAGGCGTGCTGGGTAACCACTTGCGCGTCGTTGACACAGCGGGCCAGCGGGCTCTGGTTGTAGATGCCGGTCATGCCCGAGAGCATCTGCGCGCTGCGCGCCACCTCGGCAGCCACGCGCGTGGCGTGGGTGGAGGACAAACGCAGCAGATTGGTGGCCTCGACCGGCACCGGGTCACCCGCCAGCACGTGCGTCCAGGCTTGCTCGATGGAGTCGTAGAAAAAGGCCCGCGCTGAACGCAGCGCAGCCTCGGCCTTGGCCACATCGACCTGGGCCAGAGGGCGGTCTGCCAGCGCCGGCGCGCCGGTGACCGAAATCCGCCCGCTGGCCATGCCCGACAGTTCATCCAGCGCAGCACGCGCCACGCCCAGCCCGACCACCGACAGCACCTGGGTGGCCAACGACAAGGACGGGTAGCGGAACAGCGGTTCATCGAGGTTGGATTGGCCACCCCGAACGAACGTCCACTCCTCGCCCACCACGACATCCTCGACCACCACGTCGTGGCTGCCGGTGCCCAACAGGCCCACGGTGTCCCAGGTGGCCTCGATGCGCGCCTGGCTGCTCGGCATCACCGCCAGGCGCGGCAGGTCCAGCTTGTCGCCGTTGCGCGGGGCAATGCCAACGCCAATGATGTCGGCGCCCATCGAGCCACTGGAGTATTTCCAGCGGCCGTTGACCTTGAAGCCGCCGGTGACGACCTCGGCAGGTTGCGGCGGGAAGATGCCACCGGCGAACACCGTATCCGGGCTCTGCTGGTAGATCTTGGCAATGGTTTCCAGCGGCAGCGCCGCCAGGTAGACCGGGCTCATGCCGAAGCTCGCCACCCAGCCTGCGGAACCGTCGGCATGGGAGATGCGTTCGATCATTTCGCAGAACTGTGCAGGCGAGCATTCCAGGCCGCCGAACCGTTGGGGCACCAGGGCGCGGTACACGCCATGGGCCTTGAACGCATCGATCACGTCTCGGGAAAGGTGGCGCTGACGATCGAACTCGCCCAGTCGGGCACGATCTCGAACACCTTCAAGCAAAGCCTCGAAGGCTGGACCAGAGGCAAGCGCCGACACAGGCGCTGCACGCAGGCATAGCGAATCCATAGAGTTTCTCCGTCTCAGGCACGGTTGGAACGAGGGGCAGGAAGGGAAATGCCGTACCCCTTGGGGGAACGGACGCTAGCGATGATCGGTTGAGGTGTGGCCGTGTTTTCGATACGAACGCACGCACCACTTTCGCTGAAAGGGGCTTGAACAGGCGGCATGGCATGTCTCTCTTGTTGTATGTGCCGATGGCCAAAATTTGCGATTATTTACGTGAATTGTCAATTGATTATTCACGCGACATTTATTGTAAAAATCCCACCCGATAAAATACTAATGATTATTGTTAACCAGTCTATATCATTGATTTTAAAAGGATTTATTGATTTATATATTTCCAAATTCTGATTCGACCTAGCGCGAATGGTTGTAAAAAACGTCCGATAAACGAACGCTTTGAGCAGGCCGATTGTCTGCGAATAAAATCGCTCAGAGCACAAACGAAAACGCATGGCAGAGCTGCCCTAGCCTCTGCCATGCGTTCAGGATCGGGGCTGCGGCCCCGCGTCAGAAATGAGTAGAAATCACGAGCGCCGTGTAGACATTGAGGTTGCTGTCGCCGGCCTGGAGGCCCCCATGCGCTGCGTCTTTCTTGGGGTCGTACAACCCAAGCATCGGCGACACCACCACGTTTGGCGTCAGCGTCCAGTCCAGCGTCAGGTCGAGTTCGCGGCCGGAGGTATCTGGCGCACCATTGGGGCGATGCGTACGGAAATCGTAGGCCAGCACATTCAGCGCCAGGCGCTCATGTGGCTGGGCGCGCCAATAGAGATGATGGATCGAGGTATTGGCCCCGAATGGCCCTGCGTAGTTCGCGGCCACCTCCCCCTGGAACCAGGTGCCGTAGCCCCGGGTGAAGCCGTAGAGCAGGGAGTCCCAATGCGCGCCGTATTCGGTGTAGCGGTAACCCAGGGTCTGCTGCCAGGGCAAGCTTGCGAACGTCCATGCCGCCTCGACGTAGCCTGCCTGGGCATTCCCGCGTCGGGTGTTCTGCCAGCCGAGTTCAGAGGACAGGAACAGCTGCTCGACGCCGGCATTTCCAGCCGCCCGGATACTGTACACATCCATGCCGTCACGGTCGGCCTGTGCATCGACGGCGAACTGCTTGTCGACCCCAAGGCCATGCAGGTAGGTCAGCCCCAGCGTGCCGGCAGCGCCGGTGTATTCAAGCGTGGAAAAGGCCATCTCGACCTTGGCCTGGATCGGGTTGTCGGACTTGAACCAGCCCAGTGAGCCGTGCAAGCCCTGGTCACCCCCGAGCTTGACCCAGAGCGTCTGATCGAACGCCCGCCTTGGCGTGATGTAGTACCCGCCACCGCGGTTGTACGCATCACCGGCCAGGCCACGCCCGGCGCTGATGCCGTCGCCGGCCACGATGAAACCATCACCGAGCAACACCGCCTGACGCCCGGCCGAAATCTCGATGCCATCCTGGCCCAACACGGGGAAGAGATCCGCCGAACGCCAACCGGCGTAGGCTTCTTCCCACTTGTCTGTCCGCTCACTGCCATTGGTGAAGCCTGCGGCATCGCCATCGCCCCAGGTAGCCGATGCAACTCTGTTGGCCTTGCCGAAGACGGTTCCTACGCCATCACCCGTGAGGTTGCCGCTGAACCCGTATTTCACGTAGCCCTCCTGCCAGCTGGAGTGACCCGCCTCGCGGTTACCCCAAACCTGGTAGTTCTTCTGGCTGTGAAAAGCGCCCAGCACGGCATCCAGATCCAACGACAGCTTGGTGTCAGGCCCATCGACCAGCTCGAATGCCGGTACCGCACAGCACCAGAGCCCACCCAACATGCATACAGAGCGCCCCAGCGCAGTACCCAGATACGATTTCATGGCAAAGCAACTCCCTTGGCGGACCGCAGGGTCGGCCCGCCTTTTTGTTGTTATTGGCGAATGTGTTGTCACGAGGCCAGCAGGGTTGCAGGCCATGCCAGGTTCGATGGCGTGGGAGGATTCTGGCGCAGGCAGCTGGCTGTGGATTGGTCATGCCTGACAGCGTTTTGCATATGGTCGCCACAGCCGTGAAGCTACACCTCTCAAGGCAGGCGCATGGCAGCCCTGACCGGCGCTTCAGCCGTTTGGGGGTATTTTCACATAGGGCATTAGATGGACCGGGGGCATGACAGGAGATTGTGTAAAGGCCTCCGGGTGATCGCCAACAGATTTTCAGCGCCTGTGAGATCGAGCGCCGCCCGCGCGGCGCTTCGCGAGCTGCGCTCGCTCCTACGTTTGTTTCGGGCCAGTGGGAACAGGGGCATTTGCGCGCGAACGCTTTGGCGCATGGCGTAACATCGCGCCGTACAAACAAGGCGGTCGCGCGCGCATTTCACAGGCATAACTGGCCCAAACAAACGTAGGAGCGAGCGCAGCTCGCGAAGCGCCGCGCGGGCGGCGCTCGATTTCACAGGCGCTACACCTCTCAAGGCAGGCGCATGGCAGCCCTGACAACGGCATCGCGCCCTGGCTCGATTCACCTAAATCCAAGCGCGTGAATCAGGCATCCTGCAGCGCCCGCGGGCGGTGGCTGCGGGCTTCGGCCGCTGGCGCCTGGGCCGCCTGCAGGTGGAAGTCGAACGCCAGCTCGGCAAAGCGATCGCCCTGTAACCCACGGTCCCGCGCGCTAGCCGCATCGTCAACGAAGCGCAGGTCACCGATCAGCCCGTCGCGGGTGGCATAGGCGAAGTCATCCCACAGGTACTTGTCACCGGCGAAGTTGATCTGGGTGGTCAGGTGGCGGTGCCCCGGCGCGGAAATGAAGAAATGTACATGGGCCGGACGCTGGCCGTGGCGACCGAGCAGGTCCAGGCATTGCTGAGTCGGGCCTTGCGGATCGCAGCCATACCCCGACGGTACGATGGAGCGTGCGCGGTAGCGGCCCTGGGCATCGGTGATGATCCGGCGGCGCAGGTTGTACTCGGACTGGGTCGAATCGAAGTAGGAGTAGGTGCCGTGGGTGTTGGCGTGCCAGAGGTCGACCGTGGCCCCCGCCAGCGGTTTACCTTGGGCATCGAACACTTGCCCTTCAAGGAACATCACCACGCCCGGATCAAGGCCGTCATCCATGCGCGCCTCGCCCTGCGCGATGGGCGCACCGGCCACGTACAGCGGGCCTTCGATGGTGCGCGGGGTGCCGCCACTCAAGCCGGCCTCGGCATCCTTGGCCTCCTGCAGCAGGTCGATGAAATGCTCGATGCCCAGCCCCGCCACCAGCAGGCCGGCTTCATTGCGGCCGCCCAGGCGGTTCATGTAGTCGACGGCGTGCCAGAACTCGTCCTCGGTGATTTCCAGGTCTTCGATCAGGCGCGCGGTGTCGTTCAGCATACGCAGGATGATCTGCTTGAAACGTGGGTTGCCTTGGGCATGGCCCAAGCCCGCCACTTCATTGAAAAAAGCCTGGATCTCGGCAGTTTGAGAGATTTTCACGGTCACGATGCTTACCTCGAATTGTTGTTGTCAGGTATCTGGAGCGCTGAGCCCCAATCAGCGGTCGTCGCTGTGGATCGATGATGGATGGCGGCACATACCCTCGACTTCAATGTCCATGTAGGGGAACAGCGGCAACTGCATCAGCGTGTCGTGCAGGGCCTCGACACTGGCCACGTCGAACACGCTGTAGTTGGCGTAATGCCCGGCAATGCGCCACAAGTGGCGCCAGGTGCCCTCGCGCTGCAGGCGCTGGGCCAGTTCCTTTTCGTCGGCCTTGAGCTGAGCAGCCTTTGCCGGGGCCATGTCGACGGGCAGTTTCACGGTCATCTTGACGTGGAACAGCATGGGGGTTTCTCCTTATACGAATCGTTGATCTGCCGCGTGCCCTGCCGATATTCGCGGGCCAAGCCCGCGCCTGCTCGGGGCCGTTCAGCGGCGGGCGAAGCGCGCCAGGCGCTGTTCGTCCAGGGTCAGGCCCAGGCCTGGGGTACGTGGAATGTGCAACTGGAAGTCGCGGTACTGCGGCGGCTCGTTGACGATCTCCTCGGTGAGCAGCAGCGGGCCGAACAACTCCGTGCCCCAGGTCAACTGGCGCAGGGTGAGGAAGGCGTGGGCCGAGGCCAGCGTGCCGATCGAGCCTTCGAGCATGGTCCCGCCATACAGGGCAATGCCCGCGGCCTCGGCGATCTGCGCGGTGCGCAGCACGGCGCGCGGGCCACCGTTCTTGGCGATTTTCAAGGCAAACACGCTGGCAGCGCCGTCCGCCGCCAGGCTGAAGGCATCCTCGACGCTCTCGATGGACTCATCGGCCATGATCGGCGCCGGGCTGCGCTGGTTCAAACGCACCTGGCCACCGCGGTTGATGCGCGAAATCGGCTGCTCGATCAGGTCGATACCGTTGTCGCCCAGTACCTGGCAGGCACGGGTCGCCTGCGATTCGTCCCAATATTGGTTCACGTCGACCCGCACGCTGGCGCTGTCGCCCAGCTCGCGCTTGATCGCCACCACGTGCTTGAGGTCCTGCTGCAGCGGGTTGGCGCCGATCTTCAACTTGAATACCCGGTGGCGGCGAATTTCCAGCATGTGCTGGGCCTCGGCGATGTCGCGGGCGGTGTCGCCGCTGGCCAGGGTCCAGGCCACTTCCAGGCTGTCGCGTACCCGGCCGCCCAGCAGTTCGCTGACCGCCAGCCCCAGGCGCTTGCCCTGGGCATCGAGCAAGGCGCTCTCGATGCCGGACTTGGCAAAGGTGTTACCCTTGGCCAGCTTGTCCAGCTTGAGCATGGCGGCATTGATGTTGTCGGCAGCCATGCCCACCAGTGCGGGTGCGAGGTAGGCATCGATGTTGGCCTTGATGCCTTCAGGGCTTTCATAGCCGTAGGCCAGGCCCCCGATCGTGGTGGATTCACCGATACCTTCCACGCCATCACTGCAGCGCACACGCAGCACGACCAACGTCTGTTGTTGCATCGTGTGCATGGCCAGCTTGTGCGGGCGGATGGTGGGCAGGTCGACGATCACGGCATCAATCTGTTCGATTACGGCGTTGGGCATAGGTCTTGAGGTCCGCTCGTGGCCTGATCGGGGAGCCGATCAAGCCGGATATTTACTTGATAGTTCAAGCATTACCCGACACCCTGACTGCGTCCAATATCAATTAAATCTGCAACCATACCTCGGAGGTCTGATGGAGCTTCGCCACCTTCGCTACTTCAAGGTCGTCGCCGAGACGCTCAACTTCACCCGCGCCGCCGAGTTGCTGCACATCGCCCAACCGCCGCTCAGCCGGCAGATCAGCCAGCTTGAAGAACAGCTCGATACCCTGTTGATCCACCGCGAGCGCCCCCTGCGCCTGACCGAAGCCGGGCGTTTTTTCTATGAACAGACCTGCACGTTGCTCGAACAACTGGACAGCATCAGCCAGAACACCCGCCGCATTGGCCGCGGGCACAAACAATGGCTAGGCATAGGGTTTGCGCCCTCCACGTTGTACGCCGTGCTGCCGGAACTGATCCGGGAATTGCGCCAGGACGCTGAGCTGGAGCTGGGGTTGAGCGAAATGACCACGCTCGAACAGGTCGATGCGTTGAAAAAGGGCAGGATCGACATCGCATTCGGCCGGCTGCGCATCGAAGACCCGGCCATTTTGCAGGTGACACTGCTGGAAGACCCGCTTGTCGCGGCCCTGCCCCACGGCCATGCCCTGGCGGGGGAGCCGGTGAGCCTGGCGCAACTCGCCAAGGAGCCTTTCATCCTCTACCCCTCCAACCCCAGGCCAAGCTACGCCGACCACGTGCTGGCGTTGTTCGCGCACCACGGCATGAGCCTGAAAGTGAACCAATGGGCCAACGAGTTGCAGACGGCGATAGGCCTGGTGGCTGCTGGGGTGGGCATTGCCCTGGTGCCCTCATCGGTGCAGCAGCAACACCGAACCGACATCGACTACGTGAAGCTGGCAGACACCAGCGCAGTCAGCCCGATCATCCTCAGCCGCCGCGCCGGCGACAACAGCCCGCTGATCACGCGCTGCCTGGACTTCATTGGCCAGCTTCGTCAGCGGCCCCACGGCGCAGAGCGCTGAGCGCTTGCGCCCTGCCCTGACGGAGCGACTTGGGCGTGCACCCGTAATACTTTTCGAACGCTGCACTGAAGCTCGACAGGTGCTCGAAGCCGACCTTGTACGCCACTGAAGACACAGGCAAACCGGCTTCCAGCCATTCCCGGGCCTTGGCCATGCGGATATCCGTCAACAGGCGGTAGGGGCTGGTACCGAACACCTCGCGAAAGCCTTGCTTGAGCTTGAACTCGTTGGTGCCCAGTGCAGCGCACAGGTAGCCGATGGTCAGCTTGCGGTCGAATTGGCTGAGCAGGATGTCGCGCGCAGCCAGCACCACGTCCTTGTCCTTGGCACTGAGCGTGCTTTGCAGCGGTGCCGGCGACGGGACCAGCGGGCGGATCTGTTCGGCAAGCAGGCCGAGCGCGGCGGTGTGAATATCGAGCAGGCCGCCGCAGGTGTCGTGCAGATGTACCAGCGAATCGGCCAGCCGCTGGATAACCACGCTGTGCTTGGCGCAGAACAGGCGCTTGGCCGACAACCCCTTGGCCTCGCCATCGAGCAGGTACTCAAGCCCATAGCGCTGCAGCAACGGTGCCTTGGCCGTCAGGCGCAACTGACGGATAGCCTGTTTGGCCGGATAGCACCGTTCACCTTGCAGGCTGCCGTAGGTGGCCACCGTGCTGTGGCCGCATACAAAATCATGGCGCTGGCCGTCCATGCCGGTGCTGCTTGAACGCCCCGACAAGGCAATCGCCACCGTCAGGGCGCGCTCGCCTTCGAACGACCCAGCCTCAACCAGGTCCTGCTGCGGATCGAAACTGGAGTAGGCCACTGCCAGGCCGTCATCGAAGCTGAGGGAGTCGGTGAAACAGCTGCCCAGGCGTTGCGGCAAGCAGGCGCGCTGCCAGGCCGATTGGCCAAGGCCAAACGGCTCCTCCCTGTCCATGGGCGAAATCCGGTAGCTCATGTTCATCACTCCTTGTGGCGCACAGGTCGCGCACCCTGTGCAGCGATCCGAATTGCCGCACTCAAAATCCGGATGGCCTAAAAGTGTAACCAGATTTATTCGCATTAACAGCCCTATAGTGGCCGCACCTGAATCAACGCCCGAGACTGTGCCCTGCGCACGGCCTGCCAACCGATCCAACCATCAGAGGTGCGAGCATGACCGAACTGCCCCCCATCGTGCGCGAAGTGAAACTGCTGGGTTACGACTCAGGCGAACTGAAGGCCGAGCATTTTGCCGTGGTGCAGGCCGCCGCCACTGCCCCGGGCCCAGGCCAGGTGCTGGTGCGCAATCGCTGGTTCCGCGTATCCATTTCCACCCGCCTGATGGCTGAAGCCGGCGCCGAGGCGGTGCAAGGCATTCCCTTCCCGCCGCTCAAGCCCGGCGACACCTTGGCCGACGGTGCCATTGGCCAGGTGCTGCAGGCAGGCCCTGGCGTTGACCTGGCGGTCGGCAGCCTGGTGATGCACCCGTTGGGCTGGCGCGACCACGCCCTGGTAAACGCAGACCAGTGCACGCTCATCGACACCCCGCAAATAGACCCGGCCGCCTGGCTGGGCCATGGCTGGACCGCCTATGCGGCGCTGGTCAAAGGTGTGCAGGTACGCCCGGGCGACACCGTACTGGTGACCAGCGGCGCCGGCGCCATTGGCTGCATGGCCGGGCAGATCGCCCGCTTGCTGGGCGCCAGCCGGGTGATCGGAACCACCAGTAGCCAGGCAAAAGCCCGCTGGATGCAAACCGAGTTGGGCTACGACGCCGTCGTCACCCGGGATGCCGGCCCGGTGCGCGAGCAACTGGCCCAAGTGGCCCCGCAAGGCATCGACGTGATCGTCGACATGGTTGGTGGCGAGCAACTGGCGGCGGCATTGGAAGTAGCCCGCCACGGCGCCCGCTGCGTACTGCTGGGGGCAGTGTCGGCAGAATTGAACCCGCACAGCGCCACGCTGAAGGCACCGGTGGAGCTGGACACTTTCCAGTTGATCCTGCGTGGGGTGACCCTCCGCGGCTTCAGTGCCGATGAAGAAGCGCCGGAGCTGTTCGATGCCTGGATCCGTCAACTGGCCAACTGGCAGGGTGAGGGTGGCCTGCACATCGCCCACACCTTGGTCAAAGGCCTGGACCAAGCCCCATTGGCCTTGCAGGAAGCCTGCGCCGGGCGTTTGAAAGGCCTGGTGCTGGTTGAGCTGGAGTGAACACGGGGCCTGCTTGTTATTTTCTTGTGGCCTGGGGTTATCCCGTTGTCGTTCTGCGATGATAGGGCGACGCGACTGTTCTGCAAACACGCGCCCCTTGTTGAAGCGAGAAACGCCATGCTTTCAGTGCACGATCTCATTGCCGTCGACCCGTTGAAGCTGCAGGCGGTGGCCGGCCTGGCTGGGGCCGCCAGGCTGATCACTTGGGCACACACCGTGGACCTTCCCGACCCCTGGCGGTGGGTATCGCCAGGCGACCTGGTGATGACCACCGGCGTGGGCATGCCCCACGAGGCTCCAGCGCAAGTGCAGTGGCTGGAAAAGCTGGTACAAAGCAATGCAAGCGCCTTGGTCATAGCCCCACGGGACGATGCCCCCAAGCTTTCGGCTGCACTGCTGCAGGCCGCAGACCGCCTGCTGTTCCCACTGCTGCATGCGAGCTTCGAGCTTGAGTTCGTCAAGCTTTCGCACTATGTCATCGAGAGCGTATTGCAGGCGCAACGCGAGCGTTTCAATGCCAGTGAGCGGCTGTTCCAAACCTATGCCCAGGCATTACGCACGGAACCTGATATGTCTGGCCGCTTGGCCATTCTTGCCAAGAGCCTCGAAGTGGACCTGGCCATCGAAGATGCAATCACTGGCACCCACATTGTCGAGAGCCGGCATGCGTTGGGCGCCGCGCTGGATAATGTCGAGCGCATCCCGATTGGAGGGCGGGCCCAGGCCAACCTGGTCATCAGCCGACGGCCCCACCCCTCTCTCGATGATTCAATACTGGTCCGCTCACTGGTGGGCTTGTTGGGCGTGGAACTGGAGCGGCAGATGATTGTTCGGGATCATCAGCGCGAGGAAGGCGCGGCATTGCTGCACAACCTGCTGGGCAGCGAAGTCGAGCTGACGCTGACACGGCCGATGCTTGAGCGCCGAGGCTTGACCGGCACCCTCGTTGCGCTGGTAATCAGGCCAGGAGCCAAGGGCCCGCGGACCCTCGACGACCTTCATCATACGCCCGCCCTGTACGCAGCAACGCCTCTCCTGCTGGCCGAGCACAATGTACTGCTGGCGATCAGTCGCGATGACAGCGCGCTGTTTCAGGCGCTGCTGGCAGCCTTGGGCGCAGGTACACAAATAGGCATCAGCGGGCCTGTCACCACGGCAACCGGCTACCGGGAAGCGGCACGCCAGGCCCGCCTGGCGCTGACCCAGGCCGCAGAACTGAATGCGCCGACCCTGCGCTATGGCGAAGCGGATACCGGTTTGATCATGGCCCCCAAATCCTTGCCAGAGGCGCGCGCACTGGTGGCACGCTACCTGGGCCCGCTGATTGAACACGACCGGGTTCAAAGCGCATCACTGTTGAAAACACTGACCACCTTTCTGAAAAACGACGGCAACTGGAAAGCCAGCGCACTCGACCTCGGCATTCACCGCCAGACGCTTGTTTACCGCATAAAGCTCGTTGAACAACTGACCGGTTTCAACCCCACCACCACCCAAGGCATCGCCCGGTTCTGGATCGCGCTGCAGGCAGGCAAGAATACCGAGTTGCTTTAAAGCCCCCGCACTGCCCCGGCGTACATAAGCAAACGGCCCCGCTGCGTGGGCGGGGCCGTTTTTCATAACCTGTTAAACCGATACCTTAGTGGCTGGTAGGCATCGCGAACTCAGCACCTTTGGCAATCGCCTGCGGCCAGCGCTGCATGATGCTCTTCTGCTTGGTGTAGAAGCGCACCCCTTCCTCGCCATAGGCATGCATGTCGCCGAACAGGCTCTTCTTCCAGCCACCAAAACCATGCCAGGCCATCGGCACGGGAATCGGCACGTTGATGCCGACCATGCCCACCTGGATGCGGCGGCCGAACTCTCGGGCGATGTGGCCATCGCGGGTGTACAGGCTGACCCCGTTGCCGAACTCGTGGGCGTTGATCAGGTCCACCGCCTCACCAAAGTCTTTCACCCGCAGGCAAGCCAGTACCGGGCCAAAGATCTCTTCCTTGTAGATACGCATGTCCGGGGTGACGTTGTCGAACAACGTGCCGCCCATCCAGAAGCCATCCGCGCAGCCCTCGCCCGCGGTCTGGCCGTTGAATTCCCGGCCATCGACCAGCAGCGTAGCGCCTTCCTTGACGCCTTGCTCGATGTAACCGGTGATACGCTCGTGGGCAGCACGGGTGACGATCGGGCCCATCTCGGCTTCGAGGTTGGTGCCGTTGAGCACCTTGAGTTCCAGGGTCCGTTCGATCAGCTTCGGCATGACTTTTTCTGCTGTTTCTTCGCCCACGAACACGGCCACGCTGATGGCCATGCAACGCTCGCCGGCCGAGCCATAGGCAGCCCCCATCAGCGCATCGACGACCTGATCGATATCGGCATCGGGCATCACCACCAGGTGGTTCTTGGCACCGCCCAGGGCCTGCACGCGCTTGCCGTGACGGGCGCCGGTTTCATAGATATGGTTGGCAATCGGGGTCGAGCCCACGAACGACACGGCCTGCACATCGGGATGCTCGATCAGCGCGTTGACCGCGTCTTTATCGCCCTGCACCACGTTGAACACGCCATCCGGCAACCCCGCCTGCTTCAGCAGGTCGGCAATGAACAGGCTCGGGCTCGGGTCCAGCGGGCTGGGCTTGAGCACGAAGGTATTGCCGGTGGCCAGGGCGACCGGGAACATCCACATCGGTACCATCACCGGGAAGTTGAATGGGGTGATACCGGTCACCACGCCCAGCGGCTGGCGCAGTGTCCAGTTGTCGATGTTAGTGCTGACTTGGTCGGTGAAATCGGTTTTCAGCAACTGCGGCGCGCCACAGGCGAACTCGACGATTTCAATACCACGCATCACTTCGCCCTGGGCGTCGGTGAACACCTTGCCGTGCTCGGCAGTGATCATGCGGGCCAGGTCATCACGGTGCTCGTTGAGCAGCGCCAGGAACTTGTTCAGCACGCGCGAACGGCGCAGCGGCGACAGGTTGCTCCAGGCCGGGAAGGCGGCCTTGGCCGAGGCTACGGCAGCGTCCACATCCTTCTGTGCCGACAGTTGCACCTGACCTGTAACAGCACCGGTAGCTGGGTTGTAGACAGGCTGCTGCAGGCCGCTGGTGGCATCGGCACGGGCGCCGGAGATCCAGTTGGTAATGGTGGTGGTCATCTTTGCTCTCACATCTTCAAAGGGGTAAGCCGCGCGGGGCGCCTGCCCCGCCGGGGAATCAATAAATGGCGTAGACCTTGCGAACGGTCTCGATCACGTCCCAGCGCCCGGACCAACCCGGCGGCAGGATGATGAGATCACCACCGGTGACCTCCACAACTTCCTTGCTCTGGTCGTCAGTCAGCAAGGCACGCCCAGAAATGATGTAGGTGAACTCGGTATCGGGACGGTTGATTACCGGCCAACCCCCTGGCTGGCACTCCCAGACGCCCAGGTTGCCGACGGCCTCGGGGGCAAGGGCCTGGATGGCGATCTGCGGATCGCCCTGGTCGGCGCCAGCGCGCTGGCCGGCAGGGTTCAGTGGCAACGATTGGATCGCAGCGGACTTGATGATCGTGAAAGTCGTCACGGTGGTTTCCTCTTTAATGTGCACCAGTCAGCTTTTCCAGCAACATCGCAGTGCGGGATGGACGATGGGTGAAGCGCTCTTCGATATCGCTCAGCGAGGCGGCGGTCAGCCCGCTGTTGATACCCAGCCAGCGCAGGGGCTCGCGCTCCCAGGAAGGCGAGCGGTGATTGACGATAGGCAGCGTGTTGACGTCGTCCTCACGCTCAAGAATCAGGTTGCGCAGGATGCGCCCGGCCAGGTTGCTGGTGGCCACGCCATCGCCCACGTAGTTGCCGGCCCAGGCCATGCGGTTCTTGCGGTCGATGCTGACCGTGGGGCACCAGTCGCGCGACACGCCCAATGCACCACCCCAACGGTGGGTGATGCGCGCATCGGCCAGGTCCGGGAAAAACTCGACCAGGGTGTCGTGGATCTTGGCGTGGATGCTGTCGACCAGGTCGGCTTCATCGGTCATGCGCGAGCCCCAGTTGTAAGGGGCACCCCGGCCCCCGAACACCAGACGGCCTTCGGCGGTAACCTGGCCATACACCCGCAGGTGGCGCATGTCGTTGAACGCCATGCGGTGATCCAGGTTGAGCTTGCGCAGCACGTCGCGAGGCAGTGGCTCGGTGGCCAGCACCAGCGAGTACAGCGGGATGACGAATCGTGAGTGCCCTGGCTGCTGGGAGGTAAAAGCCTCGGTCGCACGCACGGTGACTTCCGCTTTTACGCAGCCATGCGCGGTATGCACCACACCTGGCGCCATGTGCGTTACCGCCGACTGCTCGTAGATTTTCGCGCCCAGGCTTTCCACCAGACGCGCCAGGCCACGCACGAGCTTGCCCGGGTGAATCAAGGCGCAATGCTCGGTGTACAGCCCGCCCAGCGTGCCTTGGGCACCTACCTGGCCTTGCGCCTCGGCACCTTCCAGAACACGCCACTGATCTGGCAGGCCGAAGCGCGCCGAGGCCTGCACGGCCGCGCGCGCCCTGGCCATTTGCGGCGCACTGCGCGCCAGTGACAGGAAGCCCTGCTTGGCGAAGTCGGCCTCGACGCCCTCAAGGGCGAGGACACGGCCAATTTCATCGACGGTTTCGTTCATGGCCTGCTGCAAGCGCAGGGCAGCGCTGTGCGAGTACATCTGGGTGACGCGTTCAAGGGAAATCGGGAAGATCGCCGATGCCCAGCCGCCGTTGCGCCCCGAGGCGCCGAAGCCCACTTCGCGCTTTTCAAGCAGAACCACACGCAGGCTGGGGTCGCTCTTTAGCAAGTAGTACGCCGTCCACAACCCTGTGTAACCGGCACCGACGATCACCACATCGGCCTGGCTGTCGCCTTCCAGGCGCATGCGCGGCTGGGCCGGTTCGAACCACAAAGGCCGGTTGGGTAACTGGGACAAAACTGATTTCGCTGACATGCTGTGGGCTTCCCATTGATGCCTGGAACAAGGGTGGTAAAGCGAGAAACTAGATTTTGTTGGTGGCCGGCTGAACCTGGTTCAGCGTTCGCTCGCGTCGGTTTCGCGACAGCTGCAAGCCGATGTACGAGACGCCAATGGCAACGATTGCGATCAGGCACTGCAGCAGGCTCACCTGCATGGAGGGGTCGAAGGCCATGCTTGCCAGCACGGCAATGATCGATGCCGTGACCAACAGCGCCAGCCAGGGATGGCACCACATGGCAAACTTCAACGAGCCCTCGGCTACCCATTTGCGGCGCAGCTTGAGCTGCGACAGGCAGATCATCAGGTAGACGAAGAGGAATACCGTGCCAGAGGAGTTGATGAGGAACTGGAACACGGTGTCAGGCCACAGGGCGGCGATGACCACACAGCCATAACCCACCAGGGTCGAGGCAATGACGCCGCGAACCGGCACACCTTTGCCATTCACACCAGCGATCCAGCGCGGCGCTTCGCCGTTGGCGGCCAGCACGTAAAGCAAGCGCGACGAGGTGTAGAGCCCGGCGTTCAGAACCGACAGCACCGCCACCAGAATGACCACGGTCAGCATGTCGCCAGCGCCCGGAATGCCGATGTGCTCAAGCGTGCTCACGAAGGGCGACTTGCCTGGAACCTGCGCGGTCCAAGGCTGAGCGACAACGATGAAGAAGGTGGCCAGCACGAAGAACACCAGGATGCGCAGCATCACGGTGTTCACAGCCTTGCGGATATTGCGTGATGGGTCTTGCGATTCAGCGGCGGCCAAGGTGGCCACCTCGACGCCGGTCATGGAGAAAATCACCACGACGACACCGGTAAACAAAGAACCGACGCCATGGGGCAAGAAACCGCCATGCTGGGTGAGGTTGTCGAAGCTGGCAGTGGAGTTGGGCCACAGGTGGAAGACGTAGGCACCTGCCACCACCAGGAACACGATGATGGCAGCCACCTTCACACCGGCAAACCAGTACTCGGCCTCACCAAACGAATGCACCGACATCAAGTTCAGCAAGGTCATGCTGACCATCAGCCCCAGCGCGATGACCCAAACCGGAATACCCGGTAGCCAGGCATTGATGATCTGCCCGCCGACCACGGCTTCGAAGCCCACCACGATGACCCAGAAATACCAGTACAGCCAGCCGGTCATGTACCCCGCCGGGCGACCGAATGCCAGGCGGGCATAATCGACGAAAGAACCTTTGGCAGGGTGCGCTGCGGCCATCTCGCCGAGCATGCGCATCACAAGTGCAACGATAAGGCCGGTGATTGCGTAGGTGATGAAGGCACCGGGCCCTGTGGAAGCGATGACCGCGCTGGAACCGACGAACAAACCGGCACCAATCACACCGCCCAGGGCGAGCATGCTGATGTGTCGCGTCTTGAGCGCACGCTTGAGGCGAGGATCATGTTCTGACTGAATAGGCACTGGTTGTCTCCTTCTAATTATTAATGGTCAACGCAGCCTGGGAAGGAGATTAAGCAGCTGCGACTACGCTGAACATCGTCAAATTGCAGAGACGAAGCATTCGATTCATACAAATGTACAAATGCAAAACTGCACAAGAAATGGGGGGTAATCCTCACGCCCGATAAGGCTCGGAGGCGCCCACTGTCCGCCATGGCACTGTATTGCTCACAGCGGTAGGGCCTGTGTCAATTATTGACTTGATGCTGAGGGCCGACGAAAAATGCGCGCTAATTCATCAGCATCTCAAGGCCTTACACGCGCATGAAAACGCTGGAAATCAACGCATCCAACGCCCATGAGTTAGAGGCAGCCTTCAACACTTGCAACCTGCCGATTCATTTCCTGAGTCTTGACCTGAGCGCCTATGACTTTTCCAGAAAGAAACTGGAGCACTGCGTCTTTGAGGCATGCAACCTGGCGGGGGCGACTTTCCTGGGAAGCGACCTGACGGCTTCCACCTTCATGAAGTGCCGCGCTGGCGAGGCGAATTTCTCTGCAGCACGGCTATCCGAATCGTCATTTGTTCAATGCGACCTCAACAATTCGAATTGGAGCCGCAGCAAACTTTCACACGCCCGGTTCGAAGCCTGCAAGTTAACCGGCTCTGACTTTTCCAATGCGGCAACGCTGGCGATCAGCTTCAAGGAGTGCCGGTTGAACAGCGCTTGCTTGTCAGGCATTTCATTCTTTAAAAGTGAAATCGACAACCTGGACTTCAGCGAAAGCGACCTCACCGGCTGCGACTTTCGAAAGTCTCGCTTCATCAATGGCGGCAGCCTCTCCATGGCCCGGGTTTCCGGAGCCCGCTTTGACGAAGCGGATTTGCGTGAAGCCAGCCTGAGCGGCTTGAGATTGACCGACGCTGCACAATTCAAAGGTGCAACCATTTCCAAATCGCAAGCGACGATGCTGTTGGCAGGGCTTGGCCTGACGGTGATGTGACACAGCCACAGCCGAACTGCCTGGGCTCGTTCAGCCGGCAATGGTGCCGGCCTTGGAACGGGGGGCTTGGCGATAAGCCTTCGTCGCTGACCCGCTCGGGACGATGCGATACGCACGAGACGGTGATCGGTGAGGCACCCGTGACGCGGCTGCATTGACACGGACCTTGATTATGACACTTAGTGTCATTAATATTGATTTGTGTCCACGGATTGGGGCGCGAACACTACCCATACCGTGCTACCCCTTGTCGAGAGCCCGCCCATGAAAGTGCATTTCATCGTTCACGAATCGTTCGAAGCTCCTGGAGCGTATGAAACCTGGGTGCAGGCACACGGCTACGCAACCAGCTACTCACGGGTCTACCTCAATGACAGGTTGCCAGAGCGTGTGGACGACATCGATCTGCTGGTGGTGCTGGGCGGGCCGCAGGACCCAGCCACAACACCGGAGCAATGCCCCCACTTCAACGCCGCCGCTGAATGTCGCCTGATCGGCAAGGCCATCAATGCTGGCAAGGCGGTTGTGGGCGTCTGCCTCGGGGCCCAGCTCATTGGTGAAGCGCTAGGGGCGCAGTTTGGTCATAGCCCGGAAAAGGAAATCGGGATGTACCCGATCAGCCTTACGGCCCAAGGCAAGGCCAACAGCAAGGTTGCTCACTTTGGCGATGTCCTGGACGTCGGCCATTGGCACAACGATATGCCTGGGCTTACCGCGCACGCAAAGATTCTCGCGGTGAGTGAAGGCTGCCCTCGCCAGATCGTCGAGTACGGCCATTTGGTCTATGGCTTCCAATGCCACATGGAGTTCACTCGCGACGTCGTCGAGCAGCTGATCGCGGCCTGCGAACCTGAACTGCTCACACTCACCGACCGCCCCTTCGTACAGCAGCCAGCCGAGCTGCGTGCCAACGACTGGGATGAGATGAACCAAAAGCTGTTTACTTTCCTCGACAAGCTGGTTGCTGAGTACCAGGCGGCTTGAGTTTGGGGTTAGCGCGGTGTTCGGATGTGTTCGCCGTGAATTTTTCAGCGCCTATGAGATCGAGCGCCGCCCGCGCGGCGCATCGCGAGCTGCGCTCGCTCCTACGTTTGTTTCGGGCCAGTGATGCCTGTGCCAATCGCGTCATGCGCCAAAGCCTTCGCGCACTAACCTCACAGGAATAATTGGCCCGAAATAGACGTAGGAGCGAGCACAGCTCGCGATGCGCCGCGCGGGCGGCGCTCGATCTCATAGGCGCAGACGATGTCACGGTGAACGGCCGCTATGGGTCGATACCTGCCGGTCGCAACTGGCCCAAGTACCGCCCGCGGCCTTGGCGTAAATTGCCTACCCGCGCCTTCAGCGTTGGCTGCAGGCAGGCCTGCAGCCGGGTTCAAGGGTTTAGTGGCTGGCGTTGGGCAGGGCGTAGGCAATCACGTAGTCGCCGCGATTATCGTTGGTACCCGTTCGGGTTGCCCCACCCACGGTGACGACGATGTATTGCTTGCCATCGCGCCCTACATAGGACATTGGCGCACCTTGGCCACCGACCGGCAGGCGGGCGCGCCATACTTCTTCGCCGGTATCGTTGTCCAGGGCGCGGATGTAATAGTCCAGCGTACCGTGGAAGAAGGTCAGACCGCCCTTGGTGACCAGTGGCCCACCCATGGTCGGCATGCCCAGTGGGATGTGCACGCCAGGTACGATGCCATGCACCGGGGCGTCCTCGATCGAACCCATGGGCACCTGCCACTTGGTCTTGCCGTTGTTCAGGTCGATGGCCGTCATGGTGCCGAACGGCGGCTTGAAGCACGGCACGCCCAGCGGCGAGACGAACATCGAGCGCTCTACGCCCCACGGAGTGCCCAGCTGCTCAGAGTATTCACCCTCGGTGCTTGGCTTGAGGCCTGTGCGCTTGGCATCCTCACGCTTGATGAAACGGCCCCACTGCGCCATGCGAATGTCGTTGACGATCAGCGTACCGGTCGATGCGTCCAGCGCGCCGCCACCCCAGTTGAAACCACCGTAGTAACCCGGGTAGATCAGGGTCGCCTGGCCTTCGACCAGCGGGGTGAATTCACCTTCCCAGCGCATGGCCTTGAAGTCGATCCGGCACATCAACTGGTCGAAGACCGTGCCGCCCCACATGTCCGATTCCTTGAAGCGCTCGGCACCGACCGACAGCTGCGAGTAGGGTTGGGTCGGCGAGATGCGCATGCCCGGCATGCCATCGGTGGCGACCTTGCGTTGCTCAACCGGGAAAACCGGGGTGCCGGTGCGACGATCCAGTACGAAGATCTGGCCACGCTTGGTCAGGGCAATCACCACCGGGGTCTTGCCGCCTTCCTTGTTGGGCAGGTCATAGAGGATGGGTTGGGCGGACACGTCGTAGTCGAACATGTCGTTGTTGGCAGTGCGGAAATGCCACTTGTCGACGCCGGTGTTGACGTCGATGGCGACGATCGAGTCGTTGTACTCATCGGAGCCAGGGTTGCGGTCACCGTTCCAGAAGTCCGGGGTCTGGTTACCGGTCGGGATGTAGGCCAGGCCCAGTTGCGGATCGTACGAGGCAGTGCCCCAGAAGTTCGGCGAGTCGCTTGGGTAGTTCTGCCCTTCCGGCAGCGGTACACCGCGTTTGGGGTTCAGCGCGTCCCAGGCCCACAGCAGTTTGCCGGTGCGTACGTCGAAGCCGCGGGTCACACCGGAGGGTTCGCCGGTCTTGAGGTTGTCGTTGATCTTGCCGCCGACGATCACCACGTTGCCGGCCACCAGTGGCGCCGAGGTCAGGTAGTAGGAGCCGTCGGTGTTCGGGCCGATGCCTTTGAGCAGGTCGACCTGGCCATGCTCGCCGAAGCCTTCACATGGCTTGCCGGTAGCGGCATCCAGCGCGATAAGGCGTGCATCCACAGTGGTGGTGATGATGCGGCGACGGCACTCGGCTGGCTGCGCGGTGGCAACCTCTGCCGCCGGGTCAGCCGGCGAGGAAGCATTCTGCGGTGCCTTGTCGGCATCGTAATAACCAACACCGCGACAGCGTTTCCAGCTCTTGTTGGACGGCGTTTCCTTGATCTGCGGATCGTACTTCCACTTCTCGGCACCGCTGACAGGGTCCAGGGCGAACACCTTGTTCAGCGGCGTACACAGGTACACCGTGTCATCGACCTTCAGCGGGGTACCCTGGTATTCGGCGCCGTTGATGGCCATGTCACCGGTACGGAAGGTCCAGGCGACCTGCAGGTCCTTGACGTTGGACTTGTTGATCTGGTCGAACTGGGCAAAGCGCTCACCGTGCGTACCGCGGCCATAGGCGGTCCAGTCATTGCCATCCGCTTCACCGGCGTCCGCCACCAGCACCGGCGCCTTGCTGCCTTTTTCGGCGACCACGGTTGGATGCGGCTTGAACATGCCAACGGCAAAGCCGATCAGGCTGGCAACCAGCGCCAGGCTGATGCAGGCACGTGGCGCGACGCCAAGGAACCTGCGATTGCCATCGAGCAGCGGCACCAGCAGGGTCAGTACCAAAGCGATGACAATGAAGGTCATCAGGCGTGGCACCAGTTGCCAGAAGTCGACGCCGACTTCCCAGAACGCCCACAGCGCGGTGATCACCAGCAATAGCAAAGCGATCCAGGTTGCGGCCACCTTGCGTCGCACCAGGCTGATGCCGCTGGCCGCCATCATCGCCCCGGCCAGCAGGTAGTACCCGCTGCCACCCAGCGTGATCAGCTTGATCCCTCCCACGGCCAGGCCGGCCCCCAGCAAAACCAATATGGCACCGATCACGATCGGTATGGCGCCCTTCACTTTCATATCCCTTCCTGCACGATTCACGGCTTCGGCCGTGGATTCAGATTCACGCCTGGCAATGCTCGCCGCCGGGCGCCCACACATTCCCCTGCCCTGAAGGCATAGGTACAGCCAGAATGAGAGCGCTCTCATTTGTCGACGCCAGTTGTATGAAAATGCACAATACAACCAGCAAAATGAGAGCGTTCTCATAAGAAACGCACAAAAAAGCGGCCGTCGAAGGGCCGCTGCTCAACCGCGCGGAATGTTATGGATTGTTACATTGTGAGTCAATCTGACGCAGCCCATAAAATGAGAATAATTATTGACTGGCCGGAGCAGCGGTAGACGCCCTCTCGATCAGCGTCACGCCCATCTCAATACGCCGCTTGCGCCGCGGGCTGCCCCCCAGGATGGTCTGCAGCGCTTCAACCGCCGCCTGGGCCTGGGCGTCGGTGTCCTGGCGCAGGGTGGTCAATGAGAACAACGCGTTGGCAGCATCCGGGATATCGTCGAAGCCGACCACCGACACATCGTGCGGCACCGACAGCCCCATGCCTTTGAGCCGGTCCAGCACCCCGAGCGCGATGAAGTCGTTGGAAGCGAAGATCGCCGTGGGTGGCGTTTGGCAGTCGAACAGCCTGTCCACCCCTTCCCTGCCGAATGCGGCATTGTGCTTGCCGTGGAGCACCAGCGGCTCAAGCCCAGCCTCACGCATGACCTTGCAATAGGCATTGGCCCGCTCCTTCGATGAGGGCTCCTTGCCGCCTGCCAAGTGGGCGATTCGGGTATGGCCCAGGGAAAATAGGTGCTGCATGGCAAGCCTGGCGCCACTGTCGTCGTCGACCGCGATGGAGATGACCTCAGGATGGGTGACGCGCTTGCTGCCGATGAACACGCAGGGCAGCTTGTCGGCGATTTCGCCGATCACCCGCGGATGATGCGCCGGCCCGAGCAGGATGACCCCCGCCGCACGCAGGCTCAGCAGCCGTTCGACCTCCTGCAGGGCCGCGCCGTCGTCGACCGAGCGCAGCGAGGTGATCGCATCGAAACCGGCGGCCAGCAAGCGCCGGTCCACGGCCTGGGCCAGTTGGATGTGGAACGGGTTGTTGGGGTCGCCGATGATCAGCCCAACGATCGAGGAGCGCGACGACACCAGGCTACGCGCCGCAAGATTGGGCCGATAGTTCAATTGCGCCGCGATCGTATCGATCCGCTGGCGGGTTTCCGGCCTTACCCCGGGATCGCCCCGCAACGCACGCGAAACCTGCGCCCGCGACATCCCCGCCGCTTTGGCGACGTCATCCAGGGTGGTAAAGGGCTTGGGCATAATTTTGTCTGAGGTTCCGGCGAAGCAAATTACCTGAGCAGAATACCACAAGCCAGGCGCTCAACTGCCGTCAGTGCCAGCCTGACCCTCTGCATTTAGTTCTTGAAGCGTGCGTATGGCTTCTTGACTGAGGCTATAATTTTTATCCTCATGGACAGTCACCATTCCGACATCTTGCAGCCGCTTAAACATTTCGCGAATACTCAGGAGTGAGATTCCAGGGGCCTTGAGCCGCTCAGAAACCTCACCAGCAGATAAAGTATGTTTACAGCTCACCGCCTCAAAAAGCATCTCGATTACTTTGATCCGAAGTAAACTGGCCTTGAGCCCATAACAGCGAAACAAACTATGAATATGTGCATTAGCACTAACGCAATTGAACCGCGCGCGCATGTAAAACCCTCCAGGCATTTACAAACAGATGAAGCGAACGATCACATTCAAACCTCAACTGTTATGCAAATGAACCCTGATCACATTCAAACCATTTTATCCACTGACCCCTTGCACTCATCAATGCCTCACGCCGTGGCTTTAGGCTCTGTCTGAAATCCCAAGAAACTCAAATGTGGCCCTGGAACCGTTTGGGTTCTGTACAGTCGCCGACCATCTACGGAAAGGAATTCTGTGATGGCAAAGCGGTACGAACTCTCGGATGAAGCGTGGGCAGTAGTCGCCGATCTCTTCACGGCAGCCCACGTTAGGGGCAGGCCCCGCAGCAGTGATCGCTTGATGCTCGATGGTGTGCTCTGGGTGCTCTGCTCAGGAGCAGCCTGGCGAGATATGCCAGAGCGTTTCGGGTCTTGGGCGACGGTCTATCACCGCTTCCGAGTCTGGCGAAATCGCGGAACGTTCGATCAGATGCTCAGACGATTGCACCTCAGACTCAATGACAAAGGCTTGATCGATCCCCGCACCTGGATGATCGATTCGACCGCTGTTAGAGCAACCCGTGCTTCATCTGGAGCGCGGAAAAAGGGGGGGCTGACGAGCCTGCCGATCACGCTCTAGGCCGCAGCCGTGGCGGCCTGACAACCAAAATCCACATGCTCTGCGACGCCAACGGGATACCGTTGCGCTTCCTTCTCTCTGGCGGTCAAGCCAGTGACATCAGCTACGCACAACCACTGTTGGACGAGGTCAGCATTCCATCGAGCCAACGTGGCCGCCCGCGCAAGCGCTGCAAATGGCTGCTCGCCGACAAGGGCTACGACGCCGAAGCGCTACGCCGTTACTGCGACCAATATCGAATGCAACCCGTCATTCCGCTGCGCTCGATGAAGCGCAAGCCCAAGCCTGGCTTACCCAGACTGTTCGACCGGCCCAAATACCGACAGCGCAACATCATCGAACGCATGTTTGGCTGGCTGAAAGAGAACCGTCGAATCGTCACACGCTTCGACAAGCTCGCAATAAGTTATGCCGCGATGGTCTCGCTAGCTTGTGTCTTGCGGTGTATGCGACGGCTTTTTTCAGACAGAGCCTAAGGCAAGGTGCTGCCTGAACTGAATTTAAAGATGGAAACGAGAGTCGCATCGGGCCTGCGAGCCATTGAAAAATAAGGATTTTCAGCTATCTCCGAAACAAGAGTAGTCTCGTTTTTGGAATCATTCTTCGCAGCTCTCAAGCGGTGCGCACATGTTCAACGCTTCGGGTTTAACGGTTCCAAATTCCTACCGCCAATCAGTCGACTGACAGAACTACTAAAAAAAACGTCATGGCAAACGCCATGACGGAAACGCTACCAGACCGGCTGCCAGGTCCTCTCGCAGAGGATTCCATCCAACACTGCTGCCTCAGCTGTTGCCAGACTAGAGCCGGCCTGTGCGTTAAAGGGTAGAAAATGCGTAGTTCACCACCAGTAGGTTCTCATCGAACGACCCGCTCCCGTAGGTGCGACGCATGGACGAGTTGCGCCAACGAATATCCATCCCTTGTAGAGAGCCGCTCTGCACCACATAGCCCAGCTCGGTCTCGCGCCCCCACTCTTTACCCTGCTCGCCGTCACCAAGATCAATGTGATCGCCGTGCAGGTAGCGGTTCATCAAGGTCAGGCCTGGAAACCCCATTACCACGAAGTTGTAATCGTGACGCACCTGCCAGGAGCGCTCGCGGGCGTTTTCGTAGCTTGAGTTAAAGCTGTCGTTGCCCAACTCCCCTCCTCCCGAACCATTAACGCGCATCCAGCCCGTTTCGCCGCCGACTCGCTGCAAGCCCAGAAGCAGCGTATGTCCGCCATGATTCAACGAGAACTGAGTGAACCAGGTGGTGTTCTCAAGCTCACCAGCCTTTGCGCTGCCAGCATCGCTCCCATGGAACAGGCCGGCGTTGAGGCTAAACCGCCAGTCCCCAAGCGGCAGCGTATGGCGCAGATTCAGGTATTGCTGGCGGTAGATGTCCTTCAATTGCGCGCCCCACAGTCCCACCTGGCTGCGCTGGTCGGTGGTGGTGTACAGCACCCCCGCGTAGTCGAAACGGTCGGAGGTGGCATCCGGCCGGCCATTGAGCCACATCTTTTCCATGCTGGCGTCGTCACGTGGACTGTTGGCGCGCATCTGCCCGGCATACAGGCCGACCTTGCTGAAATCATGGGATTCGATCTGCACACCTCGGAATGTCTGAGGCAAAGCTCGGCCGCCATCGTAGCTAAGCACCGGCGTGCTGGGGAGCAACTCGCCCACACGTAGTTGGGTCTCTCCAACCCGCGCCTTCAGCGCTACCGCGAGTCGACCAAAATTGTCCGCCGGCTCTCCATCATCGTGCCGTGGGAGCAACTGCGTACCCGAGGTGCCACCACCACCATCGAGCTTCTGGGCATACATGCCTAACGAATCAACACCAAAACCGATCAGCCCAGGGGTGTACCCCGACTGCGCGTCGAGGATGAAGCTCTGTGTCCATTCCTGGGCCTTGCCTTGGGTGGCGCGATCGCCCACGAAGTTATCGTTGATGTAATAGTTGCGCAGGTTGAGCTTGACGCTGGCATCACTGCCCAAAATATTGTGTTCGGCCATTGCAGACTGAGCAATCAACAGGCATGCACCGTGAGCCACGTAAAAGGTAGTGCGGGACAGGTTCATTGTTCTTATTCCTGAAGCGAGATCAGAGGTCAGTGGATGTTGAGTGCTACGCAAGGACGGTTGACGGTAAACTGAGGCGCGCACAGCCACCGCAGCGACGCAGGTAACCTGCCCTCTTGCACCAGCCACGCATCAAGGGAGAAGCGGCCTGCTCCGCTGAGCATGAAGCTCAGGTAGAAAACCGACATCAGCAGTGGGTACTCCCACCCACCGGTTGGCCCGTTGGACCAAGTGAAGCCATTGGCGAAGTGCGCACCAAAATGGTTGGCTACCAGGAAATAGAGGGTCGCCGCTACTGCAGACAGCCGTGTCAACAGGCCCATGCCAATGCCGATGGCGATGCCCAGCTCACATAGTCCAGCCAGCACCACGAAGGTTGCCGGAGCGGGCACCCCCAGCTGGCTGAAAATGCCCACCATGTGCTGGAACGATGCGCTGCCGGCGAACAGTTTTTCCGTGAAATGGCCCACCATGTCGAAGCCGAAATAGATGCGTACCACCGTCATCTGCCAGTGCAGGCCGGTTACGCTGGGCGCCTGAGAGCTGATGCTCCAGTCCCTGCGAATGAAGCCCGCAATACTGACAAGGTAGGCACAAGCGGCAATCGAACTGACGATCATCACTGGCCGCAGGTCGAGCATCGCTGCAACCCGCCAGTTGATCAGCAGCAACAACGCTGAAGCCAGAAAACCCACCGGGAAATTGCGCGGCATGCCCCAACCTGCGATCAGCAACGCCATGATGCTCATCAGCGGGCAGGCTATGCGCGCCACGTCCTGCATTTGCTGGCCGAAGATCGCGGCGTACAGCGTGATCAGACACACCCCCATCAACGTTGCAGTCAGCAGTCGAGTCGAGATGCGGCCCTGCTGCAGGTCGTTAAATGAATCAACAGCAATTTCTGACATGCGAAGCTCCTGGCCCCGGCTGCGGCCGGAGCTGAATATAGAGTCATGGATTGGTTAGAAAGGATTCAGTACCGAGCCTGTCTCATCCCGGCTTCCCCAACACAGGAAGGACTATGGGGCCGTCGTCGCCCCAGGTAGAGCACCACAATCGCCGCCCCAATCGAGGCTGCAGCGAGACCGACCAGGCCACCGTGAACCGAACCGCTGCGCGCCTCGAGTACACCGAACATCGTGGGAGCAACAAAGCCGCCCAGGTTGCCCAGCGAATTGATAAGGGCCAGCACACCGGCTGCGATACGCGCATCCAGGTACCCTTGTGGCAATGGCCAGAACAGTGCCGAGGCAGCCTTGAAACCGACTGCCGCAAAGCAAAGGGCTACAAACGCCATTACCGCGCCGCCAAGGGTCGAGGCAAACATCCCGGCGGCCGCTATGCATAGCGACAGCGCGCACCAGCGCTGAGGGTGGCCGTATCGCTGAGCCAAGGCAGCGAAGCCATACATGCACGCAATTGAGATGCACCACGGTAGCGCGTTGTAGAAACCCACCTGCATCTCACCGTGAACGCCCATCTGGCGGATCATCGCGGGGAGCCAGAACGTCACACCATAGATAGTCAGGCTGATGGAAAAATAGATGAAACAGAACATCACGATCTGCCGGTCACTGAGCAAGCTGCGCCACGATGGCTTGCCACCCTGCAGTGCAACCCGTGCCAGTTGCTCATCATCGATAGCCTGCTGCAAAGCCTGCCGCTCGCGTTGGTTCAGCCACTTCGCCTGGCAGATCTCGGACTGCAGCCGGAAATAAACGAATATGCCGAGCACCAGCGAGGCACCGCCTTCGATCAGGAACATCCATTGCCAGCCTACCAACCCAAAGCCTTGCAACGACAATAGTACGCCCGTGATGGGCCCGGCGATGATAGAGGCAATAGCCGATCCGCTGAGGAAGACCGCCATCGCTTTACCGCGCTCGTGATGGGGCAGCCAGCGGGTGAAGTAGTAAAGAATGCCAGGATAGAAACCGGCTTCGGCAGCACCAAGCAAAAACCGCAGTACATAAAAGCCGGCCTCGTTCCTGACGAATGCCATGGCCATGGCCACCAGACCCCAGGTCAGCATGATCCGGGTCAGCCAGACCCGCGCCCCGGCTCTCTGGAGCATGAGGTTCGACGGCACCTCGAACAGCGCGTAACCGATGAAAAACAGGCCAGCGCCCAGGCCATAGGCTGCCACGCCGATCCCCAGGTCACTTTCCAGTTGGCCCCGGACAAAGCCGACATTCACCCGGTCGATGTAATTGACGATGAACATGATCACGAATAGCGGCAGCACATGGCGTTTGACCTTGGCTACACCTTGCGCGAGCAGGCGCGCGCGATCATCCCCGCCATCGGGTTTCGAAAGCGTCATGGTGTTCTCTCACAGAGAGCGAGGCCCGGGAAGCATCCCAGGCTTCGCCTGGGCTCAAGCGGCCACAGGGCCCCCAAGGTAGCTGCGCCAAGCGGCGGCGCTGCGCATGATTTCCTGATCCAACAGTTGCGCATCGGCGCCCGTCGCGGGTGGCAGGCTCGGGGTGCGATGAGGCAACACGGGCTCGATAGCAACATCGCCGGTAAAGCCGGATGCCAATAGCGCATCGAACTGCGCTCGGAAGTCGATATGCCCGCTACCGATTCCGCCGCGCCCGGAATCGGATATGTGGTAGATGGCAGTGAACGCTGCATTGCGCCGAATCGTGGCCAACGGGTCGGGCTCGTTGACGTTCATATGGAAGCTGTCCAGGATCATCCGCATGTTGTCACCGCCGACCTGGCTGATGAGCTCCCGACAAGCATCACTGGTATGAATCAGCGGCACCTCATAGTGATTGCAAACCTCGTAAAGCGTGCGCACACCTTTTTCCTGGGCATAAGCATCGACGGCCTTGCAGCAGGCTAACAGTCGCGATTGTGCACTTGCCTTATCTGGGCAGTTGCGGGTCCACTGCGACAAGCCTTGCAAGGTAACGGGTACGTGCCCAGCCTCAACGGCAAAGTCAATGACCTTGCGGTAGTAGGCGATTGCCCCTTGCTCGCTCGCCTGATCCGGCTGCACCGGACCTGCGTTGAAGGGGTCAATGGCGAGAATCCTCATGCCTGCAGCAGCGGCTTCCTGTCTGAGCTGCGAACCGCTGCAATCGCGAAAATCACCTGCGTACTGAATTGCATCCAGGCCAAGCTCACGCGCTTTGGCAATAGCCTGGGCAGGAGCCGTCAACCCCAAGGTCCACGTAACGACACCAATTTTCATACGTGCTCCTCCATCAAGGGCTTTCCCACGAGCGCCGGCACCGCCGACCGGTCACCAAACGCCATTGGAAGTGCCAATTTGTAGATCTTGAAAGGCGCTTGCACCCGGCTTTTCCCTCCAGGCCCGCGGTTGCTGGCCAGACGGGCGCTCTGCGGAACGGGTATGAAGAGCTCACGCTGGTAATTGATGATCATTGCATCCGGATTCCACAGCCGCTCGTCCTCGACCAGGACACGCAGCGAGCCGTCAGGTGACAATACGCTGACCCTGGGCTTGTCATATTCGCCAAGGTACAGGTTGCCTTTGCTGTCTATCGCTGTGCCGGTCAAAGTGCCAGTGTCGTAGACCAACTGAACCTGTTGCCCGAGCTGCTCTTCGCTGAGCGAGCGGTCGCGCAGCCCGGCGGTTGGCACGCGCCACAACGGGCCAGTCAGTGCTTGGTAGTAGAGCCATTGCCCGTCCGGGCTGATCTCTATCGGATCTGCGTGCACCTGGTTGTCGGAACCGTCGGCTTTGAGCAACGGCTGACCGCCCTCGCCTAGTGGTCGGCGACTGCGGATCATCTTTGTCGACAGATGCCCGGCAAGGCGGCGTACAGCGGCGCCGCTCGTGAGGTTGATGACGATGATCGCGCCAAGGCCGGACTCAGTCAGGTAAATGTGTTCGGAGTCCAGGCGCAGATCGTTGAGCCCTGCGCCCGCAGGTAGCACGTTGGCTGGCAAACTGATGCTGCGCAGCAATTTACCGTCGCGAGTGTCGAACTGCAGGATTTTCTGTCCGCGGCTCATGCCATCAGGGTTTTCCTCCCCCTGATCGATTGCCCATAGCGTGTCGTCGTCAAAAATATGGATTGTATTGACCTTGACCATCGCTTGGGCGGTAGGTTTGCCCGCTTTCCATTCATTCCATTGGCCACCGGGAAAAGGTTTGTGTCGACCGTCCGGGAGGATCTCTACGATCGAGGGAGTATCCTCGTAGCCTGGCCAGCGAGGCAGCCCGGCAAACAGCCTACCTGCCTTCGTGCTGGCCACCGCATTGCAGATCCAAGGCAGTTGAGCGACTTCAGTCAAGGACTGCCCGACACGCTCTAGGGCGCGAATGGCTGGGCTGATGCCAAGGAACGCCAATCCAGCACCTGTAACCTTACATAACTCACGTCTTCTTATCATTGTTGTCGTCCTTGTGGCGTTACTCAGATTTGCTACCGAAGCTTGTCGCAAAAGCATCATTCATGAAACTAAAAAAATCAATAAATGACTCAATAAGCATCATTTTTAGACAAGCAAAATGCCCGCCGCTCTTTTAAGCAGCGTGCCAACACATTTAGCAGCGGCCGCGGCGTTCGCCGCGGCTGCCTTCATTAGTAGCGTGGCTTGACTGCTTTCCAGTCAGACCGGTAACGCTGCATCTGCCTGACGTCGTCACGTTGGCGAATGCCACACGTCAGGTATTGGTCATGCAGCTTACCCAATTGATCGTAATCGAGCGCCACGCCGAGGCCCGGCGCGCGGGTGATCTGCACGCAGCCATCGACGATTGGCAGCTTGCCGCCCTTGATTACCTCTTCGTCCGGCTCCTGCCACGGGTAGTGGGTGTCGCAGGCGTAGTCGAGGTTGGGCACCGCTGCCGCAACATGGGCCATGGCCATCAGGCTGATGCCCAGGTGAGAGTTGGAATGCATCGACACGCCCAGGCCAAAGGTCTCGCACATCTTGGCCAGGATCTGGGTGTCGCGCAGGCCGCCCCAGTAGTGGTGATCGGCCAGCACGATCTGCACGCTGTTCTGAGCGACGCTGCGGCGGAACTCGTCGAAGTCGGTTACCACCATGTTGGTCGCCAGCGGAAGGCCGGTGCGCCGGTGCAACTCGGCCATGCCCTCCAGGTTCGGGGTTGGGTCCTCGTAGTACTGCAAGTCGTCACCCAGTAGTTCTGCCATGCGGATGGCGGTTTCCAGTGACCAGTTGCCATTGGGGTCGATTCGCAACGGCAGGCCCGGGAAGGCCTTTTTCAAAGCCTTGATGCACGATACCTCGTGCTCCGGCTCCAGCGCGCCGGCCTTGAGCTTGATGCTCTGGAAGCCGTAGGCTTCGATCATGCGCCGGGCCTGGGCGACGATCTGCTCCTCGCTGATCGCCTCGCCCCAGTTGTCCGCTTTGTAGGGCGAGTCGATGTGCCGGCCATACTTGAAGAACAGGTAGGCACTGAACGGAATGCGGTCTCGGATAGCGCCACCGAGCAGGTCCACCAGCGGTACGTTCAGCGAATGCGCTTGCAAGTCGAGAAACGCCACTTCGAAGGCGGAATAAGCATTGCTCAACGCCTTGCTTGCATGGGAGCCAGGCGCCAGCTCGGCGCCAGCCAGGGAAGCAGGCCGATGCGCGGCTACGGTGGCCTTGACGATGCTGCGCAGCTGGTTGAGGTTGAACGGATCCAGCCCGATCAGTTGCTGCTGCACCGCCTGCTGAATAGCCAGCGCCGGGGCATCGCCGTAGCTTTCGCCCAGGCCGATGTAGCCGGTGTCGCTTTCGATCTCGATGATCGAACGCAACGCGTAGGGTTCATGGATGCCGCTGGCATTGAGCAGCGGCGGGTCGCGGAAGGCGATCGGGGTGACGGTGACGCGGGCGATTTTCAAGAGGCTGCTCCCTGTGGACCGGTACGCATGGCGTGATGATGGGTTTGAGTTTGAGCGGCGACGGGGCCGGAAGTCTCCACCTTGGATTGGCCGGGCGAGCCACTGCGAGGCGCGGTGCGAGCGAAGAACACTGCCGCCGCAGCCAGTAGCGAAGTGGCCGCCAGACCGTACAACCCGCCCTCGATGGAGCCAGTGGTCTGCTCCAGGAAGCCGAAGGCGGTCGGCGCGACGAAGCCTCCGAGGTTGCCGATCGAGTTGATCAGGGCGATCACCGCCGCCGCGATTCGGGCATCGAGATATCCCTGCGGGATCGGCCAGAACAACGCCGAGGCGGCCTTGAAACCAATTGCGGCAAAACAGATAGCGATGAAGGCGAACGCTGCGCCACCAGTGGTTGACATGAACATGCCGAACGAGGCGATAACCAGCATCAGCGCAACCCAAGCCTGCTGGTGCTTCCACTTGCTGGCCATGGCAGCGAAGACGTACATCGCGACAATGGAAATGAGCCACGGGATCGAGTTGAACAGGCCGACCTCGAAATCACTCAGGCTGCCCATCTTCTTGATCATGCTCGGCAACCAGAACGTTGCGCCGTAGATGGTCAGGGCTATGGCGAAGTAGATGAAACAGAACAGCGCGATCTGCTTGTCGGCGAGCAATTTGAACGCCGAGGGACGACTGACCTGATTTGCCTCGCGGGCTTTCTGCTCCAGCTCGATGGCCGTGACCAGTGCGTCCTGTTCGTTCTTGCTAAGCCATCGGGCTTGGCGAGGATGCGACTGCAGCCAGAACCAGACGAACCCGCACAACACGATGGAGGCGAAGCCTTCGATCAAGAACATCCATTGCCAGCCATGCAGACTCAAGCCGTTGATGTGCAGCAATGCGCCCGATACCGGCCCGGAGATCACCGACGCAATGGCCGAGCCGCTGAGGAAGATCGCCATCGCCTTGCCACGCTCGGCGGCCGGCAGCCACTGGGTGAAGTAGTAGATGATGCCAGGGAAGAAACCCGCTTCGGCCGCTCCCAAAATGAAGCGCAAGACGTAGAAACTGGTCTCCCCGCGAACGAAAGCCATGGCCATGGCGGCCGCGCCCCAGGTGAACATGATTCGGGTCAGCCAGGCGCGGGCACCGTAGCGTTGCAGCAGCATGTTCGAGGGTACTTCGAAAATCGCGTAGCCGATGAAGAACAATCCGGCGCCCAGACCATAGGCGGCTGCGCCAATACCCAGGTCGGTTTCCATTTGGCTGCGCACAAAGCCGATGTTGACCCGGTCGATGTAGTTGACGATGAACATGATGACAAACAGCGGCAGCACATGGCGCTTGACCTTGGCAGCTGCACTTGCCAGGGCAGCTGGATCAGGCGAGATGGGAAAGGTCATCGCAGGTAACTCCCGTTGATTGTTTTTTTGGGGAACAAAACGATGATGGACGGCAGCCATTGTTGCTGTCTAATCTAACCTTTCATGCAATTGATACCCGGAATGAATCAATGTTCGAACTCACACAGCTTCGCTGCTTTACCACAGTGGCGACAGAGTTGAATTTCCGCCGGGCAGCCGAGCGTCTGAACATGACTCAACCACCGCTTAGCCGGCAGATACAGCTCCTGGAACATGCCCTCGGGGTCGAGTTGTTCACCCGCACCACACGCACGGTTACCCTCACAGCTGCGGGGCGCGCTTTTTTCGTTGAAGCGCAGAACCTGCTGGAGCGCGCACAGCAGGCTGCCGTCGCAGCAAGACGCTTCGCAGAAGGGGACATCGGTACTGTCAACGTAAGCTTCGTGGGCAGTGCGGTTTATGAGTTCTTGCCGAAAGTCATCGCCGAAGCGCGGGTAAACCAGCCGCACGTCAAAATCGTTCTGTCAGAGATGAACACTTATCAGCAACACGAAGCACTGCGCGCTCGACGCGTGGATCTGGCCATCGTCCGCGCCCCACTTCTCGAGCTGGGATATGCCACGGAATGCCTCGTGCGTGAACCCTTCGTCCTGGCTGTACCTTGCGACCATCGACTTGCCCGGCAAACGCCTCTTTCCATCAGTGACTTGGATGCCCAGCCGTTTCTGATGTACGCGCACTCGGCATATCCGCCGTTCAACGAATTGCTGACCGGAAGACTTCGATCTGCACGGGTGTCTCCCCAGTACGTTCAATGGCTGGGTTCATCGCTGACGATTTTGGCGCTGGTCAACGCGGGCATGGGCCTGGCTCTGGTACCGCGTTGCGCTAGCAGCGTGGTGTTCAAGAACGTGGTCTTTCGTGAGATTGATCTGGGTGAAGGTGTATTGAGTGAACTTCACCTGGCCTGGCACGAGGGCAACGACAACCCGGCGTTCACCATGTTGCTGGAGGGTTTGCGCTCGGCAGCCCGGGAGGGTTGGCCTGATACAGAATTGGCCGGTTTGGGTTAGAAACCTTCACAATCTCGCCCACCTGGCCGGGCCATAGTCCCATAATGCCGTTATCGCCGCAGAAGCGACTCAGGCCAGGCCTGAAATGCCCGATTGAATTAAGGAATATTATGTCCAAACTGCTTCCTACCATGGCCGATGTGGCGCGAGAGGCGGGAGTATCGAAAGTGACCGTCGATCGCGTACTGAACAAACGCGCGCCGGTAAAACCCGCCACTGAGCAGAAGGTGCTGGAAGCTGCCCAGCGCCTGCAGTTCGCGCTGGCCAAGATCCAAGATGTTCGAGGCGAACCCAGCACTGCGGCCGAGCCAGGCAGATCGAAATCCATCGCCTTCTTTCTGCTGCGAGGCGATGACGACTTTTACCGCGCGCTCGAACGAAGCATGAACCGTCAGGCAGATGCCCATTCTCAGGTGTCGCACCACGAAATTCATTTCATGGATGGCTTGACGCCTGAAGAGTGCGCGGAACTTATCCTGAAGCAAGGCGCAGGTCATGATGCGATTGCCTTGGCGACGGTCGATCACCCCAGGATCAACCAGGCAGTCGATCAGCTCAGCGACATGGGTGTGCGAGTGTGTACGTTCATCACTGACATTACCGCATCAATGCGCGCTGGTTACGTCGGCATTGACAACCGCAAGGCCGGGCGCACGGCGGCCTGGGCCATCAGCCGGTTGAGCTCACGGCCCGGCAAGGTAGGCATTTTGTTGGGTGACCACCGTTTTCTTTGCCAGGAACTCTGCGAAATCAGTTTCCGCTCCTATTTCCGAGAACGCTCTTCCCAGTTCAAGGTTCTGGAAACGCAACTGACGTTCGAATCGGCCGGGCAAGCGGCTCTTGTAACCCGTCAGCTCTTGGACGAGCATCCCGATCTCGTCGGTCTTTACGTAAGTTGCGGAGGCGAGGACGGCGTCATCGAAACGTTGAAATCCAGGGAACGACAGCATGACATCACTGTTGTGACCCATGACCTTACCGGCTCCACTCGGGACGCTTTGGTGGCAGAAGTGGTCGACATGACGATATCCCTACCCGTAGATCCAAGCGTCGCTGCCTTGATATCGCTCATGGTGGATGCTTCGGTGAACGGTAGCCACGTGCCGGGCATTGGCTTTCAGAACGTACTGATACCATTTGATATCAATACAATCGAAAACCTCTAAATAATGATGCTTTAGAAATCATTTCTTGATGTCTACCGCGTCAATTTGGCACACTGTCGGCCTTGACGAGCCTGCACCGCTTTAAAACGGTGCAGCTCATGGGCCAGTTATTGCAGTGAAGCGCGTATCGCAGACTGGGTCTTGACCCTGCCCTGTACTCCCCGCCTCCCCTCGTCTCTGGCAAGCCGCCGGGCCTTTGCGCCCTGGCGCTCTTTGTTGCACCCAGCGAATAACGCATGCGCGCCATACCGGGCGGGTAATCGGCTGCGCGCTTGATACTCAAAACCAAAAAACAAACCACAGACAGGAAACCGTGCATGAACCGAAGAGAAGCCCTGTTCTCCCTCGGTACGCTGGCCGCCACCATGGCGGTCGCTCCTGGGATCAAGGCCCTGGAACTCAAAGGCGTTCCTCACGAAACCCAGCTCAGCGACGACCATCTGCCCAAGCCTGCAGTGCGCAGCGGCGGTTTCATGGTGCTCGACGAAACAGAGCGCAAGACCCTTGCAGCGGCCTACGATCGCCTGTTGCCAGCGGACCAGTTCGGCCCGTCAGCAACCGAGGCCGGCTGCCTCGAATTCATCGACAGCCAACTGGCCGGTGATTACGGCACGGGCAAGGCGCTTTACCTGGAGGGCCCGATCCGTCCGGAAAGCGAGTTGCAACTGATGGGCTCCGCGCAATTCCTGGCTTCGCCGCTAGAGCGCTACCGCAGTGGGCTCAAGGCCATGCAGGCGTGGGCGCTCAAGACCCATGGCAAACCGTTCGCGGAGCTTGGCGCCGAGCAGATCGACCGCTTCCTCACCGAACTGGAAGGCGGTCGTCTGGTGCCGGATCCAGGCATCGACAGCAAAGGCTTCTTCGAACTCATGCTGCAGAACGTCCGCGAGGGCTACCTGAGCGATCCCATCTACGGCGGCAACCGCAACATGGCCGGCTGGAAGATGATCGGCTTCCCCGGTGCCCGTTACGACTACCGGCCCTACGTCGACCGTCGCAACGAAAAACTCGGCCTGATTCCCGTCAGCCTGATCCCCGCCGACTGAACCCGCTAAGGAACTACACATGAGTAATGCACGTCCCAAGGCCGACGTCGTGATTGTCGGCCTCGGCTGGGCAGGTTCGGTCATGGCCGAAGAGCTGACCCGCGCCGGCCTCAACGTCGTCGCCATCGAACGTGGCGCCTGGCGCGACACCTCAACCGACTTCCCGCCTGCCGTCGACCCCGATGAACTGCGCTGGACCACCCGCCGCGAGTTGCTGCAGCCAATGAGCGTGGAAACCACTACCTTCCGCAACCGCGTCGACCAGAAGGCCGCACCCGTACGCAGTTGGTCGGCCTTCCAGTTCGGCTGGAACGTCGGCGGGGCCGGCGCGCACTGGGCAGGCATGTCCTGGCGTTTCACGCCGTGGGACTTCGAAGTGGCCACCCGCACCCGCGAGCGCTACGGCGCCGGCAAGCTGAAGGAGCTGCAGGTGCAGGACTGGGGCGTCACCTATGACGAGATGGAACCGTACTACGATCGCTTCGAGCGCATCGCCGGTACCTCCGGCACCGCCGGCAACATCCAGGGCCAGAAACACCCAGGCGGCAACGTCTTCGAGGGTCCGCGCAAACGTGACTACCCGACGCCTGCGCTGAAAGACACCCACTGGATGCGCACGTTCCGCAACACCACCGACCAGCTGGGCTACCACCCGTTCACCATTCCGGCGGGCAACATCTCCCAGGCCTTCGTCAACCCGCTGGGTGTGACCATGGGGCCATGCACGTACTGCGGCTTTTGCGACTTCCACGGCTGCGGCAACTTCTCCAAGTCCTCACCACAGGCCTGCATCCTGCCGGCCCTGATGCGTCGCCCGAACTTCACCCTGTTGACCGACAGCGAAGTGCTGCACGCGGTCAAACACGAAGACGGCAAGACCTTGACCGGTGTGAAGTTCATCACCAAGGAAGGCGTCGAAGGCTTCCAGCCTGCCGACATTGTTTGCTTCACCGCCTATCAGATGGACAACGTGCGCCTGATGCTGCTGTCGCGGGTGGGCGAGCAGTACGACCCGCACACCGGGCGTGGCACCATCGGCCGCAACTACAACTACCAGACCTGCTCCAGCGTTACCGGCTTCTTCGACGACCACACCATGAACCCGTTCATCGGTGGCGGCGCGCTTGGGGTGCAGATCGACGACTTCAATGGCGATAACTTCGACCATTCCAACCTCGATTTCATCGGTGGCGCCGGGATCATGGGTTATTCCACCAACGGCCGTCCGATTCAGAACGCCAATACTGTGCGCCCTGGCACCAAGCGTTGGGGCAGCGAGTGGAAGAAAGCCTATTCGCGCGATTACCAGCAGGCAGCAGGCATTTTCTGCCAGGGCACCTCGATGCCGGTGCGCGGGGCCTATCTGGACCTCGACCCTACTTACAAGGACCGCCACGGCCAGCCGCTGCTGCGCCTGACCTTCGACTGGAACCGCAACGACACGCGCATGCTGCACTACACCACCCAGCGCGCGATCGAGATCATGAAGGCCGCCGGCGGCAAGGACATCATGGTCGACAACCAGACCGAGACCAGCTGGAACCCGTATATGCAGCACAGCTCGCACACCATCGGCGGTGCGGTAATGGGTGCCGACCCGCACACTTCGGCGCTCAATCCGTTTCTGCAGAGCTGGGACGCACACAACCTGTTCGTGGTCGGCGCCTCGGCGTTCCCCAACAACGGCGGCTATAACCCGACGGTCACCGTTGGCGCGTTGGCCATCCGGGCCGCGCGGGCGATTCACGAGCAGTATGTGAAAAACCCCGGCCCGCTGGTGAGGGGTTGAGCCATGACCACACTGAACAAGATCGTCAAATCCCTGGGCGTGGCGGCCGTCGTGATAGGTGCTGGCGCCGGCTGGCTGGCCTGGAAGACCTTTGACACCTCACGCTCGAACGTCGCCGATAACCAGGTGCGCCTGGCGGACTTCCGCAGCGCCGATGCCTCAGCCATCAAACGCGGCGAATACGTGATGCGCCTGTCCGACTGCGCGGCCTGCCACAAGGGCAACTTCGCCGGTGGATACACCATCGATACGCCATTCGGCTCGCTGGTGACCTCCAACATCACCCCCGATGCCGAAACCGGGATCGGGAAGATGACCGAGCGCGATTTCTTCAACGCCGTGCGCCAAGGCATGGGCTCCCATGGCCTGCTGTACCCGGCCATGCCCTACACCGCCTATACCAAGCTGGGCGACCAGGACATGCATGACCTGTGGGCCTACATCTCCACCATTGCGCCAGTGAAGAAGAAGATCGATGAGAACGCGGGCATGCACTTCCCGTACAACATCCGCCTGGCAATGGCAGGCTGGGACATGCTGTTCTTTGACAATTCCCCATTCACTGCACAACCCGCGCAGTCGCCTGACTGGAACCGTGGCAAATACCTCACTGATGGGCCGGCCCACTGCGGTACCTGCCACACACCGCGCAACCTGCTGGGCGGCGAACAAACCGGCAACTACCTGCAGGGCGGCCGACTGGGTGCCTGGTACGCCCCGGACATCACGCCGAACCCGCATACCGGCATCGGTCACTGGTCCGTCCAGCAAATGGCCACCTACCTGAAGACCGGATCCGACGGCAACGCCGTGGCCGCCGGGCCGATGGCCGAGGCTGTCGAGCACTCCTTCCAGTACTACCGGATGGACGACCTGCAGGCCATCGGTGTGTACCTGAAGTCACTCGCCGCCTCGCCGGGCAAGGCACCGCTGCCGATGCAGATCGACGCGCAGAAGGCCCAGGCCTCTGCCCTCGCCTACGAGGTCAACTGCTCGGCCTGCCATGGCCTTCAGGGTGAAGGCATCAAGGGCATGGTAACCGCGTTCGCGGGCAACACTCGGATCACCGCCGACGATCCGACCAACCTGATCCACGCGATGCTCAAAGGTGCCCGCGCGCCCCATACCGAGACGCTGCAGACCGCCGCCGGCATGCCTTCGTTCGCCTGGAAGATGGATGACCGTCAGATCGCTGACATCCTCAACCATGTGCGCAATTCGTGGGGCAACGGCGCCGCGGAGGTAACTGCCAAGGACGTGGCGACCCAGCGCAGCGAGCTGAACGCGCACGAAAAACTCAAGACGCCACAAGGCTGACAACAATAAACCCAGCTGACAGGGGCAGCGCAGAAAACGCCGGCCCCTCGCCTTCTACCTGTGCCAAGGAACAACAATGAAACGAGTGCCATTTGCCTGCATCGCGGTTGCATGCGGGTTGGGGGGAGCTGTTGACCATGCAATGGCCGATAGCGCCTTTGCGCCGCAGTCACGCTGGATGACCGGCGACTGGAACGGGAAACGCACCGAACTGCTGGAGCAAGGCATCGACATCAAGCTCGGCTACATTGGCGAGACTGCCACGCTGCTGGGCGGCGGATACTCGAAGGGCAAGCACCCGACACGTTACACCGACCAGTTCAGCATCGGTGCCGACATCGACCTGCAGAAGTTCCTGGGCTGGGAGGATGCAGCCTTCTCCATCGCGGTAGCCAACCGTAACGGCGACACCCTTGACGACGACATCAATGACCCCCGTGCTTCGGCCGTAGGCTCCGTGCAGGAAATTCACGGGCGTGGCAGCGTCACCCGCCTCAGCGAACTGTGGTTGAGCAAAGGCTGGTTCGACGATGGCATCAACCTGAAGCTGGGCCGCATGGCCTCCAGCGATGACTTCGCCAGCGAGGATTGCCTGTTCCAGAACGTCGCGTTCTGTGGCGCCCAGCCCGGCAACTACGTCAGCAGCATCCACAACGGCCCCATCAGCTCATGGGGTGCACGCCTGCGTTATCGGCTGGCGCCAGACTGGTACCTGCAGGCAGGGGCCTATGCGATCAACCCGGAAAACCTCGAAAACGACAAGGGATTCAGGCTGGACCCTGGCGGTACTGAAGGTGGCCACTTCCCGGTCGAACTGCTCTGGCGGCCGACCCTCGATGGCCTCCCGGGTGAGTACCGCCTCGGCTACTACACCACCACTGCGGCGGTCACCGATGTGTATCAGGACGCGTTCGGCCAGAGCGCTGCGCTCAGCGGCAACGCCTATCGCAATCGCGACCGCCGTCACGGCGCGTGGATCGTCGGCAAACAGCAACTTACCGAAGTAAACGGTGACCGCTCGCGTGGTTTGACGCTGACAGCCAGTGCCACCTTTCACGACCGCCAGACAACCCCGGTGGACAGCTATCAAAAACTCAGCCTGGTCTATGCCGGCCTGTTCGATGCCAGGCCGCGTGACGAGCTGGGCTTCGGAATAGCCCGCATGCATCTGAGCTCAAGGTTCTTGCGCAATGCCAAGAAGGCCAATGAACTGAGCGGCCTGGACGATGAAGCGACAGGCTTCGTGCCCGAGCAACATTCCCAGTACCAGGCGGAGCTGCACTACCGTATCCACGCAACGGGCTGGTTGAGCGTGATGCCGAACCTGCAATATGTAAAAGATCCTGCAGGCTTGCGGGAGATAGACGATGCCTGGGTACTCGGTTTGCAAGTTCAGAGTCAGTTCTAAGTTTGACCAACGCCTCTCAGCGCTCCTCTCGATCGATGATCGATGGGATCGCCGGGCGCCCGGCGGCAACCCAAGCGTGGTAGTCGGAAACCGAAGCTGGACTCGGCGGATAAACGCCCCACAGTGCTTCGCCCGCGGTAATCCGCATGGCCAGGTAGCTTTCGATGTCGTCCTGCACGCTGCACGCTGCACGCTTCGGCCAGTTCCTCGGCCAGGTGCGCCGACACCACGGTCAGGCCGTCGGCGTCACCCACGATGATGTCTCCCAGGTAGGTGGCCACCCCGGCGCAAACCATCGGCACCTGCAGGTCAGCCACATGTCGGAGTAGGCGTGAATGAGGGACGTTATTGTGGGCTCTCCTCGTGAGTCAGGGGCGCAAGAATTTCGCGATCACTGCCTCATCCGGCTCAAGGCCAATCCCGGGTTGATCACTCAAGGTAAATTCGGCGCCATGGCGAATAGGGCTTAGGTCGATCAACCAGGCGTCGGGCTCTACATACAGGTATTCCACCTGCATCATTTGCGGGAACGCGGCTGCCAGATGCAACGTGGCCAATAACCCTGGACCGAAATACGGGCTGTGCGGCAACACCCCAATGCCGTGTTGATCGGCGGTGTGCATGACTCGCAAGAACTCGCTGATACCGCCGACCTTGGTCACACTGGGTTGTATGTAGTCGACCGCACGCGCTTCGATGGCTTGGCGGAACTGCTGTTCAGTGCACCAGTTCTCCCCCGCGGCTATTGGCACCGTTGCATTACGCAGGCTGTTCAGTGCCTTGAAATCCTCGGGTGGGAAAATTGGCTCCTCCAACCAGGATATATTGCCCATTTGCCCAAGACGCTGCAGGTGGGCATGGGCGTCGGCCACTGACCAACTGCAATTCACATCCACGGAAATTGGCACCTGACCTCGAGTAGCAGCATGGCAAGCTTCTATCGGCTCCATGCTTATCTCGTGCAGCTTCAGACTAGTGAAGCCTTCGTCGAGCGCCAAACCACATACCTGCGGAGCGATCCGGGCATCGTTGTAGCGTACCAGGCTGGCATAGGTCGACAAGCGTGTGCGCTCACCCTGACCGAGCACCTTGTAAAGGGGTTTGCCGACGCGCTTTGCATAGAGGTCCCAGAGCGCCATGTCGACACCTGAAATCGCGAACAGGGTGACACCATAACGCCCAAACAGGTGCAACTGGCGCTGTATTTGCTGGTTCCATGCTTCAATGGAGTCGACCTTAGTGCCTTCCACCATCGGCTTGATCAGCGAGTCGATCACCGAACAGGTCGCATCCGCGATGAAGTAGGCAAAAGACTCGCCCCAGCCAACATTGCCCTCGGTGTCCTCTACGCGTACCAGAACGGTTTCCAGCATATTCCAGGTAGTCGGGGTAATGCCCTGGCCACTACCACCGTCCTTGAAGGGAATTTCGACAATGCGCGCTTGTACCGAACGTATCTTCATGTACTTCTACTCAATTCAATTGAAACGTACTGCGCTCTGTTCAGCGGTCGGCTGAACAGAGCGTTCATTAGCCGATGCCATGCACGCTAACAGGTAGTTGGCGGCATGGGGTACTCGTCGGCATTGCGCACGAAACCGGCCATTTTCGAGAAGTCCATGCGTGGAGGGGCGAATACATCCACCAGCCAGCACCCTGCCTCCATGGCTTGAGTGGTATGAATCTGGCCCGCCGGAATGGTGAGCAGCGACGGACTCCCGACCTCCAGATGCTGGTCGGCTTGCCACTGGGTCGAATCAATTCCCCACGGTGCGCGCAAATGATGAACAAACTGCCCGGCCCCGGTGAGGGTGATCTGCTCGTAGTCACTGTGCGAATGCGGCTTGAGTTTGCGGCTATCGCGTTTACCCGGGTAGACGTCGGTAATGTTCACCATCAGGTTGCTCGAACGGAAACACCGACCTGGCAAGCTTCCATTCACGTAGTGCTGCAACGGGTAATGACGTAGGCGGAAGCCATCTATTGGCGACGGCCAGTCGATCAACGGGGCGATCTCGGCGGCACCATCGGCATAGTCCGCCTGATTCACGGCCAGTTCGACCAAATCAGTGGCGCGATGGCTGAAGATTCTTGCCAGCCAGCCCGAGCCCTCTGCCTCGATCACACTGTGCCCAGGCGGAGCGATGAAAAGATCATCACCATCGCCAAACAGCGTCTGCGTGCCTGCCGTGGCAGCAACCATGATGCCAGCGGGGGCAACGACCATGTACTCATCGACATTGTCACGCTCCAGTCGCGTGTGGCCATTCACCCAGGTCATGGCCACCATGAAATTGGCGGTTCGCACATAGCGTGTCGCACCGGCCTCATACAGGCTGCCGTCAGGCAGCGAGTAATCCTGCAATGTCTGCTTGCGCACCCTGTCACCCTCCCTTACTGACCATGGTCAGGGTTCACTTCTGTGGCAATGCCGGACGGCCATCGGCTACCCATTGCTGGTATGCCTGACGGGTCTTCTCGTCCGCCGGGAACACGCCCCAGATCGGATCACCGCTGCCAATCCGTTGGGCGATGTAGTTCTCGATGTCGTCCTGGGCTTCGCAGACATCGGCAAGCTCATCGGCCAAGTGGGCCGGAATCACGGTGATGTTGTTGCGGTCACCATGAATGATGTCACCAGGGAATACGGCAACGCCGGCACAACCGATCGGAACTTGCAGATCGGCTACATGGTGGAACGACAAGCGTGACGTCGCAGTTACGCCAGCACACCATGCGGGAATTTCCATCTCGGCGATCTCGTCACCGTCACGGTAGGCACCGTCGGTAATCACTGCGCGGGCGCCACGCAGCATCATGCGTTTGATCAACACATCACCCATTGCGGCAGCTCGGGAGTCGCCACGACTGTCAATGACCAGAACATCGCCCTCGGCCACTTGCTCGACGCCGAACCACTGCAGGTTGTCCGGGTTAGGGCCTGTGGTGACGGTGGCCACGGTATCAAGATCTTCACGGGCCGGAATGAAGCGCATGGTGTATGCACGACCCGCGAACGGCTTGGTGGCTTTGTTCAGCGCAGTGATGCCCACCATCACCGGTTGACGATAACCGCGTTTGAACAGTTGCGTGGTCAACGTGCCGCTGGACACTTTCGCCAAACGCGCCAGCGTTTCATCGGACACGAACTTGTTATTAGTGCGGGCAGCGAGTTCGTCCAGCGTAGGTTCTACGGCGTTGGAGATTTTTGCGCGATCATGCGTGCTCATGTTCAATCCTACCTTCTTTAGATTAAGTGAATTCGTCTAACGCAAGGTGCAATCACCCGCAGTCTTGAATACTCAAGACTGAAACCAACTCAGGACGGCAACCTTGCGAAAGACTTGTTTTTAGAAATGGACCTTCAGTCCAGCGCCATGCGCTGAATCTTGCCGACAATGACCCAGTAACTGAAAACAGCAACCAGCCCGTGAACACCAACGTAGATAAGCGCGCTGGCGAACGAACCGCTCGATTGCAGCAAGTAGCCGATCACCACCGGGGTGACGATCCCGGACAGGTTTCCGATGGCACCGAATACGCCCCCTGTCGTACCGATCAGGCGTTTCGGCGCAGTATCTGCCACCACTGCCCAGCCCAGGGAGCCGAAGCCCTTGCCAAAGAACGCCAGGCTCATGACCACCACTACCAGCCAGGCCGAGTCGATCAAGGTGCAAAGCATGATGCTCGCGCTCAGCAACAAACCAATGGTGATCGGTGTCTTACGCGCAATGCTCAGGCTGCCGGTCTTTTTCAACAGTGCGTCGGAGACGAAGCCGCTGGATACGCCCCCGATCAGACCGCACAGCGCCGGGATCGCCGCGATGAAGCCAGCCTGCAGGATGTCCAGGCCACGGTCCTTCACCAGGTAGATCGGGAACCAGCTCATGTAGAACCAGGTGATTGCGTTGATGCAGTACTGCGCGAGGAAAATCCCCACCATCATCCGGTTGCGGAACAGTTGCCGGATGTCGGCCCACTGCGAAGTCTTTTTTTGGCCCTGCCCCTTGCTGCCTAGGGTTTCCAGGTCGACAAGGCCTTCGCCGGCGCGGATGTATTCCAGCTCCTCGACGGGCAGTTTCGGGTGCCTGACCGGCAGGTAATAAAACTTAGCCCAGATAACGGCCACCACCAGGCCGATCAGACCCATGACGATGAATACCGAATCCCAGCCGTACTGATGGCACAACCAGCCCATGAACGGGGTGAAGATCGCCAGCGACAGGTACTGGGCGCTGTTGAAGATCGCGCCTGCAGTGCCGCGCTCCGACGATGGGAACCATGAGGCGATCACCCGCCCACCCGCAGGTCCCACAGGCGATTCGCACACGCCCAGCAGGAAGCGCATCACCAGCAGCGCCAACACGACCATTGGGAAGTAATGGGCAAAGCCCATCAGTATCGTGACCAGCGACCAGGTCGCAACCGCCAGGCCCATGGCCAGTTTCGAACCGATCTTGTCCGCCAACCAACCCGCCGGCATCTGGAAGATGACATAGGCCCAGCTAAAGGCAGAAAACAGATATCCAAGTTCGACAGCGCTGATATTGAGTTCCTGGGTCATGGTACTGCCGGCCACCGACAATGCAGCACGATCACCAGCGCTCAAGGTCAAGACCAGGGTAATCAGCGCCAGCATGCCATAACGCCAATAAGTAACTTTCTTCGCATCTGCGACATCCAGCGGCGCAGCCGCAGATGTCATGCCGATATCTTTGCTCATCGGAATCGCCTCATATTATTTTTGAATGGCTTTTGGCAGAACAGTTGATGCACGCCCGGCGTTATGCCGGGCAAAACACCGAGTAAGGTGAACTCAATCCACCACGCCTAGAGGCCATGGCACGAATTCGTTAATGCCAACGCCTAACGCCTCGCTCTTGGTGGGAAGGCCACTGGCATGTTGCAGTACCTGTTGGAAGATGATTTCTCCCATTTGCGCGATCGTCGCTTCACCGTCGATGATCACGCCGCAATTGATGTCCATATCGCCCACCATCCGCTCGTACATGGGCGTGTTGCTCGCCAGCTTCACGGTTGGCGCCGGTACCGAGCCGAAGCATGAACCTCGGCCGGTGGTAAAGCAGATCAGGTTGGCGCCGCCGGCGATCTGGCCAGTGGCCGCAACCGGGTCGTAACCCGGCGTATCCATGAACACCAGGCCTCGGGCGTTAACCCTTTCGGCATATTGGTAGACCTCCATGAGCGGCGCGTTGCCTCCCTTCTTCGCCCCACCCAGGCTTTTCTCAAGCACGTTGGCAAGTCCGCCGGCATTGTTACCAGGACTGACCCGACCATTGATCTGGGTATCCTTACCTTCGTTGTAGCGCAGCCACCAGTTGATTCGGTCCACCAGTTTCTGCCCCACGGCCGGGGTCACCGCGCGGGCCGTCAAGGTGTGCTCGACACCGAAGATTTCAGAGGTTTCCGAAAGGATTGCAGTGCCACCGTTGGCGATCAGCAATTCCATGGCGGCGCCCAGTGCCGGGTTCGCCGAAAGGCCGGAAAAGCCATCGGAACCACCACACTGCAAACCCACCACGATGTGTTCGGCGGATACCGGCTCGCGTCGCACTTGGTTGGCGTGCGGCAGCATGGCCTGGACGGCCGCGATGCCAGCTTCGAGGGTGCGTTTGGAGCCGCCCAGGTCCTGCATGACGAGCGTCTTGAGCTGCCCTCCCTCCTCCAGGCTATGTGCCCGCATGAAGTAATCCAGGTCGTTATCTTCTTCACCCAGAGCGATCAGCACGCCGCCAGCATTGTTGGGATGAACGATGTAACCGGACAGCACCCGGTGCAGGTATTCCATTGGCTCGCCAGAGCGCTCCATCGCAGCGCCTTGCTCGTGCACATAGGGCACCACGCCATCGACATTCGGGTAGGCTGCCAGGCGTTCCGGGGTGAACCACGCGGCTACCTGACGAGCGACGCTCGCGGCGCGGTGACTGACGCAGTACACACCGATGTAGTTGCGCGTGGCGACGCGCCCGTCGCTGCGGACGATGCCCTGGAACATCGCCTGGCGTTCGGCGGGCACGCGCTCGGTTGCTTTGTAGTCCAGGCCGAACCGGTAGTCTTTGACCACCTCATCGAAGTTGATGTTGTGGCTGTGCAGCCAGGTGCCGGGTACGACATCTTCGGCGGCATAGCCGATCACGGTGTTGTATTTGAGGATCGGTTCGCCACGCTTGATGGCAATCGCGGCGATTTTGTGGCCCGCGGGTACCTCATGCAGGGTCACCAGTTGCTCGCTGGGTACTGGAGTGCCCGGTTGGACCGCCACCCGGGCAACAACTACGTTGTCACGCGAATCAAGCCGGATGAATGGCGATTTGACGGCCTTTTGGCCCAATGCTTGTGGGCTGGCCACGGATTCGGTTGCGCTAGTCATCATGTCATCCTCGGCTCAGGCCAGAACACCCTTGGGCCACGGCGCAAACTCCGTGTTGCCCACGTTGAGTATTTCGTTGCAGGTCTTGTGTCCGGACGCATAGCGCAGTACCGCATCAAAAATGCACCGCCCCATGTCCTCGACACTCAGGCGCCCTTCCAGAACACCGCCACAATCAACATCCAGGTCGTCGTTGAAATGGGCGAAGACCTGGCTGTTACTGGCCAGCTTGATGGTCGGCACCAGCGCCGTGCCAAAACCTGATCCCTTGCCAGTGGTGAGGCACAACATATTGGCGCCGGCAGCCATTTGCCCACTCGCGGACACCGCCTCGTCACTTGGCCCGTCCATGAACACCAGGCCGGGCTTGGTGATGGCCTGACCATAGTCATAAACTGCTTGGATGGCGGAGTGACCACCACGTGCCAATCCCGCACTAGCCTTGTCGCGTACACTGACAAACCCGTTGGCATCACTCAGAGCGATTCGGTTACTGCGAGTGTCGCGGCCAGCCTGATAGGCCCGCCAGCCTTCGACCCGTCCTCGCAAGGCCTGCGCCACCTGGTCGGTTGCGGCATGGGGTGCGAGTTCGTCACTCAACGCCACGAGATCGGGCGTATCGGAAAGAATCACCGAACCACCCTGCTCCACAATGAGATCCATGGCCGCGCCCAGTGCAGGGTTGGCAGAAACCCCGCATTGCGCGTCAAGGGATGCCGACAGCAAACCCACGCACAGATGACTGGCGGAAACAGGTTGGCGTTCGAACTGATTGGCGAGCGGCAGCATGCTCTCAATCGCCTCGATACCCTGGCGCACTGCGGCTGCAGTCCCACCTGCCTCCTGCAGCACGACGGTATGCACGGTGGCGCCGCGCGCCAGGTTTTCCTGCTCAAGGAAACCATAGATGTTGTTGCGTTCGCAGCCCAATGCCAACACCACAGTGCCCGCATTGTTAGGGTTGCGAATGCAGCCGCCCAATGTCCTCCTGAGCACGTCCATGAACTCGCCAGTCATTTCCATGCCGCAACCGAGTTCGTGAATCAGCGGTACTACACCATCGACGTTCGGCCAGGCAGCCAGACGCGCAGGAGTGAAATGATCGCTGACCATCCGGGCCGCACTTGCTGCGCAATTGCCGACGATGGTCACAGCAAGAAAGTTGCGAGTACCCACGCTACCGTCGGCGCGCACGTATCCATCGAAGGTGGCCACGGCAGGCAGGATGGAACGGGCTTCCTGCCCTCCTGTTATTGAGTTTTCAGAGTTGTACACGGCGTTCTCCGTAGCGTTTCGACCTGCTCGCCGCCAGGCTGGGGTGACGAACGATCGCTTAGTTGTTGTTCTCTACGACTGGCCAGGCGACCAGGCGGCGGATGGGTCCGCGTAGACATCCGCGCTGGCTCGGCTTAACCTTGGGCAAGGTCAGTTGCCCCTCCCTTTCGACTATCACTCAACCCACCCGAGGCCGGAAGCGCCCCGCGAACACTGCGCAAGCCAGCCATCGGGTTTGTTCCACATAATGGGAGCAGGCTGTGACAAGAACTGCCGGAGACGGAACCGGATCGCTGGAAAAGGCGATCGACATACTCGACCTGATCAGCGATGCGCCTCAGGGGCTGAGTCAGAATGAGCTCGCAGAGCGCCTGGGCCTGCCGCGGACCACGCTGTATCGCATCCTCGCCACCCTCATCGCCCGCGGGCTGGTCCGCCGCGACCCGGGCCGGCGCCTCTACTGCCTGGGCTTTCGCTGTCTGGAAATGGCCCGCCAGGTCTATGCGCTGCCCGACCTGGTGTCTGCGGCCGCTGCAGAGTTACGCAACTTGCGCGACCTGACTGGCGAGACCTCCTACGTGGGCGTGCTCGAAGGGCTGGATGTCATCTCCCTGGAGCGATTCGACAGCCCGCACTCCATGCGCTCGAATGCATCGATGGGCCATCGCAAACCTATCTACGCAACCAGCCAAGGCAAGGCGATCCTGTCCGCACTGCCGGAGCATGAACGCGATGCGATGATTCGCGAGGTTTCGCTCAAGGCCCTGACACCCCTGACCATTACCGATCGCCGCCGCCTGCAGTCGGAGCTGCGCATCATTCAGCGGCGCGGCTATGCCATCGACGATGAAGAGAACGTATTGGGAACCCGCTGCGTCGGTGCGCCCGTGGTCGATATGGATGGCGTCGTGCGTGGCGCCATCAGCGTGGCCGGTCCAGCCTACCGCCTGCCGCTGGCGCGTATCGAGTTGCTTGGCCCTGAATTGGCGGAAGCTGCACGCCATATCGGCAGCCAGTTGCATTCATCGAAGGCAAGTGCCTCGGAATCTGCCGTCACAGCGCTGGAGCAGGTGCCCAAGTCCATTCACGCCAGTCAGCCCCTGTGGGATTCGCGAACGCAAACGCTTTGCTGGCTGGATACGCTTGCCCCAGCCTACCGTACCTGGCAACCGCAAGCGGGCCCAACACGCGTAATGATGGCTGAACCGATCATTGCCATGTTCACTTGGGAACACACCCCGGTGCTGGTACTGGAAAATACCGCGTTTGCCTTGGAGGGTGCCGAGCCCCGGCCGCTGCCAATGTGGTTGCACAAGCACGTTCGCGCAATCTGCAACCGCTCCGCCAGTACGTTGTGGATGTCGGTGGGTACTGGTCAGCAGAGTCGCATCGGAATAGTCGAACGCGACGGCACCTTCGAAAGCATCTGGCAACTGGCCGAGCCGGTCGATCATCTGCTGTGGCACGAAGAGAGCGGGACACTTTACGCCAACGCACCGCAATCAGGCTCACTCCTGATGCTAAAGCCAGGTAACCAGGCTATCCGCAAGTTCGCCACGGTGCCGCGCAGTTCGGGGATACTCAGCGGCCTGGCCGTCGATGCCAAAGGCGGGCTGTGGACGGCGCTGCGCGAAGGCTGGAGCGTGGTGCACTTTTCTCAGGACGGCGTGCTTGACAACACCATTCCGCTGCCGCTGCCTTGCCCGACCGGCGTCGCCATCGCGGGTGACGCCGGCGAGACGCTGTATGTCACCTCTTCTCGGCATGACATCGCGTTGGACATCCTGAAGAAAGCACCCCTGTCGGGGTCAATCTTGCAGATCGACCTCTAGCCATTCGTTCCATTATCTGGGACGACCTCGCCTAAAGGGCGCCGGAGTGACCGTTGCGCCCTTGCCTGCCCCTGTCCGCTCCCTAGTATCGGAGAGACTACCGGAGCGTGCTCCGTTCGAGTCACCCAACGAAGGAACCGCGTGATATGCCTGGCATCGATCAATCCAAGTACAGTGCCCTCATCCGGCGCTATTTCGCCGCATGCAATGCTGCCGATCGTGATGAACTGCTTGCATGCTTCACCCCCGACGCCGTCCATTATTTCCCGGCCGGGCTGCCTGAAATTCCGTGGCGCAGTGCGGCAACCATCGCCGACAAATGGATCTGGTGCGTCGAGAATCTAGGCTCGCAGTGGACCATCGAAAAGATTCTGGTCAGCCACGACAGCCATGAAGCGGTCATCGAGTGGACCCACTGGAAAAGCAAACTGGGCACTGCCCTGCGCGGTGATGAGTGGTACGTCTTCGATGAACAAACGGGCCTGATCAAAGAGATCCGCGCGTACTACGCCTCACCGGCACAGAAGGACGTGCCGATCAATGAACTGCTCGACTTCGACTACAGCGGTCGCGGCTACCACCTGGAGCCAGTTGCCAAGGAGGCCAAATGAACGAGCATGGCCTGATCGACAGCGCCGTAGGTAAAGCCCGTGCGGCTGCGCCAATGTGGGCGCAGGCAAGCATTTCCACCCGGACCCACCTGCTGCGCAGCCTGGCGGATGCCCTGGAGGCGGGCAAGGACGTGCTGGTGCAGTTGGCGGATGATGAAACTCATTTGGGCGCTCCACGCCTGAATGGAGAAGTGGCCCGTACCGCGTTTCAATTGCGTGGCTTCGCCGAGCAGTTGGAGTTGGGCAAGTCCCAGATCCGCATTGTCGATGAAGCCGTGGTCGGTGTTCCACCCGTCGGGCGCCCGCAACTGACTCGAGTACTGCGCCCCCTGGGACCGGTGGCCATGTTCTCGGCCAGCAACTTTCCTTTCGCCTTCTCTGTGCTAGGCGGCGACACCGCTTCTGCCTTGGCGGCCGGTTGCCCTGTGGTCATCAAGGCGCACTCCGGGCATCCCAAGTTGTCGCAGGCAGTCTACGACCTTGCCCTGAATGTGATCGAAAACCAAGGCCTGCCTGACGGGCTACTGACCCTGGTCGACAATGCCAGCCGTGGCGCTGGCGCCTACCTGGTGCAGCATCCGGACATTGCAGCAGTCGCTTTCACCGGTTCGTACCAAGGCGGCACTGCACTGTGGAAGCTGGCCAACGAACGGCCACGCCCCATTCCTTTCTTCGGCGAGCTGGGGTCGATCAACCCTCTAGTGGCCTTGCCTCACGCTCTGGAACAGAACGGTGAGGCGCTGGCAAATACCCTGGCCGCTTCTATGACGCTCGGCTGCGGTCAATTCTGCACCAGCCCCGGCGTGATCGTGCTACTTGAAGGACAAGCTAGCGAGCGTTTCGTCGGGCAACTTGTCGAAGCCCTGGCGCCGATCAAGACGCACGCCATGCTGACAGCCGGCATACTCGCTGGCTTCGAACAAGCCAGTGCCCATGTTGGGGCAAACGCCACCACATTGCTCGCTCCTGGCGAAGCTGACGCAGGCCCGGCACCGCGCTTGTATGCCTGCGACGCTGCCACGTTCGTGGCCAACCCTGCGCTGCGCGAAGAGATGTTCGGACCCGGCGCACTGGTAGTGAAAGCGAGCGATCTGGAGCAGGTGCATCAGGTTCTGGACGCCATCGGCGGTACCTTGACCTGTACCCTCTGGGGCGTCGATCAGGACACGCCTGCCAACCGTGCGTTGGTGCACGCCGCCGAGGCTGTCAGTGGCCGCGTGCTGTTCGCCGGCGTTCCTACCGGCGTGGCGGTGTGCGCGGCACAGCAACACGGTGGGCCGTGGCCGAGTTCGACTGCACCGCAGACCACTTCGGTAGGTTACGCGGCGATGGAACGCTTCCTGCGGCCCGTGGCGCTACAGGATGCCCCAGTCTGGGCGCAGGGCTGAGGAGAACCGACCATGATGAGACACTTGGTGATGTTCCGCCGCCTGCCAGGCATGGCGGCGAATCCGGAACTGGAGCAACAGCTGGTAGAGCGTATGCATCGCCTGCCGGAACAGATCGACTTCATAAGGGACTGGACCGTTGCGGCCAATGAGCTCAAGCGCCCGATCTGCTGGGACTACGTGCTAGATGCTGGCTTCGACGACGCCACTGCCGTGGAGCGCTACCTGCCACACCCGGCACATCAGGCACTGGTCGCCGAGCTGAAGCAGTACTTCGAATGGGTCGCGGTCGACTACACCCACTAAAGCCCTGTCGAGCCTCAACTCAAGCCGCCCCAGGTTTACGCCTGAGGCGGCTTCGCTTACAGGGGCCAAGCGTTGGCCGTCCTGATTGCTCCCAGGATGTGGAACACGGCGACCGCAAGGGCATGCCGGTCACGTCGCTGACTGCATGCACAACCTGGACTTCTGCGATAGTGCAATGACGTTTGCTCGTGTGCCTTAGCGTCGCACCAGCCCGACTTCTCATAACAACGCCAAGAACGATGACCATGAAAACTGTTTTGATTACCGGCGCCGCTGGCGGCATCGCTGCTGCAATACGCCCACTGCTGCGTGACCGCTATCGCTTGCACTTGCTGGATCGTGTTGCCCTGGATGATTTGCAGCCCGGTGAAACGGGCTTCATCGCCGACCTCTCGGACCAGGCAGCAGTGCTGAAGGCCTGTGAAGGCGTGGATGCAATCATTCACCTGGCTTGCGCCCATAGCCTGGACATCAGTTTCGAAGCGACATTGGATGCCAACTACCGCGGCACCCTCCACCTGCTGGATGCTTGCCAGCGATTCGGCATCGAGCGATTCGTCTTCGCCAGCAGCCATCATGTCGTTGGCCATCACGCTGCAGAGGGCTTTCGAAATGACCGTGCCGAAATAGCGCCTGACGGATTTTACGCACTGAGCAAGGTGTTCGGAGAAGGCGCAGTGTCGCTGTATGCCCATCGCACCGGTTTGCGCGCATTGATCATTCGCATTGGCAGTGCTGGGCCTCACGCCGTCGACGGGCGACGCGTACGCCTGTGGGTGAGTATTCGTGACTTGTTGCAACTGATCCAGATTGGCCTGGACCATCCCGCGTTGCGTTGTGACACCGTCTACGGCGTCTCTGATTGCCCAGAGGCGTTTTTCCCCAACCGTCGTGCGCTGGAACTCGGCTATACGCCGCAGGATCGCGCCGATGAACATCGGGCGGACAACTTCGTTGCGCTTGCCGATATGCCCGACAGCGAGGGGCCTGGGTATGTTGGAGGCCCCTACATGCCACATCCGCTGAAGCTTGCCTGAACAAGCGCTACCCGCTGGTTGCCTGGTAACCAGCGGTAAAGGTCAGTTCACCGCCAGAGCGGCTCGCACGTGGTCGGCGACGCGATCATACAGCGCAGCCACCTCGGTGATGCCGGCATCGCGCAGGCAGCCGTGAACGAGGCCCTCCCCCACATACAAGGAACTGGCCACACCCTCCGCCAGCAGACGGCAGTGATACTCGATACCATGATCGCGCAGCGGGTCATGCTCCACCACGCCGATGAAGGCGCTGGCGAGGCCCCTGAGGGTCAAGGCATTCAGCGGCATGGCGGTGGCAGCGTCGCGATCCTCCGGGTTGGGTAGGTAGGTCTCGATGGAGGCTTTCAAGGCAGCGCTGGTCAGAAACGGTGCATCGGCGCACTCACGGGCGGATGGCAGCTGCTCAGAAGCCGTCAACACCGGATACAGCAGCACCTGGGTCAAGGGCTGTACTTGGCCTTGAGTCTGCAGCGCCACACACAAAGCCGCCGCTAACGTACCACCAGCGCTTTCGCCGCAGACCAGCATTCGTACTGTCGACAGAGACGGGCGCAAAGCGCCACGACGTAACAGGTGCCAGGCCGTCAGGGTATCCTCTAGCGCTGCAGGATAGGGCTGCTCCGGGGCCAGCCGGTACGCCACCGCAACCACAGCTATCGGCACGCGCTGCATGACCGGGTAGACGAACCAGTCATGACTGTCGAGATTACCCATGCTCCAGCCACCGCCATGCAGATAGAGCATGACTGGCCAGCCTCCGTCCGGGGGCTCGCCTGCAGGTAGGTACAGACGCAAGCTCAGGCCATCCAGGCAGATGTCGTGCAGGGTCAGGTTGCCAGGAGTGGCCGGGGTGAACGCACGGCACAGGGCCTGGAATGCTACACGTCTGGCGTTCAAGGAGTTATCAAGCGGCGTGAAATGAGCGCTGCGCTCAAGCAGCGCCTGGATCGCAGGCGTCAACACGTATGAAGTCATTGTTCCGGACTCGCAGGCAAAAGAAGAACGGGCCGCATGGCGACCCGATCAGAATCGTCAGTCGTCACGCTGTACGCGCGACACCGATGGCGTTGGCTCCATTGCGCCCTACGAAGAACGCCACAATCATCGCGCCCGCAATGCCCAACGCACCGGCCAGGATGAACCCTGTGGAATAGGTGCCCGATTGCTGGATCAAGTAACCGGTGATGGTAGGCCCGACGATGCCGGACAAGTTGGCCAGACCGTGCATGAAGCCGCTGGCGGTGCCAACCTGATTGCTGGGTACGCTGTCCTGGATCAACGCCCAATAGGCCGGCGCGGTCAACATGAGAAAACCAATGGCAACAGTCATCACGGCCACGGCGACGGTAACGCTGTCGACCAAACCCGTCACGCCGATGCAGGTTGCCGCGGTCAGCAACGAAGGCACCAATACGACCTTGCGCGAAAGGGTCTGCTTGCCCGTGCGACGGAAGATGTAATCCACCAGAATGCCACCCCCAAGATACCCGACCGCGCCGACCAACCAGGGCAGCGAGTTGACGATGCCCATGTGCTGCAAGCTCACCCCTTTGGCATCGACCAGATAGCTGGGGAACCAAGTCATGAAGAAGAACAGGATGTAGTTGTAACAAAACAGCGAAATCCCAGTCAGTAGTACCGAACGGTTACGCAGCACGTCGCCAAACGAAGCTTTTTCGCCGTTTGCCCCCGGGATATCGCTCCGACCTTCGTTGATCAGTGCCAGTTCTTCGGGGCTTACCTTGGGGTGTTGGGCCGGGGTCTCAGTCACCAGCCTTGCCCAGGCGATTACCCAGAGCAGCCCGAGCACACCCATGACCACGAACGCTACACGCCATCCCAGCCACAAGGCCATGAAGCCGATCACCGGCCCTGCCAGTGCGCCACCGATCGGCCCGCCGGCCTGGTTGATACCGGCCGCGCTGGCGCGTTCCTTCAGCGGGAACCAGACATTCACCACTTTGTTCGCGGTAGCCGAGTTGGGCCCCTCGCCCGCCCCGAACAGCGCCCGCGCCACGATCAGGTACCAGAAGTTGAACGCCGCTGCGGTGGCCGCGCACACCACAGACCAGCCACCCATCGACCAGATCAGTACCCGACGGCCACCGAAACGGTCGGCGAGGTAACCACCAATGACATTGAACGCGGCGTAGCCTACGGAGAACGCGCTGAAGATCAGCCCTTTCTCAACTGGAGTGAGATGAAAGTCCTGGGTAATGAACGGCATGGCAATCGACAACGCGGCGCGGTCGATGTAGTTGATGATCATGGCCAGCAGCAGCATGAATAGCACAACGGAGCGGTATTTCTTTTTATTGTTGAACATGAGTCACCTTCGAGGTGGTGGGTGGGCAGGGCTTGCAAGCACCTGCCATTCTTCAGGGATGGGGATTCCACAGATGAATCCGATCATATGAAGTGCCTGCCCGCACGAAAATGGCCGGCAGCCTTGCCCACACTCCGAAAGCGACGGCGTTCCAGATAATGAGACACATGCTTGTAATTGCCAGGGCTTGCGCGTTCAGCTGAGTGTTAACTCCACAGGCGGTAGGCCCTGGAACTGCCCCCGATAAACGGCGGGGGATTCCAGCGCCTGCAGTCCTGTGTAGGACCCTGTCGTTACCAACCATTCAGGCAGGAAATCCAGGCCGTTGCACGTATGGTGATTGACCAGCCACGGCAGTAGTAACCGTGGGTCGCCTGCCGGATTGCCTATTTTTTCCGGGCACACGGAGCGCCCGCCAGCGGTTAGGGTAGCCGTGGGTGCCTGGAAATCGAACGCTCGGTCATAGGCGATGAAATCGCCCACGATCAAGCGCCCGTGATTGAGCAGGTCGGCAAGTTGCAAGAGCGCGGGCACGCTTGGCCAGCCTTCCAGCCGGCTGGTCACCAACTCGAAGGTGGCAGCCATCGACTGCAGGTTGGCTTCGACCTCTTCGAATGTATACGGCACAGTCCGAGCGCTGAATGCCTGCTTGAAGCGAAAGGCAATTTCCATTTCCAGGCCAAGATAATTGAACGCGTTCAGATGGACCTGCGCACCCGTGGGTAGCAGCCAACTGCCTGGCAGCACACTTCCTTGCGCCAGGCCGGCCGTGGGCGTAGGTCCTACTTTCCAGCCGCCCGGGCTTTGCTGCAATTGCTCCAAAACCTGCAACTGCATTTCATACGCTTGCTCGCGGGTTTGCGGATGCTGTTCCTGCGCAAGCACCAAGGGCCTGTCTGGCTCTTGCATGGCTAGGCAGACCTGTTTGCTGAATGACATCGGTGACATTAACGATCACTCCTGACGGAAGGCTCAAGGACCCGCTCGGTTTCAACGCAAGGGTTCGGGAAGGGCGATACGCGCAGCGGCCGCACGGGCAGGCCAACTGGCAATTACAGAGAACTCGAGCAGCAGCCCCTCACGCAACTGGGTCTCGCGTTGGATGAGGCCCCGCTCTCCGGGCAGTCTGACGGGCTGTTGCTCATGCACCGGCGGACACGCCTTGCACGACTCCTGCAGCCACTGCGTCTGCCGCAAGAACGCTTCCGTGCCAGCGAATGCTTGTGGATCGTAAACTTGCAACAACACGCTACTGGCACCGAATCCCTCGGCAGGATCTGCACGGCCATGGCCACCCAAACCGGTGGTTAGGGCCTCTATCATGAGCGAAAGGCCATACCCTTTGTGCCCGGCGTCCATGCCACCCAATGGCAGGATGGTCCCCCCCTGCCCGATGGCAGCTGGATCTTTGCTGGGTTGCCCCGCAGCGTCCAGCAGCCATGGCCAGGGCAGCTCCCTGCCCTGCTGCTGACAGCGGTTGACATAGCTGTTGGACGTAACCGACGTCGACACATCGATGAGCACGGCGCTGTCGCGGGTCGGGAAACCGATTGCAATGGGGTTGGGCGATAACACGCCCTGCCGCCCTCCGAACGGTGCCACGCTGGCAGATGAGGGCCCGGAAGCCTGAATCTCAAGGATGAAGCCTTGATCTGTGGCTTCCTTTAGATAGGCTGCCAAGCATGCGATGTGGTGACTGCGACGGATAGCCAGGGTCGCAGTGCCGTACTCCCGGGCCCGCTCGATGCACTGCCCCAGAGCGCGCTTCATCAACCATGGCCCAGGCAGTCGGCGGCCATCCCAGGTGCTCACCGCGCCCTTGTCGGCAATTACCGCAGGCTCTCCCTGCAGCGTCATGCTGCCACTTTCGATTTCGCGCAGGTAAGGTTCGAGCAAAGCCAGGCCGTGGGTTCGGTGTCCAAGCAGTTCACCTTCCAGCAATACATTGGCCAAGGCTGCGGCTTTTTCCTCATCAGCCCCGTAATGCGTGAACAGGGCCTTGGCGAATTGCTCGACATCGCTTGCCAGGTAGCGGTGATGGACGTTCTTATCGTTGTGCATGTACATCTCCTTTGCAATCGGGGCGTCGAGCAACGCCCCTCGGTCATGAGAACTTATGACAGGCCCCTGCCACTGGCTGACGGCGCTGGCGCCCCGCTGGGAGGTGCAACCCGCTGGCGTGTCCGAGCCCGTTTACGCGCGCGGCCGAGCAACCAGGCAGCGACAGTTGGCGCAAGTAAGGCAGTTACCAATGCGCTCGCCGCAACTTGGGCCGTTGCCACACCGACATACGGATTCAGAGCAGGGTCGATGGCCGCGAGGATTGCCGGGTTGGCAATGGCGTTACCGCTGGTAGTGCCGGCAGCGAAGCCGATTGCACTGTCCTCGCCCCGCTTGAGCAGGAATCGATAACCGGCATAGACGAGCGTGCCGGTCACAGCGACCACTGCGATGCCCAAACCGATACCTGTCAGGCCGCCCTTGAGGATATCGAACAGGTCAATACGGATGCCCAGGCCAAAGGCGATGAAGGGGATGGTTACATTGGCGACGGGCTCCATGACCGTTCGCCATTTGCAATCGAGATTGCCCACCAAAACGCCGAGGGCAACAGGGAACAGGGCCGCCAGCATGGTATCCAGAGGGATCACCGCGAAACCTGCGGCGCCGATCAGTACCATCGAAAAGAACGGGCCGTCATTCAATACGCTGGCGATGTACGCGCCCTGATCGCGACGGTCGCCATATTTGCCGGCAAACGCAACCCATACGCCACCATTGTTGTTGTCCATGGCAGCCAGCAATGCAATCAGGGATATACCGAAAATACCGTCCAGGCCGCAGAAGTAGCCTAGCCCGATCACCAGCAGGCCCGGGATGATCGACTTGCATGTCAGGAGCACACCGGTGGTGCTGGCGACCTGTCCCAGAGTCCTGACCGTCAGTTGCATGCCGGTCGCGAACAACAGCAGACCCATCAGCGGCAATGCACCGTCGCGAAACAGCGCAGAGGTGAAGCTGCCGGCGTCGAGCACCGTCGGGCAAAAAGTGCCGAAGATCGAGCCAATGATCATTGGCACTATCATCAAGCCGCCCGGGATTTTTTCCATTGCACCGTACAGCGAGCGGTGACTTTTCGAGTCATCGAGCATGGGGGAGCCTCCATTGTTGTTTTTGTAGAGCTCATGCCAGCAGCGCTAATGCCTAGCACTGCTATGGCACCGAAAACGCCAAGAGACCATAAAGTACTATTTTCTACAAATCAACAACGAATTTATTGGATTTTTTAGAGATTTAAGGCCAGATAGTATTACTTATTGCGACTGCAGGCGGGTTGAGATTTGCATACCGAACACTCACACATCAGGCGTAGAACGCTGTGAGTGCCCTCTTGCGTGCGACTGGCAAAGTGCGAGTCAGGGCTATTCCGCCCTGTTCAGTGCCAGTACCGGATTGCTGCTGGCCAGTGTTTTGAGTGTCGAGGATCTGGAAAGCTGGGGCTGGCGGCTACCCTTCATGCATGCTCATCAGTGTTCGGACCGATACCCCCGCAGACGCAGGCAAAGATCAATCAGCGTATGGAAGCCATCGTCCGAGGGGATGAAACATTGTTCGATGTGGTTATTGAGCTGCAATTCACACCGCTGGCGCCGGCACTCGTAAATGATGAAGTGCAAGCACGCGTCGTCCAGCAGAGCCTTGCGCCCCTCTTTGGCGAAGGCCTGCTGACGCACACGCCGAAGGTCATGGGCGCCGAGGATTTCGCCTGCTTGGCAACGGCGAAGGTGAATATCAATGCCGTCGTGATCAACTACCTGCTCGAGCTTAACTGAGCAGGTCTCAACGTCACCGGCGATGACAACCTCAACACGGCAACGCCCCCTCCACGTGGACGCGGGTAAAAACCGCGGGAGGGGGCAGCCAGTTTGACCAAAATTCACCTGATGCTCGTGCGCGGTAACGCGCACAGACACATCGATTATACTTTTGCTTGATCGCCAGTGGCTTGCTCAACCGCTCCCGAGGACCGCTCCAGGCAAAAATAGACAACCGCCGTTAGCAGCAAGCCACCTACCATCACCGCCGACAGGAAATACAAGCCCGAGGCGATACTCCCCGTGTATTCCTTCAACGCACCAATACCGAATGGGCCCAGATATCCGCCAAGATTACCAACAGAGTTGATCAGAGCGATGCCAGCAGCGGCACTTGCGCCGACCAGGAACCGACCCGGGAGGACCCAGAACAAGGCGGCGATGGAGAACAAGCAAAAGGCCACGACCGATAACGCCGCCAGCTGGAGCATTGGAGAGGCGAACCAGGCGCTGAGAAACATGCTGATCGCGCCCATTGAATAGAGAACAGTTAGATGGCCGTAGCGGTCCTTCAGCTTGTCGGCGCTGCGAGGCACGATGAGCAGGCCCAGAATGCCAAACAGGTAGGGCACCGATGACATGAACCCGGTGGCAAGGTCGCTTGCACCGAATGCTTTTAGAATCGTCGGTAGCCAGAGTCCCAGACCGTAGATACTCAATGTGATCGGCAGGAAATAGGCCGCAAGGGTCAGCACGCGCCGGTCTTTCAGCGCATGCAGCGGATTACCATGTCGGGTCTGAGCGTAAAGTGTTTCGTCCTTTTTCAATTCACCGCTCAGCCAATTCTTTTCATCCTCGGATAGCCAACTCACCTGCCGTGCATTGTCTGGCAGGAAGCGTAGTGTCGGCCAGGTCAAAAGCACCGCAGGCGCCCCGATCATCAGGAACAGCCACTGCCAGCCGTGCAGGTCACCCACCCCTTCCATTCCGAGCAGCGCCCCAGCCAGTGGGCCTGTCACAACCATGGCAACCGGTTGAGACAGCATGAATAAACCAACAACTTTGCCTCGGTTGCGGATTGGGTACCACTGGGTGAGGTAATACAGTACTCCGGGAAAGAATCCAGCCTCGGCCGCCCCAAGGAGAAAACGGAGGAAATAAAAACTGTACGGCCCACTGATCAGCGCCATCGCCATGGTAATAGCGCCCCAGGTTAGCAGGATTCGAGCAAACCAACGGCGCGCACCAAATCGGTCAAGCAAGAGATTACTAGGCACTTCGAAAAGGAAGTAGCCGATAAAGAACAAACCTGCTCCCAGGCCATAGGCTGCATCGCCGATACCTACATCAGCCCCCATATGAAGCTTGGCAAAACCAACGGCAGAACGGTCTATATAAGCAACCACATACAGCAGTACAAGAAAGGGTATGAGTTTGAGGGTGATTTTTCGCGTAACGCGGGCCTCGTCGATCACTGAGTGCTCCTTATTATTGTCTGGCTGTGGGCCATGAGCATGTGCACCCATCGGCTGAGCGCCGTGGGTGTCGATAAGTATTTATGGCTAGCGCGTCAGCGCGCTGCCCAAATAATCAGAGGGTGGTGAGTTTGTTGCTCACGAGTTCTTTGGCTTCTTCAGTGTCATCCAGCTGAAGGAGAGATGCCTGCCTGGCAGCGGCGGGATCCCGACTTTCAATGGCAGTCAGAATCGCTTTATGCCTGGGCAGGCTGTGCGAGCTGACGTTGGGCCGCTGAACCGTCAGCTCGATGGATTCACGCAGCGCCACGGACAACATGTCCGAAAGGTGAACCAGGAAGAAGTTATGCGTCGCCTTGGCAATAGCGCGATGAAAGTCCAGGTCTGGCACCAGAAACTCGGTACGGTCCTTTGCCTTTTCCATTCGCTCGTACGCGTCCTTGATCACCGCGATGTCCGCCGCTTCTGCTCGCGAAGCGGCAAGAGCAGCCATGGCAGGTTCAAAGATGCGTCGTACCGTTGTCAGGGCTTCGAAGAACTGGGATTGCGGGGTGCACTCGACAAGCCAACACAGCACTTCCGGGTCCATCACATGCCAGTTTTCTCGCGCCTTCACAACCGTCCCCAGCCCTGGCCTGGAATACACCAGCCCCTTGGCGGTCAGCACCTTGAAAGATTCGCGCAAGACAGTTCGACTCACACCCAGCGTCTCCATGAGCTCGCTTTCATGCGGGAGCTTTTCACCTTCCTTGAAATGCCCGCCGATGATCTGCAATCCGAGCGTCTGCACGATATCAGACGGCCGACTTTTACCGACTTGTTTGGAGGGGGCATCCATCTTCACTGGCTTCCGAAGCTCGCTGGAGGCCGCATGATACCACTGACCATGCCCGCCACGCTCACCAGGTGCCACCGCGTTGAATGTTTGGTCTTCCATCACCTGCCCCCTCCCCTTACTCGGCTACGGGATGCCCTGGATGCTCGACCGATGCCTCGGTGTCAGAGCGCACGAACATCAGCACGGCACATGCCCCCAAGACCGCGATTATACCTGCCAGAACAAACGCACTGGTGTAGGAACCTGTCCATTGGACAATGAACCCGGTCACAACCGGCCCGATGACGCCCGCGATGTTCGCCAGGGCATGAACAAAGCCCCCCACACCACCAATCCTGGTTTTAGGTACCACTGCCTGGAGGATCGTCCAGTATGTCGTGGCGGTCATGTACAAGAGGAAGATGCCCAAGCTCGTGAGCGCAACGCCCAGGACAAACGACGGGACAATGCCAGCAAACATAATCGCGATGGCCGAACTCCCCAAAAAGCTGATCAGCACGATCTTGCGGCTGAAAAGCAGCCTTCCGGTGCGCCGGTAGATCCAGTCGGAGAACATGCCGCCGCCCAACATGCCAATGAATGCGCAAGTCCATGGGATCGCCATTACCCATCCCATCGACTTCAGATCGAGGCCGTGAACGGAAGTCAGGTAGCTTGGGTACCATGACAGGAAGAAATACAGCGTGTAGTTCAACCCGAAGAATGCGAAGGCCGTTGCTAATACGCGCGGTTGTTTCAGGTAACTGCGCAGCGGCTGGGCACTCGACAAAAGCTCGCTAGGCTGATCGATCTCGATTTCTTTAAGCTCTTGCTCAGTGACTCGGGCGTCATCGCGTGGCGTGTTTCGCGACATGTAGAGCCAGAAAATCAGCCAAACGATGCCAAGGATCGCAACGGCCACGAACGCTGGGCGCCAGCCCATGTAGAAGATCATAAGGCCGATGACCGGGCCAGCGATGGCCCCGCCGACAGGTGTCCCCGCATTGGCTACCGCAAGCGCTGACGCTGCTTCCTTGCGAGGGAACCAGTTCGATACGAACTTACTTGTGCAGGAGGTAAATGGCCCTTCTCCCATACCGAACAGGATACGCACCAGGATCAGCGAAGCGAAGCCGACAGCGGCTGCCGTGAAGCCGCAGGCTACCGACCAGAAGAGCATAGCTACTGCAAAAACCCGCCATGGACCGAAACGATCTGATGCCCAGCCACCCACGAAGCAGAAAAGGGTATAACCAATGAAGAAGCTGCTGAACACGATGCCCATTTCAGAGGGCGTGAAGCCGAATTCCTTTACAACCAAGGGTGCTGCGATAGGCAGCGCATTTCGGTCGATGAAGTTGATGATGCCAGCGAAGAACAATAAAACGACACCCAGCCAGCGACGTTTGATAGCCATGATTCTTCCTCGATTATTATCATTGTGGGAAGTAGAGGTTTGAGGCCCCCTGATGCAGGGGGGCCGTATATCAGTCTGCGAAGCTGAAGCCGACGGTGCGCGAGTAGTAATACAAGCCTGAGTCCTGAACAACGAAACTTCGCATCAATGTATTGCCGCGATTGTGATGGGAGTGAACCGCATTGGGCGGGGTCACCATCGCGCCGGCGGGCTTCCATTGCACTTGGGTGCCATCGATCATCGAATGAACGTCTTCGCAATCCAGGGCCAACGTGATAGCGGCCGCGTTGTGACGGTGCGGTCGCTGATCTGAGTGGGGGCTCAGCGTATTCATGTTCGTGGTGATGAAAGGTGTGGTAGTGCGCAGCAATTCCATCTGCCGATTAGTGAATACTACCGCCTTGCTCACCTCATCGGCCGCCTGGCTGCGAGCGTAGGCTTTGTCCATGTTGTCGTTGATCTCATCAAGCCGATAATGCGTCGGCTTAACGATGGCCTTCTCTCGGCTGGCAGGCTGCGCGCCTGAGTACGCCAGGATAGGCGCATCGCAGGCCATGAACAGCAAGGCGTTGCCACTGGTGGCGCGGTGCGTGAGCAGTTGGCCCGCGCTGAAAATGAAAACGTCGCCCTCACTCCACTCGAAACTGGCATGTCCGTCCGTACTGACACCGGTGCCGGAAATGACGATGTAGATTTCCGACGTTGCGCAGACTTGAGTTTGCAAGGGGGCAGTCCCTTGCAGCTTCACGTAACGAGCCAGCAGATTAGGCGTTGTGGCCGGGTAGTTCAGATGCAGATGCTCACCGAGATCCAGGTCGATGACCTCGCTGCCTCCCTCTTGGAATAGCGCGCGCTGACGCTCTGCTTCGAAGAGGTGAATCGGCACCTGTGGCTGCTTGTAATTGAACGGGTTGGTCGGGACGTAGTAGATCCCTTCCCCGCTGGCAGCATCCTGGTTTCGGGCACTGTTGAGCTCTACGCTTTGGGTCGGCAGTGGTCGCTGGTTCTGACTGCTCATTTCTCTACACCTTTAATGTTTTTGTGAATAGGCGATAGAACGGGCCGATGCGCATCGGCCCCTGAATTCAATGGGAGTGGCGCGCCACTTCCGAGCCACGGCAACCGACGAGGAAATCGAAATCGCAGCCCTGGTCGGCCTGAAGCACGTGGTTGATATAAAGGTGGCGATAGCCGCCTGCGATGAGCGGCAGCGTCGGTGGGGCGATATCGAGCAACCGCTGTTGCAGTTCGACGTCACTGATATCCAGGTGCAAACGGCCGCTGGCGCAATCGAGTTCGATCATGTCGCCATTTCGCACCGCCGCAAGTGGCCCACCCGCCGCCGCTTCCGGAGCGACATGCAGCACCACGGTGCCATAGGCAGTACCACTCATGCGGGCATCGGAGATGCGCACCATATCGGTGATGCCCTTAGCCAGAATCTTCGGAGGCAAGCCCATGTTCCCGACCTCCGCCATGCCCGGGAAGCCCTTGGGTCCTGCATTTTTCAAAACCAGAACACAGGTCTCATCGACATCCAGATCAGGATCGTTGATCCGTGCACGGTAATCATCGAAGGTTTCGAATACGACCGCACGACCTCGGTGCTGCATCAGCGAAGGTGTTGCGGCGGAAGGCTTGAGCACTGCACCTTGCGGAGCGAGGTTACCGCGCAAAATGCACATGCCACCATCCTCACACAGAGGGCGTTCGATCGGGCGGATGACTTCGTCGTCACCATAGATCGGTGAATTTCGGCAGTTCTCACTGATCGACTTGCCGTTGGCAGTCAGCGCGTTCGGGTTGGGCAGCCGGCCAGCCTCATCGAGGCGGCGAATCACTGCGGGCAGACCACCCGCATAGTAGAACTCTTCCATCAGGAAGCGGCCCGAGGGCTGGAGATCGACGATGGTGGGCGTACCACGACCGACGCGGGTCCAATCGTCCAGTTGAAGGTCGACGCCAATTCGACCTGCGATGGCTTTAAGGTGGATCACCGCATTGGTCGAGCCGCCGATTGCAGCGTTCACGCGAATGGCGTTCTCGAAGGCTTCTTTGGTCAGGATCTTGGACAAGCGCAGATCCTCCAGGGCCATGTCGACAATCCGCATGCCGGATAGGTGGGCCAGTACATAACGACGCGCATCCACAGCAGGGATTGCCGCGTTATGGGGCAAGGAAGTGCCCAGCGCCTCCGCCATACAGGCCATGGTCGAGGCTGTACCCATGGTATTACAGGTACCTGCCGAGCGGGACATTCCTGCCTCAGCGGCCAAAAACTCATCCAGGCTGATTTCACCCGCTTTCACCTGCTCGGACATCTGCCAAACGCTGGTTCCGGCGCCGATGTCGCGGCCCTTGTGCTTGCCATTGAGCATAGGGCCGCCAGTGACCACGATGGCGGGGACATCGCAGCTCGCGGCCCCCATCAGCAATGCTGGGGTCGTCTTGTCGCAGCCGGTCAGCAGGACGACGGCATCGACCGGGTTTCCGCGGATCGCCTCTTCCACATCCATGCTGGTCAGGTTGCGGGTGAACATCGCGGTCGGCCGCAGGTTCGATTCACCGGTGGAGTGAACGGGAAACTCGACAGGGAAACCACCCGCCTCCCACACACCACGCTTCACATGATCGGCCAGCTTGCGGAAATGAGCGTTGCAAGGCGTCAGTTCCGAGAAGGTGTTGCAGATGCCGATTACCGGCTTGCCTTGGAACTCGTGCTCAGGAAAACCCTGATTTTTCATCCAGCTACGGTACATGAAACCGTTCTTGTCATTCGCGCCGAACCAGGCTTCCGAGCGAAGGGGACGTTTTTGTTCTGTCATGGCTGCTCACTCCGAGTTAGTAGTACTAACTTTGATTTTTTGGCGATCCTACCCCCAAAAAAGCTAACAAGGAAGCCCTTGCCAAAAAGAAAGTACTATTTTATCGTCCAGCCATACCTCCACTGGGGAGGGATGACAACAACAAGGAGCCCCTCATGCGGCTGATCCAGTTCGAGCAGGAAAATGGCAAGCGTCAGGTTGGTGTAGTCGAAGGCGCCACAGTGACGGTCGTACGCGGTGTGGAGACGACTTGGGAGCTCGCCCGCCAGGCAATCAACCAGAGGAAAACGCTGAGTGCTTTGATTGCAGAGCTCGGCCTGGAGAGCGAACACGACTACACGAAGCTGCTGGCAGACAAGCGCGTCCTTGCCCCGCTAGACCACCCCGATCCCGCCCACTGCCTGATCACTGGCACCGGCCTTACACACCTCGGCAGCGCTGCGGCCCGGGATAAAATGCACCAGCAGACCGAGCAAACCGAAGAAGCGCTCACCGATACGATGAAAATGTTCAAGTGGGGTGTTGCCGGCGGCAAGCCCCAAGAGGGCCAGATCGGCGTTCAGCCCGAATGGTTCTACAAGGGCGACGGCCAGACCGTCGTTCGTCCAGGCACAGCGCTGGACTATCCTGACTTCGCTGAAGACGGCGGAGATGAACCTGAGATCTGTGGCCTGTATGTCATTGGCGAGGACGGTAAGCCCTATCGCCTGGGCTATTGCCTGGGTAACGAGTATTCCGACCATGTGATGGAGCGCAGGAACTACCTGTACCTCTCTCATTCCAAATTGCGCCAGTGTTCCTATGGCCCCGAATTGCGTCTGGGACAGTTGCCTTCTCACCTCAAAGGCATGAGCCGCGTTCGACGGGGCGGCGAGGTTATCTGGGAGCGCGAGTTCCTGTCAGGCGAAGACAATATGTGCCACACCATTGCCAACCTGGAACACCACCACTTTAAATATCGCCAGTTCCTGAGGCCTGGCGATGTCCATGTTCACTTCTTCGGCACAGCGACAATATCGTTCGCTGACGGATTGAACTTGCAGCCGGGTGATGAAATGGAAGTCGAGCTTCCGGACTTTGGCGCGCCGCTGAAAAACACGTTGCGCGCCACTCAAAGCGAGCCGGTCAAGATCACTCCGCTTTGATGCATCAATACTTCTAAGTCACTTTAATGCGTGCACTCGGCCATCGCGAGCAATGGCTGAGCGCCTCTGCCTGCTTCGCTGTCACGACATCTCAGGATAAAAATAAAAATGAGTCGCAGCCCAGTTGCTAACAAATGCCTTCCCTGCTTCATCGCTGCGTGCAGTTTGAGCCCTTGGCCAGCCCACGCAGACTTCATTGAAGATTCCAAGGCCAATCTCACACTCAGAAATTTCTACTACAACCACGATTTTCGCGATGCCGCGCCCGGCGCCCAATCGAAAATCGAGGAATGGGCGCAGGGATTCATTTTCCGAGCACAATCTGGCTATACCGAAGGCGTCATCGGTGTTGGCGTTGACGTTTATGCAGGTCTTGGCCTGAAGCTGGATTCCTCCCCGGCGAGGAGTGGCAGTGCCCTGCTCCCTGGGGCCTACACCCGACCAGGCGGGCCTAGAAAAAGCGATCCTGAATCGGCCGACGAATTTTCCGAAGCTACTGCAGCGCTCAAGCTCAAGTATTCAAAAACGGAGCTCACTGCCGGCGGCCTGTTCCCGAAGGTCCCACTGATCGCGTCGAATGACACGCGGCTACTGCCCCAATTTTTTGAAGGCGTCATGCTCGATATCAATGAAATCGACAACCTCAGCCTGAGTGTCGGCCACGTGCGCCAAGCCAACAACCGGGACTCAAGCCATAGGGATGACTTGGTCGTGGGTAACTACACGACGGTCAGCAGCGACAATTTCAACTACCTGGGAGGTGTGTGGAAGGCAACGCCGCAGTTGTCCGTCGGCGCCTGGGGCGGGCGTTTGGAGGACGTTTATGACCAGCACTTGCTGACTGCAACGCATACCTTGAACGCTGACCCGTGGCGGCTGAGCACCACCCTCAACTACCTCGACAGCGGAGAAAGCGGTCAGGCGCTGGCAGGCAATATCGACAGCCGTATGTCATCGGTTTACATGAGCCTCAACCGAGGCATTCATACCGCTAGCATTGGCTATCAATACAACGCTGGCGACAGTGCCTTACCGTTTATTTTCGATACCGATCTGCTCGCAGTACCGAACGCCATCCAAGTTTTACGATTTGACCGCCCGCAGGAACGCTCCTGGCAAGCACGTTACGACATCAACTTTGCTGGCCTGGGTGTCCCTGGGCTGACAGCGTTCGCGCGTTATGTGCATGGGGATAATTTTGAAATAGGCGGAGAAAACGGCAGCGAATGGGAACGCAATATTGATATCAGCTACGTCATCCAGAGCGGGCCGTTGAAAAATCTAGGATTTCGCGCTCGCAACGTAGAGCTGCAGGGAAGTGCAACAGGACGCAGGGATGAAAACCGCTTCATCGTTTCATACACCTTCATGCTCAAGTAAGTGCACGCCTTGCCACATCAAACAATTACTGAAACGCGTTAAGTGGAGAACCTGTCATGACCCAATTATCCGGCCACAATTTCATTGGTGGCGAACGCAGTGCCGAAGGACAGACGCGCTGGAACAGTGTGAACGCATGCACAGGTGAAGACCTTCCGTTCCAGTTTCACGAAGCCACTGAAAAAGAAGTGAATGCTGCAGCTGAAGCCGCCGCCGATGCCTATCCGGCTTTCCGTGCATTGTCCTCAATACGCCGAGCGGAATTTCTCGATGCCATTGCCAGCGAGCTTGAAGAACTGGGCGACGACTTTCTGGATGTGGTGACCAGCGAAACCGCCTTGCCCAGGCCTCGTATCGTCGGTGAGCGGGTGCGCACAGCGAGCCAGTTGCGCCTGTTCGCCACGGTCCTTCGACGTGGTGATTTCTACGGTGCTCGGATCGATCTGGCCCTGCCGGATCGGCAACCGCTGCCGCGCCCGGACATCCGCCAATACAAAATAGGCGTAGGGCCTGTTGCGGTCTTCGGTGCCAGCAACTTCCCCCTGGCCTTTTCCACTGCCGGCGGCGACACCGCCGCAGCCTTGGCAGCAGGGTGCCCGGTCGTGTTCAAAGCGCACCGTGGGCATATGGCCACCTCTGAATATGTGGCTACTGCTGTGATCAAGGCGGCGGAAAAGACCTCGATGCCCAAGGGTGTTTTCAACATGATCTATGGGAGCAGTGTCGGCGCACAGCTGGTCAAGCACCCGGCTATCCAGGCTGTTGGCTTCACCGGCTCGCTGGCTGGAGGTCGCGCCCTCTGTGACATGGCCGCAGCCCGCCCGCAGCCGATCCCTGTGTTTGCCGAAATGAGCAGTATCAACCCAGTCATCATCCTGCCCGCAGCACTGGCGAGCAACGGCGACAAGATTGCCGCTGACCTTGCCGCATCAGTGGCGATGGGCGCAGGCCAGTTCTGCACGAACCCAGGAATGGTGCTGGGAATGGCTGGAGACGACTTCACCGCGTTCGCCAAGAAGCTTGGACAAGCAATCTGCAGCCAACCGTCTCAAACCATGCTTAGCAGTGGCGGCCTGAAGAGCTACCAGGGCGGACTTGATCGCTTGCAGCGCCACAGCGGCGTTACCCATCTGGCGGGCGAACCCGGCGTGGGCAACAGCGCCAATGCCCAATTGTTCCAAGCCGATGCAGCGCTGCTTCTGGACAACGACGCGTTGCTTCAGGAAGAAGTGTTCGGGCCGTGCACCGTCATGGTGGAGGCGAACGGCGTCCCGCAGCTCAAAGCACTGCTGCACGCGTTGCGCGGCCAGTTGACTGCAACGCTGATCGCTGAGGCGCAGGATCAGCCTTTGCTTGAAGCGCTGACGCCAATCCTCGAAACCAAAGTCGGGCGCATCCTTGTGAACGGGTACCCGACCGGTGTCGAGGTATGTGATGCGATGGTTCACGGTGGCCCCTACCCAGCGACTTCAGATGCACGCGGCACATCGGTCGGTACCTTGTCCATCGAGAGGTTCCTGCGTCCGGTCTGCTACCAGAATTATCCTGAATCGCTGCTGCCCGACGCTTTGAAAAACAGTAACCCACTGAAAATAATCCGCTTGGTAAACGGGGAACTGAGCGACCGCCCAACCCACTGAACATTGCATTAGCCAGCGCCGTCGGCGCTGGCTATTGCAAGCGCACATCGGCCTACCTCTACACCTTCGAAAAGGAGATCGAGGCGATTGCTGCCTCGACAGTGACCATGGACCCCAAAAGCAGCCGAATCAGAAAAATTCAAACCATCGCGCTCGTCCTACTGTTCGTCATCGGCATCATCAACTACCTCGATCGCAGCGCCTTATCCATCGCCAACCACGCTATCTCCACTGAGCTTGGGGTGACACCGACCCAGATGGGCATACTGCTGTCAGCCTTCTCCTGGTCCTATGCGCTAGCCCAGCTTCCGATGGGCGCATTGCTGGACAGGTTTGGCGTGAGGCGCACCATGAGCCTCGGTTTGGCACTCTGGTCCGGCGCTCAACTGCTGTGTGGTTTCATCTCAAGCTACGTTCATTTCATATGGCTACGCGTTGTGCTTGGCGCTGGCGAATCCTGCCATTTCCCAGGGGGCGCCAAAGTCATCAGCGAGTGGTTCAACATCAAGAATCGTGGGTTCGGGACGAGTGTATTCACATCAGCCGCGATGTTCGCGCCGGCCATTGCGCCCATCATTCTTACGCTGATCCTGCTGAATTTCGGCTGGCGCGCCATTTTCATTTCTACCGGGATTGCAGGGTTGGTGCTCGCAGTCGTCTTTTATGCGCTATACAGGGATCGAAAAGATGTCACCTTGACGGCTGAGGAGTGCCTTGAGCTGGGGGGCGAAGCGCAGAGCGCGGATCAGGGACAGTTGACTGCGTCAGAATGGAAATCACTCTTGAAGCTCCCGACGACGTGGGGCCTGATTCTGGGCTTCGTGGGCGTGATCTACATGCTCTGGCTGTATCTCAATTGGTTGCCGAGCTACTTCGAACAAGAGCGTGGGCTGAGCCTGGCCCATACGGGCTGGGTAGTAGCCATCCCCTTTCTCTGCGGCGCACTTGGGCTGCTGGCGGTCGGCAAGATATCCGACTATCTGACCAACAGAGGGATGACGCCTGTTGCCAGTCGCAAGTACCCCATCTGCCTGGGGCTGTTGGCCAGCGCGCTTTGCACGGTTCCCGCAGCGTTCACCGACAGTAACACTCATGCCGTGATATTCATCTCCAGTGCCATGTTCTTTCTCAACATTGCCAATGGCGGCGCATGGTCGCTAGTAAGCATCGTTATCCCCTCTCGATTGACTGCATCGCTCGGTAGCTTGATGAATTTTGGTGGCTATCTGGGAGGCTCGATTGCGCCGATCGCTACCGGGGTCATCGTGGAACGAACGGGCTCTTTCACCATGGCATTTATTGTCGCGGCAATAGTTGCCATTGTCGGGTGCTTGATGTTTTTGTTCCTGATCAAGGCACCTGAGCGGTCTCTGTCCTCCGCATCTTCCTCAGCCAGCCTCAGCAACAGCACCCAATAGCCGTGCCCGATCACTGTGCAATCATCCTTCCGGCGAAATGTGTTCCAGATTCACCGCCGGAGGGTCTGGGCGGCGAAGGTTCTCTATCAGATAGTCTGTGAATGCTCGGATGCGCGGTGCCAGGTAGTGCCTGTGCGCATAGACGACATGCAGTGGAGTGGCGGGAGTCTGGAATTGCGGCAACACGTGGCAGAGCTTGCCGGCGCGCAGGTCATCTGCCACATCCCAGATCGATTTCAACGCAATACCATGCCCTTCAAGCGCCATCTGATGGATGACATCGCCATCGTTGGCACAGAAGCTTGGAGTGATGCGCACGACCTCCTCCCCCAGGCGCCAATCCGCGAAAGGCTGCATGCCAATCACCAGGCATCGATGGTTCAGCAAATCCTGCGGGCTTTCAGGTTTCCCGCAGGCACTTATGTAGTTTGGGGAGGCGCAGAGCACCCGATGACTCGGCGCCAGCGAGCGCGATACATAGGATGAATCGTCCAGGGCGCCATAACGGATGGCGACGTCCACACCGCTGTCGACCATATCCAGCACGTGATCGGTAAGGTGCAGCTGGATCCGCAGTTGCGGATGCAGACTGGAAAATTGCGCTAGCAAGGGGGCAATACGACGCCTGCCAAAGGAGACCGGTGCGGTCACCCTGAGCTGCCCCGAGACTGAACTCCCGCTCAAGCGTAAGGTGCGCTCCAATGACTCCAGCTCGTCCAGGATCGACAGCGCCTTTTCATACAATTTCTGTCCTTCCTCGGTGAGCGATTGCCGACGCGTGGTTCGGTGTAGCAGTCGCAGACCGAATATCCCCTCCAGTTGAGCAAGTTTGCGACTGGCTGCAGGCAGCGAAACATGGTGAAGGCGCGCAGCGGCAGACAGTGAACCCGATTCCACCACGGCAACGAAAAATCTCAAGAGTGCCACGTTCTCGAATCGCATCACTGTTACCAAGCAAGTTAACTATTCATTGAAGTCTACGCCAATTATCAATCGGGAAATCAACCCTAGACTCCCCGATACCTGGCTGCGGTGCTTTGGAGCGTCGCACGCTGAATTTTCAGAAAGAGGACCAGCCCAGTGAAATCACGCTTCGCCTTCCTCGTCCTGCTGCTCGGTGCCCTTGGAGAGCCAGTTAACGCCAACGACATCCCCAATGCCATACTGATTCAAGCGGGTCGCGTGATGACCATGGACCCGGCCTTGGGTGACATTGAGAACGGTGAAGTGCTGATTCACGATGGGCGCATCGTCGCCGTCGGCCATAATCTGGATGCCGGCGACGCCCAGGTCATCGATGCCCGAGGTCAAATCGTACTTCCAGGCTTCGTGGACTCTCACAACCACCTCTATGTCACTTTGATGCGTGGCCAATTTCGCAACCAGGCCGGCCAGTTCTTTCCCATCAGCACTCGCTTAGCGGCAGCAATGACGCCCAAAGATACCTACGAAGCCATGCATCTAGGCGCGCTGGAGCTCATTTCTGGCGGTATCACAACTACAGGCGACTTCTTCGACAACGTGCGCACCCCTGCCCACGCTGATGCCGCAATACGGGCACTGCAGCAGTCAGGCTTGCGCGCCATCCTGTTCTACGGTGGACCGGACAAAACCACGCGACACCCTATCGACCTTGACCAGTTCCAGTCTCTGGCACGGGCCCAGACCGCAAGTGAATTGGTTCAGCTCGGTCTCGCCTGGCGCCTGCCGCGTGACCGCAATGATGCCGACAACTGGGCAATGCGTCAGCGAGAGTACGACACGGCTCGTCGACTCGGACTTCCCATTCAGGTGCATGTCAGCGGCGAACCCGGCCCCATGTTAGATGCCCTAATAGCACGCGACTATCTGTACCCAGGCCTTACTGTTGTTCACGCCACAGATGCCAGCGCTACCCAGTTGCTGGCAGTGGAGAAAGCCGGAGCTAGCCTTGCGCTCACGCCGATTAGCGAACACCGTGTAGGCTACGGCGTAACCCCGTTGGCGCGTTTCGCGCCTGTGAAGCGGCAGGGCCTAGGCATCGATGGCAACGCGCTGGCCGGCAGTGCCGACATGTATGCCACACTGCGCCTCGCGGCTTTGACGTGGAGCGGTACCGAGCGCAATGAGCGGGCGCCGGACCCGCGCGCGTTGCTGGAATTGGCGACCCGCGGCGGGGCCGAAGCACTGGGCCTTTCATCTGTGACCGGAACCCTGACACCGGGCAAGCGAGCCGACCTGCAAATCGTGGCCATCGACGCCATCAACCTTGCAGGATACGGCGGTGGAGACCCGGCGGCTTTGCTGGTGTATTCGGCTAGGCCAGAGAACGTCCGCACTGTACTGGTCGATGGTCGAGTGCTGAAGCATCAAGGCGAGCTCGTAGGTATCGACGTCCCAGCGTTGCTGCGCAAGGCCCAGGCATCGGCCAGTCAACTGCTTCAGCGTGCGGTAGACTGAGACAGAAGGACCAGCTGATTAAACGCAGTCTCCATCCTCGATGATTCTTTGAGATTAGTTAGCGCCTACGGCGGTAACGGCGAAGTGGAACACGGGAGGTACCCGGCCTTGGACCCACACTAAGCCTTCAAAGACTAGGCTCTGTCTGAAATCCCAAGAAACTCAAATGTGGCCCTGGAGCAGCTTGGGTCCTGTACAGTCGCCGACCATCTACGGAAAGGAATTCTGTGATGGCAAAGCGGTACGAACTCTCGGATGAAGCGTGGGCAGTAGTCGCCGATCTCTTCACGGCAGCCCACGTTAGGGGCAGGCCCCGCAGCAGTGATCGCTTGATGCTCGATGGTGTGCTCTGGGTGCTCTGCTCAGGAGCAGCCTGGCGAGATATGCCAGAGCGTTTCGGGTCTTGGGCGACGGTCTATCACCGCTTCCGAGTCTGGCGAAATCGCGGAACGTTCGATCAGATGCTCAGACGATTGCACCTCAGACTCAATGACAAAGGCTTGATCGATCCCCGCACCTGGATGATCGATTCGACCGCTGTTAGAGCAACCCGTGCTTCATCTGGAGCGCGGAAAAAGGGGGGGCTGACGAGCCTGCCGATCACGCTCTAGGCCGCAGCCGTGGCGGCCTGACAACCAAAATCCACATGCTCTGCGACGCCAACGGGATACCGTTGCGCTTCCTTCTCTCTGGCGGTCAAGCCAGTGACATCAGCTACGCACAACCACTGTTGGACGAGGTCAGCATTCCATCGAGCCAACGTGGCCGCCCGCGCAAGCGCTGCAAATGGCTGCTCGCCGACAAGGGCTACGACGCCGAAGCGCTACGCCGTTACTGCGACCAATATCGAATGCAACCCGTCATTCCGCTGCGCTCGATGAAGCGCAAGCCCAAGCCTGGCTTACCCAGACTGTTCGACCGGCCCAAATACCGACAGCGCAACATCATCGAACGCATGTTTGGCTGGCTGAAAGAGAACCGTCGAATCGTCACACGCTTCGACAAGCTCGCAATAAGTTATGCCGCGATGGTCTCGCTGGCTTGTGTCATGCGGTGTATGGACGGCTTTTTTCAGACAGAGCCTAGAACGAAAAATGCTCCGTATCTTTCGATACGGAGCATTCTCTTGAAAGGCCGTGCAGATTGCTGGACTTCAGACAGCCTGCTGACGGCCCCTTCGCTTGCCTTCGATCTCCCAATGTTCCCAAAACGTTCCCTTTTGAGGGGTCGCCTAAGGTAAACATCAATGAAATCAGGCATTTGTATGGCGGAAGCGTAGAGATTCGAACTCTAGGATAGTTGCCCATCGACGGTTTTCAAGACCGTTGCCTTAAACCACTCGGCCACGCTTCCAGCTTGTTTTGCGGCGGCCATAATACCGTAATGAAACACGCTGTCAAACTCTCTGTGTCGCGGGTTGCGAGTGCTCTGGTAGACTCCTAGCATCTGAACGTCCAAAACCACAGGAGTGTCGCCATGCGCGAACAGGATTATGCCGTAAACCACGGCCTACAGGCCGAGCAGCAGGAGGTTAGCAAGGTCCTGCGCAACACCTACAGCCTGCTGGCACTCACCCTCGCCTTCAGCGGCGTGATGGCCTTCGTGGCCCAGCAGATGCGCGTCGGCTACCCGAACGTGTTCGTGGTGCTGATCGGTTTCTATGGCCTGTTCTTCCTCACCAACAAACTACGTGATTCGGCCTGGGGCCTGGTGTCCACCTTTGCCCTCACCGGCTTCATGGGCTTTATTCTCGGCCCGATCCTGAACCGTTACCTGGGTATGGCGGGCGGTGCTGAGGTTGTCAGCTCGGCGTTCGCCATGACTGCCCTGGTGTTTGGCGGCCTGTCGGCCTACGTGTTGATCACCCGCAAGGACATGAGCTTCCTGAGCGGCTTCATCACCGCCGGCTTCTTCGTGCTGCTAGGCGCCGTGGTGGCGAGCTTCTTCTTCCAGATCAGCGGGCTGCAGCTGGCGATCAGTGCAGGCTTCGTGCTGTTCTCGTCGGTGTGCATCCTGTTCCAGACCAGCGCCATCATTCATGGCGGTGAGCGGAACTACATCATGGCGACCATCAGCCTGTATGTGTCGATCTACAACCTGTTTGTCAGCCTGCTGCAGCTGTTTGGCATCATGGGCCGTGATGACTGATTTGAATTGATTGAGTGTTTGGGAAAGCCCGCTTCGGCGGGCTTTTCTTTGCGTGTTGAAGAACATGCGGAGAGTTGTGAGGTGCTCGCCTTGAGGGGGCGGCGCCTGTGAGATCGAGCGCCGCCCGCGCGGCGCATCGCGAGCTGTGCTCGCTCCTACGTTTGTTTCGGGCCAGTGAATTGCGCGCGACCGCCTTGGCGCCTGTCTCGTAATTGCGTCGTACAAACAAGGCAGTCACAACGTAGGAGCGAGCGCAGCTCGCGATGCGCCGCACGGGCGGCGCTCGATTTCCGCCCCACCTCATAACCCAAGCCAAGCCCCAGTCAGCCTCGCCCCCTGCTCCCTCCTAAAACACCCTGAAGCTGACTAAAAAGTCAGAAAACAAGGCAATTGATCGCCGATCTTGCCGGTATCGTGCATTCCCCTACCCCAATCCCACTTCTGCCCGTAGAATGCGCTCCTTTTTTCTTCCGGGGCAGCTTCCTAGATGAGCTCACACGAAAACAGCCCAGGCGCGGCGGCGCCTGCCAACGAACTGGTACTTGGCCTTGAAGACAAGCCACGGCTGGTGATCGGCCTGTTGGCAGCGCTGCAGCACCTGCTGGCCATCATCGTGCCGATCGTCACCCCTGGCTTGCTGATCTGCCAGGCCCTGGGTGTTTCGGCCCGTGATACCAACCTGATCGTCTCCATGTCGCTGGTGATTTCCGGTATCGCCACCTTCGTGCAGTGCAAACGCTTCGGGCCCTTCGGCGCCGGGTTGCTGATCGTTCAGGGCACCAGCTTCAACTTCGTCGGCCCGCTGATTGCTGGCGGCGCGTTGATGGTCAAGCAAGGCACGCCAGTTGAAAGCGTGATGGCGGCGATCTTCGGCGTGGTGATTGCAGGTTCCTCCGTGGAAATGGGCGTGTCGCGGATCCTGCCGTTCGTCAAACGCCTGATTACCCCGCTGGTGACCGGCATCGTCGTGCTGATGATCGGCCTGACCCTGATCAAGGTCGGCCTCATCAGCATGGGTGGCGGCTTTGGCGCCATGGCCAACGGCACCTTCGCCAATGGCGAGAACCTGATGCTGTCCGGCGCCGTACTTGCGGTGATCGTGGTGCTCAACCGGGTTCCGGTGGTGTGGATGCGCAGCTGCGCCATCGTCATCGCCCTGGCGGTCGGCTATGCCCTGGCCGCCTACCTGGGCCGCCTGGATTTCACTGGCATGCACCAGGCCGCGCTGTTCCAGGTGCCGACGCCGCTGCATTTTGGCCTGGGTTTCTCCTGGGCACTGTTCATTCCAATGCTGGTGATCTACCTGGTGACCTCGCTGGAAGCCATTGGTGACGTCACCGCCACCAGCAAGGTGTCGCGCCAGCCAGTCGAAGGGCCGGTGTGGATGCAGCGCATCAAGGGCGGTGTGCTGGTCAACGGCGCCAACTCGCTGCTGGCCGGGCTGTTCAACACCTTCCCAAGCTCGATCTTTGCCCAGAACAATGGGGTGATTCAGCTGACCGGTATTGCCAGCCGCCATATCGGTATCTGGATTGCCGTGATGCTGGTGCTGCTGGGGTTGTTCCCGACGGTGGCCGGCGTGATCCAGGCGGTGCCTGAGCCGGTACTGGGCGGCGCGGCCATGGTGATGTTCGGTGCCGTGGCGGCTTCGGGTATCAATATCCTGGCCAGCACGCGGCTCGACCGCCGTGCGTTGCTGATCATTGCCGTGTCGCTGGCCTTGGGGCTGGGTGTGGCGCAGGTGCCGGAGTTCCTGGCGCATATGCCGGCGGCGATTCGCAATGTGCTGGAATCGGGGGTGGCTACCGGTGGTATTTGTGCGCTGGTGCTGAACTGGTTCTTGCCGGTGAGCAAGGAACAGGCTTGACCCGCCAAGCAAGCAAGGCGCTGCGTGGCACCGGCTGCGCCGGTGTTCGCGGGGCGAGCCCGCTCCTACAGGGGATTACGGCAGGGGATTACAGCGCAGCCCGCAGGGATCGTGGCGAGCTTGCTACAGCGGGGGCGGGCTTTTTTGCTTTATCATGGCGGCATTCCCTTGCACGAGTTGCCCATGAAATTCGCCATTGCGGTATTTTCCCCGGCACATGCCCCCTCCTCGCGCCGCGCCCTGCGCTTTGCCGAGGCGGCGCTGGCCCGCGGGCATGAGATTGCCCGGCTGTTCTTCTACCAGGACGGGGTGCACAGCGCCTCGGCCAACGTGGTCACGCCCCAGGATGAACAGGACATCGCCGCCCAGTGGCGTGCCTTCATCGACACCCACCAGCTCGATGCCGTGGTGTGCATCGCCGCCGCCCTGCGCCGTGGCGTGCTCGACGAGGCCGAGGCCAGCCGCTACCAGCGCCCGGCGGTGAACCTGCCCAAGCCCTGGGAGTTGTCTGGCCTGGGCCAGCTGCATGAAGCCGCACAAACTGCCGACCGCCTGGTCTGCTTCGGAGGCGACTGAAATGGCCAAGTCCATGTTGATCATCAGCCGCCAGGCGCCGTGGAGCGGCCCGTCCGCCCGCGAGGCGCTGGATATTGCCCTGGCGGGTGGCGCCTTCGACCTGCCCCTGGCCATGCTGTTTCTCGATGACGGCGTACTCCAGCTCGCACCCGACCAGCAACCGGCTGCGGTGCAGCAAAAGAACCTTGCCGCCAACCTGCAAGCCTTGCCGATGTTCGGCGTCGAAGAGCTGTTCGCCTGCGGGCACAGCCTGGCACGCCGGGGGCTGCCCACCGACGCCCTGGCCCTGCAAGTGGAGGTGCTGGACGCCGCCGCGCTCAAGGCCCTGATTGCCCGTTTCGACCAAGTGGTGACGCTCTAATGGCAACCCTGCACGTGTTATCCCACTCCCCGTTCGCTGACGAACGCCTGGCCAGCTGCCTGCGCCTGCTCGCCGCCGACGACGGCGTGCTGTTGTGCGGCGACGCGGTCTACGCCCTGCGCCAGGGCAGCGACAGCCAGCGCCAGCTCGAAGCGGCAGGCCTGGCCCAACGCCTGTTCGCCCTCGATGAAGACCTGCAAGCCCGCGCCATCGCCAGCGAGCTGGCCAAAGCCGTGGACTACCCGGCCTTCGTCGAACTGTCACTGCACTACGACAAGGTCAACAGCTGGTTATGAGTACGCTTACCGTAGGCGATCGCGCCATCGCCCTGGACAAGGACGGCTTCCTGCTCGACCTGCAAGACTGGTCGCACCCGGTTGCCCAAGCCCTGGCCGAGCGCGAAAGCATCGCCCTGACCGCCGAGCACTGGGAAATCCTCGAACTGCTGCGCCAGTTCTACGCCGAGTACCAGCTATCGCCGGCCACCCGCCCGCTGATCAAATACACCGCGCTCAAGCTGGGCACGGAAAAGGGCAACAGCCCGCACCTCAACCGCCTGTTCAACGGCACCCCCGCCAAACTCGCCGCCAAGCTGGCGGGCCTGCCCAAGCCGACCAATTGCATATGACCGACGCCCGCCCACTGACCCTGGAAACCCCGGCCGAACACCCATTCGCCGAATTCGTGCGCATTCTTGGCAAAGGCAAGCGCGGTGCCCGCGGCCTGACCCGCGAAGAGGCCCGCGCCGCCATGACCCTGCTGCTCGAAGGCAAGGTCGAAGACACCCAGCTCGGTGCCTTCCTGATGCTGCTGCGGCACAAGGAAGAAAGCGCCGAAGAGCTTGCCGGCTTCACCGAAGCCCTGCGCAGCCACCTGCAGGCGCCACCCATTGCCGTGGACATCGACTGGCCAACCTATGCCGGCAAGAAGCGCCACCTGCCCTGGTACCTGCTCAGCGCCAAGTGCCTGGCCGCCAACGGCGTGCGTATTCTCATGCACGGTGGCGGCGCCCACACCGCCGGGCGGTTGTACACCGAACAGTTGCTGGCCTTGCTGGATATCCCGCTGTGCCGCGACTGGGCGTCGGTCAGCCAGGCCCTGGAGCAACAGCACCTGGCCTTTGCCCCACTGCACGACTGGGCGCCGCAGTTGCAGCGGATGATCGACCTGCGCAACACCCTCGGCCTGCGCTCGCCCATCCACTCCCTGGCCCGGGTGCTCAACCCGCTGGGCGCACGCTGTGGCCTGCAGAGCATCTTCCACCCCGGTTACCAGGCCGTGCACCGCGAAGCCAGCCAGCTGTTGGGCGATCACGTCATCGTGATCAAGGGCGATGGCGGCGAAATCGAGGTCAACCCGGATGTCACCAGCCACCTGTATGGCACCACCGCTGGGCAAGCCTGGGACGAGGAATGGCCAGCGCTGAGCGAGCGCCGCCATGTGAAGCCTCCCAGCCTGCAACCGGAGCATTTGCTGGCCGTGTGGCGCGGCGAAGCCGAGGACAGCTATGGCGAAATGGCCGTGGTCGCCACCCTGGCGCTGGCCCTGCGTGGCCTGGGCGACGACCGCGACCAGGCGTTCGCCAAGGCACGTGACTACTGGGCCAAGCGCAATCAATCGAATTAACAGATAAAACCACTGCAGTCTTTGCGCTAGTTATTCGAACGTTTTTCCCTAGACTGGGCTCCAACGACAAACACTTTTGTTTCCGAGGAGCTCAGCATGGGCCTTTTGATCGACGGCCGCTGGCATGACCAGTGGTATGAAAACGGCAAGGACGGCACGTTCAAACGCGAAAACGCCCAACGCCGCAATGCCCTGCCCGCCCCTGAAGCTGGCCGCTATCACCTGTACGTCTCGCTGGCCTGCCCCTGGGCCCACCGCACCCTGATCGTGCGTGCCCTCAAGGGCCTGGAGCCATTGATCGATGTTTCCGTGGTCAGCTGGCTGATGCAGGACCATGGCTGGACCTTCGACACCGAGCAAGGCTCCAGCGGCGACCACCTCGACGCCCTGCAGTACCTGCACCAGCGCTACACCCAGGACGACCCGCACTACACCGGCCGCGTGACCGTGCCTGTGCTGTGGGACAAAAAAGAGCAGCGCATCGTCAACAACGAATCGTCGGAAATCATCCGCATCTTCAACAGTGCGTTCAATGAACTTACCGGCAATAGCCTGGACCTGTACCCCGAGCCACTGCGCCCCACTGTCGAGGCGTTGAACGAACGGATTTACCCGGCGGTGAACAACGGCGTGTACCGCGCAGGCTTCGCCACCACACAGGACGCCTACGAGGCGGCGTTCGACGAGGTGTTCAACGAGCTGGATCATCTGGAGGCCTTGCTAGGTCGCAACCGCTACCTGGCCGGCGAATACCTGACCGAAGCCGATGTGCGTCTGTTCACCACGCTGGTGCGCTTCGATGCGGTGTACCACGGGCACTTCAAGTGCAACCTGCGGCGCCTGAGCGACTACCACAACCTGTCGAACTGGCTGCGTGAGCTGTACCAGTGGCCGGGGGTGGCGGGGACTGTGGACATGGAGCATATCCAGAAGCATTACTACATGAGCCACAAGACCATCAACCCGAACGGGATCGTGCCAAAGGGGCCGTTGCAGGACTTTACCGTGCCGCATGACCGCGAACGGTTGGTCGGGAAAGGGATATATCAGGGGTGAGATCGCTGGGGCTGCTTTGCAGCCCTATCGCGACCTGCGGTCGCTCCTACAGGGGATATGCATGCCCGGTAGGAGCGACCGCAGGTCGCGATAGGGCCGCAAAGCGGCCCCAACGATTTCAGCCGTTTTGCGAACCTTCGAACCAGGCCAGCTTGTCGCGCAACCGCACCACTTCCCCGACAATCACCAGGGTCGGCGCATGCACCTCATGCTGGGCCACCAGCGCTGGCAAATCCGCCAAGGTGCCGGTAAACACCCGCTGATTGCGCGTGGTCCCTTGCTGCACCAGGGCCGCCGGAGTGCTGGCCGCCCGCCCATGGCGAATCAGTTCGGCACAGATGGTCGGCAAGCCCACCAGCCCCATGTAGAACACCAGGGTCTGGGCCGGCGCCACCAGGTCATGCCAGGGCAGGTTGCTGGTGCCATCCTTGAGGTGCCCGGTAACGAAGCGCACCGACTGGGCGTAATCCCGGTGAGTCAGCGGAATGCCACCGTAGGCGGAACAACCACTGGCCGCGGTAATGCCCGGCACCACCTGGAACGGGATGCCATGCTCGGCCAGTTCCTCGATCTCCTCGCCACCACGGCCGAAGATGAACGGATCTCCGCCCTTGAGGCGCAGCACCCGCTTGCCCTGCTGGGCCAGGTCGACCAGTAGCCGGTTGATCTGCTCCTGGGGTACGGCATGGTCGGCGCGGCGCTTGCCCACGTAGATACGCTCGGCATCGCGCCGGCACATCTCGATGATCGCAGGTGCCACCAAACGGTCGTACAGCACCACGTCGGCTTGCTGCATCAGGCGCAAGGCGCGGAAGGTCAGCAAATCCGGATCGCCCGGCCCCGCCCCCACCAGGTACACCTCACCGCCCTGCTGCACCGGCGCGCCGTCGACCATCGCCTGCAACAGGCGCTCGGCCTCGCCACCCTGGCCAGCCAGCTGGCGCTCGGCAATCGGCCCCTGGAACACGGTTTCCCAGAAACCACGGCGCTGGTTGACGTCCGGGTACAGGGATTTCACCTTGTGCCGAAAACGCGCCGCAAGCCCCGCCAGTTCGCCATAGGCCGAAGGAATCCAGGCCTCCAGCTTGGCACGGATCAACCGCGCCAGCACCGGGGCATCGCCGCCACTGGACACCGCAATCACCAGCGGTGAGCGGTCGACGATCGCCGGGAAGATCACCGTGCACAAGGCCGGCGCATCCACCACGTTGACCGGCAGGCTCTGCGCCTGCGCATCGGCCGACACCTGGGCATTGAGCCCAGGGTCGTCGGTGGCCGCGATCACCAGCCGGCAACCGGCAAGATCAGTGGCCTGATAGCCACGCACCAGCACCTCACCGCCACCTTCCCGGGCCAACGCGGCCAGCTGGCCGTCGACGTCCGGCGCCACCACGCGCAGCGCAGCGCCAGCATCGGCCAGCAGGCGCGCCTTGCGCAGGGCGATCTCACCGCCGCCGACGACCAGCACACGGCCGCCCTGCAGCTTGTGGAACAGCGGCAGGTAATCCATTTAGCGGATAACCTCGACGCCGCCCATGTACGGCTTCAGCACGTCCGGCACGCGAATCGAACCGTCGGCCTGCTGGTAGTTCTCCAGCACCGCCACCAGGGTACGGCCAACGGCCAGGCCCGAACCGTTGAGGGTGTGCACCAGTTCCGGCTTGCCGGTTTCCGGGTTGCGCCAGCGCGCCTGCATGCGGCGCGCCTGGAAGTCACCGCAGTTGGAGCAGGAGCTGATTTCGCGGTACTTGTCCTGGCTTGGCACCCACACTTCCAGGTCGTAGGTTTTCACCGCGCCAAAGCCCATGTCGCCGGTGCACAGGGCCAGCACGCGGTAGGGCAGCTCCAGCAGCTGCAGCACGCGCTCGGCGTTGGCAGTCAAGCCTTCCAGGGCTTCCATCGACTTGGACGGCTCCACGACCTGCACCATCTCGACCTTGTCGAACTGGTGCTGGCGGATCATGCCGCGGGTATCACGGCCCGACGCACCGGCTTCGCTGCGGAAGCACGGGGTGTGGGCGACCAGCTTGAGCGGCAACTGCTTGGCATCGAGGATTTCACCGGCCACCAGGTTGGTCAGCGACACCTCGGCGGTTGGAATCAGGTAGAAGTCAGCCTCGCCTTCGCGGGTGATCTTGAACAGGTCTTCCTCGAACTTCGGCAGCTGGCCGGTGCCCTGCAGGGCCGGGGCCTGCACCAGGTACGGGGTGTAGTGCTCCTCGTAGCCGTGCTCGCCGGTGTGCAGGTTGATCATGAACTGCGCCAGGGCGCGGTGCAGGCGGGCAATCGGGCCGCGCAGCACGGCAAAACGGGCGCCAGACAGCTTGGCGGCCGCCTCGAAGTCCAGGCCACCGCTCACTTCGCCCAGGGCGACGTGGTCCTTGATCTCGAAGTCGAAGGCCGTTGGCGTACCCCAGCGGCGCACTTCGACGTTGTCGTCTTCACTGGCGCCCACCGGCACGCTGGCGTCCGGCAGGTTGGGGATGGTCAGCAGGATGCCGTCAAGCTCCGCCTGAATGGCGTCCAGCTCGGTTTTACCGGCGGCCAGTTCATTGGCCATGCGCTCCACATCGGCCATCAGCGGGGCGATGTCTTCGCCCTTGGCCTTGGCCTGGCCGATCGATTTGGAACGGGCGTTACGCTCGGCCTGCAGTTGCTCGGTGCGGGTTTGCACGGCCTTGCGGCGCTCTTCCAGCGATTCGATGCGCGCGACATCCAGGCTGAAGCCACGGGAGGCCAGGCGATCTGCCACTTCCTGAAGTTGGCCGCGTAACAGTTTGGAATCGAGCATATCGTTCTCTCGTTATAGGTAGGTGTTGGTTCAGAATGGGGTCAGTGGCGGGCCGACAGCCCGGCCACTGCGCTGATACTGGTATAGCCCAAGGCAACGGCCATCACGGCTTTCTCCGCTGCCGCGGGCTGTTGCGGTCAAGTTCGGCCAGGTGGCGCAGCTTCTCGCCGATCTTCAGCTCCAGGCCGCGGGGCACGGGCTGGTAGTACGGCCGTGGCTCCAGTGCGTCGGGGAAGTAGTCTTCACCGGCGGCGTAGGCATCGGGCTCGTCGTGGGCATAGCGGTACTCGTCACCGTAGCCCAGCTGCTTCATCAGCTTGGTCGGGGCGTTGCGCAGGTGCAGCGGTACTTCCAGCGAGCCATGCTCGCCCGCCTCGCGCAGGGCGTTCTTGAAGCCCATGTACACGGCGTTGCTCTTCGGCGCGCAGGCGATGTAGGTGATGGCCTGGGCCACCGCCAGCTCGCCCTCGGGGCTGCCCAGGCGCTCCTGCACGTCCCAGGCCGCCAGGCACAGGCTCAAGGCGCGGGGGTCGGCGTTGCCGATGTCCTCGCTGGCCATGCGCACCACGCGGCGGGCGATGTACAGTGGGTCGCAGCCGCCATCGAGCATGCGCGCGAACCAGTACAGGGCTGCATCGGGGCTGGAACCGCGCACCGACTTGTGCAGGGCGGAAATCTGGTCGTAGAACGCCTCGCCGCCCTTGTCGAACCGGCGGCGGCTGTCGCCGAGCAGGCTTTGCAGCATCTGCACGTCGATTTCGCTGCCGTCTTCGGCCAGGTCCGCGGCATTTTCAAGGAAATTGAGCATGCGCCGGCCATCGCCATCGGCGGCGGCCATCAGCATCTTGAAGGCCTCATCACCCACCTGCAGGTTACGCTTGCCAAGGCCGCGCTCTTCGCTCAGCGCACGGTTCACCAGCTTGCGCAGCGCTGGCTCGTCCAGGCTCTTGAGCACGTACACCCGGGCCCGCGACAGCAGCGCGTTGTTCAGCTCGAAGGACGGGTTCTCGGTGGTGGCGCCGATGAACAGCAGCGTGCCATCTTCCACGTAGGGCAGGAAGGCGTCCTGCTGGGACTTGTTGAAGCGGTGCACTTCGTCAACGAACAGGATGGTACGCCGGCCATACTGGCCGGCCTGCTGCTTGGCCACTTCCACCGCCTGGCGGATCTCCTTGACCCCGGCCAGCACCGCCGACACCGTTTCGAAATGGGCGTCGCAGAACTGCGCCAGCAGCCGCGCAAGGGTGGTTTTACCCACTCCCGGCGGCCCCCAGAAAATCATCGAGTGCAGCGCGCCCTGCTCCAGCGCCTCGCGCAGCGGTTTGCCGCGCGCCAGCAGGTGCTCCTGGCCGACGTACTCGTCCAGGTTCGACGGGCGCAGGCGTGCAGCCAGGGGCTGGGCGACGGGTTCGCTTCGAAACAGGTCCATGGCGAGCTCTGCTTACTCCTTGATGACGTCCGCGCCTTTGGGGATGTCGAACTTGAACTGGCTGTCCGGCACCGCCTGGTTGGCCTTGACGCCATTGAACAGGATGTTGGTGCGCTGGCCGACGCTGTCGACCAGCTGCATATCGTTGATCAGGCCCTTGCGGAACGAGACGCGCAGGGAGTCGAACAAGGTGTCCTTGGTCTTGGGCTTGAGGGTGAAGTCCATCACTTCGCCCTGCTCCTTGGAGGTGATGTCGAAGCTCTGGCTGATTTTCGACACATCACCGGACAACAACAGCGCCGGGGTCTGGTTCAGGCGCTGGTCGAGCTTCTTGATGGTCGCCTGTTCCAGGTCCGGGTCCCACAGGGTGACGTTCTTGCCGTCGGACACTACCACCTGCTCCTGCGGCGCATTGGTGTGCCAGTAGAACAGGCCCGGGCGTTTTACCGTCATCTTGCCGGAGGTTTCCTGCAGGCTGGTGCCGCCGGCGTCCAGGGTCAGCTGGGAAAAGTTGGCCTCCAGGGTCTGCGACTTTTCCAGCAGCTGGGTCAGGCGTTGTACGTCTTGCTCACCGGCATAAGCCGTAACCGAGCCCAAGGTCAGGGCAGAAACCAACAGCATGCGAATCGCGCGCATGGGAATCCTCATCGAGCATTGAATAGGCCGGGCGCCACCGTTGGCGCCCGGCAAGGTGTTCATCAGTCGCGCGGGCCGCCTGGGGCAATCACTTCCCGCGAGCCGTTGCTGTTCATCGGGGTGACCACGCCGGCCATCTCCATGGCCTCGATCATGCGCGCGGCGCGGTTGTAGCCGATCTTCAGCTTGCGCTGCACGGCCGAGATGGACGCGCGGCGGCTTTCCAGCACGAACTGCACGGCTTCATCATACAGTGCGTCGCTCTCGGAATCTTCGCCATCGCCACCGCCACCACCGCCGCCATCGAAGCCGCTGCCGGCCTCCTCGACGCCGTTGAGGATGTCGTCGTTGTAGTCCGGCGCGCCGCGCAGTTTCCAGGCCTCGACCGTGCGGTGCACTTCATCGTCGGAAACGAACGCACCGTGCACGCGAATCGGCAGGCTGGTGCCCGGCGGCATGTAGAGCATGTCACCGTGGCCCAGCAGCTGCTCGGCGCCGCCCTGGTCGATGATGGTCCGCGAGTCGATCTTGCTCGACACCTGGAACGCCATGCGGGTCGGGATGTTGGCCTTGATCAGGCCGGTGATCACGTCCACCGACGGGCGCTGGGTGGCGAGGATCAGGTGGATACCGGCCGCCCGCGCCTTCTGGGCGATACGGGCGATCAGCTCTTCGACCTTCTTGCCGACGATCATCATCATGTCGGCGAATTCGTCTACCACCACCACGATGGTGGGCAGGGTTTTCAACGCCGGTGGCTCGTCGTCCATGCTTTCGCGGCGGTACAGCGGGTCGTGGATGATTTCGCCGGCTTCCTGGGCGTCCTTGATCTTGCGGTTGAAACCGGCCAGGTTGCGCACGCCCATGGCGGCCATCAGCTTGTAGCGCCGCTCCATCTCGGCCACGCTCCAGCGCAGCGCGTTGGCGGCGTCCTTCATGTCGGTGACCACTGGGCACAGCAGGTGCGGAATGCCCTCGTAGATCGACAGTTCGAGCATTTTCGGGTCGATCATGATCAGCCGCGCATCTTCCGGGCTGGACTTGAACAGGATCGACAGGATCATCGCGTTCACGCCCACCGACTTACCGGAACCGGTAGTACCGGCCACCAGCAGGTGCGGCATCTTGGCAAGGTCAGTGATTACCGGCTTGCCGCCGATGTCGTGGCCCAGGGCCAGGGTGACCGGCGATTTCTGCTCGTCGTACTGCGGCGTGGCGAGCACTTCGGAGAAGCGCACCATCTGCCGGTTTTCGTTGGGAATCTCGATACCCACGGTGGTCTTGCCGGGAATCACTTCCACCACCCGCACGCTGGTCACGGCCAGCGAACGCGCCAGGTCCTTGGCCAGGTTGGCGATACGGCTGACCTTCACACCCGCGGCCGGCTGGATTTCGTAACGGGTAATCACCGGGCCTGGGTGGATGGAGTCCACCGACACTTCCACGCCGAATTCCTTGAGTTTGATTTCCAGCAGTTGGCCGACACCGGCCAGCGACTCGGGCGAGTACTCGATCTTCTTCTGCTCGGCGGGGTCGAGAATGGAAATCGACGGCAGGGTGCCTTCGACAGCGCTGTCGACGAACAGCGGCGCCTGTTTTTCCTTCATCACCCGCTTGCTCGGCTCCGGCGCCTTGGCCGGGGTTGGCGGGATGATCACCGGTGCTGCGGCAGGTTCGCGGGCCACCACGGTTTCGCGGGCCACCACTGGCTCACGGGCAATCGGCTCACGGGCAATGGCCGGCTCGCGCGGCGCCACCGCACGCACGGGCGGCTCGCTGCGCTCGACCACGGGCTCTGCGCGTTCGCGTGGCTGCGGCTTGGCCGCTTCACGCTTGTCGGCACGGGCCTTGAGGTCGAAAGCCGGCTCGTCGACCTCGCGCAACTGGGCTTCCAGGCGCTTGCGCTCGTTGCGCGCTTCCCACCAGCGGCTGGCCGCGCCTTGCACCAGGTCGAACAGGTCGAGGGTGATCTTGCCGGTCAGGTCCATCACCTTGAACCACGACAGGTCGGTGAACACGGTCAGGCCGAACAGGAACAGGGCGATGAACATCAGCGTGCTGCCCTGCACGTTCAGCAGGTTGCGCGCCAGGTCGCCCAGGCTCTCGCCCAGGGCGCCACCTGCGGAAAACGGCAGGCTCGCGGGCGGGTGGAAATGGATATGCGCCAACGCGGCGCCCGACAGCACCAGGAACACCAGGCCAATCAGCCGCCAGGAGAACAGCCAGCCGCTCCACTGCCAGGGCTGGTGGCGCTCACGGAAAATCTGCCAGGTCTTGATCGCCAGCAGCAACGGGAAGATGTAGGCGAAATAGCCCAGCACCATGAACAGGATGTCGGCGAAGTACGCACCGGCACGCCCGGCGGCATTCTGCACCTGGTCGACGTTGCTGGTGTGGCTGAAGCCTGGGTCGGAGTTGTCGTAGGTCAGCAGTGCCATCCACAGGTACAGGCACAGGGCGCCGACAGCGATCAACGCACCTTCCTTGAGGCGGTAGTGCAGCTGCTGCCGCCACAGGGGCACGGGCAAGGGAGCTGGAGTTGCGGTGGATTTCTTCAAAACGCGTCTATTCCTGCGCGTGCTGCGCGTCCAGTAGTGATCGGCCGGTGCTTGGCCAATGAACCACTACTTTTAACATTACTGCCCGCCAGCCGCCATGACGGCGCGCCGTATGGAGCCTGGCTGGGGGGCGACTTTCATATGGGTGCAATTTGAGCATGCATTTTCTTTTGTGACAAAGGCTTATGCTGTGTTTTTGCACAGGTGTGACAGCAAATGTAGCGGATGGTGCCTAAGGTTTCATGAATGTGTAGGAAATCGCCTATTTGGTTGTCCGTACCGACCTCTGTGGGCGCGGGCTTGCCCGCGAAGGATCCACAACCATTGACCCTGCCGTGCACGCAAGCCATGCTGCCCTCTCCCCTCCCCCACCGCACGATAGACCATGCTCACTTGGCTAACCCGCGACTCACTGACCTTCCCGCCCCTGGAAAAGGCCCTGCACGACCCCAACGGCCTGCTCGCCGCCGGCGGCGACCTGAGCCCCGAGCGCCTGGTGCAAGCCTATCGCCACGGCTGCTTCCCCTGGTACTCGGACGGCCAGCCGATTCTCTGGTGGTCGCCAGACCCGCGCACGGTGCTGCTGCCGGACGAGCTGCACGTGTCGCGCTCGTTGGCCAAGCTGATGCGCCAGGGGCGCTACCAGGTCAGTTTCGACACCGACTTCCCGGCCGTGATCGCCGCCTGCGCCGCGCCACGCGACCCGGAGGGCGGCACCTGGATCACCGACACCATGCGCAACGCCTACTGCGAGCTGCACCGGCGCGGCATCGCCCACTCGGTGGAAGTGCGCCAGGACGGTGAGCTGGTGGGCGGCCTGTACGGCCTGGCCATGGGCCAGCTGTTCTTCGGCGAGTCGATGTTCAGCCGCGCCGACAATGCCTCCAAGGTCGGCTTCGCCACCTTGGTCCAGCACTTGCGCAACGCAGGCTTCGTGCTGATCGACTGCCAGATGCCGACCAACCACCTGCACAGCCTGGGGGCCCGTGCCATCAGCCGAGCCGCATTTGCCGAGTACCTGGCCAAGCACCTCGACCAGCCCAATAGCGCCACCTGGGTTTGCTAGGCGAGTTTTGCCAGCTGGCTTACACTTAAAGCAAAGTCTCACCGAGGGGTTGATCATGACAGAGTTGGCGCGGTTGAAGTTCTATGCCACTCAACCCCACTCCTGCAGCTACCTGCCGGACGAACAGGCGACCACGCTGTTTCTCGACCCCAGCCAGCCGATGGACGTGCACGTGTACGCCGACTTGTCGGAAATGGGCTTTCGCCGCAGCGGCGACCACCTGTACCGCCCGCACTGCCAGAACTGCAACGCCTGCGTGCCGGCGCGCATCCCGGCCGCGCGCTTCATTCCCAACCGCCAGCAGCGGCGCATCTTGAAGCGTAACGCCGACCTCAGCGTAACCGCCGCCCGCCCGGCGTTCAGGGAAGAGTATTTCGACCTGTACCGGCGCTACATCGAAACCCGCCACGCCGACGGCGACATGTACCCGCCCAGCCGCGACCAGTTTGCCACCTTCCTGGTGCGAGACCTGCCCTTTTGCTGGTTCTACGAGTTCCGCCTGGAAGGCCGCCTGCTGGCGGTGGCGGTGTGCGACCTGCTGCCCAACGGCCTGTCGGCGGTCTACACCTTCTACGAGCCCGACGAAGAACGCCGCAGCCTGGGCCGTTTCGCCATTCTCTGGCAGATCACCGAGGCGCTGCGCCAGGACCTGGAGGCGGTTTACCTGGGGTACTGGATCAAGAACTGCAAGAAAATGAACTACAAGACGCAGTACCGGCCAATAGAATTGCTGATAAACCAGCGCTGGGTCACCCTCAACTGAAAGCATTGGCTTGACACACAGTTTTCGGGCATAATCCACGCCACTTTTTTGCCCGGTGCGGATATGCGTCGGGCCAACACTGGATCCGAGGGCTCTACTGCATGTCGAAAGAAGACAGCTTCGAAATGGAAGGTACTGTCGTCGACACCCTGCCCAACACCATGTTCCGCGTGGAGTTGGAAAACGGGCACGTCGTAACCGCGCACATCTCCGGAAAGATGCGCAAGAACTACATCCGTATTCTCACTGGCGACAAGGTCCGCGTCGAACTGACGCCGTACGACCTGAGCAAGGGCCGCATCACTTACCGTGCGCGCTAAGCTCAAGCCATGAAAAAGCCCGGCCATGTGCCGGGCTTTTTTGTGCCTGTTGAAACCGCGTCACGGCTGATCGCGAGCTGCGCTCGCTCCTACAGGGACCGAATTCCCATATAGGAGCGAGCAACGCTCGCGAAGGGCCGCAAAGCGGCCAGCTGTCACGCCACCTCAGCCGTGGTCTCGAAGTCGAACACCAGTTCGCCATCGCGCAGGTCGACGTGCACCACGCCACCATGCTCGGCCAGCTCGCCAAACAGGATCTCCTCGGCCAGCGGCCGCTTGATCTTGTCCTGGATAAGCCGCGCCATCGGCCGTGCGCCCATCTGCACGTCGTAGCCGGAAACCGCCAGCCAGCCGCGGGCGGCATCGCTGACTTCCAGCAGCACGCGCTTGTCTTCCAGCTGCGCCTGCAGTTCGATGAGGAACTTGTCGACGATGCTCTTGATCGTCTCGGTGCTCAGGCGGCCGAACTGGATGATGGTATCCAGGCGGTTGCGGAACTCCGGCGTGAAGCTCTTGCGGATCACTTCCATGGCATCGGACGCATGGTCCTGATGGGTGAAGCCGATCGAGGCCCGCGCGGCGGTTTCGGCGCCGGCGTTGGTGGTCATGATCAGGATCACGTTACGGAAGTCTGCCTTGCGCCCGTTGTTGTCGGTCAGGGTGCCGTGGTCCATCACCTGCAGCAGCAGGTTGAAGACTTCCGGGTGGGCCTTCTCGATTTCATCGAGCAGCAGCACGCAGTGCGGTTGCTTGGTGATCGCCTCGGTCAACAGCCCGCCCTGGTCGAAGCCAACGTAGCCGGGCGGTGCACCGATCAGCCGCGACACGGTGTGGCGCTCCATGTACTCGGACATGTCGAAGCGCACCAGCTCAACGCCCAGGGCCTTGGCCAGCTGCCGCGCCGCTTCGGTTTTACCCACGCCGGTGGGGCCGGCGAACAGGAACGAACCGACTGGCTTGTCTGGCGACTTGAGCCCAGCCCGGGACAACTTGATGGCGGTCGCCAGCGAGTCGATGGCCTGGTCCTGGCCGAACACGGTCAGCTTCAGGTCACGCTCCAGGTTACGCAGCAGCTCCTTGTCGGAACTGGTGACATGCTTCGGCGGAATCCGCGCAATCTTGGCAACGATGTCCTCGACCTGCGGAACCTCGATGCGCTTGACCCGGTTGGATTCCGGCTGCAGGCGCTGGTAGGCGCCCGCCTCGTCGATCACGTCGATGGCCTTGTCGGGCATGTGGCGGTCGTTGATGTAGCGCGAGGCAAGTTCGGCGGCGGCGCGCAGGGCTTCGTCGCTGTACTCGATGTTGTGGTGGCTTTCGAAACGCCCTTTCAGCCCACGCAGGATGCCAACGGTGTCTTCCACCGACGGCTCGCTGACATCAACCTTCTGGAAGCGCCGCGCCAGGGCACGGTCTTTCTCGAAGATGCCGCGGAACTCCTGGAAGGTGGTGGAGCCAATGCAACGGATCTCACCCGACGACAACAGCGGCTTGAGCAGGTTGGAGGCATCCATCACCCCGCCCGACGCCGCACCGGCACCGATGATGGTGTGGATCTCGTCGATGAACAGGATCGCCTGCGGGCGCTTGCGCAGCTCGCCAAGCAGCGCCTTGAAGCGCTTCTCGAAATCGCCACGGTACTTGGTACCGGCCAGCAGCGCGCCAAGGTCCAGGGAGTAGACCACGCTTTGCGCCAGCAGGTCGGGCACCTGGCCGTCGACGATGCGCTTGGCCAGGCCTTCGGCGATGGCAGTCTTGCCAACACCGGCTTCGCCCACCAGCAGCGGGTTGTTCTTGCGCCGGCGCGCCAGAATCTGCGCAACGCGCTCCACTTCCTGCTCGCGACCCACCAGTGGGTCGATACGGCCGGCACGGGCCAGCTCGTTCAGGTTGCTGGCATAGGCGTCCAGCGGGTTGCTCGAAGAGGACGTTTCGCCGCCCTCTTCGTCTTGCATTTCCTGGTCGCTTTCACTGTGCGAACCATGGCCAGGCACCTTGGAGATGCCGTGGGCGATGTAGTTGACCACATCGATGCGGGCCACGCTCTGCTGCTTGAGCAGGAACACGGCCTGGCTTTCCTGTTCGCTGAAGATCGCCACCAGCACATTGGCGCCGGTGACTTCACGCTTGCCGGAACTCTGCACGTGGAACACGGCACGCTGCAGCACACGCTGGAAGCCCAGGGTCGGCTGGGTTTCGCGGTCCTCATCATTGACCGGAATCAGGGGAGTGGTGGAATCGATGAACTCTTGCAGGTCGTGCTTGAGCTTTTCGAGATTGGCGCCACAGGCGCGCAGAACGGTCGCAGCAGCCTCATTGTCAAGGAGTGCCAGCAGCAGATGTTCGACGGTCATGAACTCATGACGTTTCGAACGGGCCTCCTTGAAGGCAAGATTGAGGGTGACTTCGAGCTCGCGGTTTAACATAGCTTCACCTCATACCCAAGTGGTCGGCGATTAACCGTCCTTCTCGATTTCACAGAGTAGCGGATGCTGGCTTTCCCTGGCGTATTGGTTGACCTGCATGGCCTTTGTCTCGGCGATGTCACGGGTAAACAATCCGCACACTGCCCGCCCCTCGGTATGGACGGTCAGCATGATCTTGGTCGCCAGCTCGCGGTTCAAACTGAAGAACGTTTCGAGCACTTCGACGACGAAATCCATCGGTGTGTAGTCATCGTTGAACAAAACCACCTTGTACATCGGTGGCGCCTGCAGGATCGGCTTGGCTTCCTGAACGGCAAGACCTGAGCCGTCGTCCTCGTTCGATTGCGGGCGATCCTGATTGAATGTTAGTCGAATCTCACTGGGTGCATGCATGGAAAGAATTTCATCATGAGCGACAGGTTAAGGTTGTGGGTTGGCCGCCGAGGCCGTCGCCAGCGCAGGCGCCGCGTGACCTTGACTATCGGCAAAACGGTGTTACAACCAATAAGAACCCACCGTGGTCGATAAAGATCCGCGCAGTCAACCGGTTTTTTCGCAGGTTCGTATGCGGATGAAGTGGATGATACTCCAGTGATGGAGTCCTTTGCAGAGGGACATAGGGATGGCAAGCGGTAAAGTCAAGTGGTTCAACAACGCCAAAGGCTACGGATTCGTCAACGCCGACGGCGACAGCGAAGACCTCTTCGCCCATTATTCCGCCATCCAGATGGAAGGCTACAAGACCCTCAAGGCCGGCCAGACCGTGACGTTCGACATCGTGCAAGGCCCCAAGGGCAAGCACGCGGTGAACATTTCCGGCAGCTCAGCCGTGAAGGCAGATTCCACGCCGGAGGCCGTCACCAGCAACGCCTGACCTGTTCTACTCTGCCGGTATACGAAAAAACCGGCCGCTTCTTTATGGAAGCGGCCGGTTTTAAATTGCCCTGCCTATCCTTACATATGCTTGATCATCGCATCGCCAAACCCTGAACTGCCCACCAGGGTGGCCCCGTCCATCAGGCGCTCGAAGTCGTAGGTCACGGTCTTGGCGGCAATCGCGCCATTGGTGCCCTTGATGATCAGGTCGGCCGCCTCGGTCCAGCCCATGTGGCGCAGCATCATTTCCGCCGAAAGAATCACCGAGCCCGGGTTGACCTTGTCCTGCCCGGCGTACTTGGGCGCGGTGCCGTGGGTGGCCTCGAACATGGCCACGGTGTCGGACAGGTTCGCCCCCGGCGCGATGCCGATACCCCCCACCTCCGCCGCCAGGGCGTCGGACAGGTAGTCACCGTTGAGGTTGAGGGTGGCGATCACGTCGTACTCGGCCGGGCGCAGCAGAATCTGCTGGAGCATGGCGTCGGCGATGGCATCCTTGACGATGACCTCGCGGCCGGTCTTGGGGTTCTTGAACTTCATCCACGGGCCGCCATCGAGCAGCTCGGCGCCGAACTCGTCGCGGGCCACTTCATAGCCCCAGTCCTTGAACGCCCCTTCGGTGAACTTCATGATGTTGCCCTTGTGCACCAGGGTCAGCGACTCGCGGTCGTTGTCCACCACGTACTGCAGGGCCTTGCGCACCAGGCGCTTGGTGCCTTCGCGGGAAACCGGCTTGACGCCGATGCCGCAGTCCTGGTCGAAGCGGATCTTGGTAACGCCCATTTCTTCCTTGAGGAACTTGATCACCTTGTTCGCCTCGGGCGAGCCGGCCTTCCACTCGATGCCGGCGTAGATGTCCTCGGAGTTCTCGCGGAAGATCACCATGTCCACGTCGCCAGGCTTTTTCACCGGGCTCGGCACGCCCTGGAACCACAGCACCGGGCGCAGGCACACGTACAGGTCGAGTTGCTGGCGCAAGGCCACGTTGAGCGAACGGATACCCCCGCCAACAGGGGTGGTCAGCGGCCCCTTGATCGACACCACGTAGTCTTTCACTGCATCCAGGGTTTCCTGGGGCAGCCAGGTGTCCTGATCGTACACCTGGGTGGCCTTTTCGCCGGCATACACCTCCATCCAGGCGATCTTGCGCTTGCCGCCGTAGGCTTTGTGCACGGCAGCATCGACCACCTTGATCATCACCGGCGAGACATCGACGCCAATCCCGTCGCCTTCGATATAAGGAATGATCGGGTTGTCAGGAACGTTGAGCGAATGGTCTGCATTGACGGTGATCTTGGTGCCGTCGGCCGGAACCTTGATTTTCTGGTATCCCATGCTTGCACTACTCCGCTGTCGGGTGTGATTGGACATCGTGCGATGCAATGAGCCTAAACCACATCCGCCGACCTGCAAGCTGTGGGAGCGGGCTTGCCCGCGAAGAATGCAACACAATGGGTGCGTCACTACACCACATTGCCCCTACGTCTTTGGTCTTATAAATGGCGAGGATGTCACTTGGCCTTGCTGATTAGTCCGATTGGTTTGGTATACTGCGCCGCGACCGAAGGGTCATCGGGGCGAATCCCAGGAAAATGCGGACCGCCCTTGGCCGTGAAGGGCCTGAAAGCCTGGCCAGAAAAAGCCTGGACTGTTACCGCAGCTCAGCATTGACGCTCGACTGATGCATCCACCATCACAGCTCGCAGCCTCTCGACTTTCCGCTCATGGCGTTGCCAGGGCGATGCGCCTACCCTGCGCAACACGAGACTCGAGCACGCTCAGCACACAGAGAGTTAACCCGCATGCCCACCCGTTCCAAGATCATCTATACCTTCACCGACGAAGCCCCTGCCCTCGCCACCTACTCGCTGCTGCCGATCATCGAAGCCTTTACCGCTTCGGCTGACATCGCCGTCGAAACTCGCGACATCTCCCTGGCTGGCCGTATCCTTGCCGCCTTCCCGGAGCAACTGGGCGCAGAGAAGCAAGTAGGCGATCACCTGGCGGAACTGGGCCAGCTGGCTACCACCCCTGAAGCCAACATCATCAAGCTGCCGAACATCAGCGCCTCGGTACCGCAGCTCAAGGCCGCGATCAAGGAACTGCAAGGCAAGGGCTTCAACATCCCTGACTACGCCGACGCGCCGGCCAGTGCCGAGGAAAAAGAATCCCGCGCACGCTACGACCGCATCAAGGGTTCGGCCGTGAACCCCGTGCTGCGCGAAGGCAACTCCGACCGCCGCGCACCGCTGTCGGTCAAGAACTACGCTCGCAAGCACCCGCACAAAATGGGCGCTTGGGCCGCCGACTCCCAGTCGCACGTTGCCCACATGACCCAGGGAGACTTCTACGGCAGCGAAAAAGCCGCACTGATCGAGGCTGACGACAGCCTGCGCATCGAGCTGGTCGGCAAAGACGGCAGCACCACCGTGCTGAAGGAAAAAACCGCCGTCAAAGCCGCCGAAGTAATCGACTGCGCCACCATGAGCCGCAAGGCCCTGAAAGCCTTCATCGCCGAGCAGATCGCCGATGCCAAGGCCTCCGGCGTGCTGCTGTCGGTGCACCTGAAAGCCACCATGATGAAGGTTTCCGACCCGATCATGTTCGGCGTCATCGTCGAAGAGTTCTACAACGACGTGCTGGCCAAGCACGCCGCAGCCCTGGCTGAAGTCGGCTTCAACGCCAACAACGGCATCGGCGACCTGTACGCCCGCATCAAGGACCTGCCAGCCGACAAGCAGGCCGAGATCGAAGCCGACATCCAGGCCCTGTACGCCGAGCGTCCAGCCCTGGCCATGGTCAACTCCGACAAGGGCATCACCAACCTGCACGTGCCAAGCGACGTCATCGTCGACGCCTCGATGCCAGCGATGATCCGTGACTCGGGCAAGATGTGGAACACCGCCGGTGAACTGCAAGACGCCAAGGCGATCATCCCGGACCGCTGCTACGCCGGCATCTACCAGGCCACCATCGAAGACTGCAAGGTCAACGGCGCCTTCGACCCAACCACCATGGGCAGCGTACCGAACGTTGGCCTGATGGCGCAGAAGGCCGAAGAGTACGGCTCCCACGACAAAACCTTCCAGATCAAGGCCGACGGCGTCGTGCGCGTGGTCGATGGCAAGGGCCAGGTCGTTCTGGAGCAGAACGTCGAAGCCGGTGACATCTTCCGCATGTGCCAAACCAAGGACGCGCCGATCCAGGACTGGGTCAAGCTGGCCGTCAACCGTGCCCGCCTGAGCAACACCCCAGCGGTGTTCTGGCTGGACCCAGCCCGCGCCCACGACGGCGTGATGATCGAGAAGGTCCAGAAGTACCTGAAGGATCACGACACCACCGGCCTGGACATCCGCGTTCTGGCCCCGGTCGACGCCATCAAGTTCTCCCTGGCCCGCATCCGCGAAGGCAAGGACACCATTTCGGTGACCGGCAACGTGCTGCGCGACTACCTGACCGACCTGTTCCCGATCATGGAACTGGGCACCAGCGCCAAGATGCTGTCGATCGTGCCGCTGATGAACGGCGGTGGCCTGTTCGAAACCGGCGCCGGCGGTTCGGCACCCAAGCACGTGCAGCAGCTGGTGGAAGAGAACTTCCTGCGTTGGGACTCGCTGGGTGAGTTCCTGGCCCTGGCCGCTTCCCTGGAGCACCTGGGCAACACCTACGACAACCCACGCGCCAAGGTGCTGGCCAACACCCTGGACCAGGCCACCGGCAAGTTCCTCGACACCAACAAGTCGCCTTCGCGCAAGGTTGGCGGTATCGACAACCGTGGCAGCCACTTCTACCTGACCCTGTACTGGGCCCAGGCCCTGGCTGCCCAGAGCGACGACGCCGCCCTGCAGGCCCGCTTCGCCCCGCTGGCCAAGACCCTGACCGAGAACGAGGAGACCATCGTCGCCGAGCTCAACGCCGTTCAGGGCAAGCCGGCCGACATCGGTGGCTACTACGCCCCGGATGCCGAGCTGACCGCCAAGGTGATGCGCCCAAGCCAGACCCTCAACAGCGCCATTGCCGCCCTGTAAGGTTCGCTTGACGTAACAACACAAACCCCGGCCACGCACCGGGGTTTGTGCTTTCTGGGTTTTCCGTGCGGGCCTATCGCGACTTGCAGTCGCTCCTACGAACGATCGCCCCCGGTAGGAGCGACTGCAAGTCGCGATGGGCCGCACAGCGGCCCCAGCAACCTAAAAGGACACCCCAATGACCTGGCAACCCCACATCACCGTCGCCACCGTCGTCGAACACGACGGCAAATTCCTCTTCGTCGAAGAATTCAAGGCCAACCAGCACGTCTTCAACCAACCTGCCGGCCACCTGGAACCCAACGAAACCCTACGCCAGGCCGCCCTGCGCGAAACCCTTGAGGAAACCGCCTGGGAAGTCGAGCTCACCGGCGTGGTCGGCATCTACCTGTACACCGCCCCGAGCAACGGCGTGACCTACCAGCGCATCTGCTTCGCCGCCCGCCCGCTGCGCCTCCACCAGGACCTGGCGCTCGACAGCGACATCGTGCGCGCCGTGTGGCTGACCCGTGACGAGCTGCTGGCCGACCCCACCCGCTGGCGCAGCGAGCTGGTGCCGCGCTGCCTCGACGACTACCTCCAGGGCCCCTTGCACAGCCTTGAGCTGCTGCGCGACTGACGCGCCGCGCCGGTTTTGATAGAATCGGCGTTTTTCCCCCTTGATACACACCGGTAAACATGACCAGCCCAGCACTCAAAGACCCCGCCAAGACCCGCGTCATCGTCGGCATGTCCGGCGGCGTGGACTCTTCCGTCTCCGCCCTTCTGCTCATGGAACAGGGCTACCAGGTGGAAGGGCTGTTCATGAAGAACTGGGAAGAAGACGACGGCACCGAATACTGCACCGCCCGTGAAGACCTGGCCGACGCCCAGGCCGTGTGCGACCGCATCGGCATCAAGCTGCATACCGCCAACTTCGCCGCCGAGTACTGGGACAACGTGTTCGAGCACTTCCTTGAAGAGTACAAGGCCGGCCGCACGCCCAACCCAGACATCCTGTGCAACCGCGAAATCAAGTTCAAGGCGTTCCTCGACTACGCCCTGTCGCTGGGCGCCGACCTGATCGCCACCGGCCACTATGTGCGCCGCCGCGACACCGGCGCGCTGACCGAACTGCTCAAGGGCCTGGACCCGAACAAGGACCAGAGCTACTTCCTGCACGCCGTGGGCGGCAAGGAAATTGCCCGCACCCTGTTCCCGGTCGGTGAGCTGGAAAAGCCCGAAGTGCGCGCCATCGCCGAAAAACACGGCCTGGCCACCGCCAAGAAGAAAGATTCCACCGGCATCTGCTTCATTGGCGAGCGCCGCTTCAGCGACTTCCTCAAGCAGTACCTGCCCGCCCAGCCGGGCAACATCGAAACCACCGACGGTGAAGTGATCGGCCGCCACCACGGCCTGATGTACCACACCATCGGCCAGCGCCAGGGCCTGGGCATCGGCGGCCTGAAAGACGCCAGCGACGAGCCGTGGTACGTGCTGCACAAAGACCTCACCCGCAACGTGCTGGTGGTTGGCCAGGGCAACGAACACCCATGGCTGTTCTCCCGCGCCCTGCTCGCCTCGGAAATCTTCTGGGTCAACCCGGTCGACCTCAGCACCCCGCGCCGCCTGACGGCCAAGGTGCGCTACCGCCAGGGCGACCAGCACTGCACCCTGGAACAGAGCGCTACCGGTTACCGCGCCGTGTTCGACGAACCGCAGCGCGCCGTGACCCCGGGCCAGTCGGTGGTGTTCTATGACGGCGAGGTGTGCCTGGGCGGCGGCGTGATCGAAACCGCCGAGCCGTGGAGCCCGCGCGCATGAGCAACCTGCAGGAGCAATTGATTGCCCTGGGCGGTGTTTTCCAGGCCGCCGTGCTGGTCGACCGCATCGCCCGCACCGGCCAGGCCAGCGAGGCCAACATCGGTTGCATGCTCGGCAGCCTGCTGGTGCGCGACCCGAACAACACCCTGGAAGTGTTCGGCGGCGACGACCTCAACCTGCGTGACGGCTACCGCGCACTGGTCGGCGCCCTGGAACGCGACCCCAGCAGCCTGCAGCGCGAGCCGCTGCGCTACGCCTTGTCGATGCTGGGCCTGGAGCGCCAGCTGAACAAGCGTGGCGACCTGCTCGACACCATTGGCAACCGCCTGCCGCAAATTCAGTCCCAGGCCGAGCATTTCGGCCTGGTTCACGAAAACGTCATCGCTTCCAGCGGAGCCTTGTACCAAGACACCCTGAGCACCCTGCGCCAGCGTATCCAGGTGCACGGCGACATGCGTTTCCTGCAACAGGCCAGCAACGCCTCGAAGATTCGCGCCCTGCTGCTGGCTGGCATCCGCGCCGCGCGCCTGTGGCGCCAGCTGGGCGGGCACCGCTGGCAGCTGGTGTTCAGCCGGCGCAAGCTGCTCAACGAACTGTACGACATGATGCGTACGCCTTCCTGAGAGGCGACAGAAACCCTCTGTAGGAGCGACTGCCAAGTCGCGAAAAGGGGCGCGCAGCGGCCCTGCAATTTCGCCCGCGGCACAGATTGCAGGGGCTGCTTCGCACCCCATCGCGACTTGGCAGTCGCTCCTACGGTCGCACCGCGACATGGTTTATAGGCCCGACCTTTGGTCAGCCACCCGACCCGGGCGCAAATTTCATGTATGATATGCGCCCTTCCAAAAGCCTGACTGTCCGAGAACACCCCATGCAGCTCTCTTCGCTCACTGCGGTTTCCCCTGTAGACGGCCGTTATGCCGGCAAAACCCAGGCCTTGCGCCCCATTTTCAGCGAATTCGGCCTGATCCGTTTCCGCGCCCTGGTCGAAGTGCGCTGGCTGCAGCGCCTGGCCGCCCACCCGCAGATCGGCGAAGTGCCGGCGTTCTCCGCCGAAGCCAATGCCCTGCTGGACAGCCTGGCCACCGACTTCAAGCTTGAGCACGCCGAGCGCGTGAAGGAAATCGAGCGCACCACCAACCACGACGTCAAGGCGATCGAATACCTCCTCAAGGAGCAGGCCGCCCAACTGCCTGAGCTGGCCAAGGTCAGCGAGTTCATCCACTTCGCCTGCACCAGCGAAGACATCAACAACCTGTCCCACGCCCTGATGCTGCGCGCTGGCCGTGACGACGTGCTGCTGCCGCTGATGCGCCAGATCGCCGACGCCATCCGCGCCCTGGCCCACGCCCACGCCAACGTGCCAATGCTGTCGCGCACCCATGGCCAGCCAGCTTCGCCGACCACCCTGGGCAAGGAACTGGCCAACGTCGTGTACCGCCTGGAGCGCCAGATCGCCCAAGTGGCCGCCGTGCCGCTGCTGGGCAAGATCAACGGCGCCGTGGGCAACTACAACGCCCACCTGTCGGCCTACTCGCAAATCGACTGGGAAGCGAACGCCCGCGCCTTCATCGAAGACGAGCTGGGCCTGCAGTTCAACCCGTACACCACCCAGATCGAGCCGCACGACTACATCGCCGAGCTGTTCGACGCCATTGCCCGCTTCAACACCATCCTCATCGACTTCGACCGCGACGTCTGGGGCTACATCTCGCTGGGCTACTTCAAGCAGAAGACCGTGGCCGGTGAAATCGGCTCCTCGACCATGCCGCACAAGGTCAACCCGATCGACTTCGAGAACTCCGAAGGCAACCTGGGCATCGCCAACGCCCTGTTCCAGCACCTGGCCAGCAAGCTGCCGATCTCGCGCTGGCAGCGTGACCTGACCGACTCCACCGTGCTGCGCAACCTGGGCGTGGGCTTCGCCCACAGCGTCATCGCCTATGAAGCCAGCCTCAAGGGCATCGGCAAGCTGGAAGTCAACCAGGCGCGCATCGCCGCCGACCTGGACGCCTGCTGGGAAGTGCTGGCCGAGCCAATCCAGACCGTGATGCGCCGCTTCAACATCGAGAACCCCTACGAGAAGCTCAAGGAGCTGACCCGTGGCAAGGGCATCACGCCAGAAGCGCTGCTGACCTTCATCGACGGCCTCGACATGCCTGCCGACGCCAAGGCCGAACTGAAGCTGCTGACCCCCGCTACCTACATCGGTAACGCGGCAGCCCAGGCCAAACGCATCTAAGCTGACCGTCGCGTTCAACGCCCGGCCTAGCCGGGCGTTTTTATTCCCGGACGAAAATTACGTTTTTTCAATAGGTTGAACATGAATCCTGATACTCCACTGCAGCTGCTCGGCGGCATCTCGGCCCGCGAATTCATGCGCGACTACTGGCAGAAGAAGCCGCTGCTGGTGCGCCAGGCATTCCCAGACTTCGAAAGCCCTATCGACCCCGACGAGCTGGCCGGCCTGGCCCTGGAAGAAGAAGTCGAGTCGCGCATCGTCCTTGAGCACGGCGCCCACCCGTGGGAGCTGCGCCGCGGCCCATTCAACGAAGACACCTTCGCCGAGTTGCCCGAGAAGGACTGGACCCTGCTGGTGCAGGCCGTCGACCAGTTCGTTCCGGAAGTGGCCGAGCTGCTGGAGCACTTCCGCTTCCTGCCAAGCTGGCGCATCGACGACGTGATGATCAGCTTCGCCACCCCAGGCGGCAGCGTCGGCCCGCACTTCGACAACTACGACGTGTTCCTGCTGCAAGGCCACGGCGAGCGCAACTGGAAGGTCGGCCAGATGTGCAACAGCGACAGCCCACTGCTGGAGCACGCTGACCTGCGCATCCTTGCCGAATTCGAGCAAAGCGCCGAGTGGACGCTGGAGCCGGGCGACATGCTCTACCTGCCGCCGCGCCTGGCCCACTACGGCGTGGCCGTGGACAACTGCCTGACCTACTCGGTCGGTTTCCGTGCGCCAAGCGCGGCTGAAGTGCTGACCCACTTCACCGACTTCCTCGGCCAGTTCCTGCCCGAAGAGGAGCGTTACAGCGACGCCGACGCGCAGCCTGCCAGCGACCCACACCAGATCCAGCACGATGCCCTCGACCGCCTCAAGGCGCTGATCGACAAGCACACCAACGACAAGGACCTGCTGCTGACCTGGTTTGGCCAGTTCATGACCGAGCCGCGCTACCCGGAGCAGGTGGTTGGCGAAGAACTGAGCGAAGAAGAGCTGGTGGAAGCCCTGGAAGACGGCGCCATCCTGATTCGCAACCCGAGCGCGCGCATGGCTTGGTCCGAGCTCAACGACGACCTGATGCTGTTCGCCAGCGGCCGCAGCTGCCCGCTGCCGGCCAAGCTGCGCGAGCTGCTGAAGCTGGTGTGCTCGGCGGATGCGTTACACATCGACAACCTTGAGCAGTGGTTGCAAGATGAAGATGGCCTTATGCTGGTACAGCAGTTGATCAAACAAGGAAGCCTGGGATTCGCCAATGAATAAGATTCGTGTGCGCCTCGCCGACTGGCACAAGGACAACGCGGACATCCGCCGCATCCGTGAAGCCGTGTTCATCGCCGAGCAGCATGTGCCGCCGGAGCTGGAATGGGATTCGGACGATCCAACGGCCGCCCACTTCCTGGCCCTTGAGGGCGACTACGCGATCGGCACCGCCCGCCTGCTGCCCGACGGCACCATCGGCCGGGTGTCGGTGCTCAAGGACTGGCGCGGCCTCAAGGTTGGCGATGCACTGATGCATGCGGTGATCGCCGAAGCGCAGGACCGCGACCTGAAGCAGCAGATGCTCAGCGCCCAGACGCACGCCACGCCGTTCTACGAGCGCCTGGGCTTTCGCGTAGTCAGCGAGGAATTCCTCGAAGCCGGCATTCCCCACGTGGACATGGTGCGCGACTCGCGCGCCTGAAGCCTGCACCGGCCCTTTCGCGGGGCAAGCCCGCTCCTACAGGGGCCCGTATGGCCCTGGGGCATGCGGGGGCCTTTGTAGGAGCGGGCTTGCCCCGCGAAAGGGCCGGCACAGGAAATGACACTCCCCCTGACAAAAACCTGTACATCCATCCAGATAAAGCTTGCCTGTGCGCCCCCGCTTGCGCATCCTAGTACCCATCATTCCCGATGAAGCGTTCCCGGCCATGCGCCTGTTCCTCTGCGAAAAACCCTCCCAGGCCAAAGACATCGCCAAGGTACTCGGTGCCAACCGCAAGGCCGACGGCTGCTGGCAAGGCACTGACGTCTGCGTGACCTGGTGCATCGGCCACCTGCTGGAAACCGCCCCGCCCGACAGCTACGACGAACGCTACAAGCGCTGGAACCTGGCCGACCTGCCGATCATCCCGGAAAAGTGGAAAATGCAGGTCAAGCCCAAGACCGCCAGCCAGTTCAAGGCCGTCAAGCGCCTGCTTGGCGAAGCCCGCGAACTGGTGATTGCCACCGACGCCGACCGTGAAGGCGAGATGATCGCCCGTGAACTGGTGGAGCACTGCCGCTACCGCGGCCCCATCCAGCGCCTGTGGCTGTCGGCCCTGGACGATGCGTCCATCCGCAAGGCCTTGGCGCGCCTGCTGCCAGGCCAGGAAACCTTCAACCTCTACCACTCGGCGCTGGGGCGCTCGCGCGCCGACTGGCTGATCGGCATGAACATGAGCCGGCTGTTCACCCTGCTCGGCCGCCAGTCCGGCTACCAGGGCGTGCTGCCGGTGGGCCGGGTGCAAACCCCTACCCTGCGCCTGGTGGTCGACCGCGACCGCAGCATCGCCGATTTCGTGCCGGTGCCGTTCTGGGCCATCGACGTGCAACTCCAGGCCGCAGGCCAGGTGTTCAACGCCCAGTGGCGGGCGCCGGAAGACGCCTGCGACGACCAGGGCCGCTGCCTGAACCAGGCGCTGGCGCAGCAGGCTGCCGCCGCCATGCAGGCCGCCGGCAGCGCACGGGTGGTGAAGGTTGCCACCGAGCGCGTGCGCGAAGCCGCGCCCCTGCCCTTCGACCTTGGCACCCTGCAGGAGCTGTGCTCGAAGAAGTTCGGCCTGGGCGCCCAGGAAACCCTCGACATCGCCCAGGCGCTGTACGAAACCCACAAGCTGATCACCTACCCGCGCAGCGACTGTGGCTACCTGCCCCTCAGCCAGCACGGCGAAGCCCCGGCCATTCTCGCCGCCCTGCAGCGTGCCGACCCCAGCCTCGCAGCGCTGCAACCGCACCTGGAACCGCAACGGCGCTCTCGCGCCTGGAACGACGCCAAGGTCAGCGCCCACCACGGCATCATCCCCACGGCCGCCGCCAGTGACCCGGCGCGGCTGCCGGCCAAGCACAAGGCGGTGTACACGCTGATCCGCGCCCGCTACCTGGCGCAGTTCCTGCCCAACCACGAGTACGACCGCACCCAGGCCGATTTCGATTGCGCAGGCCAAGCCCTGCGCGCGGTCGGCAAGCAGATCGTCGAACCCGGCTGGCGCCGCGCCCTGCCCGAGGCGCTGACCCCGGCCAAAGGCCGCGAAGCCCCGCCCGCCCAGGTGCTGCCGGCCCTGCGCGAAGGCCAGGAGTGCCAGTTGCAGGGCCTGCAGCTCAAGGACCTGTGGACCCAGCCACCCAAGCCCTTCACCGAAGGCGACTTGATCAAGGCGATGAAGAATGTCGCCAAGCTGGTGGACGACCCGCGGCTGAAGCAGAAGCTCAAGGAAACCACCGGCATCGGCACCGAAGCCACCCGCGCCAGCATCATCCAGGGCCTGCTCGACCGCGGTTACCTGGTGAAAAACGGCAAGGCCCTGGCCGCCACACCGGCCGCCTTCAGCCTGATCGACGCAGTGCCCCGGGCCATCGCCGACCCCGGCACCACGGCGATCTGGGAGCAGGCGCTGGACATGGTGCAAAGTGGCGAGATGAGCCTGGAAGAATTCGTCGCCCGCCAGTCGGCGTGGATGGGCAAGCTGGTGGAGCGCTGCAGCGGCCTGCGCATGACCATCACTGGGCCTGCAGTGGGCAAGACCGCGCCGTGGAAGAAGAAGCGCCGCAGTGCCGGGAAGAGTAAGGCAGCTGATGGCAAGACCGCTGCGCGCAAACCTAGGCGTAAAGCCTCAAGTTGAGGGTTCACCAGCTGTCTTGCTCAAATGCCTGTAGGAGCGGGCTTGCCCCGCGAAGCAGACGACGCGGTGTATGGCACCGGCTTCGCCGGTGTTCGCGGGGCAAGCCCGCTCCTACAGGATCGCCCACAGTCCACTCCCCCCAAGAGAAAAGACCAACGGCCTGGCGCCGTGAAAATCTTCTGCTAAATTTTCATGAAAATAATCACAATAAATTTCATGAGGCCAAGGCATGTTCAAGCAGTCCGCCCAGCACGTCGCCAGCTACTACGCCCAGACCTACCCCGCCAGCATCCCCCTGCGCCCTACCCTGCAAGGCTCGCACGACACCGATGTGCTCATCGTCGGCGGCGGTTTCAGCGGCCTGCACACGGCCCTGCGCCTGGCCCTGGCCGGCAAGCGCGTCACCCTGCTGGAAGCCAGCCGCGTCGCCTGGGCCGCCTCTGGGCGCAACGGCGGCCAGGCCCTGCTCGGCTGGTCGTGCGACATGCCCCCGCTGGAAAAAGCCCTGGGCATCGAGCGCACCCGCCGCCTGTGGAACAGCATGTGCTGGGCCGCCGATGAGCTGCGCGAACTGCCACAGCGCCACGGCTTCGACATCGACTACCGCCTTGGCAGCCTGTGGACCGCGGTGCTTCCACGCCGGGTCAAGCTGCTCGAAGAAGCCCTGCACGACGCCGAGCACAAATGGGGCTACGACGCCCTGCGCCTGATCGGCCGGGACGAACTGCCGCAATGGGTCGACAGCCCGCGCTACCAGGCCGCGCTGTACGATGCCAAGGGTGCCCACCTGAACCCGCTGAAACTGGCCCAGGGCCTGGCGGCAACCATCGAGGCCCATGGCGGGCGCATTTTCGAACAAAGCCAAGTGCTGGGCTACCAGGCAACCAGCAACGGCCATGTCGCCCGTACCGCCCACGGCGAGGTGCGCTGCGCCGTGCTGGTGCTGGCCTGCAACGCCTATATCGACCGCCTCGACCGCAGCCTGTCGCGCCGCCTGCTGCCGGTTGGTTCCTACCAGGTGGCCACCGCGCCACTGGACGCCGACCTTGCCCGTTCGCTCCTGCCGCACAACAGTTGCGTGATCGACAACCAGTTCGTGCCCGACTACTTCCGCCTCACGCCCGACCACCGCCTGCTGTTCGGCGGCGGCTGCACCTACCTGGGCGGCATACCCAAGGACGTCGCCAGCGCCACCCGGCCTTACCTTGAGCGGGTGTTCCCGCAACTGGCGGGCGTTGCCATCGACTACGCCTGGGGCGGGCATATCGATTGCAGCCTGCGGCGCACCCCCGATGTCGGTCGCCAGGGCCAGCGCTACTGGCTGCAAGGGTTCTCCGGCCACGGCGTGCTGCCAACCCTGGCCGCCGCACGCGCAGTCAGTGATGCGATTTTGGGCGACGATGACCTGCTGGCGTTGTACCAGGGCATCGACAATGGCCGCTTCCCCGGCGGCGACCTATTGGCCGCACCGCTGGAGGCGGCGGCCAAGGCCTGGTACAGGATGCGCGACCATGTCTGAAGATGCCCAGGGCCTGGCCCTGCTGATTCGCGACCTGCGCAAGCACCGCGGGCTGACCCTCGATGAGCTGGCGGGCAAGGTCAAGCGCTCGCTGGGCTTTGTTTCCCAGGTCGAGCGCGGCCTGTCGCAACCGACCGTGGCCGACCTCACGGCGATCAGCGAAGCCTTGCAGGTACCGACCACCTACTTCTACCAGGCCAGCCAGCCCCCTGCACTGAACTGGGTGACCCGCCCCGGCGAGCGGCGCACGATCTACTACGCCGAAGGCATCAGCGACGTGCTGGTGTCGCCCACCCTCAACGGCCGCTTCGCCATGCTCGAAAGCCACCTGGCCCCCGGCGCCAGCAGTGGCCAGGGGCACCTGAACGACAGCTCCGAGCAAGGCGGTTTCGTGCTTGAAGGGCAACTGACGCTGTGGCTGGCCAGTGACGAACAGGCCGTGACCCTAGCCGCCAACGACAGCTTCCAGCTGCCGCCCAACCGCCGTTTCCGTTACGCCAACCTGACCAACCAGGCGACCCGCGTCCTCTGGGTATTCCGATGATAAATGCCCGCACGCGCCCCCTGTAGGAGCGGGCTTGCCCCGCGAACACCGGCGAAGCCGGTGCCATGCACCGCGCCGCCTGCTTCGCGGGGCAAGCCCGCTCCTACACAGTCATCGTTGCATCAGACAGTTACGGTTTGTTCCACAGGAGCATTGCATGACCCCTCCATCAGCCTTTCCCGATCTGCTCAGTGAAGTGCGCGCCTTCCGCGCCCGTTACCCCGAGGTCGGCCATGTCGACCTGCTCAGCCTGGATATCCCCGGGCACTTCTACGGCAAACGCTACCCCATCGACATGCTGGAAAAAGTCGCCGCCGGCAGCCCGCTGAAATTGCCGCAGAACTGCGTGCTGCTGGGCGTGCAGGGCGGGCTGTTCCCAATTGGCGACTACTGCTTCAACGACGGCGACCCCGATGCCATCCGCCGCCTGGTGCCCGGCACGCTCAAGCCGGTGACCTGGGAGCGCGAGCCGCTGGGCCAGATGCTGATCAGTTCCGACGGCACCGCCGCGCCCATCGAGTTCGAACCCCGCGAAGTGCTCGCTCGGGTGCTGCAGCGCCTGGAACGCCGTGGCATTCGCCCGGTGGTGGCGTTCGAACTGGAGTTCTACCTGTTCGACCGGGCGCTCAAGCAAGGCCTGCCGCAGTTCCCCCGCGACCCGTTCAGCGACGACCCGGACGACCAGCCCAACATGCATATCGAACGGCTGTCGCGCTTCAGCGACGTGCTGCGCGACATGGTCGACACCGCCAACACCCAGGGCATCGATGCCAATGTGATCACCGCCGAACTGGGCCCCGGCCAGTTCGAGATCAACTTCGGCCACTGCGACGACGGCCTGCAAGCTGCCGACTGGGCTGCCCTGTTCTGCCGCAGCACCCGTGGCGTTGCGCTCAAGCACGGGCTGCGCGCTTCGTTCATGAGCAAGCCCTACCTGCAGGCCCCAGGCAGTGGCATGCACGTGCACGTAAGCCTGTACGACGCAGCCGGCAACAACCTGCTGGCGGCCGACCAGCAACAGCCGCTGCGCCACGCCGTGGCCGGCTGCCTGGCCTTGCTACCGCACTGCATGCCGATCTTCGCCGCCAACCACAATGCGTTTCGGCGCTATGGCGCCATGGTCAATGCCGCCAGCCGCGCCAGCTGGGGTTTCGAGGACCGTGATGCGTGCATTCGCATTCCCGAGTCGGATGAACGCAACCTGCGTATCGAGCACCGCCTGGCGGGCGCCGATGCCAACCCGTACCTGGTGCTGGCGGCGATCCTGTGTGGCATGGAGCATGGGCTGGATGCCGGGCAGGCGCCAATCGCACCGTTGAATGACGACCGCAGCAGTGGCATCGACTTTCCCAAGGACATGCTCGGCGCGGTGGCCGCAATGCGCGAGCACCCAGCGGTCAACGCGGGGCTGGGGGAGGAATTCGTGATGGTGTATTGCGAGAACAAGCGCCAGGACCACCTGGCGTTCCTGCAAGAGGTGAGCGCCCGGGAATACCGCTGGTTCCTGTGACCCAGCGCGTCCAAGCCCGCCCCTTGTAATTAAATGGACTCGCCCCCGCCGAGGCATCACAGTGCCACGGTGGCGTTCTAAGAAGCCAACGGCAGCGAGGGCGAGACCATGAAAAAGCTTACGACGAAACACGATTGTGCGCCTTGTGCAG